>NZ_JACOPB010000007.1:0-301255 GCF_014288005.1 Hungatella hominis
AATTGGACATCTAATTTTAAAATCTCCATGTAGCTAGGCTTATTTAAGTTACCCTTTTTTAGGATAATAAAAATATCAACTTTTTTCACATCACCTCTTGACATTTCTTAGCTGGACTTTATTTCCCCCAATAAAAAATGATCCGGTTTGTATTTTCTGTTATTCTGCCTGATACCCTCTGTCAATGATGGTATGCAGTATCGTATTCACGTAAGCGTCACACGTCTCTATCTGATCCGCCTCAACCATGATCCGAAGTACTGGCTCTGTTCCGCTTTCACGTACCAGAATGCGTCCTTCCTCGCCCAGTTTCTCTTCCACTATGGCAATCGCATTTTTAACTGCCTCGTCATTTCTGGCGGCAGCCTTGTCCCTGACACGGATATTTTTCAATACCTGTGGATAAACCGTAAACGGTTCGGCCAGTTTGCTGAGCGTCATTTTCTTCTCCAGCATCACTTCCATCATCTTTATGGCAGTCAGAATTCCGTCCCCTGTGGCGGCATATTTCCGAAAAATAATGTGGCCGGACTGCTCCCCGCCGAGCCGGTAGCCGTTCGCTTCCATATTTTCATATACGTACTTGTCTCCGACTGCGGTCTTTTCATATTCGATTCCAGCTGCGTCAAACGCCTTGTAGAGGCCGAAGTTGGACATTATGGTGGTGACCACCTTGTTTCCTGCCAGCTTGCCCCGCTCCTTCATGTAGCAGCCATAGATGTATAATATTGCGTCTCCATCTACAACATTTCCATGTTCATCGACACAGAGGCAGCGGTCGGCGTCCCCATCGAAGGCAAATCCCACATCCAGGCCGTTTTCCATGACATGCTTTTGCAGGGCCTCAATATGGGTGGAACCGCAGCCCTGATTGATATTAATGCCATCGGGATTGTTATGTATCACATATGTCCGCGCCCCCAATGTGTCAAAGACGTTCTTGGCAATCATCCATGCGCTGCCGTTGGCGCAGTCCAGGCCGACCTTTAATCCTTCATAAGAGCGGGTGGCCAGCGAGATCAGATAGCCGATATAGCGGTTCCGCCCGATGGCGTAATCGACAGTTCTGCCGATCCTTTCTCCTTTTGCAAACGGGATCTCTCCAGTAATGCCATCCAGATACGCTTCTACCTTCAGAATTGTATCTTCCTCCATCTTTTCGCCGTAGTAATTGATCAATTTGATACCATTATCATAATACGGGTTGTGGCTTGCTGAAATCATGATGCCGCAGTCGAAGTCCTCCGTTCTCACTACGTACGATACGCTGGGTGTTGTCGTGACATGGAGAAGACAGGCGTCCGCCCCCGAGGCCGTAAGTCCCGCAGCCAGGGCGTACTCAAACATATAGGAGGAACGCCTCGTATCCTTGCCTATTACAACCTTTGCGCGTCCGTCCGCGCGTTTTAATCCATAGTACCAGCCGATAAAACGACCTGTTTTGTATGCGTGTTCTGCGGTCAGAGTTTCGTTGGCTTCGCCGCGGAAACCGTCAGTGCCGAAGTATTTTGACATGAGTTGTTCTCCTTTGTATGTTGGTTTTATCTGTGGTTATCTGTCTTCTGTAAAACTTAATATTTTAATATAAAAAAGGACCAATCACAATAATCAAGTTGGGGGGCAACTACATTCCCCATGCCAGTTATTATATTCTTCAGAATTCGCATTACCAAATCTAGATTATGACTCCATTTTTCTCCACACCATCTTCTCAACAACACCTGTGTAGCTCTGAATAATTTTGATTACTTTCGCACTGACATTTTCATCTGCATAATCTGGTACCGGGATACCATAATCACCATCCAGATTCATCTGCACTGCTATATCTACTGCTTGCAACAACGATTTTTTATCAATACCTGCCAGCAAGAAACAGCCCTTATCCATTGCCTCCGGACGTTCTGTAGATGTACGAATACATATAGCCGGAAAAGGATGTCCTACACTTGTAAAGAAACTGCTCTCCTCCGGTAATGTACCGGAATCAGAAACAACCGCAAATGCATTCATCTGTAAATGATTATAATCATGAAATCCAAGCGGCTCATGCTGGATTACACGTTTATCCAGCTCAAAACCGGATGCCATTAAACGATTCCGCGAGCGTGGATGACAGGAATACAGAATTGGCATATCATACTTCTCAGCCATCTTGTTAATTGCAGTAAACAGCAGCAGAAAATTCTTTTCTGTATCAATATTCTCTTCTCGATGTGCCGACAACAGGATATATTTCCGCGGCTCCAATCCCAACTTCCCCAGAATGTCTGATTTCTCTATATCTGAGAAATTTTGGCGCAATACTTCAGCCATCGGAGATCCCGTCACATAAACACGCTCTTTGGGCAGTCCGCACTCGTGCAGGTATTTCCTGGCATGTTCTGAATAAGCTAGATTTACGTCAGAAATAATGTCTACAATACGACGGTTTGTCTCCTCTGGAAGACACTCATCCTTGCAACGGTTTCCCGCTTCCATATGAAATATCGGAATATGCAACCGCTTTGCCGATATGGCTGACAGGCAGGAATTAGTATCACCCAAAACCAGGAGTGCATCCGGATTGATCTGGTTCATCAGCTTATATGAACAGTTAATAATATTACCGATTGTTTCGCCTAGGTCATCTCCCGCAACCTCCATATATACATCTGGATTACCAATCTTTAAATTTTCAAAAAATATGCCATTGAGGTTATAATCATAATTTTGCCCAGTATGTGCCAACACCACATCGAAATACTTCCGGCATTTATTTATCACTGCTGCCAAACGGATAATCTCTGGACGGGTACCTACAATAATAAGAAGTTTCAGCTTGCCACTGTTTTTAAATTGAATATCTGAAAAATCATTTCTAATAGTTGAATTTTTACCCATTGTTTCCCCCCCTTTTATACCGGTTCAAAAAAAGTATCCGGCTTTTCCGGGTTGAAAACCTCATTACAGGTCATTACTGTCACAAGATTATCTGTTTCAGATAAATTAATAATATTATGCGTC
Source organism: Hungatella hominis (assembly GCF_014288005.1). Classification (NCBI taxonomy): domain Bacteria; kingdom Bacillati; phylum Bacillota; class Clostridia; order Lachnospirales; family Lachnospiraceae; genus Hungatella; species Hungatella hominis. The sequence goes on from NZ_JACOPB010000007.1 coordinate 3,007, forward strand.
CACCCCGGAATCATTTGGACAACTTCAAGTTTATCCCCACTAACTTCAAACTCCACTATTTCACCTGTATGGATATTACGTTCCTTAATGAGTCCCCGGCCAGCAACTACAATAAACAATTCCCATTTAGAATTATGCCAGTGCTGCCCTTTTGTAATTCCTGGTTTGCTGATGTTGACACTCACTTGCCCATACTCTGCAGTTTGCAGCACTTCCGTGAAGCTGCCGCGGTCATCACAATTCATTTTCAGCCCATACTTAAACTTATCCGTCGGAAGATAAGTCAGGTATAAGCTATACAGCTTCTTTATGAAAGAACCTTCTGGCATTTTAAGCATCATCCGTGTCTTTGACTGCTCTTTGAACTGCTGCAACAGATCTACAATTTCTCCCAGAGTAACTTTATGTACTACAGGCACACAACAATAGCGTCCATTGGCATCCAGAATTGTCTCCACACCATCAAAATCACAGTGGATTTCTTTCCCTTCCAGCAGGTCAAACATCCCTTCTACTAAATCATCAATATAGAGAAGCTCCAGTTCTGTACAGCGGTTATCAACTATAAATTCTTCATCGTTTGCGATTGCCCAACAGAATGTAGATACAGCAGAATTATAATTTGGACGGCTATGCCCCATCAAGTTAGGGAAACGGTAAACAGCCACCTTTGCCCCAGTTTCCTCTGCGTAAGAAAAGAATAACTCTTCTCCTGCCTTCTTCGAGCGTCCGTACTCAGAATTGCCAAATCTTCCTGCCAGGGTGGCCTGGATAGAGGAACTCAGCATGATCGTTGCCTTATTGTTATATTTTTTTAAAAGTGATAATAATTCAGAGGCAAATCCATAATTACCTTTCATAAAATCTTCCGGGTTCTCTGGACGATTTACACCTGCAAAGTTAAAGATAAAATCTGCTTTCCTGCAATATTCTTCCAGTTCTTCTTCCGTAGAGTTCAGATCATACTCATAAATCTCATCAATAAACAGTTTATAGCGGTTATGATTCTTATTTTCTTTAATACTTTTCAAATTGTCGACAAAAGCGGTTCCTGCCATCCCCTTTGCGCCTGTTACTAATATTTTCATCTCTTTTCTATCCTTATCTGTTTTCCAAAACCTTAAACCGTTCTTCGCGAATATAGCTTAACTCCATCAGTTTTGTCTTTACCTGTTCTACAGTCAACAAGTCTGTATTATTAGAATTAAACTCTGTCAGCTTGTTTCGTTCAATATCGCCATCCTTAAAATACTTATCATAATTCAAATCTCGTTTATCACATGGTACCCGATAGAAATTACCCAGATCAATAGCATTGGCACATTCCTCATTTGTCAAGAGTGTCTCATACATCTTCTCACCGTGGCGGATACCAATCACCTTAATCTCATCTTCCGAATAAAACAACTCCTTCACTGCCTGTGCTAAAACTTCAATGGTACAAGCCGGCGCTTTCTGCACCATAATATCCCCGGAATCTGCATTCTGAAAAGCAAAGATAACAAGCTCAATGGCTTCCTCAAGGCTCATCACAAAACGGGTCATAAACGGCTCTGTAATCGTAATCGGATTGCCTGCTTTTATCTGTTCAATCCAAAGCGGCACAACGGAACCTCTTGAACAAAGGACATTGCCATATCTCGTACAGCAGATGCTTGTCTCATCTGGTGGCACCGTTCTTGATTTTGCGACAATCACTTTCTCCATCATCGCCTTAGAAGTACCCATTGCATTCACTGGGTAGGCCGCCTTATCTGTAGACAGGCAGATAACCTTCTTGATCCCCGCTTCAATGGCTGCTGTCAAAACATTTTCCGTACCAAAAACATTTGTCCGTACTGCTTCAACCGGAAAGAACTCACAAGATGGCACCTGCTTTAGGGCTGCTGCATGAAAAACATAATCCACGCCGTACATGGCATTACGAACAGACCTGATATCACGGACATCGCCTATGTAAAATTTAATACGATCGCTAACCTCAGGATATTTTGCCTGGTACTCATGGCGCATATCATCTTGTTTTTTTTCATCACGTGAGAATATTCTGATTTGCTTAATATCAGTGTCAAGAAAACGGTCTAGCACGGCATTACCAAAAGATCCGGTACCGCCAGTAATTAAAAGTGTTTTATTTTCAAAAATACTCATTTTATTAAATCACCTTTCGTTCTTTTTTATTCTGTTCTTGTATACTACTGATATGCTACAGGATTATCGCTGTCTGTAAACCAAACCTGACCATTATCAGACATTTCAGATCTTCCTCCACACACGATCAATCCCGTTCAAAAATATCTCTTGTATAAACTTTATCACGTACATCATCTAAGCTCGCATCATATCTGTTTGCAATAATAGCATGGCTCATTTCTTTAAACTTCGCCAAATCATTTATTATCTTACTGCCAAAAAAAGTACTGCCATTTTCCAATGTTGGCTCATATATTATGACCATCGCACCTTTTGACTTAAGTCGTTTCATAACCCCTTGAATTGATGAGTGGCGGAAATTATCAGAATTAGATTTCATTGTTAACCGATATACACCTATAACTACTTCCTGTTCTTTTTTAATATCGTAATCATCATTCTCCTCATATGTACCTGCAATTTCTAACACCTTATTGGCAATATAATCTTTTCTCGTACGATTTGATTCCACAATTGCAGAAATCATGTTCTGCGGAACATCTTCATAGTTAGCAAGCAGCTGTTTCGTATCTTTTGGCAGGCAATAACCACCATAGCCAAATGATGGATTATTATAATGTGAACCTATACGTGGATCAAGACAAACTCCACCAATAATCTGCCGTGTATTTAATCCCTTCATTTCTGCATAAGTATCTAACTCGTTAAAATAAGAAACTCTCAAAGCGAGATATGTATTGGCAAACAGTTTTACTGCTTCCGCCTCTGTAAATCCCATGATTATAGTATCAATATTTTCTTTTATCGCACCTTCCTTTAGTAAATCCGCGAAAATATTAGCAGCATTCACTAATCTTGCATTTTCAACATCGGTACCAACAATGATGCGGCTTGGATAAAGATTATCATACAAAGCCTTAGATTCTCTTAAAAACTCCGGGCTAAAAATGATATTATCGCAATGATATTTTTCGCGTACTGATGCTGTAAACCCTACCGGAACCGTGGACTTAATTACCATAATCGCCTCCGGATTGCACTGAATAACTAATTTAATGACAGCTTCTACCGCACTTGTATCAAAGAAATTTTTCTTGCTGTCATAATTTGTAGGTGCTGCAATAACAACAAAATCCGCCTCCTTATATGCCGCTTCCGCATCCAAAGTCGCCACTATATTCAGTTCCCTTTCAGCCAGATACTTCTGGATATATTCGTCCTGAATTGGCGACTTATGATTGTTGATTAACTCAATCTTTTCCGGTACAATGTCCGTGGCTACAACCTTATGATTCTGTGATAATAATGTGGCTATGGATAAGCCTACATATCCTGTTCCTGCTACTGCAATTTTCATTTTCACATTTCCTCTCTCATATAAAACGCTTTATACCACTCTGCAAATTTACGAAGTCCTTCCCGCAAACTTGTATTTGGTTTAAATCCAAAATCATTTTCAAGTGCACTTGTATCCGCAAATGTAGTTGGCACATCTCCCGGCTGCATGGGTACGAGTTCTTTATGAGCTTCGAAATCATAATTGGGGGGTAATACACCAGATCGGATTAATTCCTGCTGAAGAATATCTACAAAGTCAAGCAACTTCTCAGGTTGATTGTTTCCAATATTATAAATTGCGTATGGTGGAATAGGTAACCCATCTTTCCCCAACTTTCTCTCTGGCGGTATCTGCATTACGCGTTTTACGCCTTCAACAATATCATCTATGTATGTAAAGTCCCGTTTACAATCTCCGTAATTAAAAATTTGAATTTTCTCATCGTTTCGCAGCTTATTTGTAAAACCAAAATATGCCATATCCGGGCGTCCCGCAGGTCCATATACTGTAAAAAAGCGTAAACCTGTAGATGGAATATCATATAATTTCGAATAGGCATGAGCCATTAATTCATTGCTTTTCTTAGTTGCCGCATAAAGCGAAACCGGATTATCTACTTTATCATCGGTTGAATAAGGGACCTTTTTATTACTTCCATAAACAGATGATGAAGATGCATATACCAAATGTTCCACTCCAGTTTGTCCACCAACATAAGAATGACGGCAGGCTTCCAAAATATTATAAAAACCAATAAGGTTGGACTCAATATAGGCATCCGGATTTGTAATAGAGTAGCGTACACCTGCCTGTGCAGCGAGATTTACTACGACAGAAGGTTTGTATTCATTAAAAATTGATTCGATTAATTTTTTATTGGCAATGGAACCATTTATGAACTTCCATACTGATTCAGGAAGTTGATTTACCATCTTTTCAATTTTATCTAGTCGATATTCTTTAATAGAGACATCATAATAATCGTTCATACTGTCCACACCAATAATTGTAATCGGTGAAATATTTTTCAAGAGCTCTAATACTAAATTACTGCCAATAAAACCTGCAGCCCCCGTGACAAGAACCGTTTTATTTTTCAAATCCAATCTTTCCATTTTTTTCTATACCTCTTTACCCACTGTGTGCAGCACCGGAAATTTTATTAGATACTGCATGGCTAAGTTTCTCCCTTGTCCTGCATAAAAATCATCCTATATATTCACACTCTCGATATTTGGTCATATCTATTTTGCGCCAATCATATATTCCGTGATTTATATCTACAATCGTGTCGTAAAATATATCATTTAAATGTTTAATGCTAAAGCAATTGACGGCCCTTCGCATCATTATTTCACCTATTTGTCTTCCATAATCCGGATTATTGATCATATAAACGAATTTGTCATGCAATGCCTGAATATCTTTTTCTTCAACAATGATTCCATTATCTCCAATTTGATAAGGAACTGATCCAGAAGAACTGCCTATCACTGGTAATCGAGTTGCCATAGCTTGTACCAATGACAAAGAAAAGGTTTCTTCCCATTCAGCAGTTGTTAATGGCACGTGAACTGCACAATCAATTGCATTCCAATATGCTGCCATATCGCCCCAGTCTTCTATAAATCCTGTCAGAATTATTTTATTTGAAAGTCCTCTATTTTGAATCTGCTGCTGTATCTTTTTCACCTCATCAGATCTGCCAGACCCTATCATCAAATACTTCCAATTCCCTTCCTTGGGAAGCGCCTGGATGATTTCTGTCAGACCCTTTCCGTCTGCAAATCTTGATGCACTGCCAAATAAATAAGCATCGCCAATATTGTACATATTTCTAATTCTTTGCCTTGATTCAGCGTTTGCATAGAACACGTCTGTATCGACCCCTACCTGTGTTTGCATAAATATTGGTTTTTTGTAACCTTCTCTTCTGAATTCAGACATTGCTTCAGGATAATGACAAAACACAGCATCGCAATTTCTATTAAAATATTGAAGTCTTGAATAATTCCACAAATATCCAACACAATGCTTTCCCTGTTTCAAGAAATTATTTGATATTTTTAGTTGTAATGATTGTTGGTGTCCTCTCATGCTAAAGGCGATTACTTTTGCTTTCGGATAATACTTTTTCCTGTTTTTTAAAATTTGAAGAAGCGAATCTTGTCTATGCTCACCAATGTGATAAATTATATCCGGTTGAATTTCTGTAATAATACGTATCATTTCATCAGATGTCCAAGTTCCGATCTTATGTTCAATCATTTCAATTAATTTAATGTGAAAATTCTCTCCATCAATTTCTTTTCCATATCTTTCAATTTCTTTTCCATAAGTTAATGTACGCCTTTTCCCATCCACCCATTTTCTTGGTGTAAGTAATGTGACATCTAAATCATGATGCATTTCAGCTAACGCTTTCCATCTTTTATAAAACCTTTCTTGCTGAAAAGTATGATTTATTATAACTATTTTCATTTATACAACCTCTTTAGTATTCAGCGCTGAACTGGTGCGCATTTCCTTTCTTTTAAAATATAATCATAAATATTTTGCATAGAAAGCAATGGATTCGTTTGGTATAAATAATACATCGCTTCCTTGCCACGCTTTGATAATTGTTTTTTTATTTCAATACTTTCAAAAACATCCCTTATGTTCGAAACAAGAGTATCAATATCTCCATAATTATATAGTAAACAATTGTAGCCATCTATTGCGTATTCCGGTACTCCTCCAACTTTCGAGGCAATACATGGAACGCCAACTGTCATAGCCTCTCTCAGGGACGAGCAATGGTTTTCAATAGCAGATGCACAAATAAAAATCTCTGACTTCATCATTAAACGGGCATATTCTTGTGAATCCAGTGGTCCCGTAAATATAACATTATTCATTAACTTATTTCGTTTAATTAAGGTCTTTATATATTTATGATATCCGCTTTGACGAATTCGATTTTTTATTCCTTTAACAACAAACATATTGTTACCAGGAACCATTAGTACAACATCTGGATATTCTATTTTGATTCTTGATACTGCCTGTATCAATTGATGAATACCTTTCAATGGATATCCTGCTGCCGTAGTAACAATCTGATGCTGGTGAAAAGATTCTTTTTTCCACCTGAAATTTGAGAATTCTTCCCTTATTGGCAACCTCGCAAACAAAACTTTCACCTTTGGATTAATATGTGTATAAATATTCTCTGACCAACTATTTTCAAGAATTATGTAATCACAAAGCTCTATCATTTGTTTTTCAACAAGTGCTCTCTTTTCATAAACTTTTTCAGTATCAAAAACAGAGTTCTTACGTATTCTTTCCATTATAGTTGTAAACCGCCTAATCTGATTATCCGACAAACCACCGCGATAGGATTCATATATCGCAGCCATTACTCCCTGAATGTATATTGCTGTGGGTCTTACTCCTTGATTCGCCAATAAAACTGACAATCCAATAGCGTATTCAGTTCCCCAAATAAGAATGATATCAGGATTTTCTGTTTCCAAAACCTGCTTCCACTCTGCTATTTTTTTTTCATCTGGATAATAGTTATAAAGATTTCCTTGCCCAAGCACAATATAGGTGACATTAGCATCTTTATAATGGACATTTTCGCTGCCGACGGTACAAACTACTAATTTGTTTTCATTTTGCTTAATTTCCATATTAATCTCTGCATTAAGCCACTGTCCAGTGACAGCCTTAATTCCCTTACGCTCTGCAAGCTGTCCAATAATTTGGTTTGTAACCCATAAAATTTTCATAGTATCTATCTCCCCCAATCTTAAATTTACCTTCTGATAACCCTCTTCATTGCCTTTTGCATCATTATTTTTTCTGTTTCATTTGCTCCGAAGAAATAAATACCAATACAATAAGATATTGTGTAGACAATTCCTTTAACCAATAATCTGAAAGTATTATTTTCTATAATATAATTAATTGGAAATGTAACCATTATGCTAATAATCGTACACACTAAGATTCCCTTCATTACAGACCTGGCAAATTGTAATATATCAAACCCAAAGATTTTATCATAATGAATGCTCATAAAAATAATCTGTCCAATAATTACTGATGTGGCAGTTCCAATAGCAGCACCCCAATAATCAATAACATGAATTAGAGCTATGCTAATTACCAGATTAAGAGCTGCTGTGCAAATTAATATGATCGACCTGCCCAATCTTTTCATGTACACGTCTAATATGCTATTGGCTCCAGATAGCAGCAATGCAAATGCCATCGGAATCATTAATATCAAAGTAATATAATACACATCACCTTTTCCATTTCCTACCCACAGTAAAATAAACTCTTTTCCAATAGAAATAAATCCACCCACAACTAAAGCACTTAACAGAAATTGGTATCTTCCAACTCGAATTGTAAATTTCATTAAATCAGATGTAGCTGCATTCTTCTGTACCAAACGAGCTGCCTCAGGTGTAAACAAATTTGCAACTGAACTTGTCAAAGAATTAAAAGCTACATAAATTGTTAAACCTAAAGAATATACTGCAACGCGTTCAGGTTGAATCATTGCGCCAAGAATCACACTATCCAAGTTTTGATTGATCTGATTCACAATTGTCTGTAAAAAAAGAGCTAATGAAAAAGTAAATATTGATTTAAATAATACTTTATCAAAGCAATGGAATTTAGGACGAATTTTTAATATTGTAAAACAGAACATTACATCTAAAAGAATAAGAACAATTGACAATACAAGATCAACTATGGCCAAACTAATTGCCTTATACCCTCGCTTCAATAAAAATACAATTAAAAGAACTCTCAGTAATAAACGAATTACTTTTATACCATTACTATAAATAAACTTTTCATGACCATTAACAAATCCAACAAATACATCTCGAAACTGATATAATGCTACATTTATAGCCAGTAGAATGAACATGGACTGAACGAGCTTTATTTGTTCATAAGACAATGTACTTTTATATATATCACCAATAAAAATAAACAAGATACATGAAACTGCCAGAATAAGCATAGATATTCCAAAGCTTACGCTCATTGCTGTCGCATAAAAGTTCTCTTTCTCTTCTTTTACCTTACTGTCATTTCGAGCATTATTCTTTGCCACAATAACTGCAGAGATTGTACCAATGCCTATGGAAACCATAGCTAGCTGTCCGGTTAAAGCCTGAACAGATCGATATATCCCATATTCAGCTTCCCCCAATGAAGTCAAAATAAATGGTGTAAGAAAGATTGAAATTGCCGAGTTCAAGATCGTAGATATATATGATAACAATGCTCCCGTTTTTCTTTCAGACACTGCAAAACCTCCTTGTGTTGATTCATTTCCAATAGCATCCACCTTCTACAGCGGAAGAATTCCTCGGTTTTTCTTTTTCCGAAGGATAAATCCATGCATCTGTATAGAGCTCTCTCATATAAGGCCTTGCATCTGTTCTAGAAGATTTAATACCAAATAAGTACTGCGTAGAACCACACATCATAATAACCTGCTTACCAGCTTTTTTAATCCTTGCGGAAAGAGGCAGTGCATATACCCCGCATCCAACTAAAGCCACGTCAAAATCAACTTTCATACATTCATTGTACATATAGTCAAGAGCTTCAAACCAATCATCAAATCTATCGTCTTTATTCCCTGCAATTGTTTGTACTGCGTTAACAACATTTAATTCAAATTTGGGAAGAACCTCCGGATTTTTAAAAATACGTTCCTGCTTCCCCGCATATTGTTCTTTTATTGAGTCTGCAAAAGGGCTTACAACAAGAACCTTTTTCCCCTCCAAACCTCGTGACCAAGGATTTTCAAAAAAATACGGTTCGTAAGTATGGGGTTCAGTCAATACCACATCTTTCTTTGCATATTCGCGGATTATATATTCTTCCATAAAGCTCCGATATGTTGGAAGCACATCAATTTCTTTTAATGATTCCAAAAAAATATCACAGAACCTTTTCACATTATCTTCTGTAGGCGGAAAAAATCCAGATAGTGTGTGGAGTTGAATACGGTATCGTTCTTTCATATGTTTTTTATACCCAAATTTCACAGCAAAGTACTCGTTAATATTAAAAGTCTCCGAGGCACCAATACGACCTACAGCAAATGGTTCATTAGATGATAATAATTTATATACCAAATCATTTCCCTCTATGTCTGAAATTCTAGTACGAAATAACTTTCCATTTGGTCTTTTTTTACTTTTGGTCAGTTTACGAAAATATACAATCGATGCATCTCTAAAAAAGTAATAGCTATAGATAAGTTTTTGTAAAATCATAACAATTCTCCAGTCTTATTTTATTAATTTACCCTATCAAATAACCGTAATCCCAACGGAGCGATAATAATAAACGCGACCATTATCTCACTTCCAACAGATACATTTACAATTGAGAGCATCAAATAGCTTATAATTGTAATAACAATTACAGTTGCCATCTTTTTTTTTCTAAATACATATGTGGCATTTAATTGTGGACGCAACAATCCTGCATAACCAACCATTCCTAAAATACCGTACGCTGCTAATAGGTCAAATAAAGTGGAGTGATTCCCAAAAGGTTTATTTCCGAAGCTTCCCCAAATCGGATTACTTGCAAACGCATCTAACGACTCTTTATAAAGTCTAAATCTTGTTGCTAAATCTCCTGTTGATGATCCACCATACTGTATTACTGCCCGAAGTTCACCTAAACGATTTCCCAGCTCACTTCCTGCATATGGAATAATAAACGATATAATATTATCTGAATATATAATTATAACTATAGCTAATATGCCGATCAGGATTCTTTTCAAAAAAGCATATTTTCCTTGATTCGAAAAGAAAAACTGAGAAACTATATAAATTGCAATAAACATAATGGCAGCCATGGTAATTTGGGCTTGAAACAAGAAAATTGCGCACATTGCCAGGAAAGCATACTTAATTGCTTTTTTCTTATTATCACGGCTAAATAAATATGCAATAAAAGGCGTTAAAATGACCAACTCATAACATAAACCATAACCACCTATCCCCCGAGGTTTTTCTGTACCTAAAACAGAAAGCGCAACGCTATAGCTTGTACTAATCGCTCTAGCCAGCAATGGATTTTGCAGTAAAGCAGCAATTGTTCTTATAATAACAATTACAATATCTATAGCTAATATAGTCAGGATAAGTTCTAGATCCCGTCTCTTCCCGTAAAAAAAATAGTACGAATAAAACAATGTCAAAATAGTTATATAAATGTATATTTGACAATACTGATTATAAAAATCTGAATGACCCATTAACTTTGAAAAAAATAAAAGAAAATCAAAAATAATTATTGGCCAACCAATTTTTATAAATCTAGCAATAAACTCTTTTCCGCTCAAATATGTAAAAAGGAACCACATACCTACAGTTCCAAGTTTTATTACCGCTGGAACTTTATCTACAACTAATGAAAAATTACCAGCATTTATCCATAACAACACAAAAATACAAGAGAATAATTGTATGGTATGGTATGAAATTCTCATTTTATACTTCATAATACTCCCTTATAATTAAAATTGAATTTGCCTCATAAGAAAGTCAACAATATGCTTCGCCATAATTTTATAATTTTTTGACTTTAATGCAAAAGCTTCAGCAGACTTACCCATTCTCAACAATTCGTTTTGTTCTTTTTGCAATACTTGAAATATACTATCTGCAATTCCATTAACTGTTTCATTTTCAATAAAGAAGAAAAATGGATAATATTCTTCTGGCATTCCTTTAACCTTAGTAGTGAGTATCGGTGTACCTGATATCATATACTCTAGTATCTTTGAAGAGAATGAGTAGTTGCTGTAATCGTCATCCGTAGGTTTATTGACTATAAGAAGATGAGCTTTTTTAAGTGCTATTAGCAATTCCGTGCGCTCAACCCTTCCCATAAATTTAATACGTTGATCTTTTACTGCGCATGCTTCAATATATGAAGCATCTGCTCCCGCGCCATAAAGATGTAATTCGGCATCCATATTTGTTTTCATAAAACCATCTACCAAGTTATGTATACCGTACAATTTGCTAAGATTTCCACCATACAAAATAGTTTTCTTTTCGTATTTTTCCTGTTCTGGAATATCCTCGAAAATGCTTTTGTCGCAAAAACCTTCTGACACAAGATATGGTTTGTTGTCAATCTTCATTTTTTTCGCCATCGGCTTAGTAAACAGCACGTAGCTATCACAGGCACCCTGTAATCGAAGCATCTGCTGCGTTATTTTTTGAGAATATCCCCCCCTTATCCCTTTCATTTTCTTCCAAGAATACATATACTCAGGAAGATCCGGTACCACAGCACACAAATGACAGCCATACTTTTTACATAACTGGATAGCTGGCTCCGAATATGATGGATACATAGAATACATCAGCACAACTTTATTATTTATCCCTTCATTATTCTTCAACCATAATTTAAGCAAACGCTCCACACTTTTCTTAATTGTGACCTGCTTCAATCCTTGAACATTAACGAATGGCACCCATTGAACATGAATTTTGTTGAAAATCACCTCATGCCTGGAATTTATTCGTTTGTAGATACTATATGGATAAGCTGCTACCGCTGGAATGCTAAGTGCCTCCACCTCTGCTCCATTCTCTGATAATCCTTTTGCTAACATGGTCTCATAATTTACCGGAGCAACAGAAGCTTTTTCTTTACTGTTTCTATTTAACAACTCCATCTGTTCTGTGGAAATTAGAGAGCCAAGTAATAGTATTTTCATATTGTTCTCAATCCTTATATTTAATTATTTCAGCCGGAATTCCACCACAAACACAATTATCTGGCATATCATGTGTAACCACTGCATTTGCTCCGATTGTTACATTATTTCCAATCTTCACGGCCCCAAATATTTTAGCTCCTGCACCAATAATTACATTGTTTCCAAGTATTGGAGCCACCTTTTTATCAATTTCCTGGCCTATTGTTACTTGCTGTGCAATCCATGCGTCTTTTCCAATATGTGCATAATGTGAAATAATAATTCCATTCAGTCCATGCTGTAAATGAGGCGGCGTTTCAAAATGTGCTCCAAATCCAATATCGGTTCCCATAGAAGCATTATTGAAAGCATCCATTCTTTTTATTCTAAACAAATAAAAGAGTTGTTTTATTCTGTATAGTATTCCACTGCCTGGAGTAATGACTACTTTCCGCATTTTCCAATACTTATCTGGATTATAGTGCTGTATGTGGTGCATGATAGCCGCTACAAAAATATTTTTTCTATTAACTCTATCCATATTTTATAACCCTAACATCTTTCCATATTTTCGATCATATTCCTTGGGTTCAAAGGGAATTAATCCTCCTCCAGAATGAAATGTCAATTCACTAAACACAATCCGGCCATCTATATTGTACAAATCCACTCTGACTAACTCAAAAGGTACTGCCAGACGTTCTGCAATTTCAATTAATGTATCTCCATTTTCCGGTTTTCCATCTCCGTCAAATCCATCATACCCATATTTCACAGGCACAATATCCCAATTTGAATCGAAAATATTATCATATCGTCTCCCAAGTATTTGCTTATTATGCTGAATAAATCCCACTTTTCCACGAAAGCAGAATAACTTATACTCCTCCAGCTCCCCATCTTCAGGTAAAAGAAATGCATCACACATAATACGCGGTTTAATAATTTTATAATTTTTTTCTCTATCCTTATAATAGAAATTCTGTGACAACCAATGATCAAATTTCTTTTTCGCCTCTTTTTTATCCAATTTAGTTTTATCCTGCACAATTACATTATAAGAAGACCCATGAGTTGCTTTTAAAGCAAAAGAATTCGGCAAAACCTCAAAATCTATTTGATCAAACTTATCGTAAATACCCAGCACATCATTCAAATATTTCTTTCCTACAATCTTCTCAACATATTTTCGAACCTCATACTTATCTGTATACTGACTTAATGAAAGTTTTTGATCAGAAAATTTATTGGCACAAATATACTCATTCATTGTTCGCGGATGCGCAAAATCAGGAATATAGCCAAACATAACTGTAAAAAGCATTTTTGAATGTTGTTTATCAGAAATCAAATGCGGACACTTCCCAAAAAATGCTGTTAATAAAACTTTTACTGCTATTCTTATTTTAAATATGAACAATTTCCATAATCCACGTTTTTTTGGTCGAAAAGCTATATTTCTATTTAACATATATCCCCTTCACGCTTCTATCTTATTAAAAGCCTCTATATACTGCGATACAATCTCATTAACATTCAGTTTCTGTGTAATATATATTTTTATTTGATTACACATAGAGTCATACTCATCTGCTTCCATACACATCAGAGAGTTAAGTGCATGGATAAATCCGCCCTCATCATGTAACGCAATGACATATCCACCATTTCCATTTACGTCTTTCCAAGGTGTTTGGTCGCTTATCACTACTGGCTTACCAATAAGCATTGCTTCTACAATAGAGTGTCCGAAATTCTCTCCAGTAGTTGGCATATAATATGCATGATAGGCAGCAATCGTCGCAGGCACCTCATCATGTTCAAGTACACCACAGTATTTTACAGTAACATTTGTAGGAAGCTTTTCAATTTCTGCCAGGCACTCTTTCCAGTATTCTTTATCTTCTATAGAACCATAAATATCGTACTTAATTTTACCTGAAAGTTTTCTTAACCATTTAATTGCTTTCAGGACATTTTTAGTGGGATGGATTCTCGCAATATATACTAGCTTTAATTCATTCGGTTTTTTTTCTAGTTTCTCATAACAGCAATTCATAATTGTAGAAATATTCTGTATGTTCAGAATATATCTATCCTGAATTCCTAACAAACGCATTTCCTGAATGCACTCCTCCCGCCCCGTCCCTTGAAAGTAGATCTCTTTTAACAGGCCGGAATATTGAAAAAGTTTACAGTAAAGATTCTTTTTTATCTTCCCCTTTTCAATCCGTTCCGGATAAAATTCTCCCCTTGGCGCGACAATAACCTTCACATTGCTATGTTTTTTTTTATATATCAGTACAGGAAGTAAATCGTCCATACTAAAAAAGCTATTCTGATAAATTACATCCGGCTTTACTTCCTCTATCAATGACATAATATTGCTGAAAGTATGATATCCCTTAGGCACATAATAGGCCTTTCCAAAGTCGAATTTATTCCAACCATTTTGAATATTTGGAAGGGGGCGATCGTCATCCAATTCATGATTTTTTGAAATTATATAAATATCGAACCTTCCCTTTATTGACTGAACTACATTCATAACACTAACAGGGGGCCCTCCACTTTTTTTTTGCGGCCAGAATAATGATGCCATAATCAACAGTTTTTTCATTTTTCCTATACCAACTTTTCTATTTCAGCAACAATTAAACGATATGTATTAACCCGATCAAATTTCTCTTCTGCCATTCTTCTGGACTGCATCCCCATTTTTTTACGCAACTCTTCATCTTCTATAAGTTTCAAAAGTGCATTTGCAACCTGCTCCACTGAATCTACGTCGCAATTAATTCCGCACTGATACTCATTTATCAGGTTACGGTATTCCTGACATTGCTGCGTGTTTAACACTGGCAGTCCAGCCGCTGCATAATCAGCATGCTTGTTGATAATACTCTGTGCCGCTCCTTTTACAATCGGATTAACCGCAATATCTGATTTACATAAATAAGCTGACATTTGTGAATAATTTAATCTACCAAAAAATGTCACTGGTATTTTACAATCAGCTGCATACTTTTTAAATCTGTTTAGATAAGGACCATCTCCAAAAACATTGAATTTCACCGGTCTTTGAACTTTTTCAGCAATGATATTTAATGCATCAATAATGATTTCTATATTATAGCTATGTCCTAATGTACCCACATAAGTAACCCAAATAGTATTCGGAGGCTTCTCAACTGAAAACAACTTACTGTTTTCATCAAACTTTTTTAGATCCGTTCCCAAAAAGACGCATAAACCATCTGGATCCTTTTTATTATTTTTTAGTCCGCGATTCTTATATGTATCAGATACAGCAATAATTTTATCCGCTTGTGCGTAAAAGTTATTGGCTTGTAAAGTCATAGGGAAAAAAATCATATCACTAATAAAAGGAACATGAATCACCAGTTTAAATGCCTCTGGCCATAAATCTTGAATATCAATAATAAATGGTATATTATTCTTTCTACAGTAATTTGATGCAGTCGCCCCGACATTTAACGATGGAACAGAAGCAAAGATCAAATCTGGCTTCTCAATCTTTTTTAAATATTTTTTCAATTTTTCACCAAAAACATAATGGCTATAAAACCTTTTAAGGCAAACATTTTTTTTATATCCTGGTTCATATAGCATAGTAAAATCATATAAGACCAAATCAAGCATCCCCTTTTGTAAATCCCTTTGTTGCTTTGCCTTATGTGAAAAACTCGTTGTAATAATCTCAACTTGAAATCCTTTTGTAATAAGCATTTCCGCTAAATAAACAAATCGGTTATTTCCTGGTTCATCAGGTGTTTGGCTAAAATGATCAATAATCACGATTTTTTTCATAAATTATATCCTTACTATTTTTACCTCGTTGTATTTCATCATATAAATTCCTTCTTCATAACTTCCTATGCATCCAGGATTTATATTTCCCCGCAAGTTATTTAAAATCATTTTTGTATGATCACAACCAGCTTCATAAGCATGTGGATATCCACCGCCAAACCTTGGATTGACCTCAGAAATATAATACTCGCCTGCAATATCAAAAATATCAATATCGATTTGACCACAGTATCCAGCCTCTGAAACAAATTTTTTAATAAGATCAAATAATTTATCGCTCTTAAAAGTTACGGCCTTATCTGTTTCCCCAGCACGCATTTTAATTTTTTTCTTTGTAAAAATAGATACCACTTCACCCGATATCAAATCGATATATACATCTGCACCAATTTCTTGCCCATTAAGGAACTCTTGAATCATTAAATTATTCTCATGGTCAAAAAGCATATCAACAGTTTCCCTGTCGTAGGCTTTAGATATGCTTATTGATGCTGAACCTTTCGCTGGCTTAACAACAACTGGGTATTCAACTTCACCTTTCTCAATGGCACTATAGAATTTCTCTCTATCCAGCCATGATCTGGCACAATTATATCCATGGTTGATTAACCATTGATACATCTGGTATTTATCCAAAGCCATTTCACACAGTTCATAACAGCTACCAATAACTGTTGTTCCAACAGCTTGAAAAGCCTCCTTATATTCTGCCAACATACTCAGTTCTGGATCAATAAGACTAAGAACTCCATTAATACTTTCTTTTTTGCAAATATCTAGAATCAAGTCCATATATTCTGGTGACGTAATCGCCGGTACAATATAGTACTTGTCCGCATCGTATATAGCAGGAGCTAAATTGCTAATATCCGTAGCAACCACTTTCCCTGATCCTGCAAAAGTTTTCTTAAAATATTGAACAATTTTGTTTCTTGTTCCAACTGCAAGTATTAGAATATTCATTACCTGACTCCCTGTTTTATCAAATATTTTTTCCTATAAAATCAAGAATTCGCTGTAAAAGTCCTAAACTTTTATTCATTATTACAGAAAACTCCTTTTCTATTTTGCCTTCTCTGCTTGCTCGCGTCTTTGATCTGCAAAATTTGGTTCAACAGTCCGCGTATTCTCTGCAACGTCTTCATGTACAAGAACCTTCCTTATTGTCAAGAAAAAAACCTTTAAATCAAATCGAAAAGATATATGGTCCACATAAAATATATCTGTTTTAAATCTCTGATCCCAATCCAGATTATTTCTTCCATTTACTTGTGACCAGCCTGTTAAACCTGGTCTGACATCATGACGCCTATATTCTTCTTTGGTATACCACGGTAAATACTCAATCAGTAGCGGACGCGGCCCTATAATAGACATATCACCTTTTAAAATATTAAAGATTTCCGGAAGTTCATCCAGTGATGTAGAGCGCAGAAATCTGCCATATTTATTCAATCGCATCTCATCCGCTAATAGATTTCCAGCTTTATCTTTCTCATTACTCATAGTACGGAATTTTATCATTTTAAATATCTTTCCATGCCAGCCTGGACGCTCTTGCGTAAAAAATGGATTACCTTTCATTTTGATTGCGCCGATAACAATTAAAATAATGAATATCGGAGAAAGTACTATAATTGCACACAAGGAAAGTATGAAATCAATTTTTCGTTTAAAATGCTTTGTGTACATTCATATCTCCTATCTAAAACATCGATGGATAATATCAACAATTCCATCCACCTGCTCCATGCTCATTTTGTTATCGCTTGGCAAACAAAGTCCTCTATGGAAAATATCCATTCCGACATCCAGCGGCCTTCCATCCTGTCCGATCGTTGCACCGTCAATATAGGCATTTGTATTAGCCCTGCCATTGCCTTCCCTAGTCACAAAATCATTCATTCGATATATCGGCTGCATATGCATCGGTTTCCAGATAGGGCGTCCATCAGCATTGATAATACTAATCGTATCCAATATCTCTGTCGGACAGCTCTTGCCATGCTCTGGTACATAAAGTGCCTCGTATTCTCCTCTGATCTGTCTGCACATGCTTCCAGAATCTACTATCATACAAGACAACCAAAAATTTGGAACGCTGTTATCCTTATCGTAGGGATTCATCATCAACGGCAATCCTTTTAAGCCTTCCTTGTACCTTTCATAAATCGCTCGTTTTTGAGCGATATGTTCTTCCAGATATGGGATCTGCCCTCGAAGTATGCCTGCAATAACATTACTCATACGATAGTTAAAGCCCAATTCTTCATGCTGATACCATGAAGCGGCTTCCCGGCTTTGTGTAGACCATTTACGCACTTTATTAGCATTCTCTTCAACATCAGTCAAAAGCATGCCTCCAGATGAACCGGTAATAATCTTATTGCCATTAAAGGAGATACAAGCTGTATCTCCAAACATGCCTGTTTGTATATTGTTATATGTAGCTCCCAAAGACTCCGCAGCATCCTCTATAAGTAATGCATCATGTTTATCCGTAATTTTTTTGATCTTCTCAATCTTTCCGGGAGTACCATACAAATGTGCCAAGATGACCAATCTTACTTCTGGATTAATCTCAAATGCCTTCTCCAAAGCTATTGGATCCATATTCCAAGTATCATACTCCGAATCAATAAATACTGGTTCTCCACCCTCGTAGACTATCGGATTAACTGTCGCACCAAAAGTCATATCCGAACAGAATACTTTTTTACCTTCAAGCGTTCCGTGACCTGCCTTTGGTCGTCCATAGAGCTTTTCACCACAGAGTTTTACTGCTAAATGAAGTGCCGCAGTACCAGAAGACAATGCCACTGCATACTTACGTCCAACCTTCTCCATTATCATACGTTCCACTTCGTTAATATTGACACCTACTGTAGACACCCAATTTGTACGAATGGCTTCATCTATCCATTTCCGTTCATCACCGTGGATGGTAGGGGAGGAAAGCCATACTTTATTCTCAAATGGCTTTATTCCATGAAACCTGGGATCTGATAAGTACTTCTCTCTTTCCATTACTCTTTACTCCCTCATAATCTATCTTTTCATTTACCATTGTAAATTGAACCATCTGCCATTTTTCCCAAAATCTCCAATCCCAACTCCACTCTCTGTTTTCTTCCAAACAGGAGAAGTTCCAGCCATGCCTTTCGTTTATGCCTGTCTATCTTACAGATAACCCCCTCCTGTCCTTTTAAGGGGCCGTCCAGTATAATCACCTGACCATTAACGATTACACCTTTCGACACGTTTACAATTTGATCATCATTGCCGATCTGTTTCAAAAAACGTTCTTCTTCCGCTGTTAAAGGAACGATCACGCTTCCGCTGCCAAGTAGTTTTGTAAGTCCGCAGATCCTTTTCAGGCCCAGAAAAAGCGCCTCCACATCCTGGCTGATGACAAAGAGATACCCAGGAAACAGAATCTTCTTCTCTTTATGCCATTCTCCGTGGTAGCGTTTCATTTCCTCACAGTATGGGATAAAACACCGTTCCATTGCCGCTCTGTCTATCAACTTCCCGCACTGAAGCCTTATGGATTCCTCTGTTCCCGTCCTTACCTGTATCACATACCACATAATATAAATTCCTCAACCGCTCTTGAATGCATGGAATACTTTATCCTCTCCCAAGGGCGTGCTCCGCCACTCCGTCCTGTTCCAGGCGGATTCACGTCGTTTCTTCTATCATTCAATCAGTCTAAAACGCGGCAGTGCGACGATTTCAGCCAATTGAAATTTGTTCTACTGGTAATGATATTCCGGTACAATCTGATGGACCAGCTCCCTCATATCCGTTGTCTCATTCCAGGCTGCTTCATCAAGCCTGAGCAGGTCGTTCTCGAATTTACCATAATCCATCTGGATCGGTTTTCCCACAAAAATACGACTGTTCTTCGTCCCCTGCAGTCCTTCCTCTGCCATCAAAAGCTCCTCATACATCTTTTCTCCCGGACGCAGCCCCGTAAACACGATATCAATATCTTTATATGGCTCATATCCAGACAACCGAATTAAATTCTCCGCCATATCCAGAATTTTCACCGGTTCCCCCATATTAAGAACAAAGATTTCTCCGCCCTTTGCATAAGCTCCTGCCTGCAGAACCAGGCTCACTGCCTCGGGAATGGTCATAAAGTACCTAATAATATTCGGATCTGTAACTGTAACCGGCCCACCCGCTTCAATCTGCTTCTTAAATAACGGGATCACGCTTCCACTGCTTCCCAGTACATTGCCAAATCTTACTGCAACAAATTCCGTACTGCTCTTACTGTTACACATCTGGATTACCATTTCACAGAGACGCTTACTGGCTCCCATGATATTGGTTGGATTAACCGCTTTGTCGGTGGAAATCAGGACAAAGTGTTTCGTTCCGTATTTCATGGCCGCCTTGGCGGTCTTATATGTACCTATTACATTATTTTTAATCGATTCGTTTGGACTGTCCTCCATAAGCGGCACATGCTTGTGCGCCGCAGCATGATATACGACGTCCGGCCGATATGTCTTAAAAACAGAATCCAATCGGTTCGTATTTCTCACCGATCCGATCAGTGTGACTAGATCCAGGTCCGGACAGTTCCGTTTTAGTTCCTGCTGTATTTCATAGGCATTATTTTCATACATATCAAAGATTATCAGGCGTTTTACTCCGTGCCCGGTCAGCTGTCTGCACAACTCACTGCCGATTGATCCGCCGCCTCCTGTTATCATGACGACTTTGTCTTTTACGTATCCCATGATCTCATCTAAATTGACCTTGATCGGTTCCCGTCCTAAAAGATCATCAATCTCAACATCCCGAAGCTTGGAAATACTGACTTCGCCGCTCATCAGTTGGTAGAGGCCCGGCAGAATTTTCAAACTGCATTTTGTCTTCTGGCAGATCTCAAGGATTTTTTTTCGTTCTAAGCCGGTTATTGTAGGAATTGCAATATAGATTTCATCAATATTGTACTTTTCTGCCAGTTCCGGTATGTCCTGCCTTGTTCCGCGGATGGGAACGCCATTCATATATTTTCCGGTTTTATTCCTGTCATCATCAATAATACAGACCGGAACCCCCGGCGCTTTGTCGCTGCCGTTCAATTCTTTTACCAGAAGCGCTCCCGCCTGGCCGCCCCCAACAATCATAATCCGCTTCACAACATTGCGCTTTCTTCCCAAATGCCGACCCGCCTGGCGTAAAGCCCGGTAACTCATACGGCTTACCCCCACTGATGCCGTCAAAAACAGAAGCCACAGGATATGGTAGCTCCTCGGAAGCTCAACCTCCAAAAACTTCATCCCCAGAATCTGAACAACAAACGCTGTACCACAGGCCGCAACAATGGATTCCAGCTCTATTATCCCGGCGCTGCTCCACATAATGGAATACAGGCGGAACAGAGCGAATACAAGAACGGTCGTCACCGTCAGAATCACGCTGTATGACTTGACTGCGCTTATATATTGTGAGGGTATGGATTTTGTGGACAAATCAAACCGGATCCAAAGAGCTAAAAATGAGCAGATCTGAATCATACAGATATCGTAGATAAGAAATAATACCGATCGGAACCATTTATTTGCTATAATACGTGTCTTTATCATTTTATCCCCTTCGTATCCTACTTGCGCCGTCTGGAACGCTTTGCCTGTTTTTCTTCACTGCTTCCGCTGGCCCCATAACCGTAATACTTCCCATAGTACTTACTGTAATACCCGCTGTAATAGCCTTTATTCTCCTGGTCCACCTTGTTAAGAACCGCGCCCAGGATCCGGCATCCGCTCTTCTCCAGCTGGCCTTTTACCTTTTGAACCATCTTATAGCTGATGACTCCGCTCTCCACCACGATAACGGCTCCATCCACATTTCGCGCAATGATCGCCGCGTCAATGACGCTGCCCAGAGGCGGGGTGTCAATCAGAATGTAATCGTAGTTTCCCCGCTGTTCGCCGAGCATCTCCTCAAACCTGACATTTCCCAGAAGCTCCGCCGGATTCGGTGTGGACGGGCCGGCGAAAATTACTTCCATGTTTTCTATGTTTGTGCTGTAAGTGACATTTTCGGCGGATTCCTGACCTACGAGATAATGGCTCAGTCCTCTCGTCTCCCGGTCGACGCGGTAATGGCCCATCAGGACGGATTTGCGCATATCCGCGTCCAGCAGAAGCACCCGTTTCCCATCCTCGGCAAATGATCTCGCCAGTTGGAATACGACTGAAGTTTTTCCCTCGTTGGGAATGGTACTGGTAAACAGGATCACCCTCTGGTCGTCACCGCAGAATGTGATGTTGGTTCTCAGCGTTTTGAACGCTTCGTTTGTCCGGAAATCCAGCTGCGGTATTTTATTAAATTCTACCTTCTGCATTTACTCCACCGCCCTTCTTCCCCATTTGCTTTTCTTTCTTTTTCTTTTCTCATTTTCTTCAAATTCCGGTATCTGCCCCAGCGTGTTGAGGTCCAGATAGCGCTCGATATCTCCGGCATTCCGAATGCTGTCGTTCATCAGATACAGCAGAATGATAACGCCTGCGGCCGCGATTCCTGCCGCCAGTCCGCCGAGTACCGTATTCTTTCTCACATTGGGACTGGAAGGCGCTGTGGGGAGATTTCCCTCTTCCACGATTTTTGGCGGCACCGAGTCCATGATCTCGGCAATGCGCGCTACCGACACCGATGCCATCTCATCGGCAATGGCCCGTGCTGTCTCTGGATTTGTATCCCTGGCTGAAATAGTCAGAATTCTCGTATCGGCCGGATTGTTGACCGTAATTTTCCCATTTAACTGCTGATAACTCATGTCTAATCCCAGATTCCTTGTCACCTGCTCAAGAACCGGACGGCTGGTCACCAGCACCTTATAATCCTTTGTCAGCTGTGTTCCCAACTGAAGATCTGACAGCGATGTAATATTGTTTGTCTTGTTTAATATGTAAATCATGGTGGAAGAAGTGTAAACCGGTTCCATCAGGGTTGTTGTGTACAGCATGGCCGCCGCCGCCCCCACGACAACCGCCAGAATCATAATCCACAGCCTTCTTTTCATCACCCAGAAAAGCTGCAGCAAATCAATCTCTATCTCATCGTCTCTTGTATCTTTCATCGTTCTCCCTCTGAAATTCTTATAGTATCCGGTCCTCCAGCAGCCTCGCAGGATTTTCATAGAGCACACGCTCCACAAGCCCATGATCACAGTGGCGTTCCAGCCATTCCACCGCCTTTCTCATCCGCGGCGGTTTCCTGTCCGCGCCATGTGCATCCGTGGAAATCAACTGGACATAACCGGCTTTCATCAATTTTCTGTACCAGACCATCCGCACGTCCGGAATCCGCTGAAAAAAGCACTCTGTGTTCATCTGAATCACAATTCCCAAATCACGCAGTTCCTCTATTCTCTCCACGCTCTGATACAGGCAGACATATCGCTCCACATGTGCCAAAACCGGGATATATCCCTTTCTCACCACGCGAGAAAGCCCCTGAAACATATCCTGGTATCTTACCCCCTGATAGAATTCCAGAAGCACGTACTTTGTATCTGCAATTGTAAATATCTCGCCCTGTTTTAACAGTTCCTCCACACCGGAAACGCAGAGCACTTCGTTGCCACAGTAATACTTTATGCCTTGAATCCCTGCATTTTCGGCGGCCTCTTTGACCTCATTTATTCGTTTTACAATGACTTCCTTCTCCGCCGAAACCTTCCCCGGTGTATAATGAGGGGTAAATACGATATGGCTGATACCTTCATCCCACGCCATCTGAACAGCACGCAGAGACTCCTCCAGAGAAACGGCACCGTCATCTATTCCATAAAGCAGATGGCAGTGGAGATCAAATAGACCGAGCGGCATTTTTGTACCCCCCCCCCCCCCGAAATGATTCTGATAATCATTATTATCTTTATTTCTTCCTTTTCTCATTCCTCTCATGCCATCCTCCCGACTTCATCTTTCGTACTTCATACATTTTGATATATAGAATGCCATTGCTGACAAACAGCAGCCCATGCCTCCAAGTGAAAGTGCACTGTATCCGGCTGAGACTGACAGATACCGGGCAAATTCATTCATATAGACCGGTTCTGTCCATACAGTTCCATCCCCTCCGAATCGCCAAAGCAAAAGACCGCAGACGGCAAGGCCTAAAAATCCCACAAACAGGCTGGCTCCGAATCTATTGACTGCCCGGTAACCGGAACGGCTCAGGCAGATCAGTTCTGTGGTCCCCAGTGAAAAGACCAGAACAGCGCCTCCCAGTAAAACCGGCATCCAGCGCACAAAATCCCTCGTCTTCTGGCGCCACCAGTCCATCCCCGCCCAGTGCACCAGATTCTCACACCGTGCCTCCAGGCCGTTCATCAGGTACTCCATGCCCGCGGCAGCCACTTCAGAATTCGGATATGCATGCCTGTAACCGGCAGATACAAAAGACCGCAGCGGTTCCATCGCTCCCGCTAAATCAGTGTGCGGCGATTCTCCCTCAAGCTCTGCTTTTACCTGCTGCCTGGCAGTCAGTACCACATTGGAATACTTGACCGTGTCCCCGTAATCATATTCAGGCGCCTGGATCAAGGACAGAGTCCTGAATGTCTCCCGTTTCATATCGTCATAAACCGTCTGGTACCAGGAAGTCTTTTCGATCTGGTTTAACACCGCCTGTTCTGAAAATGCTCCAATGCGAAGCGATAGAAGCAGTCCTGAAAGGAAACAGGCGCCGGCCGTCATGCAGATTACAATCGTCTGCAGCACTTTTCTCACCTTGCTCCGGCGCCTTAAGCTCCGGTTCCTGGCAGTTTGGGCCAATGCCGTTATCAAAATGAGTAAACACACGGCTTCGCCCACCATGAGCAGGCAGTAAAGAGTCGGATCTAACAGACGGAGCCACCCATTTTCTGTTCCAACTCCAGTTCCTGCGTTCTCTCCTCCCGCACGATTCCCTCCGAACCACCAACACCCCGGCAGCCGGACAATAACAGGAGCACACTTCTTGAACTTTTCATCAAGCTTATTGCCAGTCCACTCCTCAAATGGTTCGTCAGACCTCTCCCCAAGCTGTTTGTTGGACCGCTCCTCATCTCCTGACAAGCCTTCCTGTCCATAGCCCTTTTCTTCCTGAGATCCCACATCTGACTCCATCGCTTCTCTGGTATCTGTAGCGGTATCCCCACTGCCTCCGACTTCATAGAGATAGCCTTCCGTCACACCGCGTTCCACACTGCCGTACATTTCTGCGGCCGCGGCGGCGCAGGTATCTGCGTTTAAGTCCACATCCTCCCTGCAGAGGTATGCGATCAGCTGGTCGATATACGTCTGTTTTGCCCGGTACTCTTTTCCATTCCATTCAAACGTACCTTTGGCCTTTGCCACCAGCTCCTGCTCGCTGGCATTTAATCCGGAGGCGCAGCCGGTCAACGGTGTGATCAAAACAAATATAATGGATAAAAGAAATGTAAAAAGGATTACTGATAAACATTTTGTTCTTTGAATCATCTCAGAGGACCGTCACTCAATTGACAGCAACGGAATATACGAGAGTTCCGTCTTCATAACCATAGTCCAGCGTTCCGGAATAGGATACCGTCACCGTGTAGGACCCTCTGGCCTGAGAAAAGCTTCCGCTTCCCGAAAAGCCCAGGCTTCTCGCCGCTCCCACCAGGTCGCCTGCCTCATGAACCACTGCGCTTCCTCCCGGACCGCTGATTGTCACTTCATTGATATATCCGGAGGACAGAAACACCTCAAAAACCGACTGTGCAGCCGGAAGTCCCTCCAGCATGGTAGAAACTGCAACCGGAGTCACACGAATGCTCTGTCCGTCAATGGAAGCGCTGGCTATGTGTTCGCTCCCGCTTGTCTGATTGACTGCATCTATGATGTCATTCTGTACGACGTCCCTGACCCGCACTTTTTCCCTGGATGAACTGCTGTCTGAACCGGAAGTCTGGTTTCCGTTGGCGGACCACACCTGCGCAGTCGGAACAGGAGGTACGGATCCTACGGTTCCATTTTCCGTAAAGTGATAGATCACACCGTTAATTTCCTTATCCCCAGTAAACAGCGCTCCGCCCGGTTCCATATAGTATACTTTCTGGTCTACTTTGATCAGGCCGGTCTGCATGGCTCCGCTGTAAGCGAGAAAATACCATTTTCCATCAGGATCCTGGTGCCAGCCGGTCTTCATCGCTCCTGTGTCTGTTGCCAGGAAATACCACAAGCCGCTGCCATCCTGAAACCAGCCGGTCTGCATTATTCCATTCTGGTCAAAATGATACCAGCGCCCATCTGTATCCTGGAACCATCTGGCTGCCTGATACTGCCCTTCTACAGACATATAACGCCAGCCCTCCCCGGTTAAACTCCATCCCGGCGTCTGCGCGTAGACGGCTGCTGCCGCGCTGATACTAAGTCCCAGTGTAACAGCTGCTAGTTTCCATGTTTTTCCTCTCATCTTTTCTCCTCCTGATTGAAATAACCTGATTAAAAGACCTGTCCGCAATTGCCCTGTCTGCATGATTGGAATATTATGCCGCCTCGGCTCTCTGATTCTGCCCGAGAAATAACCGTCCAAGTTCGGTTTACAACATAATACACATTATGTTGTGATAAGCATACAGCAACGAAGTTTCGTTGTCAATATACGACAGGGTATTTTTTTATAGAACCTGTAAGGCTTTGCGGCAATAAAAACGAATAGGATCAGGTCTGCGCTCGGACAGCGGCATTTATTCCAAATACGGAAAAAGGCCGCAAATACATGACAGCGCAGGCCTTTTTTACTACATATTGTGTAATATGTAGTTTACCGTATTAAATCCTTGACATAAAAATCTAAGAGTTGTATAATTGTCACAACATAATGTGTAATATGTTGTATTTTTATATTATTAGACCCATTTCATTTAATTGTCTTTCATATTCCCAACTGCTCGTCATAGTATAAATCCTGGTTGTTTCGATGCTGCTGTGCCCCAAAATATCTGCCAGATGCACAATATCTTTCTGTTTTCCATAATATGTCCTTGCAAACAGATGACGCATATTATGGGGAAATACTTTTTCATGGGAAATCCCTGCTCTCTCACATATTTTGTTCATTTCAGTCCAGACATTGCTGCGGTCGATCGGTTTACCTGTCCGGGTTATAAAGATGCTTCCCGACTGGATGTCGTTATTGATACAGTAGTCTTTTAGTTTGTCCTTCAGCTTTAGAGGAATCAGGATAATCCGCTCCTTTCCTTTGCACGAGACGCTCGCATACCCCCTCTGCAGGGATTCTGCTGTTATATTGCGCAGCTCGCTGATGCGAATTCCGGTCCCGCAGATCGTCTCCATAACCAGGGCCAGCCGGTCTTTCTTCTCAATCTGGGCCGCTTCGACCAGTCGAATGTATTCCTCTCTGGTCAGCTCCCTGTTCTGATCGGTAAAAACGCGTTTCTGGATCTTCAGCAGCCTGACGCGGCATTCCTGTCTGTCGTAAAATGTAAGGAAACTGTTCAGCGCGGTTAAAAAGGAATTCACACTGGAAGGCTTATATCTTCCCATTAATTCTGTTTTGTAGTGCATGGCGTTTTCTTTCGTTATTTTGTCTTCCGTTCCCCCACAGGTCTGCAAAAAATCCAGAAATTTACCAGCATCCCGTACATACTTACTGACTGTCGACTTACTTTTCTCATTGTAGATGAGATACCTTCGATACTCTTCTAACATCATATCTGCATTCATTTCTGTCTCCATCTGTCTTCTCCTTTTCAATTTTACGTTTTATGCACTATTATTACCGATACCAAAGAAAATATTATCTGTTAGGAGATCAGAAAAAAAGTGTTTCATCCATTTCCTGTATAAAAATATCGGCTGATACGTCGCCCGAAACTCAAACCGTGGCTGGAAACGATGCAATATCCCCAAAACCATTGACTTTCCATTCGGAATTTGATAAATTTTTATTATTAAAACATCCTAATTCAGCGCAGCAGCCACAAGGAATTTCACTACCTGTTCGGGCTTCATGCTGATTTACCTGCTTACAATATGAATGAATGGAAAGGTGAAGATACTCATGATGAACGAGAGAATACACGATGAATTCCTGAAGATACTGGCTGAAGAATTGATCCCCGCCATGGGATGCACTGAACCCATCGCACTGGCCTACGCCGGAGCCAGGGCCAGAGAGGTGCTGGGCTGCCTGCCCGACAGAGTCATCGCTTACTGCAGCGGCAACATGATTAAAAATGTCCGCTGTGTCACGATTCCCAACTCAGAGAGTATGGTCGGCATCGAAGCCGGCGTCATGCTGGGAATTGTCGGAGGCAATGCCTCCAAATGTATGGAAGTTTTAGAAGATCTGACAGATGAGGACCGGAAGACGGCGGCCGCTATGCTGAGAGACGGAGTCTGTACCGTGGAATATCTGGATTCTGAGATTCCGCTGCACATCATCCTGGAGCTGCATAAGGACGCTTCCGTTGTAACGCTGGAGATCCGGTATGACCACACCAACATCACGAAGATTACGAAAGACGAAGAAGTGATTTTCAGTTCAGACCATAAGGAAGGCGGATGCAGTCTGGCGGACCGCAGCCTGCTCTCCGTGGATAATATCAAGGATTTTGCAGACCAGGTACCGCTTAAGGATATCCATGAGCTGCTGGACCGGGTCATCATTCATAATATGAACATTGCCTATGAGGGAATGGCCGGAAGCTACGGACTCGGCATCGGAAAGATCATCAAGGAATCGTACCCGGACGGCGTGGCTGTCCGCATGAAAGCCTACGCGGCCGCCGGATCGGAGGC
Organism: Hungatella hominis; assembly: GCF_014288005.1. Taxonomy (NCBI): domain Bacteria; kingdom Bacillati; phylum Bacillota; class Clostridia; order Lachnospirales; family Lachnospiraceae; genus Hungatella; species Hungatella hominis. The sequence continues at coordinate 31,901 of NZ_JACOPB010000007.1, forward strand.
CCGAATGGGCGGCTGTGACATGCCGGTCATGATCAACTCCGGCAGCGGAAACCAGGGAATCGCCTCCTCTGTACCTGTCATTGTCTATGCAAGGGAAAATAATATCTGCCAGGAACGTCTATACCGGGCTCTCGCATTTTCCAGCCTGCTGACCATCTATCAGAAGGAGTTTATCGGCAAGCTGTCTGCCTTCTGCGGCGCCGTATCCGCTTCCTGCGCATCGGGAGCCGCCATCACCTATCTGGTGGGCGGAACCCTGGAACAGATTAAGAACACCATCGGGAATGTCTTAGCCAATATCCCGGGCATCATCTGCGACGGAGCGAAGATTTCCTGCGCCGCCAAGATCGCCACAAGCCTGGATGCCGCCATGATGGCCCACTATCTCGCCATGAACGACAGGGCCTACCAGGCAGACAGCGGCATTCTCCAGGAGGACGCCGGCGAGACGATCAGCTGTGTGGGATACATTGGAAAAGAAGGCATGAAACAGACCGATAAAGAGATTATTAAGATTATGCTGCAGTAGTATCTAGTACAGCATTGTGGTTCTCTGCAATGTAATTTAACAAAATATGCGATTCATCTCCCACCTGAAGAGGCTGGGAGATGAATCGCAAAAACAAGTTCAGCGGCAGTGGCGGGCATATATCCCCCACTGCCATGTCATTCTGGGTGTTGTATTCTGGACTCAGAATGTGGATTGAAACAAACAAACACACACTAATCTTCATCCAATTCCCGGTTAATCCGGTTTCTCATCTGGAGAATCCAGTAATCCGACTTCGGATACCGCTTAAAGGTGATGGGCTCTCCCAAATCCTCCTCCAGCATATCAACGACGTACTCTCTCCCCTTCTTATCGGCCAGCTGCTCCATGGCCCTCACGTCCTGCATCGTATGGCACAGGACCATCATGCGTATGGATTCCTCCGGTTTTCCGTCCGCCCCCGGATACACCAGGAATGAATCACCGGATGGAAATGCGCCGTCGGCATCCGTGGACCGGTAGGGATCCAGGGTCTTTAATGAGTACTGGGAATTATAAAAATTGTATCCCCAGTGAAGGATCCCCTCCATGCCGTATTTAAAGACCTGCGCGCCATAGATACGGCATCTGGCGGACGGCATGGCCATGAAGCGGTTGCTGACCAGATAATCCTGGGCTGTACAGTAATAGCTCCACAGAGGCGTAACGCCCGCTTCCAGAAATGGTTCCATATGGTCATTGGAGCACACCGGGCAGTCGATTTCTCCCTCCCTGCAGACCGCGATGCTGGAGATGGCGTCCATGATGACAAAATCCTTCAGATACGGCGCCACGGATTCTCTCGCCTGCTTATAGGATAAGAGATGCTGCGGCTCCGGTTCATCGGAAATGTGAAATCTGGTTATCCCGGCAATGCCTAATTCCCGCAGTTTTTCCGTCAGCCTGGGAAGATAGGCCTCCAGGAATGTGGTGTAGCGTCCGCCCACGGCCGGATCATCCCAGCCGAACAGCTTTATTTCCTTCCCGTTCTCCTCGGCCATGATCTTCGGAGGATGACCGGCTCCCCACTGGGTAAAGAGATGGGACATTTCAAAACAGGTCATGCCGCAGGATAAGCACATGGCAACCCATCGCTCCAGCCTGGCAAAATCGAATTCATAGCCGCCCCCGGGAAGCACCTTTACTCCCACCAGCTGAATTGTAGTCCGCTCTCCGCCGGGCGCCGTGTCGAGAGGCGGGGTGAACTGCGGCGTCAGGATCATGTTACAGCCCCTGGACGCAGCAGCCGATATGAAATTCTCCATGATCCTCCAGTGCTCCTCGGAAAAGACAGGCACCTGGTAATAGTCGGCAAGGCAGTCTCCGTGGAACCATTCCGTGCGCAGGAGTCTCTGGGGACCGAGTATGGTCCGGTACACCTTTATGGAGGCCTCTCTCCTGCACAGCTCCTCTCCCTCTGGCGAGGCAAATACCACAGCCACAGGAATATCCCCATATGGTCCGTTCTCCGGAATCTCCACATCAATCCACAGGCTCTTAAACTGGCCCGGCGTGAAGGTAATGCGACCTCCTGCCGGCTCGGTCAGCAGATCCGGATACATTCCCGGCTGTGTGCGCAGATAATTGCTGTCCGCGCAGCTGTTTACCGGACGTAAGGATGGAACCGGGATGATCTCCCGGATACGGCAGTATTCTGCAGCCGGTGATTCCACCCGCACCACTGCATCGAAATTTCCCCGGCCGCCATTTCCGCCGCCGCAGGTATACGCGGTCACGAAGCTGAACGTCTCCCCGCGAAGCATCGTAAATCCGGTGCAGCACGGGTCCTCTTCCGGCTCCTGTCCGGGAAATACCTTCGCCAGTGCGCTCATCAGTTTTATCTGATATTCTCTGTTCTCTTTCATCACGCCTCCCCATACGCCTCATTTACTTCCGGGAAACGGGCGCATACCTCCCGCTGCCATCCATGCAGGAGCATCCGGAGCCGCGAAGCCATCTCAGGCATTTTTTCATAAATATTGTTCGTCTCACTGAAGTCCGCCTTCAGGTCGTAAAGTTCCCCGCGTCCGTCTTCGAAAAACTCAATATACTTGTAGTCTCCCAGAACAACGGAAGCGGCAGGAGTCCCTCCCTGGTTACCATAGTGTGGGTAGTGCCAGAAGACAGGCCTTTCCGGCATGTGATTACCGGCCAGCAGAGGAACAATGCTCCTTCCGTCGATAGGAGTGCCCGCTTTTTGCGGTACGCCGGCCAGTTCCAGGAATGTGGGATAGAAATCCGGGGTCGTAACAGGCACGTCACACCGGCTCCCCGGAGCCACGTGGCCCGGATACTTAACAATCAGCGGAACCCTGGTCCCGCCCTCATAGACCCAGCCCTTTCCTTCCGAAGCGGGCAGATTGCAGGTGGGTGAGCCTTCGCTTGTGGCGAGTCCGCCGTTATCAGAAGTAAATACCACCACGGTATTCTCCTCTTCTCCGCACTCGGAAAGCGCCTCCAGCAGCCGTCCGATATTCTGATCCAGATTCCAGATCATTCCCGCATAGGACGGATCCGACTGAATCACTCTTCTGACCACGCGCCGTCCCTTCTTATCCTCGGTATGGTGGAATTCTCCCTCCACCAGGGCCGTCTCCCGATCGAGCCCCTGCTCTCTCGCCTTCTTTTCGAAGCGCTCCCGGTCCTCATCCTTCACCTGTATCGGTGTATGTACTGCGTAATGACATAAATTCATGTAAAATGGCTTCCTGCTCCCGCACGCCTTCCGCTCTTTCAGCAGGCGGACCGCCTCGTTCGTGATCCGGTCTGTCAGATATTCCCCTTCCGGCCCTTCGGGAAGCGTCTCGATCCCATAGGGGCTGAAATATCCTTCGTGGGGATGGCCCCAGGAACAGCCGCCTATATTGACATCAAATCCGAAATGTTCCGGGTAGTATTCTCTTCCTCCCAGATGCCATTTCCCAACATGCCACGTTTCGTATCCCGCATCCTTTAGCGCCTGAGCGATTGTATACTCCCCCTCCGGCAGATGCTTGATATACGGAGCATCAATGAGTTTTCCCCTTAAGGGGTGGGAGGTCCCTTCCATATCGATCCAGTCCGTCACTCCCAGCCTGGCCGGATACTGTCCGGTTAAATAGCTGGCTCTTGACGGAGAGCAGACCGGGCAGGACGCGTAGGAATTGGCAAATACCATCCCCTGCCTGCAAAGCCGGTCAATATTGGGCGTCTCATAAAAGGTACTGCCGGTACAGGCCAGATCCCTCCAGCCCATATCGTCCATAAAGATAAATAAAAAATTCGGTTGTACTGCCATGATTTCTCTCCTCTGTTTCCAAACATGCACTACTTTACGTCCCCACCGGGCCATATACATCTGTGCGTACAGCGTAAAGGCCGGGTCTGCAAAGCTGTCCCGATCCTGTCACACCTTCCCTTACCCCGTCGATCGCAGGATCCGCATACTTGAGAAACCACGTTTCCATCTGCTTCTTCAGCTCCAGAACCTTAGCTTCATACTCCGGAAGCCCAAAGAGGTTTTCTGTCTCTCCCGGGTCGTCGGTCAGGTGATAGAGTTCGTGCGTTCCATAGGGATATCTGTGGATATACTTCCATTCTCTGTTCCGAATCATCCGCACCGGGCCATATTCGTCAAACACGACGATCTCTCCCGTCCGCTCCTGTTCCCCGCCGGTAAGCAGGCTGGAAAAGCTCTTCCCCGGAAGACCTTCCGGGAACCGGTCAGACAGGCCGGTCAGTTCCAGCAGTGTGGGGAACAAATCATACGCACTCACTATCTCACAGCATACACTTCCGGGAGCGATATGGCAAGGCCAAGATATAAGAAACGGCACTTTGACTGCCGAATCGTACATATTCATAGGAAAGGTTCCGTTTCCCTTTCCCCAGATTCCGTGCTGCCCCATACTCATGCCGTTATCCGCAGAGAAAATCACGATGGTATCCTCTGTCAAATGCTTCTCTTCCAGGGCGTCTAAAATTCTTCCTACCTGCTCATCCATGGCGCTGACCGCCGCAAAATAGCCCCGCAGATTTTCCTTCCTCTTTTCCGTACCGTAGACCGGCCCGGTCAGCAAATCGGGATGGTCCGGAATATCCGGAATGGAGGCAAAATCACAGTCCTCATAGAAATCGATCCATTTGGCCGGATGGTGCTCCTTTCCCCATGGGGCGTGAGGCGCTGTGAAGTTCACAGCCAGGTAGAACGGTTCCTCCTCCTTTGCCAGTTCCTCTAAATAGTCCAGGGCCTTATCGGCGAAGAGTTCCGTCACGTATTTGCCGTGCTCCACCGTGATCTCCCCGTGATCCACAATGTCCGGATGGTAATAACAGCAGCCGCCCAGACCGATAGTGTACCATTTTTCAAATCCATGCTGGGGCGTCACGCTGTCCCCCAGATGCCATTTGCCCGCCAGGGCACAGTGATATCCGTCCTCCGCCAGGATGTCCGTATAGGCAGTCTGCCCGTCTAAATAGGCGATAGGCTTCCGCTCATTCTTATAGCCGTCCGCATAGGGATTCTCTTTTCCCTGGGCGGCAAATTTCTCCGCGTCCACACTTCCGCTCCGGATCCAGTCCAGGACACCGTGGCCCGACGGAATCTTTCCGGTGAGGAGTGACGCACGGGCCGGCGAGCAGACCGGCGAGGCGCAGAAGAAGTTGTCGAAACGCATCCCCGAAGCGGCTATTCTGTCCAGATTCGGGGTAGAAAGCTCGGGGGTGCCCGAGCAATGCATTGCCCAGGCCCCCTGATCATCTGTAAGTATGAAGAGTATATTTGGTTTCTTTCTCATCGATTATTCCACCTGTTTTTCTGACTTGTAGATCTCATTGGCTTCTTTTAAGATCTCATCGCCGCCCTGGTTTCTCCACTCTTTCCCAAGAGATACCACGCCATCCTCGATGGAAATCTTTCCCTGAAGCATATCGGAGAAATACTGGATAAATACGTCATTCACTGCGGATCCATTTTCAATTTCCGCCGGGGTCTTCTGTTTGATCAAATTCGGCATCTGGCACTCTGTAGCTACCTTTACGGTATCCAGAGCACGTTCTCTGTTGGGATCGGATACCGGAATATATCCGCTCTCTAACGGCCAGTAGAAGGAGCCCCAGGCCAGAGCATGGGCCCAGCCGTCATCTGCAAATGCGTCTTTTGCACGTTCTTCTTCGTTAAAGGTGATGGTGTCTCCGTCTTTTGTATAGTGGATTCCTTCAATACCAAGTCTCAGTAAGTCATTGCCTTCCTTAGAAACCATGAAATCGACAAATTCAGCCGCCTTATCCGGGTTCTTGCACGCTGTGGTGATACAGGTCATCATGCCGTTTTTCCCCTGCTTATTCAATCCGCTTGCGCCGTCCGGTCCTTCCGGTGGAAGTCCGTAGCTAATAGAAGCGTCCGGAAACAGCTCTTTTACACTGTTTTCATGGCGTGTCACATGGCGGAACAATGGCGCTAGCATGGAGCCGCATTTACCCTGATAGAATTTTTCTTCTTTTTTCGGATTATCATTCAGCATCAGCTCCGGATCCACCACTTTCATATCCCATAAATCCTTGATATAATTCATCGCCGGGATAAAGGAGGGATCTTCGAAAAATGGAATGACCTCTCCGCCCGCATTAACAGAGTAGTCGGCATAAGGGAGACCGTAGGCAAAAAATACCCAGTCAAACGGCGTGCCTCCTGTTGTGCTGCTCGGTTTCTCAGCGGTATATCCATAAGTATTGGCCTTTCCGTCGCCGTCCGGATCATCGTTTGTAAATGCAATCAGCGTATTTTTCATATCATCCAGTGTCTTCGGATAAGAGAGCCCCAGCTTATCCAGCCAGTCCTGTCTGAAAACAATCAGGGAATTGGCCGCACTGTACTGCGTAATAAATGGAAGTCCGTAGTAGTTCCCGTCGATAGCAGACCACTGGTAGTCATTCTCCAGCCATGCTTTTATATTGGGCTTCGTGTCAAAATACTGATTCAGCGGAATTACCATTCCGTCATCAATCCACTGCTTCGTAGCGCTTGTTCCATAAGCTCCCGTCACAACATCCGGAAAATCTCCCGAAGCCATGGCCACATTAACCTTCTCCGTATTTGCCTCCGGCACGATCTCTACAGTCAGATCAATGCCCAGTTTTTCATTAATGGCTGCCACAATCCGGTCATCCGGTTTGATCGCCTTCGCTGCCCCATCACCTGTTGTCAGCCAGTGAATGGGAACTCTATCCTCTGATTTTGAAGAAGCTGCCTCCTTGCCAGATGCCTCTTTCGTCTCCGTCTTACCGGCTGTCTTCGCGGTTTGGCCCCCGCAGGCCGTTAAAGAGGCTGCCATAACTCCCGCCAGTACCAAACTCATTACCTGTCTTTTTTTCATTACATACCCTCTCTTTCTTTTATATAAATCTGCTGTTTACCGTATTTCGGGTGTTCCTGGTACACTTCCAGTACAACCTTGCGCAAGGTAGTACTAACCCTTGACCGCCCCCGCCGTCATTCCTGTTGTAAAATATTTCTGGAAGAATGGGTAGGCGCACATGATCGGAATAATCGCCATCATAACCGCAGCCATCTTCATCGGCTGCCCCAGCAGGAACAGGCTCTCGCCTCCGCTGGAATACGCTGCATCGTTCTGAAACAGCATGGAACGAAGGAACAACTGCAGCGGCCACGCCTGTTTGCTGTTGATATACATGATCGCCGAGAAAAAGTCATTCCAGTGATCCACCGCATAAAAGAGCGTAACGGTCGTCAGAGCCGGTTTGGAGATAGGAAGCATGATACGGAACAGGACTCCAACTTCCGTACAGCCGTCCAGCAGCGCCGCCTCTTCCAGCTCCAGCGGTAAATCCATGAAGAAATTGCGTAAAATAATCAGATTGTAGGTATTGATCGCCGATGGAAGGATCATGGACCACAGGGAATTCATCAGATGAAGGTCCTTAACCACGATATAGGTCGGAATAATACCGCCTGAGAACATCATGGTAAACACCGCCAGGAACATGAAGAACCGCTGTCCCTTTAAATCCTTCTTTGACAGCACATAGGCCGCCATCGTCGTGATCGTCATATTAATCAGAGTACCTACAATTGTTATGAAGAGGCTGTTAGCGTAGGAGGTCCACAGTTCTATATTCTTCACCATGTAGGCGTAGCCGTCAAGTGACCATTCGGAAGGCCACAGATGGATACTGGTCGCAAGATAGCTTTTCAGTGAGGAAAATGACACCACCAGACAGTCCCAGAAGGGATAAAAGGTCGTCAGAGCCAGCAGCGTCAGCAGCGTCACATTGACGACATCAAAGACTTTGCTTCCTGCGGAAACCTTAACATGGCTTCCTCCCTCTTGTTTTTTCAATCTCAGCATCAGTAAATTCCCTCCTCTCCCGACATTCTTGCAATCTTATTGGCGGCCACTACCAGGCCGAAGTTAATGACCGATTTAAACAGGCCGACCGCCGTGGCCAGTTCGAATTTTCCGTCCTGAAGGCCCATTCGGTATACGTACGTGTCGATAATATCCGCTGTCCCGTAGACACCCGGATGGTAGAGAACGAAGATCTGCTCGAATCCGGCCTGCATCAGACTTCCGATACGGGTAATCAGTATTACAATGATGATGGAACGAATACAGGGAACCGTAATATGTACGAGCTTCTGCCACCGGTTGGCGCCATCCACGGTCGCCGCCTCATAGAGCTGGGTGTCGATGCCTGTAATTGCGGCCAGATAGATGATGGTATTCCAGCCGAAGGTCTTCCAGATCATGGACACTACCATGGTCGGCACGAAAAACTTTTCATCCGTCAAAAATCCGATGGGCTGAAAGCCGAGACTCTTGATCACTCCGTTGACAATTCCCGAATCCATGGAAAGAATACTCGTCAGAATACCGCCAAGAACTACCCATGATATAAAGTTGGGAATGTAGATGGCCGTCTGAATCACTTTCTTCATCCGCAGGTGGCGCAGTTCATTTAACATGAGAGCAATGATAATCGGAAATGGGAAACCGAATATCAGACGGATCAGGCTGATCCTTATGGTATTCCAGAACACCGAATAAAACTTTTCCATAGAAAACAGCTTTTGAAATGTTTCAAAGCCGACCCAGGAACTCCTCATAATTCCTTTCATCGGGTTAAAATCCTTAAATGCGATTGTCACCCCATACATTGGTACGTAACAAAAGATGATGTAATAGACAATTGCCGGAACCAGCATCAGATACAGATACTTGTGTTTCCATATATAAGTTTTGATACCGGGCCCATTTCTCACCTTTCTGTTTTTACTTACGACTGCTTTCCCCAACCTTCTCCCTCCTCGTTATGAGCATTTAGCGGACATCCTTTGGCCGCTTACGTGAAATCTCTTACATTTCTCGTGACTAAAGCATAGCAAACTATTGTACTAAAATAAGTACAAAAAATAAGCCTATTTCGTTCATTTTTTCACAAACCGTCATATTTACCTTATTTTCAATGAGGATTGCAAAAATTCATCTGCCTTTTAACCAATTAAGTTTATTTTTTGCTATTGATTTTATACATTATATCCAATTTGTGTTTTGATTTTTACCATTACGCGGAAACCTTTTCGCTCATTTCGTACAAATCTTTTTGACTATCTGCCCGTTTTTTGTTATAATTGGATACAACTAATCATTGGAAAGGATGGGACCATTGGGAATTAAGCACAAAAACACCAGGGACAGCAAATGGAAAAACATTCTGAAATCCAGACATTTCCGTTCATTTTTCTATATTACATTTCTATTCACTACTGTAATCTTTATCATTGGCGGCGTGGTGATTACGCTTCAGAACCGGATGAAGCTTCACGAAAATCTGGAGATGAAAGCGAATTATGTGGCGCTGTCGGTTCAGGATAATTTGTCCAACATGAAAAGCAGCGCGGTATTTATGGGGAATCTGGCATCCATCGAGCAGGTTCTGGAGTCGAAGGCGCCCACACTGGATCAGCTCTTACGCATGACCAACGATGTGACTCCCTACTCCACCCTGTACCACTACGAGTCCATCTGCCTCTTTTTCAACCGCTCCCAGAGAGTCTTTGACTCCAGCGGCGGGATGTATGATTACAGTGATTTCTATAATAAAGAATTGCTAAACACCCTTGAGAATATGAAGGGAGAAGAGATGTGGCTGATTAACGTTCCCTATAAACGTTACTACGCCCCCTCTCCGGCGGTTACCGTAATAACCTATGCGCGCAGGCTCCCTCTGTATAAATCCCAGGGGCGGGGCTATGTGACGGTGTCCTACTCCCTCGACCGGCTTCAGAAGGCCGCCGCAGAAACCGCAGGCCACAATCCTTACACGGCCACGGTTTCCTTTCAGGACCATTTGCTCTGGTCTTCCTCCAATACCGTCATGAAGAACTGGGACAACGGGCTGTCTGTCTCTGAGAATGAGGAACTTCTGCTGCCAGGCACCTCCACGTTCTCCTCCTTCTCCACCATCGGGGCCAGGTGCTCTTTTTATGCGTCAAGGATAGACCTCTTCACCGCAGTAAGCGCCACGCTCCTGCAGTGGTTTATCATCTATCTGGCCGTGGCTGCGGCCGATTTCGCCGCTTCCATGATTTACGGCATGATTATGCTGCGCCCGGTGGATGCGATCATGAAGAAAATCGGGATCAATCCCTACACGGAGATTCCCGGAGTCCGGGAAGACGAATTTTCGCTGATCAGCACCGCACTCGATAATCTGAACGCGCAGCTGTCCGACATCGGGACCGTCATGCATGAAAACCAGCAGCTGGTACGCGAACGGCTGCTGTCGGGCATCCTCTATAATTACGTGGATATCACCAGTCTTCCGCCGGAATACGAGGAACACGGGCTGGTATTTCCCTATCCGTTTTACGCCGTTATCCTTATTTCCCTTCCCTCTCTTGACGAGATGGAGGACTATACGAGGCGCGAACAGCTGAAGCTGGTCATCCGGACCAATACCACCAACGCCTTTTCCGCCCTGGGCACTGCCTACAGCCTTTATATTGACAATAAAAGCATCTGCATTATCCTGAATACCGGACTGTCCGACGCCCTGGGAAAGGAGCTGTCGAAGCTGTGTACCGCCCTGAAGAAGCGGATGAAACAGAGTCTCAGTGTCTACCCGCTGTTCTCCATAGGTATCTGTTCCGAGACGGAACCGGCCCCATGGCAGGTATGGCAGCTGGCCCGGCGTAACTTCATCTTTACGGCCGCGGATGCCGATGATTTCGTTCTGCTCAGCTATCAGAATGAATTCACCTCCTCTATCGACCAGGATATGCTGTCCCGCATCACCCAGGCAATCATCGATAAAGACGGCGCCGGCTTAAAGGAGCAGACCGATGCCTTCCGCGACCGCTATCTGGAGAGCGAGGACCAGGAAGAAGTCAGGCGGATGGCTCTCATCACCGTCAGCACCATCTACGCCTCTCTTCTGGAGATCAACGGGGACATTCCTGACATCCAGATAAACGCCTCTGTGCGCAAGCTGGAAAACGCCTCCTCCATCGAGGAAATCAATAAGTATTTCTACAACTGCCTGTTTGGGATGCTGGATGCAAAGAACAAGATTTCCACGGAATCCTACGGTTACATCCAGAAGGCGATCCAGTATATCGAACAGAATTACTCGCAGCCCATCACCATCCCGCAGATTGCCGGCTTCGTGGGCGTCAGTTCCATCTATCTGACGAAGCTGTTTAAGCTCTCTACCGGAAAGACGCTGTCGGAGTATTTAAACTACTACCGCACCCAGAAGTCCCTGGATCTGCTGATGAATACGGAGGAGACCATCGGCTGGATCAGCGAAGCCGTGGGCTACAGCGATGTAAGAAGCTACATACGTTTCTTCAAGAAATTTTACTATATGACTCCCAGCGAGTATAGAAAAGACCGCTGATCCTTCCTGCGGAACAAAAAATAGGGTTCTCCGATTATAACAGCGGAGAATCCTATTTCTTTGTACTGCTTCTGTACTTCGTTACTGGATTTCTTTCAGATACCGTTCCAGCGCATCCTGCCAGGATGGCAGTCTCTCAAATCCGTTTTCTTCCAGCTTATCCTTGCTCATGCGGCTGTTCATCGGCCGTTTCGCCTTTGCCGGGTACTCTGCGGAGGTGACCGGAATTACCTCGACATTCATGTTTGCCTGTTTAAATATCTCCCGTGCAAAATCACACCAGCTGCACAGTCCCTCGTTTGTGGCATGATAGCGGCCGTACTTGTCGGTCTCAATCATATCCACCAGAAGGCGGGCAAGATCGTAGGTGTAGGTGGGGGAACCGATCTGGTCGGATACCACGGTGAGTTTGTCGCGGGTCTTTCCCAGATTCAGCATGGTCTTTATGAAGTTCCTGCCGTTTACGCCAAACACCCAGGCGATGCGTACGGTAAAGTATTTGGTGAGATTCTGCTCGATCGCCAGCTCACCCTCGTACTTCGTAAGGCCGTAGACATTTAACGGTTCTCTCTCATCGTCAGGCTCCCAAGGACGGGTGCCCTGGCCGTTAAATACGTAGTCCGTGCTGATGTACATCATCTTGATGTCCAGCTCCCGGCAGACCCTGGCAATATTCTCCGTGCCGTATGCATTCACGCGTCTGCAAAGCTCCAAATTGTCCTCCGCCGCGTCCACTGCCGTATAGGCCGCACAGTGGATCACCGCATCCGGACTGGCTTCCCGGATCACACGGTTTACGCTCCCGGCATCTGTAATGTCCATCTCATCGATATCCACGCCGATCGCCTCATGGCCTCTCTTTTCCAGCTCATCGACCACATCGTGGCCCAGCTGGCCCTTTACTCCTGTTACAAATACTTTCATATACGCCTCCAGTGTGCTTTCTGCGAATTATAAACGGTCTCCGTACATATTCTCAAAGTAGTTCTGGTACTCTCCGTTGATGATGTGCTTCCACCAGTCTTCATTGTCCAGATACCACTGAATAGTCTGTTCGATTCCCGTATCAAATGTGTATTTCGGCTTCCATCCAAGCTCTGTCTCCAGCTTTTTCGGATCGATGGCGTAACGTCTGTCATGGCCGGGACGGTCGGATACGTACTTGATTAAGCTTTCCGGCTTGTTTAATGCCTTTAAAATCGTCTTTACCACTTCCAGGTTCGTTCTCTCATTGTGGCCGCCTACGTTGTAGATCTCGCCTTCCCTGCCCTCGTGGATAATTAAGTCGATTGCCTCGCAGTGGTCAGCTACATGGAGCCAGTCACGGACATTTTCACCTGTTCCATAGACCGGAAGCTCTTCATCGGCCAGCGCGCGGCTGATAATCAGCGGAATCAGTTTCTCCGGGAAATGGTACGGTCCGTAGTTGTTGGAACATCTCGAGATGGTTACCGGCATCCCGAAGGTTCTGTGGTAAGAGAGCACGAATAAATCGGCGCTCGCCTTGGAGGACGAATACGGGCTGGAAGTGTGGAGCGGGGTCTCTTCCGTGAAGAATAAGTCCGGACGGTCTAACGGAAGATCTCCGTACACTTCGTCGGTGGATACCTGGTGGTATCTCTTGATTCCATACTCACGGCAGGCGTCAAGCAGAGTGGTGGTTCCCATAACATTCGTTCTGACGAAGCTTTCCGGATCGGTAATGGAGCGGTCTACATGGCTCTCCGCCGCGAAATTGACGATCACGTCCGGTTTCTCTTTTTCAAATAAGTCGAAGATGAATTTGCGGTCCGCGATATCACCCTTTACGAACTTGTAATTCGGCTTGTCCTCTACCGGCTTTAAAGTCTCTAAGTTGCCCGCGTACGTTAATAAGTCTAAGTTGATGATCTCATAATCCGGGTATTTGTTTACCATGTGATGGACGAAGTTGCCTCCAATGAAGCCTGCGCCTCCTGTAACGATGATTTTCATATGTGATTTCCTCCTGTTTTTACTTAATATCAATATATTTACCGGCCAGAACATCCATAAGATAATGGCCGTACTGATTCTTCTTAAGTGGTTCAATATCCTCTAAAAGCTGATCCCTGGTGATCCAGTGGTTTAAATACGCGATCTCCTCAAGACACGCCACTTTTCTGTGCTGATGGGTCTCCATGGTGCGGACAAAGTTGGTGGCGTCCGCCAGGGATTCGTGGGTTCCTGTATCGAGCCAGGTAAAGCCCTGTCCGAGAAGTTCCACATCCAGTCTGCCCTCTTCCAGATAGATCCGGTTTAAATCGGTGATTTCCAGCTCACCGCGGGCGGAAGGCCGCAGGTTTTTCGCATACTCCACGACCTTATTGTCGTAGAAATAGAGCCCGGTCACGCAGTAGTTGCTCTTCGGATGCTCCGGCTTCTCCTCAATGGAGATGGCCTTTCCGTTGGAATCGAATTCCACGATGCCGAACCGTTCCGGATCGTCCACATAATATCCGAACACGGTAGCCCCCTCTTTCTTGTTGGCGGCCGCCAGAAGACGTTTGGTCAGACCGTGTCCTGCGAAGATGTTGTCGCCCAGAATCATGGCTACATGATCGTCCCCGATAAATTCCTCGCCGATGATAAACGCCTGGGCCAGCCCATCCGGTGACGGCTGAACCGCGTAGGACAAGTGGATCCCAAACTGGCTTCCGCTGCCTAAGAGCGCTTCGAACCGCGGCGTGTCGTCCGGTGTGGAGATAATCAGAATATCTCTGATTCCCGCGTTCATCAGAACGGACAGCGGATAGTAGATCATCGGCTTGTCGTAGATCGGCAGAAGCTGCTTCGATGTGACCATGGTCAGCGGGTAAAGTCTTGTGCCGGAGCCTCCGGCGAGGATAATTCCCTTCATAGTGTATTCCTCCGTATTTTATTTTATCTGTTTTCAGTTTTAGTTCTTGAACTCATTTTTTCCGGTATTTTTCTTCCGTTCATTTTCTTCTTGCATCGAAAGATACCGGCTCTCTTGGTGACATAAAGCGTCCCCTTTTTCTCGATCTTCTTTTTTAGAAATTCCCGGAATTCATCGTACCGCTCGCTCAAATACTCCTGCTGGTTACCGTGACAGGAAAGAATATACTCCATCAGCGGCCCCTCGTCCCGTACCTCCAAATGGTCCTCATACAGGATCTCTTCCACCTGGTCAAAATGGCGGTTCAAAATCTCCCGGCCGTTTTCCAGGCCAAACACGTCGTATAAGTTCACTTCCGACAGCACGATCCGTGAATCAAACTCCTTCACCAGCTGACTGATCTCCTTCATATGTTCCCGGCCGTAGGTGCTGCAGAAAAATGTCCCGGCCGGCTTCAGCACCCGCCGCACTTCCTCCAGCGCACCGTCTAAGTCCTTTAAATAGAACAGCACATGGTTGGCCGAGACCTTATCGAAGCTCTCCTCCGCCTTCGGAATCCTGCCGCAGTCAAAGACTTCATAGGAGAATCTGCCCGGCACACCTTTTAAATGTTCCCTGGCATCCTGGATCATACCCTCCGAGACATCGGACAGGCAGATCACCGCTTCCGGCGGGATTAAATCCCGGTTTTCTCTCCACAGTTCTCCATTTCCGCATCCGGTCTCCAAAACTGTTTCACCGTCCTTCAGCTCCAGCTGGGAGTACAGCCACGGAAACCACCCGATGGGATTCTTCGCATATTTCTTGTGAAGATCGATCCTGATATTGATATTGGCCGCATTCTTGTACTGCTCCACCAGACTCTTTTCCATATTGGTAATATGGATTAAGTGCAGGATTTTATTCCAGTCAATGACCGGATTGTCCTTTACCAGCTTCGAGGTCTCCGAAAGTGTCTGCTCCACCAGTTTCAAATGCTCGATCCGTTTCTTCACCAAATCCAGCTGAAGCTCCAGGGACTGCTCTACATAGCCGTTGTCATCATCGTTGATGGTGATCGAGCGGATCTCGTCTAAGGAGAAGCCTAGATATTTCAGTGAAAGTATCTTCTGGAGCTTGGCAAAATCGGAATCCGTGTACAGCCGGTATCCGGCCTCGCTCATGCCCGCCGGTTTCAGCAAGCCCTGTTTGTCGTAATAACGGATCGTCCGGATTGATACGTTTGCCTTTTTTGCGAACTCTCCGGAAGTATAATACCCTTGCATATTCTGCATCACCGCCTTTGTTCTGGGATCTTTATGATACCATTATATAGGGTGACGTAAGGGAAGGGTCAAGTGTTTTTTAGAATTTTTATATTTTTAGAATTTTTAGCAATGGAATACAGCCGCCGGTATTCCAAAATGGACGGAGAAATCTAGATTAGAAAGATTAATAATGGCTCCTTCCGGAAAATTATTCAGATATTCCGCTAAGGAGCCATATTTCTGACTTATAAAAACTGATACAGTCTGAAACCATCTCTTATAAACGAACCGTTTCGATTTTTGTTCGATCTGCCTCCCGGGCCGCCAGCCCATCGGTTCCCTTTCCCACAGCCGCCATTGCAATCGGCATAAATCCGGACGGAACTCCCGCTAATTCACACAGTTCAGGAAGCATCTGCATCACGGCCGGAACGGCAAATAAATAGATGGAACCTAATCCCAGATTGGTCGCTTCCAATAAAATGTTCTCTACAATACAGGAGGCATTGCAGTATGGAATGGCAGCATTGGGGCCTTCTCCCTTCCTGCCGCTGATCAGGATCGCTGTTGGCGCATGATAGATCGGGTGCGCTCCTACTGCCGGTATCGCGGCGCAGACCGCTGCCTCGATTTTCGCAAGAAGCTCCTGATCCTGTATTACGCTTATTTTAACGTCTGAATAGTTTCCATTCGCAACCGGTGCCGCATTGGCCGCCTCCAAAAGGGCAGTACACTCATTTTCAGTAATCTGCTCTCCTGTAAAGCTTCTGCATGACCGTCTGGTTAATATTGTCTGTTTCATATCCATAGTATGAATCCTCCTTCGCTTATGATATGATAATCATACTATGTACGAAAAAGTTAAGCAAGTACGCAGAATTATCATACCTGGTACGGTTCAGCGTACTTCATATCAAGGAGGTTGCCATATGGAACAGGAAATCAAAGCAGAAGCATCTTTACAGGGTAAGCCGGATACAGTCTCACCGGATACATGTCCGGTCCACAGAACGCTGGAGACTCTCAGCGGGAAATGGAGATCACGGATTCTATATGAATTATGCCAGAAACCATCGTACCGGTTCGGCGAATTGAAAAAGGCGATTCCAAAAATTACAAATACCATGCTGACCTCCACATTAAGAGATTTGGAGGAATTAGGCATTGTCACCCGCAAGCAGTTTAACGAAATCCCTCCCCATGTGGAGTATTCCTTGACCGACAAAGGGAGGGCGTTGTTTCCCATTTTTGTAGAGATGGCAAAATGGGGTGAGGCGTATCTATAATTTCCGGTATATAACCAGGATCACGGTGCACAAAACCAGCAAAACAGGGATAACCATCATACCGGCCAGATAACCGGCCACATCCACCAGCGCTCCGATAAAGCCGGACAGAAGCGTGCCGATCAGTGAGCTGGTCAGGCTGACTGTAGAGGTGGCGGTTCCTGATAAATGCGGATACCTGCTGCATGCCATTCCGATGATCGAAGGAAAGGCGGCTCCCGTCAGGGCCCCCACCGTAAAGAGGACGGCAACCAGGAAGACTCCGCTTCCGATTAGAAAGGCGGCGGTATAAAGGACGGCCGACAGGAGGCATGTGATACAGAGCCATTTGCTGTACTCTATCTTACGGTCCACAGCAGGCTACATAAACCTTCCGACTACGATTCCGCCCCAGAAAAGGATCAGGGCCATACTCGCGATGCTTCGGTCCAGGCCCAGGCCCTCCTGGATATAGGTGGTGATCCACAGGCCTATGGCCGCCTGATGCCCCATGTAAGCGGCACACAGCAGTGCCAGAATCAGGATGGTCCGGTCCGCCAGGAGGCTTTTTACGCCTCCCAGCAGGCTGCCGCCGCCCGCCATATTTTTCTGGTCCTTCACCGGTATCGCGATGATGACGAAAGCCAGGGTTACTGCGGTGCAGAGAACGCCCAGGTTTACGAAGGACCGGTTCCACGGCTGGCCACTCCGCTGGACCATGGAGGCATAGATCGGACCTGCCAGCGAACCGAGGCTGAAGAATGCATGGATCATATTCAGATATGCGGTTCTCTTCTCCCCGTACGCCTCCGACACAAATGCGCTGATTAAAAGATTCAAATAACTGTTTGCCACACCCAGCGCAAAAAAGAATACGAGAAGCATGACATAGGCCGGTGCGGCCCCGATTCCGAACAGCACCGCGGTATAGATGGTAAAGAATACCACGATCAGTTTCAGCTTCGGAAACCGGTCGGATAAGACTCCGCCGAATACCATGGCTGCAATTCCGCCCACATTCTGAACGGAGCCGATAATTCCGATCTGGGTGTTGTTTAAGCCGTAGCTCTCCGTCATTTCCGGGATCAGGATTCCGATCATCGTCGAAGAGATTGCAAAGAAGAACATGATTCCGAACAGGCAGTAGATGATGATCTTCATCCGGCCGGTGTGGACCGCCTGCCCTTTCACCGCCATACTACTTGTTATTTGCTGCATAGAATTCATCCACCTGCCTCTGTAATTCAGCCTTCACCTTGTCGTTGCCGGCGGCCTTCGCTTTCTCGGTCAGCTGAGCCAGATCCTTCTGCACATCGGTCGTCATCCCCAGCCGTAGCGGCGCGTTATACTGGGCGTATACGTTCTGCATGGCCGCGTACTCTGATTTTACCGGGTCTGTGTCCATGTTGAAGTTCCTGAAAATATTCGCTACCGTGACGTCCTCCAGCGCCTGTTTCTGCTCCTCGTAATCTGCGGGTGCATTGGTCGGGACGAGATAGAACTGCTGACTTCTGAAGCCCCATGTCCCCGGCTCCGGTATGAACTGTGCAGTGTCCAGGCACGTATAGCGGTTGTTCTCATCTCTGGTAAAATCTTCCCCCTCAATGCCGTAGGTCAGCAGATTATAATACGTTTCATCGGTCTTTAACTTGTCAAGAAGCATCAGAGCCCGCTCCGGGTGCTTCGAGGAGCTGGGAACCACCATACAGTCCTGGGTATAAGCCAGATGGTTTACATTGGGCTGAACATTATACCAGCGCACCTTCCATGAGGGATCGCATAACTGATAGTTGGAAACGCCCTGATCGAAGTTGCCGAAACCGCCCGCTGCCACACCGGCCTGGACCATATCGGTTGATGTATCTTTAATAGAAAGCGCTGATTTGGGCCACAGACCTTCGTCCGACCATTTCTTGGCCTTGTTTAAATAATCCTCGTAGCCCTCCCACTCGTGAGCCGCAATTACTTTCGGACTTCCGCTGGAGCTGTCGATATAGTACATTCCATACTGGCCGCCATTTACCGGATAAAGCCCCTTAGATTCCAAATAGATATCCGTCAGAACGTGATCCTGGCCGATAGCTGCCAAGTTGCTGAACTGGGTCTCCCCCGCGTTCACTGCCTCTAAGTATTCCATGTACTGGTCGATATCCTTAATCTCATTGAAACCGTATTTCTCCATCATATCGCCCCGCACAGTGACACCGTAGGCACTGTAGGTATAAAAGTTCGTAGGGTACGCGTAGATGTGGCCGTTGATGGTTGCCTGGGCCAGGGACTCCTCCGGCTGCAGCTTCATGCTTTCCGCACAGTATTTTGGCAGAAGGTCCTCCAGCGGCATAAATGCCCCCTTCTGAGCCAGGTTTGCAAAGTTTACCCACGTTCCGCCGTAGGCTAAGTCAAACTCCTCTCCTGAGGAGAAAATAAGCGGATACTTGGTTGCCATGTCACCGTATTCGATGAAGTTTACGGTCAGCGTACAGTTTAAATCCTTTAACGCCAGTTCATTGAATTTCTCCAGAACTGCGTCGTATCTGGCGGGCCGCGGCCCCAGCAGATACATAACTAAATCCACCCGTTCCGAAAGGCCTGCGCCTTCCGTCTCCCCAGCCTTTGCCGATGTCGTCTGTTCCCCCGTTGTACTTGTCTTCCCACTGTTTCCCCCGCATGCGGTAAGCGCCAGCATACTGGCCGTCAGCAGCAGCGCCGCGCTCCTTCTCAGCTTCTTCATAAATTCCCTCTCCTTTTATTATGATAAATTTTTAATAGTAACCCCATTATCCCTTGACCGCACCAATGGTAATTCCCTGTACGAAATACTTCTGTACAAATGGATATACCAGGATTACCGGCCCCGTCGCCACGACCGCCATGGCCATCTTAAGAGAATTGGACGGCATACTGTTGGCGGAAATTCCGATCTGCGCGGCTATTCTCGCCAGTACCTGTTTGGCAGCCAGCATGTTGTAAAGCAGGTACTGCAGCGGATATTTTGTGTTGCTCTCGATGTAAAGCATGGCATTATACCAGTCATTCCAGTAATCCAGCGCGACGAAGAGTCCAACCGTGGCCAGCCCCGCCTTGGACAGCGGAAGAACGAATTTCACGAAGATCAGGAACTCGCCGGCCCCGTCCATTTTCGCGGATTCGATAATGGACATCGGCACGCTCGACATAAAGCTCTTCAGCACCAGCATGTAGAATACGTTGACCAGATAAGGAAGAATCAGCGCCATCAGGCTGTCCTTCAATCCAAGGTACCGCACCACGAAAATATAGACAGAGAGCATTCCTCCGTTGAACAGCGTGGTAAAGTAAAAATAGAATGATATTTTGTTCCGGTATTTGAAGTCCGGTCTCGAGATCACATAGGCCGCCATGGAGGTGATCAAGAGTCCCAGCCCCGTTCCTGCTGCCGTGATAAAGATCGTCACACCGTAGGCCCTTAAGATATCCATCGGATGCTCAAACAGCGTCCGGTACGCCTGAAAACTGATCTTTCCCGGCAGAAGTCCATAGCCGTGCTGCATAATATAGTTTTCTTCCGTTATGGAAGCGGACAGCAGCATGATAAAGGGAAGCAGGCAGATCGCTGCCAGAACCACCATGATCACGACGCCCAGAATATCGAACACCCGCTGTTCCTTCCCCCGTCTTACCTTTAACTCAACTGTTTCATTTTCCTTTGATTTCCCCATTTATTTCCCCTCTCTTCCATCAGACATGCGTCCCGTTCCGGTCAGAACAGCGCGTAATCCGGATCAATCTTCTTCACAACGGCATTGGCAATATTGATGATTACGAAACACATCACCGACTGGTACAGTGTGGCCGCCGCCGTCATTCCCATATCGGTTCCGGAAAGCAGGGAGCGGAATACGTAAGTGTCGATCACATCCGTAATGTCGTAGAGCTGGCCGTTCATTCCGATGATCTGGTAGAACATCTGGAAATCTCCGCGAAGCACTTTTCCGAGGTTCAGCAGGAAAATGATAATCAGCGTAGGCTTGATTCCCGGGATCGTTATGTACCGGATCTTCTGCCAGATATTTGCTCCGTCAATATCCGCCGCCTCGAAGCACTCCCGATCCAGGCCCGCGACCGCCGCTATGTAGATCACGGAATTGTACCCCACCCATTTCCAGGAGTTGAAAAAGATGATAACGATAATCCAGGCCGCCGGTATCGCGTACATGTTGATCGGTTCCATCCCCAGACTGGTCAGAAGATTGTTCAGCGTTCCCGTTTCATAATTGAAAATGTTCTGCACGAACGCCCCGACGATGATCCAGGATATAAAATAAGGAAGAAAGATGATGGACTGGGTCGTCTTCTTAAACCGCCTGCCCCTCATTTCGCTGAGCACGATGGCCACGACCAGTGCCAGCCCCTGCGAGATCAGCAGGTTTACTACGTTGTAGAGAATTGTGTTGCGCGTCAGCTGCCAGCCTTTGCCCGACGCAAACAGAAACCGGAAATTCTCAAATCCGTTCCATGGACTTCCCCAAATCCCCTTTGCATACCGGAAATCCTTAAATGCCAGCACCAGTCCGTTTAACGGAATATAGCTGAATACCAGCACGATAAGTACTGCGGGAAGAATCATCAGAAACAGCGTTCTGTTCCTCTTCAGTTCGTGTAAGATCCCCTCTTTTTTCATTGCTAACGTTACGCCCTGCCCCAAAGGGCGTTTCCCCCTTTCCCAGTTCTCTGGTGAAATAACTTGTGGCTATAGCAATATCTTACTATAGCCACCTGCCACTTCCAATATAAGGAAACTGCGATTTTAAGGACAAAACTAAGATTGTGTCTTGGTACGGATCGTCACCGTAGTTCCTTGCCCAACGGCGCTCTCATACCGCAGACCGTATCCCTCCCCGTATTTTAAGCGTATTCTGTCATGAATATTAAACACGGCGTAATGGGAATTGTTCTCGTCCACCTTCAGGATGGTCTCCAGCTGCTCCTTCGTCATCCCTTTCCCATCATCCTGTACCTCTATGATCAGGTCGCCGCCCTCCTCCCGCGCCCTGACGGTAATTGTCTCCTCCCCTTCATCCTCGGCAGAGATTCCATGGGAAACAGAGTTCTCGATTATCGGCTGAAGGGTCAGCTTCAACATTTTCTTACTCATCAGCTCCTCTGGAATTTCCACTTTTAAATGAATTCTTCCGTCAAACCGGAAATTTTGAATTTTTACGTAAGTTACAATATGTTCAATCTCATGGTGAAGGGAGACGGTATCAAATCCCTTGCGCAATACAGACTTGTAATACCGCGCCAGCATCTGCACCAGCTCGCCGATCTCGGGCGCATCCCGCTCCATGGCTTCCCAGTTGATGAGATCCAGTGTATTGTAGAGGAAATGGGGATTGATCTGGGCCTGGAGCGCCTTTAATTCCGCGTCCTTGATGGCAATGCCGCTCTCATACTTCTGCTGCATCAGTTCGTCGATCTCCCTGCGCATCTCCTTATACTCCCGTCCCAGCCGCCCGACCTCGTCGGCCGGATCGGTGGAGACCTCCTGCGCCACATCCTGGTCCCGCCAGTGGCTCATCTGGTAGGAGAGCCGCTTGATCCTATCGGAAAAACTGCCCGCAAAAAAGTAGATGATACACGTTGCCACGCCCATAATCGGAAGCAGCCCCCAGATCATGCCATCACAGACCCGGCGGCTCTTGGCCCTCAGTTCTTTTAACGGCACGACTGCCACCATACTCCAGCCGGTATTTTCCAGCTCCATCTGGTTCATCATATAGATTTCTTTGTCCTTCTTTACCTCTCTCCACCCGTTCGCTCCGTCTCCATTTTCCAGCAGGAAGAAATCCGGCTCCATGGATTCGGCCATGGCTGCCTTGGAACTTCCAATCAGTTCGTGATCCTGATTGGCAATATAGACACAGCCCCGCTCTGTGCTGTCCGCCTTTTCCAGGATCTCGCTGACCGAGTCCACTGGCAGGCTGACCTGCTCCACGCAGAAGGTTTTCGAGTAATCGTCCTGCTGAACCACCCGTCTGGTCAAAGAAATCACCCGCTTCGTCTCCCCGGTCAGAGGCATGATGAAATCATAGGGAGCTGACCATACGGCCCGCTCTCCCTTTCCCTCCATCTGCTCCATAAGCGCCGGGTCCAGCCGCTCCAGGGAGGAAAAGTTCCGGCTGGTATCCTTATAGGTGTAATTGTCGGGAGCGTAGATGCAGACATTGCAGATATTGCCCGTTTCCAGAGACTGCATAAACTTGGATATATCCGACCAGTACCGATACTCCTGCCCCGGATCCCGATCCGTCTCGTTGACGCATCCGTCCAGCACCAGGTATACGTCCCGGTTATAATACAGAGTATCCGAGGCATACGTCACCATCTTTGTCTCCGACTCGACAAAGGTCTTCGCCTGTTCCATGGAATTATCGAGAAAATGCTGTAGATTACTCATCTCGTACTGCATGGTTCTGGCATAGATAAAGAAGAAGATCAGCGCGTAGGAAACCATGGCGGCACCTAAAAATACCACTACATACTTTGTCTTCAGTGAAGCATTTTTCATCGTCTCCCCCTACATCCTCGTCTTCCGGAAATCTGACGGGTTGATGCCTTCCTGCCGTTTGAAAATCTTGGCAAAATAGTTTTGGTCACTGTAGCCGCACTGCTCTGCAACCTGGTAAAGCTTTAAGGACTTATCGCCCAGAAGCTCTTTTGCCGCCTTGATCCGCACCAGAGTAATATACTGTCCGATCGTGAATCCGGTCTCCTTTTTAAAGAGGTTGGATAGATACGTGGGCGTTAAATAGACGCTATCCGCCAGCGTAGTGATATCTAAATCCTCTCTGGAATAATCCTTCTTGATCTGGCAGATCACCTGGAAGACGGTGTCGCTTAAGCCTTCCCTCTCATGGCTGGGCGCCAGCTTTTTCTCCGCTGCTTCTATGAAACAGGAGTGAAGTTCCTCCAGTGTCCTGGCCGCGCAGGCGGTACACCAGATCTCGTCTCCGGTCCTCACCACCTCCTGGTGGAGCAGCTTCAGCGCGGCGCATTCCACCGCATAGAGCAGCTGGAAATAGACCTTACGGATCTCGCTGACCGAGCAGACGCTCCCCCGGCGAATCGTCCGGTACAGCCGTTCCTCCCATTTACAGATCCCCGGCACATCGTAGCGCCGGATGGCTTCCTCGATCTCTGACAGCTTCATCAGCTGGCCGCTGGTCGTCCTCTCCCCGCCGTTCTTCCTATAGAACGACGCGCTCCCGTAACCGGTGAAAAACAGTTCCTCCTTCATCTGCTCTGCTTTTCCAAAAGAGGCCGCAATCTGCTCATATCCCCGGACAACGGAGCCGGCAGCACAAAAGAGCGGTATCCCCTCACGATTCAGCCGCTCAATCACTTCCATTATTGTATTCTGTATACTCTCTTTGATAAAACACCCTTTTTCGGGGCTGAACAGGATCATCACCAGTTCCCGTTCGCTGCGAAAATACTTAAGCGTCCGCTCCTGCCGTTCTTCGAAGTACGGAAGAATGGTTCCCAAAAACTCCGCCCGAACCTTAATTGCCTCCCTTGCCTCAAACAACAGCACCTGAAAACACGTCTTCTGATCCAATGGAAACTCCAGGAAACGGCAGTTATCCAGCAGTTCATCCGTAATCTCCTCTCTCACCAGCCCCTTGACCACATACTCCTCGATCACCGGCATATTGCACCGGAGAGATGATTTCAAGTAAGCCGTCTCATGGCTGGCAAAGCAGTGGTCCACCGCCTTTTGGATCGCTGCCTCCAGCTCCTCGATGGAAAATGGCTTCTCCACAAAGCTCACCGCCGATAAGCTGATCGCGGCGATCAGGTTCTCTTTATCCGCATAGCCGCTGATAAAGATCAGACAACAGGCCGGAAGCATTTCTTTCAGCTTCCGGCACAGGGTCACACCGTCCATATCCGGCATACGGATATCGGAAATGACAATATCCGGTTCCCAGACAGAGCTGATGCGCAGCGCCTCCAGGGCGCTGCCTGCGGCCTTGATCTGTTCAATCCCCAGCTCTGTCCAGTGCACATACTTTAATATTCCGTTTCTAGTAGCCGTCTCATCATCAACCACCATCAGTTTCATATTTCTGATCCCCCCAATAAGTGCTGCACTGCGTAATGCATTGTGAAGAAAGGCGGGATTTCCTCTACCACGGGATTTCCTGCAGATACCGGTTCCTCATGACAAGGCGGTTTTCATCCGAATGAATATACGGTTCCTTCTCATCATAGCAGAGTCCCTGTTCTATGTATTCCGCACCGCTTATGCCGCCCTTCCCCTCCGCCGCATAACAGCGGAACGTAAATCCCTCCGGCCTCAAACGGTTAAAATATATCTTCTCCATCATATGAATTGCCGCCAGTGACATGCGGTACGCAAACGCGTCTGTTTCTCTCGTCCATCCGACACTGGAGC
This sequence comes from Hungatella hominis, assembly GCF_014288005.1. Lineage (NCBI taxonomy): Bacteria > Bacillati > Bacillota > Clostridia > Lachnospirales > Lachnospiraceae > Hungatella > Hungatella hominis. Next base: position 57,156 of record NZ_JACOPB010000007.1, read on the forward strand.
TGCTTTCGGTAATCACCGCAATCCTCTTCTTTTCCCCCAGTCTCAGAAGCGGAATGCTCTGTTCAATCACCTGGCGCATTCCGTTTATATTATAATCTAAAACTCGGAGCATGTCATCGTAGTCATGATATTTGCCGTCCTCGCAGCCGATCTCCCCATCGTGCTCCGCGCGGCATCCTGCCTGCAGCACCAGAACATCCAGTTTCTTCTCTGCCTGCATGATCTGCTCCGCCAGCGCTGCCGGTTCTTCTGTTCCGAGATCGAGCTGGTTCACGTGAAGGCCCGGATACGTTTCTTCCAATCTCACATTAAGCGCCGCGTCTCCATTCGTTACCCCCGCATAGACGGCATCTCCGCGTTTTAAGTACCAGGCGGCTGTCTCAAGCGCCTCCTGATTCTCGACACCCACAATTAATACGATCTGTCTCATACTTCCTCCTCCTAAAACGGCCAGCACTCGTTGGATACGTCCGTCATAACAAGCACATCTTCCCAGTCCCGTTCCTCTGCAAACTGCGCGTATGCCACCGCGGCTGTCTCCTCAGGCTCAAAATTGCCGATCGTGCTCTTCGATCCCATCATATAGCTGCGAACCCATCCCGGATGGTACAGCCGGAAGGAATAGCCGTCCTTTGCCAGCCGGTTAAACATCAGCCTGACCTCCATGTTCAGTGCCGTCTTTGACATACAGTAGGCAAAGCTGTCGGTACGGTGGGCGACGGAAATGCTTCCCGCCTCCGACGATACGAAGCAGAGACGTTTTAGTCCCGTCCTCATCAGCGGAAGAAATGCCTCCACCATGCGCATCGGACCCAGGGTATTGACATGAAAGACGGCTCTCATCGCCACCCTGTCATCGTCCATGCCGCCGATTCCGGCACAGTTGACCAGCATATCCAATGACTCCGTACGTTTTGCCACTATATCGGCTGCCGCTCTCACGGATTCCGTATCCGCTGCATTGAGAGGAATCATTTCAACCTGTTCCCCACAGGACTCCTGCAATCCCTTTAATTCACTCCATTCCGGCATGAACTGACCGGCATACACCTTCCAACCATGTTCCACAAACTGCTGGCAGAGGGCGAATCCAACGCCCCTGTCGGCTCCTGTTACGAATACTGATTTCATCTGCTCTCCTTTACCGGTCTTTTTTGCACCAGGCAATGGCATTTAACACCATCTGCCTGAAGTTGTCATTTTCCCATACGGCCATGGTGTGACCCGGCATGAGCACACAGAGTCTTCCCCTGCCGGCTTCCTTTACATAGCCGCCCGTCTGAACGCCGCCCGTCTCTGAGGTGGTCTCAAACAGTATTTCCGCGCCTTCAGCAAATACCTCTACCTGGTAATGTTCATCCCGCTCCGTAAAATCATTTACCCCCTCCATGACCGGGTGCTCCGGATTTGTCACATGGACCGATACCGGACAGCGGGGCGGATGGCCCGTAAAACGGTTGCCTATGAAATCAATATACTCCCTGCAGGGCCTCTGAAATTTTTCCTCTGTCCTGCAAAACTGCTCTGAAAAAGCATTTCCGGAGTGAATGGAGATAAAGCCCCCGCCCTGCTCCACATAGTCACGGAACTGCTGCGGGCATACCTCTGTCACCCCTTCCTCAAACCACGGCTCCGTATTGGCAGCGATCACATTGTTGCTCTTACAGTTGATCACCACCGGATACTGGTCCAGAAGCTCCGGGGTCAGAATATCCTTTACCGCCATTATAAAATCAAAATGATACGCCTCCCCCTCCATTCGTGCAAATCCCTTTTCGATCACTTCGGCTGGATGCCACAAGTCATCACATAAAACCAACACCCGTTCCATGAATGTCCTCCTTCTCCCTGATACATGTCAATTGTCTGCGGTTACTAAGCTCATTATAACGGTTTCGGGAAAAATAAACAGGATACGAAACTATGATTTTAAGGAATATTTTTCGTTGTCTTATATGGAAAAGCGGTAATTAAAAAGAAGCGGCAGCAGTTTTTCCTGCTTCCGCCTCTCATTCGGCCACATTCTTACAGCAATCCCGCTGTCTTCCCTACACCATCATCTGGTAATTCTCAATATCCAGATACCTTCCAAACTTCACGCCCACTTCTTTGATCGTCCCGCAGTGCAGAAATCCAAGCTCCTCGTGCAGATGGATGCTGGCCTGATTTCCGCCGGTGATCACGGAAACGACGGTATGGATTCGCTCGTCCTCCCTCGCCAGGTTCAGTATATGCAGTGTCAGCTTCCTGGCAATTCCGCGCTTCCGGTAATCCCTGTGGACGTAGACAGACAATTCCACGGTAGCCGCATAAGCCTCCTTCACACGATAGGGGGACAGGCAGGCATAACCGACCGCATGGCCGTCCTCCACCGCCACGATTAAGGGATGATTACTTATGTTATGAGCATAATACCAGTCGAGCCGCTCCGACAGCGTCCTGGGGTTGATATCGAAGGTCGCTTCCCCGTGCAGCACCTCGTGGTTATAGATATCCAGCAGATATGGGACGTCTTCTTCCTGCGCAATTCTGATTTCCATAAACTTTTCCTCCTGCGTTTCTATTTCTTTTCCTAATATTACAATATTTTACTGTCCCCGTCCAATACAAATCGCAATAAAATAGACATTTTTCACTCCCGCACGCAACAGTGCCCTGGCGCACGCCTCCATCGTGCTCCCGGTCGTATAAATATCATCCACCAGAATCACCCGCGTTACCCCTTCCGGCACCGCTCCCGCCGCAAACGCCTCCTCGAGATTGTGAAGCCGCTCCTTTGGATTCAGCTGCTTTTGTGGCGCGGTCTTCTTCCTGCGCACCAGCATCTCCGGACAGACCGGGATCCCCAGCCGTGCTCCGATCCGGTCGGCAAAAATCTCCGCCTGGTTAAAGCCCCTCTGACGCCTGCGGGACGGATGGACGGGCACAGGCACCAGCGCATCGGCTCCCAGCCGCATCAGAAGCTTCCCATACCGAAGGCAGACCGCCTCCGCGTAAAAATCAAGATATTCCCGCCGGTTTCTGTACTTAATATCCGCCATGGACTTTTTCGCGGCGTCATCATAGTTCAACAGCGCCCTCCCGTAATCAAAGGACCGCTTGTGCTTCGTACAGTCCAGGCAGTACTCCCTCTCGGCACTGGTAATCTCCTTTCCGCATTTCTTGCAGACCGGCTGTTTCACGAAAGACAGCTTTTTCACACAGCCGGGACAGATCAGTTCTCCTTTGGGCAGCACAATGCCGCCGCAGACAGGGCAGCGGCGGGGGAAAAGGAGGTCGGTTAAAAAAGTCCGGAGCCGCACCGGAAAAGTCTCGTTTTTCATATTTTTTCTCCTGTTGGGGATGGGTATGAAAGATTCTGTTACGATTAAAAAAGATAAGATATGCGCAAATAATGTTCAGAACTGCCGTGCGAAGCCGTATCGGAGTATAGTCCCATTATACCATCTATGTTCTGTTTTTCAATCTCTTTCATCTTTTTAAGACTCTGGATTTTTTCTTTTTCCACTCCGCACTTTATATAGATCATTTAAATTCATGAAGGCATGAATGTAGACCTCCATCGCTTTCTTAAGACTGGATACCGACTGAATTTCATCGCAGCCATGGCCTCCCCCGTGGCCGGCAGGCAGCCCAAGCTCAGAGTAATCTTTCGGTATGCCCGGCCCAAAGCACACGGTATTCGGTATCATTCCCGCATAGGTATTGCCTCCCATCACATACGGTTTTTTCCCATCCTTCACCACATGATCATACGCAGACAGCAGCGCTCTTACCTCCTCTGAATCAATACTGCCGCAGTAACCATCCCGGTGCTCTTCAGCAGAGACCGTAAAACCATAACGCTCCGCCGCTTTCCTCAGCTGTTCCACCATCTCCCCGGCATTGACCGAAGGCTGGTATCTGATATCCATTGTCAGGCGAACGGTCCGGCCCTTCATCTCCAGCACAGTTCCGGCACATGTGAGATCATCAAAAACCGGATCGCCCACCGCAATCCCCAGTTCTTTTCCATACCCATCCAGACAGGCTTTTTGCAGAAATTCCAAAATATGTTTTTCCTCTTTTTTCAACCCGATCCCCCGTTTTAGAAGCCTGCCAGCCAGACCTATGGGGTTTACACAGCGATCCGGTGCCGCCGCATGTCCTGGTGTCCCATTTATTGTATAGCTCACGATGGACCCGGATACCTCTCTCCTGATCATCACCCCCAGCCGTAATGCCTCCTCTTCCATATCCCCCATATCTATGGATCGGTCAATACGGATCACAGCTTCTGCCGGTACACTGTTGGAGGCATCCCCTGCCGTCATATCGATTATCCCTTCTGGGACCGAATCCCGTTCCAGAATCACCACGCATCTGCCCTTTTCCCCATAACACAACGGAAAGCGGCAGTCTGATACAAATCCGAAATCGGGAGCCGGCCATTTCGTCAGATAATAGGCCGCGTCAGCCATTCCCGTCTCTTCACTCAGTCCACAGATCTGACTGATACGAAAGCATGGCTTTATGTTATGCTCCTTCATATATCTGAGGCAGTAAAGAACCGTGATGACCGCCCCTTTATTATCTGAAACCCCTCTTCCAATCAGAAAGTCTCCCTTTCTCGTACAATCCCACGGGGGATAGGTCCAGCCTTCACCGGCCGGAACAACATCAAGATGTCCCCATACCTGTACTTCGCTTTCACCGTCCCCGTAGAGTATCTTTACACAGCGGTTATCGCAGTTCTCCGTATGAAATCCATACTGAGCCGCAATTTTTATCATACTGTGCGCCGCTTCTACCACATCATCTGACTGCTCCTGTCCCGGCCGCGAGACACTGGGGATATTCACCAGTTCTCCGATATCCCGGACCAGTTCTTCCTCATGCATATCAATCCATTGTCTGATATCAGCCTCTCGATCCATATTTCCTCCTATCCCTTAATTCCGGAAGATACGATTCCATCCACCAGATACTTCTGAAGCAGAATAAATATAATAATCAGCGGCAGAATGGAAAGTACCGACATTGAGAACATCGCTCCATAGTCCGAGGTAGAAGCCGGATCACAGAACAGCTTCAGCGCAAGGCTGATGGGATACCGTTCTGATTTATTTACGTACAAAAGAGGCGACAGAAAGTCTTCCCATCTCCACATAAAAGAAAAGATGACTGCGGTAATAAGGGCCGGTACTACCAGCGGAAAAATGATCCGGAAGAAAATGGAATAATAGGAACAGCCATCTATCTTTGCCGCCTCGTCAAGCTCCGTGGGGATTCCATTTATAAAGTTCATGATCAGATATACGAAAAATCCCTGAATAGCAAAGCAGTAGGGGACAATCAGAGGAAGATACGTACCAACCCAGCCCAGCTTCTGATACCATAAGTACTGGGGAATCATAAGTACCTGGGCCGGAAGCATCATGGATACCAGCATTGCGGCAAACAGAAGCTTCTTTCCAAAAAAACGGCATCGTGAGAAGCTGTATGCCACAAAAGCGGAGGACAGAATGGTGCCGAACGTCGCAAGAGCTGCAATGAAAAAGGAATTTTTAAAAAAGGTGCCAAAGCTTACTTTTCCGAACCCTCTCCAGCCATTCTGATAATTCTCCAGGGTAAACCGCTTTGGTATCAGCTGCCCGGCTGTCGTGAAAATAGTGTTCGTCTCTTTAAAAGAGCTCATTACCATCCAGAGCAGTGGATACACCATAATGAACGCTCCGATCCCAACCAGAAGGTGGTAAACAATTTTTCCGGCTATTTTTTTGCTTTTCATGATCTTTCATTCCCTCCTTCATAAACCCAGAACTTTTTCGACCAGAACAACAGTACCGTAATCATGGCGATAATCACCAGCATCACCCATGCCATTGCCGCGCCATACCCCGTGTTATAGAATTCAAAGGACTGCTGGTACATATAGACGCTGTAGAACAGTGTTGAACTCATCGGCCGCCCCTGAGTAATAATAAAGCACTGCGTAAACGCCAGAAACCCGTTAATCATCTGCATCACCAGATTAAAGAATATGGTGGGGGTCAAAAGCGGCAGCGTAATCCAGAAAAACTGGTTGATTTTTCCCGCCCCATCCACTCTCGAGGCCTCGTAAAGGGAGATTGAAATCTGCTTTAATGCGGAAAGAAAAATCAGCATGGAAGAACCAAACTGCCAAACTGCCAGGAGAATTAAAACCCATATCGCGGTATTCTTGCTTCCAAGCCAGGAAAAATGGCTGTTGACTCCAATCAGCTGAAGCAGATGGTTAAACGTTCCATCCTCTGCAAAAAGCCGTTTCCACAAGATAGAAATCGCTACCGACCCGCCAATAATTGACGGGAGATAGTAAGCCGCCCGGTAGATTCCTGTCGCTTTCGTCGTCTGCTTGAGAATCAGGGCTACAATCAGGGCAAATACCAGGCGCAGCGGAACTGAAACCAACGCATAAAAGAATGTCACGGAAATTGACTTGTAGAAGGTTTCATCCTCCGTAAACATTTTTACATAATTGCCAAGACCAATAAATTTGGGGGCGCCCAGAATTTCAAATTCACAAAAAGAATAATACAGCGACATTCCCATGGGAATGACCATAAACACAAAAAAACCAATGATAAAGGGCAGTGCAAAGACGACGCCCGCCGTGCTGTTTTTGCTGAATGCCATTTTTAATTTAATCCATTTTTTATCCATACAAACCACCGCCGTTCTGATAGATTCGAGCCATTCTGGGCAGTAAAAAGGCTGCCGCTCTTCTGCAGCAGCCCTCTGTAGCCTACGATTGCTTACTCTGTAAAATTTTCGTTCCCTGGTTCAACAGCTCCTCTGCTGCTGCCTCGGGGGTAATCTCCTCGTAACAGACCTTTTCTTCCATTTTATATACCACGTCATAAACCTCTGTGGCTCCGTTGGGAGATGCCGGGCTGACCATGGAGCACTTTGGAGTCACCACATTGTTAATATAATCAACTACCTTCTGGTCTGATTCGCTCATATCTGATGCAATTGCCTCTGCAACTGCCGATGATACAGGCACTCCACGCTCTCCTAACAGAATCTTGTTGCATTCCACGGAGTTAGTCCAGTAATCAATGAGTTTTGCCGCCTCTTCCGGCTGACTGCTGTCAACGGAAACCGAGAAGAACATGCTGGGTTTCAAGTAATTGGATTTGACCGCATCATCGGATGGCCACGTAGTGATGCCGATCTCCATGCCCTCCGGAGCTGCATTCGTGACGGCATTCATATTATTGGAAAAATAAAACGCACACCAGGACATATTGGACGGATCCGAGCCATAGACTAAAGGCTCCTGTTCCGGCTGTCCGATAGATCGCTCTGCAAATACACTCGGATTGATCAGCCAGCCCTCATCAATTCCCATTTTATAAAGGTTAAAATATTCCGTCAAGTTTTCCTTTGATGCTCCGATCGTACCGTCTCCGAATAAATACTCGCCCTTTGAGCGCAGGAAGAAATCCAGCCATGAGGTTCCATTGTTATACTGAAGATTCGTTTTGTATCCCGTCTTCTCATTTACCTGCCTGCAGATCTCCAGGAATTCTTCCATTGTCATGTTATCCCTGATCTCGATTCCATTTTCCGTAAGCAGGGTCTTATTATACAGAAGTGCCGGCGAATTTACCCCAATGCAGACGGCATACAGGCCATCTCCGATTTTTCCGAATTCCTGTACTGTCTTATCCACATTTTTCAGATCGATGACGCCGCTGTCCACATACGGCTGTAAATCTACCAACATGCCGTTATCCACGTACTGTTTGATATAGGCCTTGTCCATCTGTACAACGTCAGCCATGGTATGGCCCGCCGCGGAAGTCGCCAGCTTATTCCAGTAATCCGCTCCTGAGAGGAACTGTCCGTCAAACGTAACTCCGGGATTTTCCCCTTCATAGAGTGATAATGCTTCCTGTGTCAGTTCTGCCCGCTGCTGGCTCCCCCACCAGGTTATGGTCAGTTCCGTTTTTTCACCGGATTTTTTATCTGCCTCTGTCGTCGTTTCTTTTGTTTCCCTACTCTCCTGTCCCGTCGTACTCTGAGCTGCCTGCGTGGTATCCTGCTGCTCTTTTGCCGGGCTGCCGCTGCATCCGGTAAGTCCTGCCGCCATAATCACGGCCGCTGCCATTAGCATCACTCTCTTTTTCATATTCCTTCTCCTTTATAATTTTCTTGCGGTCTCCACCGCTAATTTGATTCTCGATAAATCCTGTTCGGTGGCCACGGTGCAGTCAGCACCGAGAATCAGCCCCTTCCGTCCATACGACTCCACGATGGAGTGAACGGTGTTGATCAGAGCCTCCTCACTTCCGGCTGCCAGCACCCCCTGCCGGTTAGCCAGACCTCCCATAACTGTCTTCTGATGAAAGATTTCCCGGCCTTCCCTGATGGAGCAGGGTACTTCAAATGTTCCCCAGTTCACCACATCATATAGATTTTCATCGTAATCCCGGTAATAGTCCAGATTCACATCCCGGTTGCACACATGAAGGAAACAGTACCCTCCCGCGTCTTTTACTGTTTTCATAATCATCTGGTCAAATGGCGCCACCCACTCTAAAAACTGTTCCCTTGTAAGTCCAAATCTTCTCTCCGCTCCCAGGGAGGCCACAAACACTCCGTCAAGCCCTGCTTCTATGTATTTGACAGCCAGTTCACAGAGTCCGTCTGTTATTCTCTTCATGGACTCCAGCACTTTCTCCGGTGCCTCGTTAAGCCACGCATCGAAGATTTTTCTCGATTGATCATATCCATAACCAAGTGATTTGAACGGATGGTACATGGCTGAGGTGCCCACACTGTGAAGTGTACCGATTGTAAAGCATTTCCCGTCCGCCTCTTCTAAAATCCGTTTAACCAGGTCCAGCTGCCTCTTCATAAATGGCTGTTCTGCTGATATCTTCTGGAAGCTCTCATAATCCTGTCTGGTGATAAGCTCATGATCACAGGTCACCAGGTTTTCATTCATAATTTTCAGAATATCCGTATCCGTCTGCTTCAGAAACTGAATATGCGCGTCAACCGCGCTCTCACCATTTGCATACTCCGGCGGAAAATGCATGGAAAAGCAGGAAGGAATTCCATCCGTCTCTTCTCCTCTGACCGCCCGTATTACACGTTCTCTTTTTGTCATGTTCCTTCTCCCCTATCGTGTCTTTACAGTCTCACGCTCCGCCGCTTTCTCTTTCAGCGAAGTTCCTCATCGACTGATCCCAGTATATCACCCGGCCTCCACAATATTAATCCAATATTCCGGTATCATATGTCAAAAAACCGGCTTCTCCATGGCTTGTTCTTGCTTTTTTCTCTGTGTTTTCTTATGATTATAGTGTCAGGGACACAGCTTGCGGACAAATAAGGGGGAAACGATATGATGGAACTTCTGGCCACTAAAATAAAACTGCTATTTTCCAATACGTCTTTAAAAAGAAAGATTCTTACGATTGTTCTGGTCTCCATCTTCCTGATATCAGGAGTCAGTCTGGCCGGGCTGCAGATCGTTTCTAACGCTTATTTAAAGCTGTTAAGAAATACCATTGCCAATAATCTCTCTTATTCTGCGACCACGATCTCTTATTATTTGTCCAATATCGAAACCATGTCCGGACTCATGCTGTCCGACTCGAATATACAAAACAATCTTGCCGATGTCAGACATTCGGACAATCCGCGTATTCGGACTGAAGCGTACAAGAATCTATCCTATACGGTTTTGGAATACTATCAGCAGTATAAGCCTAATTTTATCAGTTATATTACCCTTAACAACCCTGATTTTATCACCTATTCGAATTTTCTCGGTTCGCGCAAAACTCCCGAAGAGATTGAACGTACTGTTCTCGACGCCGCTCAGGCCGCAGACGGCAGGCCTGTATGGATCAGCGACTACGGAAAAGATTACGGAATCTTTATGGGACGCCTGATAAAAAATATCCAGAGCTCCAATCTGGAAGAGCTGGGCACGCTTCTCGTATCTCTGGACCTGGAAGCGCTTATGGATTCTTTAAACAAGGATAACTCGATGTACGAGGATCCCCAATACTATATACTGACAGGGGATACCATTATTTATAATGACAATCCCGTCTCAGCTTCCATTCATGACCAGCGCCGGAAACCTTCCGGGCAGAGCTATGAGATCATGACAATTGACAGACATAAGTACTTTGTGACGGAAGAGACGATTCCCGGCTTTGACTGGACTTACGTTTGCTATGTCTCTTACGATCCCATATTTCAGTCGGTATCATTTGTACGGACACTCAGCATCTGCATGATTATCCTGAGCATCCTGTCAGCCATTGCATTTTCGGAATCCATGATATCCTTCATCAGCTGCCACACCAGAGGGCTGATTCGTAAAATGGAAGTCTTCAGTACCGACGAAAATGCAGTCATTGAAAGCGATTACGATTACAGCTGCCGCAAAGACGAGTTCGGTCTTTTAAACCGGCAGTTTGACCACATGGCCGAAAAGATCAGAAATCTCATACAGGTAAACTATGTAAACGAGTTATGGAAAAAGGATGCGCAGCTTAAGGCTCTGGAAACCCAGATCAATCCGCATTTTTTATACAATACTCTGGAATCCGTCAACTGGCGTGCACAGGTGGCCGGCAATATGGAGATATCATCCATGGTGGAATCGTTGGGCACTCTGCTCCGTGCTACACTCAGTAACTCCACCTCCCATTTTGATCTGAAGAAGGAGCTGGAAATCGTAACCGCATACATCACCATCCAGAAATACCGATTCGAAGACCGCCTGGAGTATTCCATTCACTGCAACGAGGCATGGTATAACGCTCAGATCCCCAAGATGTGTATCCAGCCTCTCGTGGAGAATTCCATTAATTATGGTCTGGAGGAGTCCACAGAGCTCTGTACCATAGAAATCACCATCGAGCATCAGCCGGAATCGGATACACTGACCGTTCTGGTCAAAAATGACGGCTCCCTCTTTGAAGATCACCTGTTGGAAAAACTGCGTTCACAGGAAATAAAGCCCCATGGCTTTGGCATTGGCCTTATTAATATCAACGAACGGATCAAGCTGATGTTTGGAAAAGACTACGGTCTTACCCTTTACAATGAAAACGACTGGGCGGTTGCCAGAATTATTATGCCTTATATCACGGATCAGGAGGGGATCTTATGTTGAAAATGATAATTGCCGACGATGAGCGCGTCATAAGGGAAAGCATTTCCTGTCTCATTGATTGGGAGAAACTTGGTGTGGAATTGGCCGGATTGTGCAGAAATGGCCTGGAAGCTTACGATATGATTATCGACGAGGCACCGGATATTGTCCTGACTGATATTCGGATGCCGGGAATGGATGGTTTGGAACTGATCAGAAAGGTCTCACTCATGGATCTGGATACATGCTTTATTATTCTGTCAGGATACGGCGAGTTTGAGTACGCGAAGGAAGCCATGAAGTACGGGGTCAGGCATTACGTGTTAAAGCCCTGCAACAAGTCATTGATCTCGGACTGTATTGTGGATGTTGCGAAAGACTGTTACGCAAGAAAACGCACACGTTCCCTGGAAGACGGCCATTTTCTTCTGACCAGCAGCATGCACCATAATATTGTCTCCAGTGTTATCAGTGAAAGCCTGGGACAGAATAAGGCTCTGCCGGAAATCATACGGTCCTATGAGCCGTATCTCGACTTTTATTCCACGCCATACCAGCTTTTCTATGTATTTTATCTGGAGATCGGCAGCCTTGAAGTATTTCTTCAAGAGCTGAAGCATTACTGTGAGCAGACTATGCTGCAGATTACCATACACGGAACCTACGTACACAATACTCTTCTCCTGTTTTTTAAGGACTATTCGGCAGACTGCGGAATGCTGGAACAGTTTATAAAGCAGCTGGCGCTTCCCATCAAGCCTGTAGAACTGGAAATCCAAAAAGAGACTTATCACAGTCTGTGTGAACTTCTGGAAGTGATCCTGGTCAAGTTAAAGCGGTTCAGTATTATCTATTATCTGAACAACTTTCATTTGCTTTATACGTGCAATTACAACTACCTCATGTCTGAGGCGGAAAGACTGTATCAGGAGTTAAAATCCGGATCACAGGACAGCTTTCAAAGCCTGTCGGAGCTTCTTCTGGGAATCGAAGACACTGCATTTTTAAAACAGCTTTCCGGAAGCCTGCTCTTGAAAGCCTCTGCCGATAATCCGGCCTTTTCCGCCATCAACCTGACGGAATGGCTGTTTGAAATAGATGCTGAAGCGGATCCGGCAAAACTGAAATCACGGATTCTGGATCACTTAAAACGACTGCTCCTTCTACCGCCCAAAGATACCAATACCAGCTCCATGATTGATCAGATCACTACCTATGTGGAACAAAATTTAAGCAACTCAGGATTGACGTTAAAATTTATCTCCGAGCAGGTTCTCTTTATGAATGTGGATTACGTCAGCAAACGATTCTTTAAGGAAGCAGGCCGCAGATTTTCCGACTACCTGACCGATATTCGGATTATGAGGGCCAAAGAATACATCGCTGCCGGCGAGAAGATTCAGATCATCGCAGAAAAAGTTGGCTGCGGCAATAATCCCCATTATTTTTCCCAGCTCTTTAAGAAGAAAACGGGGATGACCCCCAGCGCATACAGCGACAGTCTCCGAAAATAACAGCCGAAACCGGGCGGCATATTCATCTGCCCGGTCCGGCTGTTTCATTTACTCCTGGAGCACGGTTTCATAAATCTCACAAATCCTCTCCCTAAGCCCCGAATACCGTCTCTGCTCCATCTCATTATCCACCATGGCCTGGAACACCTCCGGCACTCCCACCAGGCAGACACAGGCCCTGGCCCGCGTCACTGCGGTATAGATTAAATTCCGCGTCATCAGCATCTTCGGACCGCTGAAAATGGGAATCACCACGGCGGGATACTCGCTTCCCTGTGATTTATGGATGGTGATGGCATAAGCCAGCTCCAGTTCCTCCATCTGTTTGAAGCTGTATTCCACCATACGGCCCTCATCGAACTCCACGGTAACCAGCTCCGCAAATAAGTTGATCTCACGGATGATTCCGATATCCCCGTTGTAGATTCCGGTTCCCTTGTCCACAGGGATCCCGTATTTATTCCGGACTTCCCACTCGATGTTGTAATTATTTTTGATCTGCATGACCTTGTCGCCCACACGGAAGGTCACGCCTCCGCTCTCCTTCTCCAGCTTGCTCTTATCCGGCGGATTTAGATATTCCTGCAGGATGGTGTTAAGCCGTTCCACCCCCAGCGCGCCTTTCCGCATGGGAGTCATGATCTGGATATCGTAGGGGTCTGCGCCCACATACCCCGGCAGTTTCTTCTGTACCAGGGTAATCATGGCGTTGATAATCATATTAGGATCATCCCGCTTGATAAACAGGAAGTCATTGCTCTTCTTTCCCAGGGGAACCGTCTCACCTGCATTGATCTTATGGGCGTTGACGACGATATCACTCTGGCTCGCCTGCCGGAAGATTCTGGTTAACATAACTACGTTAAAACAGCCTGCCTCGATGACGTCTTTCAGCACATTGCCGGGGCCGACGCTGGGCAGCTGATTCACATCACCCACCAGGATCAGTCTGGTTCCCGGATTGACCGCCTTTAACAGAGACTGCATCAGATGGATATCCACCATGGAAGTCTCATCGATGATGACGGCGTCCGCGTCAAGGGGATTCTCCTCATTTCTTTCAAAATGCATGCCGATGGAACGCTCGTCCCCCGGCATACCGGAGATTTCCAGCAGCCGGTGTATGGTTCTGGCCTCATAACCGGTGGCCTCGGTCATCCGCTTCGCCGCCCGGCCAGTCGGCGCTGCCAGAAGGATCTCCATCTCCTCACTCTCAAAATACCGGATAATGGTGTTGATCGTCGTCGTCTTTCCGGTTCCTGGTCCGCCCGTGATGATAAGAAGTCCGCTGTTTACCGCTTCCACCACAGCCTGCACCTGTTTTTCGTCCAGCTCGATCGACTCTTCCTTCTGAATCTGAAGCAGCTTCTTTCTGATCTTCTCTTCCGGCTCCCGGCCCCTGATATTTAAATCGTGGAGCATCCGCGCCACGCCCATCTCCATGTAGTAATACTGGGAGGCATAGACAACACGAACGCTCTCCGACTCCCGGATCACCAGACGCTTGTCGATCTGCATGTCCATCAGATGTTTTTCGATGGCTTCCGGTTCTACCCGCAGGAGCTCCGCTGCCTGGGAGAGGAGGTCCGTCTCCGGTAAGTACGTATGGCCATTGCCGGTGGCCTGAAGAAGCGTATAGAGAACGCCGGATTTAATGCGGAAATCCGAATCCGTGAAGATTCCCACCCGCTTGGCGATCTCATCCGCCATCTTGAAGCCCACGCCGGCGATATCGTCTGCCAGCTGATATGGATTTTCTTTAATAACCGTATAAAGCCTGGGGCCATATTCCTGATAGATTTTCACGGCCAGACTCATGGAAATGCCGTATTCCTGGAGGAACATCATAGCCTGGCGCATCTCCTTCTTCTCTTCCACCTGCTCGGAAATCGCCATGGCCATCTTCTCGCTGATCCCCTTCACTTCGGATAAACGCTCCGGCTCTTCCTCCATAATACGGAAAGTATCTGCCTTAAAACGCCGGACAATCCGGGCCGCCAGCGCGGCTCCGATTCCCTTTACGGCGCCGGATCCCAGGTAACGCTCCATGGCGGCCGTATCCTCGGGAGCCTTGATCTCGTAGGTTTCTACCGTCATCTGTTCCCCATAGACCGGATGCTCGGTCATGGGGCCGGTGGCTTCCACCATCTCGCCCTCGCTGATATAATGGAAATTGCCGACCAGAGTGTATTCCTCTCCTTCGTCCGTAAGGCTCAAGACCGTATAGCCATTTTCTTCATTGCGATATTTAATTCGTTCTACAAATCCGCAGACCGTCGCCATGGTCTTCCCCCTTTGTCGTCATAGAAAAAATACAGAAAGCAGGCAGTCACAAAACAAGCCCTGCCGGAATCCTATGATCCGCCAGGGTTGTCCTGCAACTATCCTGCTCAAATGGTTAAAATTCAGACTTACCGCCGTCATGGGTGAACTCGATAAACTTTCCTGTACCGATCGCAACTGCCGTAAGCGGATCTTCCGCGATCATGGTATTGATTCCCGTCTTCTCCTCGATCAGAGAATCCAGGCCGGAAAGCAGGGAGCCGCCGCCCGTAAGAACAATGCCGCGGTCAAAGATATCGGCAGCCAGTTCCGGCGGAGTTCTCTCAAGTACGTTGTGTACGGCGTCCACGATCTGCATGGCCGGTTCTTTCAAGGCATCCAGAGTCTCATCGGAGGTAACAACAATCGTCTTCGGGAGACCGGTAACCAGGTTACGGCCTCTAACCTCCATGGTCAGAACTTCCGGTCTGCGGTAAGCAGCACCGATATTAATCTTAATCTCCTCTGCGGTTCTCTCACCGATCAGAAGATTGTGTTTTTTGCGCATATAACGGACCAGCGCCTCATCGAAATCATCGCCGGCCACCTTGATGGACGTACTCACTACCGTACCGCCCAGGGAAATAACGGCGATATCGGAAGTACCTCCGCCGATATCTACGATCATGTTTCCGCAGGCCTTGGCGATATCGATGCCTGCGCCGATGGCAGCCGCAACCGGCTCTTCGATAATCGCTACTTCTCTGGCGCCCGCCTGATACGTAGCGTCCTCTACCGCCTTCTTTTCAACCTCTGTGGCTCCGCTTGGAATGCAGACGCTGATTCTCGGCTTTCTCAGTGTTTTCTTGCCTACGGCCTTGTTGATGAAATATTTTAACATCTTCTCCGTTACGGTATAATCGGAGATAACACCCTGGCGAAGCGGTCTGACTGCGACGATGTTGCCCGGCGTTCTGCCGATCATCAGTCTTGCCTCTTCCCCGATTGCCTTGATTTTATTCGTGTCACGGTCGATTGCAACTACGGAAGGTTCTTTTAACACAACACCTTTCCCTTTAATATACACAAGTATGCTGGCGGTACCTAAGTCGATACCGATATCATTGGACATCATAATTTATTTCCTCCTGTTCGCTTAAACGGTTCCCAGAGTTTCCTTTATCTGTTTTTCAAATTCGGGTTACTGGCCCTAATAGTTGTTTCAATCCACGCTCGATAATTTCACAGAGTGCGACTACATCTTATAGATGTGCGGCTTGACTTCATGTCAGTGGGGATACCGATTTCTCTCCGCCCGCCACTGCCGTTAAGCTTGTTTTTGACATTTCAGCCCTCCACCTGTAGAGGTGGGGGAATTCTCGCTTGTTTTGTTAAATTTCGTTTATCTCCCTTATTATATACAATAACAACCTGTTTTTAAAGGGTTTTTTTTATTTTTATTATGTTTATGGTTTTTTTATGTCCAATACACACTTTGGTCACAATTTCCCCGTATACTGAGAATACGTTATCCGAGAGGATAGCGGGCCTTTGTTTCAAGTAACTTACTTGAAATCACAAAGCTTTTTCATACTCATACCGGATGGTCATAAGATCATCCGGCCCCCCTAAAGATTAGTTCCCGCTTCGATCCCCCTCGGAGCGGGAATTTTGTCTGTATAAAGGAATTCGGGAACCGAATGAAAAAGGACGTTCGGGGAGCAGGGCACAAGAAAAAGAAACATAAGAATAGCATACCCGGTTTTTACGAAATAATTTTAAATAAATACTTCATAAAGTTATAACCTTTTTTATTTTTTCTTAATGGAAAGTCCACAGATTGCACACAAATTCCTGATATTATATAACTAATCACAAAACAGTGATTAACACAAAGCTTTTTCATACTCATACCGGATGATCCAAAAAATCATCCGGCCCCCCTAAAGACATTATCCTAATTTATTATACCTACCATTCCCAATAGTTTAAAGAAGCAGCCGCCTGGAACAAGGCGGCTGCTTCTTTATTATCATCATTCCTTCCCGGCGCCCTGCCGGGAAGGAACGGAATATCAATTTCTTCTATGACAGCTTCAGCGCCCACTCCCGGCAATCCCATACCTTTGTCGCCACGCCCTCATAAAACTCCGGCTCATGGCAGATTAAGAGGATACTTCCCCGGTACTCCTTCAATGCACGCTTCAGTTCTTCCTTCGCCTCCACGTCCAAATGGTTGGTCGGCTCGTCCAGCAGAAGCACGTTCGTTTCCCGGTTAATGAGTTTACATAATCTCACCTTTGCCTGCTCACCTCCGCTCAGGACACGGACCTGGCTCTCGATGTGCTTGGTCGTCAGGCCGCACTTGGCCAGGGCGGAGCGGACCTGGTACTGAGTATAGGCCGGAAATTCCTTCCAGATCTCCTCGATACACGTCGTCTTGTTGCCGGGCGCCATCTCCTGCTCGAAATAGCCGATCGACAGGTAGTCGCCAAGCGTCACCTTTCCGTCCAGCGGCGGTACCAGTCCCAGAATACTCTTTAAGAGCGTCGTCTTTCCGATTCCGTTGGCGCCGACCAATACGATCTTTTCCCCACGCTCCATACGGACGTTTAGCGGTCTCGACAGCGGTTCGTCGTAACCGATAATCAGATCAGTGGTCTCGAAGATCGTCTTTCCCGCGGTTCTCGCCTCCAGGAAATGAAATTCCGGCTTCGGTTTCTCCCGCGCCAGCTCGATGACATCCATCTTGTCCAGCTTCTTCTGTCTGGACATGGCCATGTTCCTGGTTGACACCCGGGCCTTGTTGCGCGCCACGAAGTCTTCCAGCTCCGCAATCTCCTGCTGCTGGCGCTTATAAGCTGCCTCCAGCTGCGCCTTCTTCACGGCATGGACTTCCACAAACTTATCGTAGTCTCCCACATAGCGGTCCAGACTCTGATTCTCCATATGATAGATGATATTCACCACGCTGTTCAAAAATGGAATATCGTGAGATATCAGAATAAAGGCGTTTTCATACTCTAATAGGTAACGTTTCAGCCACTCGATGTGCTGTTCGTCTAAATAGTTGGTCGGCTCGTCCAGAAGCAGGATGTCCGGTTTTTCCAGAAGCAGTTTTCCCAGCAGAACCTTGGTCCTCTGGCCTCCGGAGAGCTCGGTGACATCCTTATCAATGCCGATATCCGTAAGCCCCAGGGCCCGGGCCACCTCCTCCACCTTGGAGTCTATAATATAGAAATCGTGGGCCATCAGAAGGTCCTGGATCGTTCCCAGTTCTTCCATCATGGTTTCCATCTCTTCCTCTCCCGCTTCGCCCATGCGGTCACAGATCTCATTCATCTGTTCTTCCATCTGAAACAGAAATGCAAACGCGGACTTTAACACGTCCCGTATCGTCATTCCCTTTTCCAGAACCGTATGCTGATCCAGATAGCCGACGCGGACGCGCTTCGCCCATTCAACCTTACCTTCGTCAGGCTGAAGCTTTCCGGTAATAATATTCATAAATGTGGATTTGCCTTCGCCGTTGGCTCCGATTAAGCCGATGTGCTCTCCCTTTAAGAGACGGAACGACACATCGCTAAAGATGGCCCGGTCTCCAAATCCATGTGTCAGATGTTCAACGTTTAATATGCTCATTCGTAAACTCCTCAATCTTCTTATTCTTTACCCATTTTACATGACAACCGCCGTTCTGGCAAGGGGAAAGAGCGCGCCAAGTTTGGGTTGTAAAATTCGACAAAAACGTTTATGATATAGTATAGATCGTTAAGTCGATAATTTTAAACGAAAGGATTTTACTTATGTACATATACACCTGGTATCAATGGCTCCTCTTTTTCTTCATTTACTGCTTCATAGGCTGGATCATTGAATCCACATACGTTTCCCTAAAATGCGGCCATTTCGTAAACCGCGGCTTCTTACGCCTTCCGCTCCTCCCGTTATATGGAAGCGGGGCCATCATCATGCTCTGGGTCTCCCTGCCGTTCCAGGATAACCTGTTCCTTGTTTTTCTGTCCGGTATGATCGGCGCATCCGCACTGGAATACGTCACCGGCTGGACCATGGAGCGCCTGTTTAAAATGAAATACTGGGACTACACCAACAATCCCTTCAATATTAACGGCTATATCTGCCTGGGCACCTCCATTGCCTGGGGCTTTCTGACCATTGTGCTGACAGAATTTATTCACCGCCCCGTGGAAACCGTGGTCCTGGATTTAAACCCCATCGTGTGCATCGTCTTATGCGGCATTATCGGAGCCCTGTTTGTGGCCGACACGGTGGAATCCACGAAAGAGGCCCTCGATCTGGGCCGCGTGCTGGAGTCCATGACAAAGATGAAGGCGGAGCTGGAGGAGATCCAGGTGCAGATGGCTCTCTTAAAGGCAGAAACCGCGGACAAGCTCTCCGACCTGCGTGACGAGCAGATTCAGCGGGCGGCCAACCTAAAGGGCGAAGCCGCTGTAAAGATCACCACCTTGAAAGCAGAAACTGCCATGCGTACAGAAGAGACCATAAACGCATTAAAGGAAAGTGCGGAACGGGGCCTCGAGGCCGCTTCCCTCTTCAAGGAGACTGCAGGCAAGGCAGTCCCCGACTTATCCTCACTGAGTGAACGTCTCCAGTCCCTCACAGAAAACAGGGACAAGCTATCCAAACATCTGGGCTTCTACCGCAAGGGCCTCTTAAGAGGAAACCCGACCGCTTCCTCCAGACAGTTTGGAGAGGCGTTAAAGGAATTAAAGGAACGTCTGAAAAACTAAATAGCAAAAAGCAGAGTGAAAAGACTGGAAAAAACAGAGCAGAAACATCGGCTCTGTTTTTTTGTATCATAAATGCTGCCATATTTTTTATTCTTTCTCTTTACAAACAGATCAGAGTATGGTATTCTCTTTTATAGACCGACAGCCAGTCGGTAATGAATCGTAAAAGGAGACGGCACAATGAGAACGGTAAAAGAACCCGAGATACGTAAAAATGAAATTTTGGATGCGGCAGATACACTTTTCGCCCGGAAAGGCTTTGACAATACCAGTACCGGCGATATTTTAGAGATGGTCGGAATCGCGAGAGGAACCCTGTACTACCATTTTAAATCTAAAGAGGATATTCTGGATGCCCTGATTGACCGGTATAACAGGCAGATCCTGAGTGCGGCGCAGGAGGCCGCGTCCGACAGCAGTCTCTCCGCCAGAGAACGTCTGATCCGTACGATACTGGCGCTGAATGTCAGCCAAAAGGGCGGTCAGGAGCTGAAGGAACAGATGCACCGGCCGCAGAACGCGCTGATGCACCAGAAGACACAGATGGCGGTATTAAACGGCGTCACTCCGATTCTGACGGGGTTAATCCGGGAAGGCGCGGAGGCCGGATACTTTCAGACTCCCTACCCAAGGGAGTGTGTGGAGATGATTATGGTCTACAGCAACGTCTTCTTCGACGATGCCACGGAAACCTCAGAGGAACTGAGAGACGAGCGGACGCAGGCGCTTATCTTCAATATAGAACGGCTGCTGGGAGCAGAGACCGGGAGTCTTGCGTCGGATCTTATGAGGGTGTTCGGCAGCAGAAAGGTCGAGAGGAATGAAGCAGACAACTAATTTTAATAAATTTCTTCTCCTCTGGACAGGAGAACTGGTTTCCGCCATCGGAAGCGGACTCACCTCCTTCGGGCTGGGCGTATACGTCTTTCAGCAGACAGGTATGGCCTCCGCCACGGCACTCGTCACACTGCTGGCCTTTGCTCCGGGACTGATTCTGGGTGTTCCTGCCGGGGTTCTGGCAGACCGTTATGACCGCAGACTCTTAATGATACTGGGCGACGGCCTGTCCGCGCTGGGACTCCTTTTTATCCTGTTCTGCCTCTCTAAGGGGGAGGCCGCGTTGTGGCAAATCTGTGTGGGCGTTACCATAAGTTCTGTGTTTTCCTCGCTTCTCGATCCCGCCTACAAGGCCACGGTGACCGACTTGCTGACGCCGGAACAATATACGAAGGCCAGCGGTCTGGTAGGCGTCGCGGGATCTGCGAAATACCTGATTTCTCCGGTACTCGCAGGCCTGCTGCTCACTATCTCCGATATTCGTCTTCTGCTTCTCTTAGATACCGCTACCTTTTTCTTGACGATTACTGCGACGCTGGTCGTCCGGAAAGGGATCGACTCCAGGAAGACAATGGAGAAAAAATCCTTTACCAAAGAATTTTCGGAAGGATGGAATGCCATCACACAGAAGAAGGGCGTGCTGGTGCTGGTTATTCTGTCTTCTGCCATCACATTTTTCTTAGGCTTTATCCAGACGCTTTTCGGCCCGATGATCCTGGGCTTCGCAGACAGCACTGTCCTCGGTGTTTCCGAGACCATCTGCGCCTCGGGCATGCTCATCTCCAGTCTGGTGATCGGGACGGTCAGTTTGAAGAAAAACCGCGTGGTTATCCTGTCTGCCGCCCTCTTTGCAGCGGGGATCTTCATGGCCGGTTTTGGAATCAGGGAAAACATTGTAGTTATCTGCACTTTTGGATTTCTTTTCTTCTCCTCCCTGCCTTTTGCAAACGCAGCGCTGGATTTTCTCGTCCGCACGAATATTGCCGATGATTTCCAGGGCAGAGCCTGGGGGCTGATCGGTGTCCTGTCACAGCTGGGATACGTGGCCGCTTATGCAGTTTCCGGCATTCTGGCAGACGGTACCGGCGCGCTGTTTTCCATCGGCTCCGGGAGAGGTTCCGGTCTCCTGATCGTCGCAGCCGGTATTTTCCTGGCCGCCATATCCTTTCTGCCCTGCCGGATTAAATCCGTGAGGGCCCTTGAAGAAACGAGGTAAGTTATGAACTATTGCCGCATCATCCGTAACGATATCAGAAAAAGCCGGCTCACCACCATGATCACTTCCCTGTTTGTGGCGCTGGCCGCCATGCTCGTCTCCCTGGCCGTTATTCTGGCTCTGAACCTTGCAGGCGCCCTGGACCGGCTGATGGTGCAGGCAGAAACACCCCATTTTATGCAGATGCACTCCGGTCCGCTGGATGCTGAGCCCTTAAACCGTTTTGCCTCACACCATGAGGCCGTTGACCGGTATCAAATTCTGGAATTTTTAAATATTGACAACGGGGGGATTGAACTGAACGGCCAATCCCTGATCAGCAGTACGCAGGACAACGGTATTTCCACTCAGAGCGGTGCGTTTGATTACCTTCTGGACCTGGATGGAGCCGTCATTACCCCTGCCGTCGGAGATATCTACGTTCCGGTCTGCTATATGCAGGAAGCCGCCATGAAGACAGGCGACACCGTCTACGTCTGTGGAATTCCGTTTCGCACAGCCGGATTTCTGCGGGATTCACAGATGAACTCCATGCTCTCTTCCTCCAAACGCTTCCTCGTAAGTCCCCAGGATTTTGAGCGGCTGAGAGACCTCGGAACTATGGAACATTTAATCGAATTCCGTTTAAAAGACTTGTCGGCCCTGGATGCCTTTGCCGCTGATTATATGGCCGCCGGACTTCCTTCCAACGGTCCGGCCGTCACATACCCGCTGTTTCGCATGCTGGGCGCCTTATCCGACGGCATGATGATCGCCGTGATCCTGCTTCTCGGTTTCCTGACCGTGATGATCGCCTTCTTATGCATTCGTTTTACGCTCCTGTCCCAGTTGGAATCCGACTACCGGGAACTGGGTGTGATGAAGGCGGTCGGCCTGCGCGTCTCCGACATAAAGAAATTGTATCTCGCCAAATATGCGGCAATTGCCGCAGCTGGATGCATGGCAGGCATCGTTCTGTCATTCCTGCTTAAGAGCCTTCTTCTTCAGAATATCCGTCTAAATATGGGAACCGGCGGAAACGGGACGGCCTCCTTATTCCTCGCACCGGCGGGCGTTTTGATCGTGTTTTTTGCCATTTTGCTTTATGTAAATGGAGTTTTGGGACGTTTACAGAATATATCCGCCTCTGAGGCCATGCGGCGCGGTACCGGGCCGATAGCTTCCGGCGGCGCCGGCCGGATGGCTCTGAGCCACAGCCATTTTTCCAATGTCAGCATTTTCCTGGGAATCCGGGATGTACTCCTGCAAAAGAAGCTGTACGGCGTCAATTTCACCGTACTTCTCTTTGCGGCATTTCTCCTTGTGATTCCCATCAATCTGTATACCACCATGTCGTCCAGGGGCTTCGTCACCTACATGGGAATCGGTAACTGTGATCTGCGGATCGATCTGCGCCAGTCAGACCATTTGGCAGAAGATGCCGCCCGGATCGCCCGGGAGATGGAACAGGACGACTCCATTCTCCGCCATACTTCGCTGATTACCAAGGCATTTCAGGTGGAAACGCCGGACGGCACCGTTCATAATCTACTGACAGAGCTGGGGGATCACCGGGTATTTCCTGTTTCCTACGTAAAAGGGCAGGCCCCCGTCTCCCCCGATGAGATCGCCCTCTCTGCCATGAACGCCGAAGAACTGGGCAAGAACCCGGGAGACAGACTCACACTGATTACCGGCAGCGGTACACAGACCATGACGGTAAGCGGAATCTATTCCGACATCACCAACGGGGGAAAAACGGCGAAGGCCGCCTTCCCGGCGGATTCAGATGATACGGTATGGGCCGTCATCTACGCCGGACTGAAGGATCCCTCGATGCTCTCACAGACTGTCCGTGAATATGGGGACACATTTCACGATACGAAAGTCACGGATATCCGTGATTACGTCGCCCAGACTTACGGACCAACGCTGAACTCCATCCGCTTGGCGGCCATCGCTGCGGCTGCGGTGGCTCTTGCGCTCACCGGTCTGATTACACTGCTGTTTGTCAACATGCTGACCGCAAAGGACCGCTACTCCATCGCCGTGATGAAGGCCTCCGGGTTCACGGCCGGGGACATCCGGCTGCAGTATATAAGCCGTTTCGTACTCGTATCCGTGTGTGGAGTCTTTGCCGGAATCCTTCTGGCCAATACTGTAGGCGGGGCATTGGCCAGCCTGGTGCTCTCCGGTTTCGGCGCCCCCTCCTTCCGCTTTGCGGTAAACCCTCTCCTGTCCTGTCTGCTCTGCCCGCTTCTCATGATCTACACCGCGGTCTCCGCCTCACTTGCCGGCACAAAGGGAATAACGAAGATCACAATAGCTGAATATGGAAAGGAATAGCATGGAAAGAAATAACATGGAAGAAATCATACACGCAAAAAACATCATCAAATCGTTTCAAGAGGGATCCGAAAACCAGCGCATCCTGGATGGCATCAGCCTGTCGGTTCGCGAAGGCGAATTTATCTCGGTGATGGGTCCCTCAGGTTCCGGAAAATCGACGCTGCTCTTCGCACTGAGCGGTATGGACCGCATCGACAGCGGCAGCGTATCCTTCTGCGGCAGCGAACTGTCCGCCTGCACGGAAAACCAGCTGGCAGACCTTCGCCGGACACAGATGGGCTTCGTCTTCCAGCAGCCCACTTTGCTGAAGAATTTAAACATGTTGGACAATATCATCCTCCCTTCCCTGCGGGATAAAAAGAAGGACGTCTCCCGGATCACCGAAAAGGCAAGATCACTCATGAAGGAGACCGGAATCGGGGAGCTGGAGGACAGGGATATCTCCCGTGCCTCGGGCGGACAGCTCCAGCGCGCCGGAATCTGCCGCGCTCTCATGAATAACCCGCGAATCCTGTTTGGCGATGAACCTACCGGCGCCTTAAACTCAAAATCCGCCCAGGAGATCATGGATATATTTACGGAAATCAACGCACAGGGAACCGCAGTCATGCTGGTAACGCACGATGCCAGGATCGCAGCCCGCACAGAGCGCGTCCTGTTCCTGTGTGACGGCAGAATCGTGCGCGAGGCTCATTTCCCCAAATATACCGGGAAAGATATGGAGCAGCGGATGGAAAAGATCATGGTACTTATGAAAGAAGCCGGGATATGAATGTTTGACGACTATAACAGTTCAGCCCTCGCTTCCAGCCGCTGCGGTTGGAAGCGAGGGCTAAACTGTTACGTTTGGCTTTCGCCGCAAGACAAAAAAGGATTGACTTTTCCATAATTTTATCATATCATAATCTTAGCCAAATAAATGCTGTGAAAGGTTATAGACTCAAAACGAAAAGCCCCAGAGTTACCGCTCTGGGGCTTTTCTTGCTCGTTATGGTGAGCTGTCCCATTTAGGCTGCAGCTGCCTATTTATCCCCATCCAGCCATTTGCATATGTAGTAGCCAACCACACTTGCTCCGACAGAGATTATAAATGCCGTGATAATATCGGCCATAGACTCACCTCCTTTCTATAGGAGGTTTGACAGCGTCTTCAGAATACCACAATTTCTGATATTTATCTACATTTTTTTAGAGTATTTTAAGAAATAATTTCTGCTGTGAGCAGTAACTGCTGCGCATATATAGCGGTCCTGAATCATTTGAAAAACGCCTGTGTTTTGGTTCCACAGGCGTTTTTACACTTCATTATTATTCTATCACATCATGGAATCCACCATGGCCATCACCGCTTCACCCAGCTTCGCAGATTTCTCATCCGCATCCGCAAGGGAAGTGCCCTTGATCCCATAGTAGAACTTGATCTTCGGCTCTGTGCCGGATGGCCTTACACACAGCCATGCGTCATCGGTCAGATCGTAATAGAGAACGTTTGATTCCGGAAGTCCGGTCGGTTTTACTTCGCCGTTTTCCATATCCTTAATGGTATCCAGCTTGTAGTCCCTGGCAGAGACCGTTCTGTATCCGCCCACTTCGGTTGGTGTGTTGTTTCTTAATGTATCCATGATGGCCTGGATCTTTGCCTGGCCCTCGATTCCCTTCAGTCCGATGGACTTGACGGCGTCTTTATAGTAGCCGTACTTCTCATAGATGGCAATCATGGCATCCCATAAGGTCATGCCCTTCATCTTATAATAAGCGGCCGCCTCACAGAGCGCTACAGTGGCGGAAATCGCGTCTTTATCACGGGCATACGTACCGATCAGACAGCCATAGCTCTCCTCCAGACCGAATAAATACGTTCCGTATCCCGTGTTCTCTTCTTTTAAAATCTGCTGGCCGATATACTTAAATCCGGTCAGAACCTCAATCAGCTCGCATCCGTAGGACTTCGCCACCGCGTCAACCAGATTGGTGGTAACGATGGACTTCACCACCTGTCCATCCTCCGGAATGGCACCGCGCTCCTTCTTCTGGCTCAGCACGTATTCACATAACAGGGAACCTGACATGTTGCCTGTAAGCGGAATGTAGTCGCCGGACTTCGCGTCTTTTACGTAAACGCCGAGACGGTCTGCATCCGGATCGGTCGCCAGCACTAAATCGGCGTCCTTCTCCTTTGCCAGAGCAAGGCCCAGTTCAAAGGCTTCCTCTGCCTCCGGGTTCGGATAGCTGACGGTCGGGAAGTCTCCATCCGGAAGCTCCTGTTCCGGAACCACATATACATGGGTGAAGCCGATCTCAGCCAGTGCTCTCCTGGCCGGAATGTTGCCTGTGCCGTGGAGTGGAGTATATACAATCTGAATACTGTCCTGCATCTTGTCGATCGCTTCCTGATTCACTACCTGGGCTTTTACCTGCGCGATGTATTTATCATCAATGGTTTCGCCGATGATCTCGTACTTGCCTGCTGCCTTTGCTGATTCCACATCGGTGGTCTTTACCGTGGAAAGGTCTGTGATCGCCAGAACCTCCGCGGTTACTCCCTTGTCGTGAGGCGGGGTAAACTGTGCGCCGTCCTCCCAGTAAACCTTGTATCCGTTATACTCAGGCGGGTTATGGCTTGCGGTGATGTTAATACCGGCAATGCAGCCCAGTTCCCTGACTGCGAAGGAAAGTTCAGGAGTCGGACGCAGGGATTCGAACTTATAGGCCTTAATACCGTTGGCCGCCAGAGTAAGGGCCGCTTCCTCTGCAAATTCCGGAGACATATGTCTGGAATCGTAAGCGATTGCCACGCCTTTATCTGCGCCGCCCTGCTTGATAATATGATTGGCAAGCCCCTGGGTTGCCCTGCGGACCACATAAATATTCATACGGTTGATTCCCGCGCCGATGATGCCGCGCAGACCTGCCGTGCCAAATTCCAGATCCTGATAAAACCTTTCTTTAATTTCATTCTCGTCCTCTTTAATGGACCGGAGTTCTTCTTTCGTAGCCTCATCGAAGTATGGATTAGCCAGCCATTCTTCATAAATACTCTTATAGTCTTTCATAAAACACAATACTCCTTTCTCTCCATTCTGTTATCAACATTATAAATCATAACAGCCTAAAAGGAAAGCGAAATTGTGTTATTTAATTCTGGAAAGGAACTCATTGCGAAGCGGCTGCTGCAATTCCAAGTCCTTTAATTTCTCGATATTTCTGGCCGGAATCCAGGCTTTGTTCGCGTTGTAGTAGAAATTAATCTGTTTCCAGTATTTTTCCGGATACAAAAACAGATAGTAAAGGCAGGTCCTGTCTGTGTCCGAAAGCGGAAGAATCCTGGAATACGTTTCCAGCATGGAGTTCCCGAGTTTTAAACTCCAGTCATGCTTCTCCATGGCTTTTCTCATAAAATGGTACAGGTCTTCCATCTGCATTCCCAGATGCATGCGGTTAAATTCCACCACGGCCACGTCCCTGGGACACATCAGGATATGATGCTGGTTTAAGTCTCCATGACACAGATAGCATTCCTCGTCTCCGTGATACGCACAGAATTCCTTCATACCAAGTCTGGCGTCCTTGGCCTGCTCGTAAAACATATCGTAGTTTCCTATGACGCAGAGTTCAAACTCCGTCTTTTTTCTCTTGTTTCGGATAAAGGAACGCGCCCTTATAAGCTCCCGGTTATGGCGCTCCATCTCATCTCCCGGAAGCTGCACGAGAATAGAACCGAGATTCCACTCTTCCTTGAATTCGATCTTTCGCAACATTTTATGTAAACTGGCAATCTGCGTAATGGCTCTGAGGACTTCTTTGTCGTCTTTTAAATTACACTCTTTGTCGGCATACCAGTCTTTTACGATCCATCTCGTCCCGTCATCCGCGCTGGAAAGCAGTTCGCCCTCACGGTTTCTCACATAACGGTCCACAAAAGGGTGCCAGGCCTCTTCCAGCTGTGTAAACACCTGGTCTTCGAAATCCAGCCGTTTTATGGTCCCTTTATATTCTCTGAGAAGCTTCAGGCCCTGGTTTGTCTCACACAGCCAGGCGCCGCGGCCGCGTCTCACATCCAGAATTTCAAGCTCATACTGCGAAAGCACCTCTGTGTATTTCTCTATCACAACCACCCCTCCAACTCTTAGCTCATCGGCTACTTCTAGGGTATGAGTGGCGGGACGGAAATATACGTGAAAAAAGAAAGTTTGGCCCCTGCTTCCACTGCTGTTTTTACACAGCCGCGGCCGCAGGGGCCAAACTCCTTCTCATGATTCTTTTATCCCATTTTCCAATCCGGCGGCGCGCAGCAGATACGCTCTCTCGTTGCACTCCGGCCGCTCCAGCACCTGTTCCATCAGCGCATTCAGCGTCTTCCCAAGCGCCGGTCCCGGCTTCATACCGGCCGCCATCAGATCACGGCCATCCACAGCCAGTTCCTTTAAGTTCACCGGGTCTCCGGCCCTGCGGATCTCCTCCGCCAGTGCCTTTACCGTCTTTAACGTCTCTCCATAGCCTTCGCCTACTTCTCCGGCAAATACCTCCTGGAAGCAGAGCAGGCTGTCGAAGAGATCGCCGGGAATCTGGTTCATCACCCGCCGGATCGCCGGTTTTTCAGCGGCAATCGGCGTTCTCCACCGGGATACAAGTATTTTTACCCGATCCATGGTGTCACAGTCCATCTTTAAATCCCGCAGTATGTCTGCCGCCGTCTCCCCCTGCTCTCTGCGGAGGAAGCCGGCCCATCTCATATATTTTACAGCGGGAAGACACCCCAGCGGACGCAGCTCGCCTTTGCTCAGCATGGCTGCCTTAAAAAATGGCTCCGATATATAGCGGGAAGCCCCGGTGTCGGAAACTCTCTTCATCTTTTCCGGATGGCCGGACAGCAACAACTTCGTAAGCTCCGTCGCGATACGCTCTTTGCTCACCTTTTCCAGGTTGGGTGCGATCAGGGAAATCGCCTCGTACGTCTCGTCCTCAATCCGGAAATCCAGCTGTGCGGAAAACCGGACTGCCCTCAAAATCCGGAGCGCATCCTCCGTAAAGCGATTCACGGCGCTTCCGACGCACCGGATCACCCGGTTCTCTAAATCCTCCATGCCGCCAAATGCATCCACCAGCCCCTCACGGCCGTTGTAAGCCATGGCGTTGATGGTGAAATCGCGGCGTTTTAAGTCTTCTAAAAGGCTGGTGGTAAAATCTACGGATTTCGGATGGCGCCCATCCTCATACTCACCGTCTACCCGGTACGTGGTCACTTCATAGCCCTGCCGGTTAAGCATCACCGTAACCGTGCCATGCTGGATCCCCGTATCGATCGTCCGGCTGAAAATGGCCTTCACTTCCTCTGGCTTCGCCGAGGTGGTGATATCCCAGTCCTCCGGCTCTTTTCCCAGCAGGCTGTCGCGGACGCACCCACCCACAACATACGCCTCAAATCCGTGCTCATTCAGTTTATCAATGATCTGCTCCGCGTCCGCCGGAACCCGTATTTCTATCCCCATGCCATCATCTCATTTCTATAATTATAGGCGTATCAAAGCAGCCGTATGGCTGAATCGACGCATGCATTAATATGCGCGGCCCCAGTATACCATCTTCGTCGCCGGCTTTCCGCAGCAGATACACGTATCGGAAAGTTTCTCCTGCTTAAATGGCATACAGCGTGAAGTCGCTCCTGTCAGTTCCTTGATCTTGTCTTCACATTCCTGGCATCCGCACCACATGGCTTTTACAAAGCCCGGTTTCTCTTCAATCGTCTTTGTAAATGTATCAAAATCAGTCGCCTCATACGTATGGGCCTCACGGTGTGCCAGTGCGCGCTCGTACATATCGTGCTGGATGGTTTCGAGCAGTTCTCCAACCTTCTGACCGATCTCCTCCAGGGAAACGGCGGTCTTCTCATGGGTATCGCGGCGAACCAGAATGGCCTGGCCTGCCTCAATATCCTTCGGTCCGATCTCCACGCGGATCGGAATACCGCGCATCTCAGATTCAGCGAATTTCCATCCCGGGCTCTTGTCGGTGTCATCTACCTTCACACGGTATCCGGACAGCACGGATTTGATCTCGGCCGCCTTCTCCAGAACGCCTTCCTTCGACTGCTGGATCGGTACGATCATCACCTGGACCGGTGCGATTCTCGGTGGCAGCACGAGGCCGTTGTCATCGCCGTGCACCATGATGATGCCGCCGATCAGACGGGTGCTCATGCCCCAGGAGGTCTGGTGTACGTACTGCAGCTTGTTCTCTTTATCAGAATACTGGATTTCAAAGGCTTTTGCAAATCCATCGCCAAAGTTATGGCTCGTTCCAGACTGAAGCGCCTTGCCGTCGTGCATCAGCGCCTCGATCGTGTAGGTAGCTTCTGCTCCGGCGAATTTCTCCTTGTCGGTCTTCTGGCCGCGGATAACCGGCATGGCCAGGACTTCCTCGCAGAAATCGGCGTAGAGATTTAACATCTGCTCGGTTCTTGCCTGCGCGTCCTCTGCTGTGGCATGAGCCGTATGGCCCTCCTGCCATAAGAACTCGCGGGAACGTAAGAACGGTCTCGTCGTCTTCTCCCAGCGCACAACGGAACACCACTGGTTATATACCTTCGGCAGATCGCGGTAAGAATGAATGTCCCTCGCATAAAAATCACAGAACAGAGTCTCTGAAGTCGGTCTCACACAGAGACGCTCTGTAAGCGGCTCCAGACCGCCATAGGTCACCCATGCCACCTCCGGCGCGAACCCTTCCACGTGATCCTTTTCCTTCTCGAGAAGACTCTCCGGAATAAACATCGGCATGTATACATTTTCCACGCCAACCTCTTTAAATCTTCCGTCCAGTTCCTTCTGGATATTCTCCCAGATCGCGTAACCGGCCGGTTTGATGACCATACAGCCCTTTACGCTGGAATAGTCGATGAGTTCTGCTTTCTTCACCACATCGGTATACCACTGGGCGAAGTCCACATCCATTGATGTGATTGCTTCTACTAACTTTTTGTCCTTTGCCATAACAATTCTCCTTTACCTTTTAAATTTACGTATTTTCCTGTCAATAGAGTCCGGCAAGCCGGACTCCTGCGCCGGAGCGCGGCTGCCTCAGCAGCCATATTTCCCTGGCGCGGAGGGCGCATCCTGCCCGGAGGGCTTTTGTTTCACAGAATGCACCTTCCTGTGAATGGAGTCCGGCAAGCCGGACTCCTGCGCCGGAGCGCGGCTGCCTCAGCAGCCATATTTCCCTGGCGCGGAGTGCGCATCCTGCCCGGAGGGCTTTTGTTTCACAGAATGCACCTTCCTGTGAAACAAAAAGAGCCGCCGATCCCCGGACAAGGGACCGAACAGCTCGGTGGTACCACCCAATTTAGCCACAATTGTGACTCACTTGTATCTCCGATAACGCCGGATATGCGCCGCAGTTTGCTGCGGGACTCCAAGGCAGGTTGGGCGACCATGGGCATGAAGGTCTTCCACCAGTGACCCTCTCTCTGGAATGCATCATCGCTTACTAATCCTCTTCCACGTCTGAAATGTATGTTGTCATGTTAGTTTGTATGGTTGATTTTACGCTATTTGGATTTCTTTGTCAAGGGGAGATCAGAACTTGCCTTCGTCTTCTTCGCTGATTACCCGACCCTCGTTCCGTTCGGTACTGGTTTTTCAGGCATCGCAAGAACTGGTACGATTCCGTCCTCATAACCAATGTCCCACAGCATTCCATGGGACTCGATGCCAAACATCTCTCTCGGCGCCAGATTTACAACAAATAACGCCTGTTTCCCTTCTACTTCTCCTGGATTCTCCCGTTCTTTTTTCAGTCCGACGAGAATTGTCCTCTTAAATGTACCGAAATCCACAGTCAGCTTTACCAGTTTATCTGATTTTGGTACGTCTTCCACCAGTTCGATCGTCCCCACCCTGATATCAACTTTTTCCAAATCACTCATCTTGATTTCTGCTTTTATATTTTCCATGACACGCTCTCTGCTTTCTTCATAAATATTTTATTTATTATTCCATACCATTTTCATGGAAGGTGACACACAACACGGGAATACGCCTTATATCTCCGCAAGCAGATACAGGCATCTGACCGCATTTCTGATCACTTCGTCTGGAAACTCATAATCTGGCGTGTGAAGGTCCGGACAGTCTTCACCGGCTCCTATGCCGAAATACATGCCCCGGCATTTCTTTAAATACCATCCGAAATCCTCAGACCAGCGGAATGGGGCGGCGGCTTCGAGGCAGGGGATTCCTTCCTGCTCGAAAAGCATCCGGCTCATGTCTGTGATCTCAGGGGTGTTTACGGTATCACAGGAAAATGTCTCCCTCCTCATAATCGCAGTCCCCAGCGGATAGCCCGGGAGATTGTGAAAGCCGTAGACTCTGTCCGCACCCAGTTCTTCTAATAATTTGCTGCATGGATTTCCGCCTTCTCCGGTCTCCTCGGCAGTCTGGAAGAGGAAGCAGAGATTCTTTTGAAAAACCCGTCCCTCCGTCAAGAGGCAGAGCCCCGCCAGAATGGCGCTGTGGCCGTCGTGGCCGCATCCGTGATAAGGAATGTTTCCGGCGCCTTTTATGGCGTCCATATTCGCTCGGAAGACAACGGTTTCCTCCGCGCCGTTTTCCTGATGGAGGGCGTAGAACCAGCCGCTGCGGTCAATGACTGAAAGGGAGGTGTGCTCACTGAGGAACGTTTTTAACACTTCCATGGTCCTTCGTTCCTGGCCGGACAGTTCCGGGATTTTGTGGAGTTCTCTGCGGAGCGCCTTTATTTTTTCGAATGTCTCATCGTCCAGAGCGCTGTGGCTTCCTGTACTGCCGCATTCTTTATCCCCCAGTGGCTTTTCGCTTATAATCCGCTCGGACTCCTGCCTGACCAGGTCACGTAAACGTCTGGTGTATTCTGACATGTTCGATATGTCGTCGCCATATGTAAGATTCAGCTCATATTCCAGAGGGAGCCATGTGTCCGCGCCCGCCTCGTTATGCTGAATCAGGGTCTCGATCTTGTCGAGAGCCTTGGTGAGTCTTGCCTCCTTCGTCTGAAGCGCCTCCATCTCGTCGAAAAGGCCATTAAGCCTGCAGGCCAGATTATCAGGGAGGGAACCGGTCATGGTCCGAAGGACGGCGCTCTCCGTCTCTTCATCTGCACCACCTTTTATAAAGGCGGGAATATCCCCGGTAATGGCCTCTCCCCAGTCGTGGATCAGACACATGTCCACCACCCGGTCCATGTCCAGCTCCGGGAATTCATCCTTCAGCAGAAACGCCATAACCGCCAGACGCCAGCTGTGCTCTGCTACGCTCTCCCTCCTGCCGGAGGTGGTCCAGTTATGGCGGGTATTGCATTTTAGTTTTTCCAATACTCCTAAAAATTCAATCAATTTCTCCGGCTCCATTGCTGCCTCCATTTCTGCCATGGCATCGCTGCCCCGGCACACCTGTTGAGATTCTTATATGGAACCAGTATACCACCAGTGCCTCCCGGCGTAAATCCCCCACTATATAGCACCCGCTCTCCACGCCAGGTGCACGCCTGCAAAGCTAGTCGTAGCGCCCACTACGCCGTCGCTTTGCAGACGCACACCTAACGAGGATATCAGGTGCTATATAGTGGCGTATTTACGCCGGGAGGCACTAGCCGCCGTACAGTTCCACCAGATCTTCAATAATCAGAAGACCGATCGGCCCCAGGATAAAGCCCAGAAGACCGAACAGCTGGAGTCCCACATACATGGAGATCAGCGTTTCAAGCGGTGTCAGGCCAACCTTGTCTGCCATGATTTTGGCCTCCATCACCTGACGGAGGAAGTAGCAGATAATATAGATGACAAAGAGGCCGATTCCGTAGAGCCAGTCTCCATTTACCAGGCGAAACAGAGCCCAGGGAATCAGTACCGTTCCCGTGCCGAAGATGGGAAGCGCGTCGAGAAGGCCGATTCCGATTCCCAGAAGCAGGCTGTACTGATTGCCCATAAGGAAAAGGCCTGCGGTGCAGATGCACATGGTCAGGAACATAATGCTTCCCTGTGTCTTCAGCCATGCGCTGCCTACCATGGTCAGCCTGCTGCCCAACAGGGCAAATTCGTGGCGGAAAATGGAATTGTCACGGCGCATCCGGATATCCTCCATCTCCTGAAGGGAGAGGATGGTGGCGATAAACAGAATAATGGTCATGACCGTAACCTCCACGAAACAGCGCACGACAGTCATGGAGTTTACCATTAAAAACGGCATGGCGGCATCCTTCATGGCCTTCCCGCCGCCGACCAGCATCTCGCGCAGCATTTTCACCAGAAAGCCCCTGGGGAGGCGGAAGAGATTCTCGGTAAAAAAGCAGCAGCCGGTCAGCCAGCGGTCGAGGCTGTTAATCATCTGCGGAAGGTTATCGAAGAACAAATTCGCCTCCATACACAGCTTTCTCCCGCCATAATACAGAAGCGTGCCGAACAGCGCCATCAGGATGATGATCTGGACGCCGCCGATAACCGCCAGGGGCAGATGGACTTCTTTCCTTTTTAATGTAAACCGGCATTTCTTTTCCAGCCATACGGCGGAAGGGCGAAGTGCCAGGGCAAATATATATGCAATCAAAAAGGGAATCACCAGGGGCAGCAGATACTTAAAGCTAGCATAAACTGCCCCCGTAACTCCCAGTATTAAAAAAGTTTTCTTCAGTTTCCTACTCGGTTTCTCCATGGACTCACCTGTTTCTGTTTTGTACTTCTTTTGTACAAAATCTAGTATGAGCCGCAGGGCAGTAAATTATTCGGACTTGCTCCTGCCAAAATTTATCCAATTTTGTGATTTTCGATGTAGTATTTTTTTTTATTCGCTGAACCGCCCTCTACGACACAGAAATCCAGCAGATCGCCGACCTCCGTGTACAGCACCAGCGATTCCAGTGTCCTGGCCACGGTAGAACGGTTGATGACCTGTTCCCGGTCTGAAAACGGTGCGTACTGCCGATTGATCATATCCGCGATCTGCGTGATCGTCAGCGGCTGCTCCTTTGATCCATGTTGTTTTAATATATTTACAATTACCAGCGGAAATAAAACCTGATGCATGATACTCATCCTCCTGTTGAGGCTTAAAGATCATGCGTTCCCTGCCGCGGGACTGGATATCCGCCGCACGTTCTTTAAGCGATCGTCTTCTGCAACGCAAAAAAGCCTGTAGTTATAGTTATCATAACTGACAGGCGCGCTGCTGTAATATCGCTCACGCAGTACGACGGTTTCCATTTCGTTTTCCATTCCTTTCTTCCTATTATAAAATACTCCAAACGGAAAAGGAGGGATTCGAACCCCCGGTGCCTGACGGCACAATACTTTAGCAAAGTATCATCTTAATCCTCTCGATCACTTTTCCAATTCTTGAATTTCCCGTTTTTCCGAAGCGCGGCGGCTCCCGTCCCGCTTCGTTTGACGAAAAATGGATGCGGCAGGACTCGAACCTGCGTTGTTTCCGATGTGAGAGATTTACAGTCTCCTGCCCTCGCCGCTGGGCTTACGCATCCTCAAATGTTACGTTTCAGACTTTCTTTCTGTTGTCTATGGTCATACTTTACCATACCGAACTATGCAAATTTGCATTACTTTAAAGATTTTTAAAATTATTTTTCATAGTATGGCAGATATCCTGCTGCACACAAAAAAGGAACCGCCGGGCAGCGATTCCTCCGATATCATTACATTTTACATTCAAAATGTCTAAACGGATTTCACGATAAACCATATCCCGACTGCATGGATTCCCTCTTATATTGTACGCCAAAAGCTTCACTGCAGTAAGTCTCTGCACTGAAGGTATCGCTGCAATATTCATAAGTGAATGCATGAGCTGGTCTGTTCATCGCTGTTATCCTCATAAAAACGTTTTTCGCCGGAAGCGGCAGAAGCGTTTTTGATTTCGTTTATGTTCGTTTTACTTCATCAGTGTATCACAGAGGATGCGGTCTGTCAAATGATGTCTGCGGTCTGTCTGCTGTCTAAAGCCTCATCGGCTTGAAAACCATCTCCCCATCCTCCCATTCCACACAAGCCAGATACGCGTGCCGGTTCGGGTCATACAGCGGATCTCCCGTGATCTCATCGTACTGCCGGGCGTGAAATACCATGATATCCCGGCCATTCTCATCGACAGTGAAGGAATTATGGCCGGGACCGTACAGTCCGGCCGTTTCATCGGTCACAAGGACCGGCAGCCGTTCCTTGGTCCAGCTGGCGGGGTCCAGAAGATCACTGTCTTCTTCGGCGCTCAGTAAGCCCATGCAGTATTCCGCGCCTGTGGCGCTGGCCGAATACGTCATGCAGATGCGTCCATTCCTCCGGATAACAGCCGGCCCTTCATTGACCCAGAAATCAACCCGCTCCCAGTCGTAATCCGGAGACGACAGGAGAACCTGTTTCGTCGCCAGACTATGCGGTGACTTCATCCTGGCAATATAGAGATTGGAAATCTTCTTTCCCACGCTCACCTTTTCCGCCCAGACACAGTACCAGGCGCCGTGCGAGGCAAAGACGGTCATATCCAGGGAAAAATCCTGAAAGGAAAAATCATCTGCGGCCTCCATCATCCCCAATTCCTGCCAGGGACCTTCCATGGGATCCTCCGCCCTGCACTCCAGCACATACGGCCGGATGGCCCAGACATCCTCGGCAGCGCCCGCGGCAAAGTAGAGGTACCAGGCGTCTCCGATCCGGTGAAGCTCCGGCGCCCAGATGTGGGCGCTCATCTCACCGCTTTTATGCTTTTTCCATACCGTTTTCTCGGGAGCCTCCCGAAGCCCCATAAGGGAATCCGACTTTCTCAATATTATTCTGTCGTACTCCGGAACGCTGGCCGTAAAGTAATACGTACCGTCGTCGTGGCGCGTCACATACGGGTCTGCCCGGTTACTGATAAACGGCACATTTTCCGGAGTCTTTTTATAGTTAAACTGATTCATACGTGTTATCCCCCTCCGACGCTTAACCTTTCACCGCTCCGGCCGTCATACCTTCAATGAAATACTTCTGGAAAGCAATAAACAGGATGAAGATCGGGATGATGGAGAACAGGGAACCCACGATCAGCAGGCTGTAATTGTCCCCATAAGGGTTGATCAGCGTATTTAAACCAAGGGTCAGTGTGTATTTATCCGAAGAACGGATTACCAGCAGCGGCCATAAGTAGTTGTTCCATGCGTTCATGCCGTTTAAGATCGCCATAGCGGAGAACGCCGGCTTCATGATCGGTACGATCAGCCTTAAAAAGATTCCGTATTCCGTGGCGCCGTCGATTCTTCCCGCCTCTAAGAGAGACTTTGGAAGGCTCAGTAAGTACTGGCGGAAAAAGAAGATTGTGGATGCATGCGCCATGAACGGAAGGACAATGGCCGTATAGCTGTCCATCAGCTTCATCATGGACATCTGCTTATACAGCGGCAGCATGACAACCTCCAGCGGGATCGAAAGGATGAGAAGGACGATGACGAAAAATACCCTTTTCCCCTTAAACTCGTACGCCGCAAAGCCGTATCCGACAAAGGCGCTTACGGCCAGTGTCAAAAGCACGGTCAGAGCCGTTAAAAAGATACTGTTGAAGAACCAGGTCCAGTACTCGTGCTGTCCCGTGAAAAGAAGGACGAAATTGTCGAGGCTCATTCTGGAGAAGTTGATATCCAGGTTTAAGCCGTACTGTAATAAGTCGCCTCCGGGCTTGAAGCTGGCGATTAACAGCAGCCAGATC
The DNA here is from genome assembly GCF_014288005.1 of Hungatella hominis. Lineage (NCBI taxonomy): Bacteria > Bacillati > Bacillota > Clostridia > Lachnospirales > Lachnospiraceae > Hungatella > Hungatella hominis. Next base: position 94,948 of record NZ_JACOPB010000007.1, read on the forward strand.
GGAAGAATAATCACGATTGCCAGAACGATGAACAGGATGGTACTGCCCCACAGCTCCAGACTCGCCTTTTTTGATTTACCGGATAATTTCGTCTGCATACTATTTATCCTCCTCTTTAAAGGTACCTGTCAGCTTCAGCTGAATGACATTGACAACCATGACAATGATAAGTAGCACCATACCGACGGCACAGGCGTATCCCATGGCCCGCTTCTCCACGCCCTGCCGGTATAAGTATCCGACAATGGTAAGGCCAATGTTGTTCGGGGAGTTGTTGCCCTTGAACAGCATGGTACTCTCCAGGAACATGGACAGGCCCGCGTAAATGCTGATGGTCAGTACGTAGACTGTAGTCGGCTTTAACAGGGGGATGGAAATACTTTTAAACTGCTGCCATTTCGTCGCTCCGTCGATGGACGCCGCCTCGTATAATTCTGTCGGAATGTTCTGGAGGCCGGCCAGGAAATAGAGGATATTGACGCCGGTCCAGCGCCAGCAGGCCAGCAGAAGGAGGGCAAAATATGTGGTATTAGCGCCCTTTAACCATTTGATCGGGTCGAGGCCGAAAAATCCAATGACCTGATTGAAGAGGGAGGAGGCCGATTCTCCGAACATAAGCCGGAAAATCGTACCTGCTACCACTACCGACGTCAGAGCCGGCAGGAAATAAACGGATTTAAAGAACTCGGTTCCCTTTAACAGCTTATTGTTTAATAATGTAGCAAACAGCATCGGGAAAGGAATCAGCAGAACCAGTGTCCCGACCATATACTTAAAGCTGTTCCACACGGCTTTATAAAAGATTTTATCCGTCAGCAGCCGGGAGTAGTTGTTAAACCCCACCCACTCATCCTTCAGCACATCCTGAAAGCTTAACAGCACGCCGTTGCATATGGGGGCGATCCAGAACAGAAGGACCGTGATAACAAACGGGCAGATAAATACGTATGGGGCTATTTTCTGTGAATAAAACAGTTTTTTCATTCCGCTAACTCCTTTCCTCGATGCTTTCCATCATTACTTATCTGAATTCATTGTCCAACGTTTCCTGGGACTGGGTAAGTGCTTCCTTAATATCCATTCCATCCTCGTAAATGCTGTTGAGTGTTACGTTGCAGAATTCGTTGTTGATGGACGGCATCTTCTCATCTGTAAAGCAGGTCAAGAGACCAATACTGTCTTTTACTTCATTTAATACGTCAAATGGATAGGTGGTAAAATACTGTACAAACTGGTTATCCGGATTCTGTGTCAGCGCCGTGTCGGTCCATACTTCTGTGTTGACCGGGTCAAAGCCCAATACGTTCCAGATTTCCTTACTTGCTTCAGCAGACAGCTTGATGTATGCCATCACTTCTGCCGCCAGGTCTGCGTGCTCGCCGCTGGCTACAACAGCCGTACCGGTACCGCCGCCGCCGATGGTCTGAACCTTGCTGCCTTCAAATGCAGGAACGGCTGCGATTGCTACTTTGCCCTTTAAGTCGGTCATGTAGTTGGTGTATCTGGATGTCTGCCAGAAAGGCATAATCTGTGCTGCGTAGTCGCCGGAATTATAGAACGGATACGCTTCCTCGTTGTCAGGCTGTCCGCCCGGAACGGTTGCAAATGCGCCTGTATCCTGCATTCCCTTTATGTAGGTCAGTACTTCTACCATCTCGTCGCTGGTGATGTTGACATTGCCGTCAGCGTCTAAGTAATTTCCGCCCTTCTGAGCCAGCATCAGATTGATCATCCACTGTGCGCTGGTTTCGATACATGCGAAATACTTGCCGGTTGCTTCATAGTACTTGACGCCCGCTTCCTTGAAGTCATCCCATGTCTTAATGCTCTTGTAGTCAACGCCTGCCGCATTTAAGAGATCTTCGTTATAGAAAGCTACCGTGGTTCCTACGTGGGTCGGGAAGCCGTAGATCTTTCCATCCTTGGAGTAAATGTCGAGCCTGGATTCTACAACGGTGTCTCTGTACGGCTCGATTGCAGATGTCAGATCCATCAGGCCGATTTTCCCTGTCATGAACGCCGGGAATTTGCCCAGCTCGATATCCACGATATCCGGCGCGCCTTCGCCTGACTCCAGAGCCAGAGACAGCTTGTTGTGCATATCATCGTAAGCCATGTTGCTTAAGACCAGCTTCACCTTCTTATCCGGATTCTCTGCGTTCCACTTCTCCGCCATGTCTACATAGAACTGCTGGTGCAGCTCGATGAAGGTCCATACATTTAAGGTGGTAACGTCGTCGCCTTCCACGGCCATCTCATTCTTGCCTGCGGAAGCAGCTGTCGTCGTCTCGGCGGCCTTGGTATCATCTGTTTTCGTATCTGCGCTCTTGGAGCCGCATCCTGCGAGGGCTGAAACTGCCATCGCTGCCGTCAGTAAAACTGCTAATACTCGTTTTCTCATAAAAGTTTCCTCCTTATTCTGAATCATTTATTCTGATCAGGCTTATTCGCCTGCATCACACATGGTATAGTTCCTTCATCCATACGGTCATCTCACCCGGCGTGCGGTTGCACCACCTGGCGTATGGAACTGCCTTCAGCAAAACATCTTCTAACTGCGGCCGTTCTGCGGCGTACAGCGTCTTCTCCTGCGGCGCTCCTGCGGCCAGCCGTTTGCCGTGAATGGAAACGCTCACCACGCCGCCTAAAAGATCCGGTTCCCAGGTCTCAGCCGGCGGCTGGGAAGTATCTGCAAAGACTCCGGCCAGATTCGCGCCGTTGTCCGTTTCTTCCAGACAGTACACGACAGGCCCTTTCTTAACGGCCACTTTTCCCGCGTCCGCCCGTACCATGGGATTGGCCCACACATAGGCGGCCGGCATATTCCAGGTAAGAGTGACCGGATCATGGCCGCTGTCCTCATCCAGCACGGCGTACCCCGTCTCCTCATGCCACCGGACCGGTCTGCCGTCACGTCCCGTTATTGCAAATCCTTCCGCGTATGCGGGAATCCGGAGCGCCAGCTCCATCTCCTTCCCGCCATCTCCGCCTCGTGTAATCTCACACCGGCCTTTCCAGGGCATCTGACTCTCGATTTTAAGAGAACCAGGGATTCCATCGATTACGGCGCTTACATATAAGTTTACATAAACTCGTTTTCCTTCTCGAAATGCGATATAGTGGCCCAGGCTTGCTAACGTTCTCGCAATGTTAGGCGGACAGCAGGCAACGCCGAACCATTTCTGGCGCACCGGCTTGACATGTTCCATGGAAGTCCGGTTCATGCAGTTGTCCGGCCACACCTCCAGGGGATTAACGTAGAAGAAGCTCTTTCCGTCCATGGCGATTCCCGCCAGGATATTGTTGTAAAGCTCCAGCTCTACGATCTCCATATAGGAAGCGTCCTTTGTGATTCTCGCCATGCGGCTTCCGAAGAGAGCCAGGCCGATGGACGCGCACGTCTCGGAGTAATTCCGGTCGTTCGGCAGGTCGTAATCGGTTGTGAACCGCTCCAGAATGCCGGAGGAACCGATTCCTCCTGTCAGGTACATTCTCTTTCTGGTCATATTGTCCCAGAGAGTCTTACAGGCATCCATCAGGGCTTCGTCCCCGTATTCCAACGCCAGATCAGCCATGGCACAGTACATATAGACGGCTCTGACTGCGTGCCCCTCCGCCGTCTTCTGATCCCGCACCGGCATATGGGACTGAGAATAGGCCGGGTCATATCCGGAGAACTCAGGAAAGATTCCCCTGCCGCCTCTCCTCTTCTGCTCCTCCAGAAAATAATTCGCTCCCACGCCCCGGATATCGATAAAATACTTCGCAAGCTCCAGATACTGCCGTCTGCCGGTCACGCGGTAAAGACGCACCAGTGCCAGTTCGATCTCCTGGTGGCCGGGATATCCGTGAATCTGATCCGCCTCCGGCCCGAAGGTATCGCAGAGCAGATCAGCCGTTTTACAGACAATCTTTAAAAATTTATCCTTCCCGGTGGCCTGATAGTAGGCAACAGCGGCTTCTATCATATGGCCCGCGGTGTAGAGTTCGTGCCCCTCCTGGAGATTTTTAAACCGTCCCTCCGGTTCCTTTATAATAAAGTATGTATCCAGATAACCGTCTTCCTGCTGGGCTCTCCCGATCAGTGCGATCGTCTCATCGGCCAGCCGCTCCAGCTCCTCATCGTGAAAAGCCTCCAGCGTATACGCCACGGCTTCCAGCCATTTCGCCACGTCCGTATCCTGGAACACGGCTCCCATGAAGTCTCCTTCTTCTTCCCTTGCAGCCACTTTAAAATTGTGCAGGCAGTGGCTCGGCTCCGCGTCCTTTACTAAATCGTTTAATATTTCCCACTGATACGGGATAATGCTTTCTCTCACGAGATCAATGGAAGGTTTCCAGAATTCATCGGTAATTTTCGTATTTCTCAGCGGTATTTCCTGAAACATCTTAGCGTTTCCTCCTTTCTCGTTATATTAAACGATTAACATAAATGTTTAAAAAAAATACCATTTTTAACGTATGGCATGTTTTTATTGGTTTTTTCTTATCATTTATGCATTAGATATGCTTTTTTTATACTTTCATTTCATCTTTTTGTTTTATATGTTAGATAATATCACAATAAAATTGCCTTGTAAAGTACTTTTGCGCAATTTTTCCATTTTATTAATCGTTTCATATAGGGCATTTTGACTACAAGTATAGGATTTTCCTATGGCTGCAAAAAAGGAAGTACAGTCTGCATGTCCGATATCTCTCGGTTAGCAGATCGTACTTCCTCTCGTTGTCACTCCGGAATCTTTTCTGATGAATTCTTTTCTGATGAATTCTTTCCTGGAGTATTCTTATCTGATGGATTCTATTCTGGTACATTCTTCTAAGACATATTCTTTCCGGATATATCCTTCACCGACTTCCGAATCCGCCTGGTACACTCCACTGCGCAGACGGAGTCCTCTTCGCTGATCTCCCTGCCTTCCAGCATCTCAATCATGATTTCGCTGGCCCGGTAGCCGATATCGTGAAGCGGCAGGTCAATGGTCGTCAGCGGCGGATTATAATAACTGGACAGCTCCCGGTTATCGTAGCCCACCACGGACAGATCCTCGCCCACCGCCATGCCTAACTCCGCCAGCCTGTCGTAGACGCCGCCCGCCATCAGGTCGTTCATGCAGAATACCGCCGTGATGTCCTTTGCAAGAAGCTTCGTAATGCCCTCATAGCCTGATTCCCTGTTCCAGTCTCCCTCGGTCACGAACCCCGGGGAATAGAGGATTCCGCTGTCAAACAGCGCCTCCTGGTATCCCACCAGCCGGGACTGCGCGTGGATACTGTCCGATTTTCCCATGATCACGCCGATTCTCGTATGGCCGTTCTCGATTAAGTATTTCGTGATCTCGTATGCGCCGTGGCAGTCGTCCACCACGACAGAGGGCACCTTCGGCGTCCTGGAGTAGCCGTAGGCCATCACCGCCGGTATGGGAAGGTTGTCCGGTATGCATAAGATCGGCCGCTCATGGGCCGCTACATAGATGATTCCTTCCACCTGCTTCTGCATCAGCTTTTTGATCTCGCGGCGTACCACCTCGTAGTAGTCATCCTTGCTGTAGTAGGTGTCATTATACTTTTTATAAAGCCTTAAATTGATCAGAAGAATCTGATAATCCACCTGTTCGCACTGTTCCGTAATTCCATCTATGATATCCGGAATGCTGAATATGGTCATATCCTCGGCGATCACGCCGATGCTTCTCGTTTTCTGCAGCTTCAGATTTTTGGCCACCACGTTTGGCGTGTAATTCATCTTCTCAATCATAGCCAACACGTTTTTCCTGGTCGCCGCGCTGGCCCCGGGCTTATCATTCAATATATTTGATACCGTTGCCACGGAAACATTGCATGCCTTTGCAATTTCCTTTATGGTTGCCATTCAATCACCCCCAAGTCTCTAAAACTATTAATACAGATTTTGGGGGAAATGTCAAGCTGAAACGTTTAATATATACAAAATCTCTGAATCTCCCGGTTCAGGACCGCGCCAATCCTCTGGTAGCCCGCCCGGTTGGGATGAACCCGGTCTTCCAGGTATATACCGGCATTATCGCGATGAATTCCGCACAGCCGCCGCATGTCGATGAGCGGGAAGCCCAGCCGCTTACTGGAGCGCTCCAGCTCCTCGCAGTAATCAAGCATGGTGTGTCCGTTTTTGTTGGGCAGTTCGTAAGCCTCTCCCGCCTGCGTCATGCCATCCGGGCACTCAAACCGGTAGATCGGAGTCACCCAAACCAGTTCCGCAGTGGGAGCCGCGGCGCGCAGCCTGTTTACAGCTTCCTTTATCCCATGGGAAAACTCTTCCAGCCCGCTTCCCCAGTACCAGTCATTGCTGCCATGCCAGATAAGAAACAGATCTGCGTCTTCCGGAACCGGATTCTTATCGAGTACCTCCAGCATGCCGACGGGTGTCTTCCGCGTCAGTCCGCTGGAGCCGACGGCAAAATTATAAACCTTTTCCAGGGAGAGGCTGCTTTTCAGCATGGCTTCATAGCCGCCCTCCCCGTGTGTTCCCGTAGAAATACTGTCGCCGTAAATCGCCATTGTCTTCATAAAAATATCTTACCTCATAAGTCATACAAGTCAGGATTTAAAATGTCAGTTTCATGTCCCCCTGCACCATAATCGAATGCTGTGCGCCCTGATAGATCAGATTCAGCTTGAAGCAGTCCTCCGTATGAATACTCACCTCAAGGGACCCGCCTGCGTCTGCGGCCTCAAAATCAGCTGTCTTTCCTGCAAACCAGTACTGCTTGCAGCCAAGAACGCCTCCCCGCACAAGATGCTCGGCTATCTCCCAACGGACCGTCGTTTCCGTCTCATTCCTGTCGAGGGACAGGCCTGCGGCGTACTGGATCAGATAGAGAATCGGAGCGAGGCCGGACCAGCCCACGAAATCCTTGTTGTCTGCATCCCCGCTGGATATCTCATCCGGCGGATAGTTCTCCCAGATAGTTCCTGTCTGCTCATAGACTTTTGCGATCACGTCCAGATGGTTGATGGCGATGTCCTTGGCCAGCTTATGGAATCCGTGCTTCTCCAGTCCGCAGGTGACGAGGGCATTGGTCGGAGCCCACACGGAGCCTCTCCAGTATCCGCCTCTTGGATCGTATCCCTCTTCGTCCGCAGCCACAACCGGAATCCGGTGTACGCGGTTAAAGGTCTCCTTGTCCTCCAGCCATTCGATGAGACGTTTTCCCTGCTTCTCATCTGCCACGCCAGACACCAGCGGGAAGAAGCCCGCGATCGTCTTGATTCTGGTCTGGCGCTCGCCAAATGTCATATCGTAGTAAAATCCGTCCTGTTCGTTCCACATATAGTGATTGATTTTCTCGATCAGAACCATGCGGTCCTTCACGAGGCCTTCACGCCGCTTATCGTAATCCGGCACCTCGTATCCCCGTTTTACCAGGACATCCATGATGTCAATCAGATTGCCTGCAAACATGGCCATCTCACTGCTGGTATCTACCGCGAGCCCCAGATGCTTATTTCTCGGTGAGTTATCCATACTCGCCCAGTCCGTAACGTACAAGCCGTTCTGATGGCGCAGATGGTACTTCATCGCCTCATGATAGTGGTAGAGCGGCTCAAATACCATGTGAAGACGCGCCGCGTCTCTCGTATGGCAGTAGCTCTCCCATTCCGCGAAGGCGAGAAGGGGATGGTTTAGATTGTCCAGGGTCAGATACGGCTTCTTCTCGATGATGCGGCCCATATTCGGCTTGTACATGTCCTCATACGGCAGCTTTCCCAGTTCTCTCAAGGTACGGAAGCCGTAGTGATTCTGGAAATAGGAGTACAGCGGGCTGTCAAAGGCGTTGACCCACAGGAGAAAATCTTTTCCCGTATCCCGCACCATCTCTCTGGGTATCTCCCCATCATCAAACTGTTTGCAGTAAAAGTTATCCAGGGAACAGATTCCCGGAACGTAAGGATGAAGAAGATTGCAGAACAGCGTCATAAATACCGTGTCCCAGAGGAATATATCATCGTTAAATGCAGCGTCCACAAAATTGCTGACAAACCCGCTGCCCTCTGTCGGACGGTGTACGTTGGTATATAAAACCTGAATCGCATAATTGTAGCAGTCCACCCATTCCGGATGGCTTGATACGATAGGAACAGGAAGCCTGTCCTTTACCTCTTCGTAGCTTAAAAGGGGCGCTCCGTCGTACTCTTTCTTATCAAAATACATTCCCCTGTCGAGGGAATCCAAAAAGCTGTAATCTCTGTCCATACCCTGCTTCTCCTCTTTTATATTGGTCAGCTGTTAATCTTCATCCACAGATATTCATATGGCTCCAGCGTGACCTCCTGATTCATCAATTTACCGGAAAGCAGACCGCTTCCCGCCATTCCTGTCTCTAATTCTACCACATCATCCGATACATTGATAAGTACCAGAATCTGATTTTCTTTCGTTCCCCTCAAGAGCGCGAACACTTTTCTATCCAGCTTCAGAACCTGCTGCGGACTGTTGGGCGAGAACGCGTCCTCCTGCTTCCGGATCTTTAACATCTGCCTGTATCCAGCCAGCACCCGGCTTCTTAAGGACTCCGGATCCGAGAGTTCCGCCTTCAGCTGGTCTGCGTCAAGTTTCTCCCTGTTAATCCGTCTCTTAATCCCTGATTCTTTGAAATCCTTATAACAGTTTCTGGAGCCCAGAAGGCTGTGGTAATAAATCGCAGGCATTCCCATGACGGAAAGCAGAATACACTGGGAGCCAAGGAATTTGCGGACCATTTTCCCCATATCCGTCTCGTTGCCGGCTATGGCGTCCAGGTAATTGATATTCAGTTCATACGGCACCATACTGCCGTCGGCCAGGGATCGGTAACCGACTTCTCCGCCGCGCTCCATGACCTCTGCCACCATGAGGCGCCGTTCCCCCTCGCTTAAGATGTCTTCCACCGGGCGAAGGCCGATTCCGTCGTGAGATGCCAGGAAATTAAAGTAGGAAGTCGCTTCCGTAGTCGGTTCCAGCCCCGCCGCCCAGTCTGATAAATGCGCCGCGCTCCCGCTCAAGTAGGAATACAGGGTCAGCGGAGGAAGCGGAAACTGGTAAACCAGCCCGGCCTCATCATAGCCGCTGCCAAAGTAGCTGATGTTCTCCTTATGAGGCACATTGGTCTCTGTTATAATTGTGCAGCCCCTTGCGCAGGACTCCAGGACACACCTCATCAGCTTGATCAGCTCGTGGGTCTGCGGAAGATGCATGCACGTCGTCCCCAGCTCCTTCCAGGCAAAGCCGATGGCGTCAAACCGGATAAAACGCGCGCCCTTCGCCGCATAGAGCAGAAGTACATCGAGAATTTCCATTAAGACTTCCGGATCCCTGTAGTTTAAATCCAGCTGGTCCTCGCTGAAGGTGGTCCACAGATACTTCGTCCCCATGGAAGTTTCAAACTTCGTGAGCAGCGGCTGCGTCCTGGGCCGGATCACGGTGCTGTAGTCCCCATCGGGATCCGCCTCGATGAAGAATCCCCGGTAGTGCGGATTTCCTGCCGCATACTCTTTAAAGTACCGGCTCGACTTAGAGACGTGATTGATCACTGCGTCAAACATCAGATCGTACTGTTTCCCCAGATTCCCGATATCTTCCCAGTCTCCCAGCTCCGGATTGATCTCCTTAAAATCCGTCACTGAGAATCCGTCGTCCGACGTATAGGGGAACATGGGAAGTAAATGGACCGCGGTCACCGTATCGGAAAGTTCCTCGCTCAGAAATGAGCGGAGTGTCGCGAGAGGCGCTTCCCCCTCTCTTCTGATTCCGTCACCGTACGTAATCAGCATGACATCTTCCTTACTCACCCATGGATATAGCGCCTCACCGGAGGTACTCCCCATCTTAAGCTTCCACGATTCCGTCAGTGCTCCTATCCGCTGTTCCAGTTCCTCCCAGCAGTCCGGGTATAAATTTTGTAAGTGTTCTTTTATGCTGTCCATATTCTATCTCCATGCGATATATAGTGTTATAATTTTATTTCCCGGTACCGTACAGGTTATGGTGTCCGCCGTGTGCTTTACTTCCCCTTCCAGTTCCTCCAAAAGGCTGCACGCCCGGCATTCGCCGATCTCCCGGCCGGTGCGGATCACCAGTTCCTCCTCGTGGCTGCTTCTGTTATAGAAGCGCACCACCGTTCCGTCCATTGTCCGGTGCTTCTTAAGGGCGCTGAGCAGGATGTTTTCGTTGTCAAAGCTTAAGAAGGATCCGCAGCCCCCTCTCTCTGCCGGAAGGCGTGGTACATCTATTCCATAAAGAGGATATAAGTATTTCTCTGCCTCCCTTGCCGGATTCTCTTCATCAAACAGAACCGCGTATTCCACAGTGGTCTCCCCCAGCTCCATGGCTCCCTTCGTCTCCACCACGGGGGTGGTGCTCTCCTGTCCATCCAGCCATGAGGCTGGAAGGCCGTGAAACAAGTAACTCGTACTCCGAAGCAGGGTGATGTAGAAGTCCACTGTCTCTCCGTTTTTCTTCGTGTGGTACTCATAAAGCCCTTTTCCTATCACGTGGAAGCTTCCGTCACATTCCGCCGCCGTACCCTGCGGGGCGCTTTCCTTTTTTCCCCTGAGTCCTGCGTATCCCCGCATCGGGTTTAACAGGGACTGGGTCGATTTAAGCTCCGGTGCAAAGTCCTTTCTTTCCCCTGTCCGCACTGTCTCCTCAAAACCTGTGTTTGAGTATTCCACCGGATTTTTTAATGTCACCGGGAATCTGGCGAACAGGATGTGATCCGGACAGGGATTGTCGATCTGTACCGTAAATTCCACCCGGTCCGTTCCCTCAGTCAGACAGACGAGCGTTACGATCCGGCACACCCGATACTCGGCGGAGCGCTTTAAAAATCCGCGGTCCGCCCGGTCCGGTATGTTCAGTTCGGCCGTTATCTTAAGCTTCTGTGACAGGGGGCTGTTGTGAATTACGGATACGCCCGTCAGCCTTGCCAGAACATGTTCGTCCAGAAGCGGAGACACGTGCTGATACTCATCCCCCGCCTCGCCTCTGTCCACGAAGCTGTTCAGTCCCCGGTATATTTGTCCGTTCTTTTTGTCCTGCACATTGATACTGGCATCTTCATTGACGGTGACAGAAAAACGCTGGTTTTCAATCTTAGCCCCGGATGGCTGGCGCCGCACGTAGAATTCCTGACACCGCTTCTCCAGAAGACGGCTCTTCTGAATCCGGAAATACCGGATGGAAAGCGCCGGAATATCTTTTACCGGAAAGAGGAGCTTCACACACGTTCTCGGAACCTTCTCCTTGCTGTTATAAAAGTATTCCCTTGTGATCACCTCATCGGAAAGTTCCAGAATTTCATAGGGAATCTCCTCGCCGTTGTCCCCGTAAAGCACGAAATCCTTCCAGCCTCCGGCCTTCTCCAAGTGCACCGTCTGTTCCGTCATCCCCGTATAGGAAAATGGATGGGGATTGAAGACTGCCAGATACGACTCATCGCCAAAATCCTGTCCGTACTCTTCCCGTCCCGTCAACTCCTCCATCGCCATCTCGCTGATCCGTGAGGAAGACTGGAACGCATGGGTTAAATAGGACTTGATATCGTCCATCACCTCGTCGGTAGAACAGCCGGAGATTCCGTCGTGTCCTAGAGATATGGAGATGTTTCTCCAAATTTTTCCGAAGAGCCCTTCCGGATAGTCAAATCCGTCTCCACAGGCAGAGGCCAGGACGGCCAGCGGCTCTGCATACCGTTCCACCTGCGACTGAACCGCAAACAGAAGGCGTTTGATCCGGCCCCGGCAGGAAGTGACCGCGGTCGGATCCGGCCCGTACCGGAAATCCCGCAGCTCCCCTCTGACCGTTTTAAGGCCGCAGAAATCGCCCGCCGCTTCCTTCGCCATTTCCGCGTAATCGGCAATGGAACCATTTCTGATATCCAGCTCCGGAAACATTTCCTTCACGTCTCTCACCATAGCCGTAAAATCCGGGTCCTGGTAGAGATGATCGGAACCATTGATCAGCAGAAAGGTATTTAAACGGCTGGATTCCTTTAACGTGCGGTAGGCATCGTAAAAATGCTCAGCCACGGTCTTTCCCATTTTCCCCCAGCTCTTCAGACTCCAGTATCCCAGAATCATATATTCACAAAGGACGCGGGACCCATCCGGAGACTCCCACCAGAATTCCTTTTCTTTGTATTCCGTCCGGTCCACGCCCCGGAAGAAGAACGCCGTATCGATTCCCACGCCGTTAAATATCTGCGGAAGCTGGGAAATATGACCGAAATTATCCGGCACATATCCCGCGTTCAGCTTGCCTCCAACCGACCGGCAGACCTCATCTCCCAACAGGAAATTACGGATCAGCGCCTCTCCTCCGGATAAGAACTCATCCGGCAGATTATAGAGCGGCCCGAATACGAGACGCCCCTCCGCCGCCAGCTTCTCGATTCTCCCCCTGTTTTCCGGATAGATCTCCAGGTAATCCTCCAAAACCACCGACTGTCCGTCAAAGGTATAGCACAGAAACTCCTCATCCTGTTCCAGAAGGGAGAGCAGCCGGTTCATCAGCCCGCAGAGCCGGATCTGGAACTCCTGAAAGGTACGGTACCACTCACGGTCCCAATGGGTTGATGCCGCGATCAGAATCTTATCCATGTTGCATCCTCTTTCCACCGCTGCACGGTTTCTTACTTATCTGATTGTTGCTTTATTCCGATTACTACTTAATCCTGCAAGACGTATCGCGGTCAAAGAACATCACCTTGTCGTCCTTCACGTTTAATGCCACGTTAGTCTTCGGCGCCATCTCCATGTAGGTGGTGGTGTGAATCTTCACTTCATTTCCGCCAATCTTTGTGATCAGAATGGCATGGGAACCCTGGGGTTCCACGAAATCGATGACGGTGTCGCATAAGTAACCTTTTGTCCGATCCATGGAGAATGACAGATCGATGTATTCCGGCCTCACGCCTAAGTCCACCTCTTTGCCGGCGTACGGCAGAAGTGCATCCTTTAAGGAATCCGGCACCAGATAGTGAATATCATCGTTTACAGCCATCAGGCCGTCTGCCGTCTTTTCGATCTTTGTGACAAAGAAATTGGTCGGCGGCGTGCCGATGAACTCTGCGACAAATCTGGTCGCACTGTCCTGATATACCTCCATGGGCGTGCCGATCTGCTCGATCCTGCCCTTGTACATGACGACGATTCTGTCTGCAAGGCTCATGGCCTCAGACTGGTCATGGGTAACGAAAATGCTGGTGGAATTCTGCTGGATATGGATATTCTTCAGCTCGGTTCTCATCGACACACGGAGCTTTGCATCCAGGTTGGACAGTGGTTCGTCCATCAGGAAAATCTTCGGCTTCACAACAATCGCCCTGGATACGGCAACCCTCTGTCTCTGACCGCCCGACATCTGCGCCGGATAACGATTTAAGAGTCCTACGATGTCGGTGGCTTCCGCTGCCGCCGTCACGCGTTTTTTGATCTCATCCTTCGGCACCTTCTGGAGCTTTAAGGGATAGGCGATATTGTCAAATACCGTCATGTGGGGCCAGATGGCGTAGCTCTGGAATATCATGGATACGCCGCGGTCCTTCGGCTTCTTTCCGATTACGTCTTCCCCGTCGATTAATATCTCACCGCCGCTGATATCCTCCAGACCCGAGATCATGCGGATGGTGGTCGTCTTGCCGCAGCCGGACGGTCCCAGAAATACGATGAACTCTCCCTTCTCAATGGATAAATTCATATTATTAACAACCAGTGGACCATCTTTCGTATATTTTTTCTGCAAATTCTTGATTTCCAAATAACTCATAAGCTTCCTCCTATAGTTCTACTCCGCCCCACATCTGACCGATATATTTTCTGATAATGAATGTAAACACCAGTGCCGGAAGGATCAGCACGATACTTCCCGCCGCCGCGTACTGGATTCCGCTTGAGGTGGTTCCAATCGCCTTATAGACAACCAGGGACAGCGTCTGGTTTTTATTGGTCAGGATCAGGGCTGAAATGGTATCATTCCAGGCTGTTAAAAACGAATACATCGAGCTCGCCGCCAGTGCCGGAAAGGCCAACGGCAGAGTAATCTTCGCAAAAGTCTGCACACTGCCCGCCCCGAATATCATGGACGCCTCTTCCAGCTCCTTGTTGATTCCGATGAAGATACTGTTGGTGATCCATGCCGTCAGCGCGATATTGGGAACGGAATAGAGAAGCGCCAGACCGATTCTCGTATCAAAGAGGCCGAACTTAATCAAAAGCATTGCCATGGGAATACTGATTCCCACCACCGGAAACATGCGGACGATTAAAAGCGATACATTAATCTGTTCCTTAAACTTAAACTGGAACCTGGCCATGGCAAACCCGGCCAGACTGCCGATTCCCAGGGAAATCAGAATTGTGTAGAGTGAAACGATAATACTGTTTTTCAGCGCCCCGGCTGCGTTTGGCACGATACTGAAAAATGTCTTGAAATTATAGAATAAGTCTTTCTTATAGGTAAACTCCATGGGGCCATTAGTAAGAGTCTGCTTAAAATCCTCGACCAGCTCCTCGCCGGGCACGGTTACCGCATACTGTCTGGTAAAGTGTGCTTCCAGCTTGGAGGCTCTCTTCGTCGTGATAATAGATTCATATCCCTCTCCGCTGTCATAGAAAATCTCGAATTCCCCCTCCGAAGTCGGCGCCACCTTGACGGTGACTGTGCGTTTCGGGATGAGCCGTTTGGGGAATTCCGTCATTTCGACGGAGTTGGAAAATGCAACCGTTGTAAATGCGAGAAGCGGAACCGCCACAAGGAGGACCATGGTCGCCAGTATAAGGGCCATAACGGTTTTCTGTACGATATTCAGTTTGTCCATCATTTTGCTGCCTCCTTCGCTTTATCCAGGCGTTTCCCGCCTTTTTCGTGGGAACCGGCTCCCGCGCCCTTCGATACCTTCAAGTACACAACCGTCGCACACAGTACGATCAGAGTCGTTAAGAAGGAGAGCGTAAATGCCAGCTTCTGGCTCGTGTTGACACCGGGTACGGCTTCGACATAGAACGCGATTCGCTCCACCAGGAACGGAACCTTGCTGTATCCCAATACCATAACCGCGATCGACCACACCTGAATGGCCGCGATCAGTCTCATGATGATCGACGTGGTAATGGAAGGCTTTAAGATCGGGATCACGATGTCCTTAAAGGTCTGCCATTTGTTGGCTCCAAAAAGGTATGCCGCCTCTTTTAACTCCCTCTGTACCCCCTGAAGTCCTGCGATTAAGATAATCATGACGGAAGGGGTTACAGTCCAGGTGTCGATGAGGATAATCAGGAAGACTGCGGACAGTCCCTCCGCCCCCATGAACACGATGGGCTTGTCGATTAAGTGTAATCCGATCAGAACGGTGTTGATCCAGCCATCTCTGACCAGTCCCGTCTTCCAGAGTATCGCTACTGCGGTCGGGGTAATGGCCATGGGGATCATGGAAATGAACATCAAAAGCTTGGAGCTTTTGAACTTTCTCGAAAGGAGTACGGCTAAGAGAAGCGCCAGAAAATATTGAAGCACAACCGAGACTGCTGCAAATGTTGCGGTGTTAAAAATTGCCGGGCCAATTAAGTCGGACTGGGCCATCAGCTTAAAGTTGCCAAGAAGTGTGAAATTGCCGTCAAAATCAGTAAAAACCTCTTTTACCCCCGACAGCACCGGCAGCAGCCAGAATACTGCATAAAAGAGGAATGCCGGGAGCAGAAGCAGATAGGGAATGCTTTTTTTACTGAATATTGCTTTCTTTGTCGTCTGTTTTGAATCGTTCTCGTTCAAATATATCCCCCATTCCTTTAGGCAGGATAATCCTGTCTGTATAATAGAAAGGCCTGGAAACGCCCGGTGAAGATCGTATTACCACACCGCAGCTTTTCAGCACTGTGCTGCATAAGTTCCGGCAAATAGAGCGGCCGCTATCTACGCCTGGAGCACGCCTGCAAAGCTAGACGCAGGATCCGCTGCGCCGTCGCTTCGCAGGCGCACACCTGACGCAGATATCAACCGCTCTATTCACCAAAACTTATACAATACAGCACTGGGCCTTTGCATAATTAATTAGTTCTTCAATGCTTCCAGCTTACTCTGCTCTTCTGCAAGGTAATCATCTCCAGGAACCGCTTTATTCTTTAATACATCGTTAAAAATATCACCGTAAAGCAGTTTTACCGCGTTCCAGTCAGAATACTCTGCTGCCGGTACACCGGTTACAATCGTGGTCTTTAACATTTCAATACCGGCTCTCATCACTACGTCGCTGGATTCCAGAATGTCGCCAACCTCTTCGATCGGGCTTAAGGATCCGCCGTAGTTGGAACAGAATTCATAGTTTACTTCCGGATCTGCGATGTAATTGATAAATTTCTCTGCCAGTTCCTGATTCGGAGCTCCCTGAGCGATGCCGTAGCACCATGCGCCTGATGTGGAACCTGCGCCCTTGCTTCCCTTAGGAGCCGCGCCTATTACATAGTTGTTGGGAGCTGCGTTGTAGCTTGTACCAACAGGTGCCATATGTGCAAATGTCAGCCATACGTCGCCGCTGTTTAACGGATCTGTCGGTGCGGTGTACTGATCCTGCTCCGCGTAGAATCCATTGCCTGCCGCGATCTTAGCGATAATCCCCAGCGCCTCCTTGAATCCGTCAGAAGTAAATTCCGGGAAACCTCCGCCATAAGCCAGGCTCATGCCGCCCATCGGGTATAACAGCTGGGAGCTTGTTAAGTTGGCAGGCATCATGGTCTTTCCTTCGCCTTCACCGGCTGCTATCGCAACCGCCCAGTCTGCGTACTGTTCCCATGTGATACCGGAAACAACATCTTCTTCTGTCAGTCCGTCCGGAAGGTAATCCAGGGCCTTCTTATTGGCACACGTTACGTATACATCAAAGGTAAACGGAGCGAAGTAACGGACACCGTCTTTATTTGTTGTGTTGTCAAACATCTGAGTATAGGTCGATCCTGTGCTGTTTACCAGCTCTGTAATATCCTGCATCCATCCGCCGTTTACGTATGGCGCCATGTTTGCTGTGTCAGCGTAGATAATATCGGTTATGTAATTCTTGCCTTCCTGCTCCGACTGGATCTTCTTCACCGCGTCCGCCTGAGCTACAAAATCCACTTCTACGGTACAGTTATTCTCCTCTTCGAAGTTCTTGAAGAAGGTATCCATTAAATACTGCTTCTCATGAATTTCCGGAGTGCCGCTGTAGGTAACCTTTAAGACATTCGAGCCGCCGGCTTCCTTCTTGGCTGCTTCCGTCTCCGGCGCCTCCGTGCTCTCTGCTCCAGCTGCCGCGGTCGTTGTCTCGGGAGCCTTTGTCTCAGCCGGCTTCGATGAGCATCCCGCCATGCTCGCCGTCGTTATCACTGCAAGACCAAGTGCCGCTAATTTCTTCGTTAAGTTTTTTTTCATTGTTCCCTCTCCTTTACCATTTGTTGATGATAACATTATAACATTCCAACATTTTTACTACAATGTGGCAGCGCCCAAACCCGGGCCACGCTTTTGTGCATTTGCACAATTGCCGTTTCTACTTTTCCCCGCCCATTTTAATCACGGCGATATAGAGCATCATCAGATCCTTCGCCCTTCTCGGGTTCCGGTTCAGCAGCTCTTCAATCTTTGCCAGACGATAGTTTAACGTGTTGCGGTGTATATGAAGCTTATCACAGATCTGGGCATAGTTATCGTTGTCTTCCACGTAAGCGGTTATCGTCTCCTTCAGGACGCCGTCCACATCCCGCTCCTCCAGAAGCTTCAGGATCTCTTCCAGCTCCCTGGTCACTTCTATATTATTAAGAAGACATTCCAGTGAAACCTCATGGTAGCATAGAATCCGTTTGCGGATATTCAGCACCCTGGCTATGTGAAACGTCTGCATGACGGAGTTTGTGGTTCTGCTGGCAATGACATCGGATTCACCGATATAACAATTCTCCAGGTCTTTGCTGATATCCAGTATTTTCTCCAGACGCGATTCCAGCCTTTTATCCGACCGGAACAGAATCAGGACCTCCTCCATACCCTGACGCACGATGTACTCTCCCGCCGCCAGATGGCTTTTTATGGTTTCAATGATGCTGTAGCGGATTCTGCTGCTGGTTATGACGACAGCGGTTCTCGGAATCTTCATATCGATGCCTAAATACGCCGCCTGGTCGTAAAATGTGTCATCGTACTGTTCCTTGCTTAAGCCGATCCATTCGTACAGAAAATCCTTCAGACGGCTTTCCTTAATGGAGGACATATCGCTCAACAGACGGTTTTCAATGGTCAGAACCGCGATGGATAAACAAATCTGCCCGATGGGCATCACTTCTTCCACGTCCCCGCCAATCGCAATCACGCCTAATATGCTGTTGTTATAGATAATCGGAAGGCTGACTCCCTTCTGTTCCGTGGGAGTGCTCTCGTATATCACATAGGCTTCCTTCCGCTTCAGCGCGGTCAGCGCTCCCTTGTGAAGCGTTCCCAGCGTGCTTTTGTCACCGCTTGCAAGGATCTCTCCGGCCGTGTCCGTAATGTTGATATTGCAGGGGATGATTTTCATAATCCCGTCTGCAATCTTTTGCGCATTCTCTGTGTTCAGATAATTTTCGTACATGTGATCTCCATCCCCTCTCTGGTTACCACGGCCGTTTTCTTCTTCCCATGATCCATAAAGGAAAAACGCATGGACTGCCAGTGGTCCGGCAGATGCGGAGTAAACCGATACGTTCCGCCATCCGTTTTCATCCCTGCAAATCCCCTCAGGATGCAGTTAAGGATCCCGCCCAGCGATGCGGCGTGAATTCCTTCCGCAGAATCCTTATATCCCTCGCAGAGATCAATCTCCATCGCCTGACGGAAAAATTTCATCGCCATGTCCATTTCCCCAATCACGGCCTCCGCCTCAGCGTGTGCACAGAGGCTCAAGGAGGAATCGTGAGTGTTCAGTGCCTCGTAAAACTCCACGTTTTTCTTAACAGTTTCTGCGTCAAACCGGCCTGGCAGAAGTTCCAGCAGTATGACCACATCCGCCTGTTTCAGTACCTGCATGTTGACTACCTGGCTGCGGCTGTAGTCCTTCAAGATCAGCTGGCGCACATCCGCATTCCTGTATTTCTCAATGTCCGGCAGCTTCTTTTTACTGAGGAAGGTATCATCCTGCGGAATGATCTTCTCACCATTCGGCTCCGGCAGATAGAGGCAGCGAAGAAAATGTTCAAACCGCTCGCTCCATCCTTCCTCCTGGTAGGAATCCGCCAGAGGGTTTTTCCAGGAGGCCAGGACATCTCCCGCCGCTTTTACATTTTCGTAAGCCATGTAATTGGTATATGCATTATTGTCCACATGCTCCGTGTACTCATCCGGTCCAATCACATCACGAATCTCGAGACGGCCCTTTTCCTCGTTCCAGACGGCTCTGCTGTGCCAGAACACAGCGGTCTCCAGAATCATCCGGCATCCGTACTGCTCCATGAATTCCCGGTCGCCGGTCGCCTGATAGTAAGAGATCAGCCCATGAATAATATCCGCGGTCACGTGGTGCTCCTTGATTCCCGACCATACCTTCGCGGCCTTTCCCGAATGGATATCGATTGCCGCGTAAAGAGGCGTTTCCTCCTCACCGGAGGACGCTGCCTCCCATGGATACATGGCTCCGGAGTATCCGTACTCTTCTGCCTTCTTCCGCGCTCCTGCAAGGCCATGGTACCGGTAAAGCAGCAGATTCCTCGCTGTCTCCGGAAACATATAAATAAAAAATGGCATGATGAATATCTCCGTATCCCAGAAGACATGGCCCTTATAGCCTTCCCCGGTCAGTCCCTTTGCAGCCGCACTGCAGGAACAGCCGTCCCAGGGAACCATACCCGCCAGATGATACTCTGCGAATTCCACGACGGCCCGCTCTTCCTTCGAAGCCCCGGTGATCTCAATTGCCGCCATATCCCAGAATCGGTCAAATGCCTCTCTGTGGCGGCGGTTCAGCCCGCCCCAGCCAGCCTCCTGCGCTTCTTCCAGGACGTCCGTCATCTCCGTCACGGTCTGACCAGCCGTCTTTCCGGCAGCTTCTTCGCCGTTTTCCACATAAAACAGCGTATACTTACAGATTGTCCACACCTCTCCCGGCCGAAGCTCCTTTTTGAAGTCCTGACAGATTCCTCTCCGTTCCAGATGAAAGGCCGCCGTCTCACGGCTTTCGCCTGTGCTGCATACCGTCATAACAGATAGTATCTGCCCATCGTCGCATCCGCATTCCAGGAACATCCGCTTTTTTTCAAATACTCTGGCCTCCATATGGTCGAAATGAGACACTCCGCTGTTTGTAATCTGCCCGTTGATTCCGGTGGAAAGCTCCAGAATACCGCCTTTTTCACAGGAGACCGACAGCTGATGGCAAAACAGCCGTCGATTGTCCACAGATGCGAATCTCCTGGAGGTAAGCGTGACACCACCGGACGCCTTCATTTCGCATTCGATCCGGCTCTCCAGCTCTCCGTATCTTGTATACAGAGAGCGGTCGTAATCCGTCAGACAGCAGGAATCCAGCCGCAGGTTCTCCCCATTAATACGGATTCTGAATTCGGTAACATCGGGGCAGTTTACCAGCTCCGTCACCTCATGAACACCGGCCTTATGGTACAGACCGCCGATAAAGGTTCCCCTCGACTCATCGAGCTGCTTCGTCTCGAAAGACGCCCGGATACCCAGAAAGCCGTTGCACTGTGCGAAAACGGCTTCTGTCTTTCTGTTATAATCCGGATTCCGTTCCGGCTCATAAAAACGGAATCCCTTTTCCTTCTCCTCTATTTTGTAATAGATCATAGATATCCATTCCCATATATGACCGGTCTTCCCGTTCCTGCGGATCGGTATAAACCGGTAATCAGCTTCTGCACATAGACGGCCTGATCCGGCGTAACAAGAATATCCGCCCGGCCCATGCAGCTCTCCACAAAGTTTCTGATGCAGTCGTAATGCCAGTCCTTCGTCTCATCAAAGGGATAGACCGCGTTCACAGACTGCCCGTCCTCATCGCCGTAGATTTCTAAGGGAAACACACTGATTCCCCGTTTGCTGCCGTACAGGCGGACATTTCTCTCTTCCTTATCGGCGATATTGACCGCAAATGAGGTTCTTATATGTAAGGAACCGCCATTGGAAAATCGAATGAATCCGAACAGGCCGTCCTCCACGCCGAATCTGGCGCCATCCCAGCTTCCCATGAAGCCCGTTCCGCCCTGTTTTCCGATCAGGTCCGAGGAGGAGGCGCAGACATAGGATACTTCCGGGTAGTCCAGCAGACAGGCGGCCAGATCCAGCATGTGAGCGCCGATATCGATCAGCGGACCGCCTCCCTGCAACTCCGGGTTTGTGAAATTGCCCCATCCCGGAATCCCTCTTCGGCGGAGCCAGGTCACATCACCAGCGTACAGAGTTCCCATCTCACCGGCTTCGATCTTTCGCTTCAGAAAGGCGATCTTTTCCGCATGGCGGAAATGAAACCCAAACGTTAAGATCTTTCCGCACCGCCTTGCGGTATCCCGCATTTTCTCCGCTTCTTCCTCCGTGATCGCCGGCGGCTTCTCACACAGGACGTGACAGCCGTGTTCCAGACAGAGACACGTCATATCACAGTGAAACTTGTTCGGCACACAGACGCTGACCGCGTCCGGACGGACCTCCTCAAGCATAGTCCCGGCGTCCGTGTACCAGGATTGAATCTGAAACTCATCGGCCGCCATTTTCGCCGCGTCCGGATTCACATCGCAGACCGCGCTTACCTCCACGTCCGGGAGGCTCTTATAATGATTGATATGGGAGGTCCGGGCTACTTGCCCGGACCCGATAACTGCTACCTTAAGTTTGCTCATGGCCTTCTCCCTGTATGACAATTGCTGATTATGTATGAGATAATTTACATAAACTGCTTCATATAAGCAATGGAATCCACATAGACAGACAGCGGATCTTCGCCGCGGATTCTTCCCTCATTCACAACCGCTCCGTCGTATCCAATCCTCTTTAACGTCTCCATATGGCGTCTGAAATCAATGCTTCCCGTACCCGGCTGGTATCTGTGATTCTCCGCGATGTGGATATGGCCAATATAATCCTTATATTTTTCCAGCGTCTCGGAGATATCATCCTCCTCAATGGACATATGATAGAAATCGCCCGTAATCTTCACCATCTCAAATTTTCCTTCGTCGATGATGGAAACTGCGTCTTCCGTCGTATTTAACATATGGTCCTGATACCGGTTTAACGGCTCTAAGTAGATGTAGATTCCGCACTCCTTCGCCGTCTCCTCAAGCTGGCTCAAAGAATCCAGAATTGCCTTTCTGTCTCCTTCCCGGCTTCTCGGAGATACCATCGGAGGAAGGCGGTATGTAAACATGCCCCAGGCCGCAGGAACCACCACGCCGGTTCCTCCCACTTCCTTTAAATTCCGGATGATCACCTTCAAATCAGCAATGCCGTTCAGTCTCTTCTCCTCGATAAAATCGCCGATCCAACCGCGGTATCCGCCGCAGGCGCTGGAGACCGGAAGGCCGGAAGCGCAGACAGCCCGTTTGATCTCGTCCGGCTTTTCCATCAGCACCTTTCCATCGATCTCGAAGCATTCAAAGCCGATTGATTTTACAAATTTAAATTTTTCTGTTAAGTCCTGCGGAAAAAAATCCCTGTCCTGTGTACCAAGCAGCATCATTCTTCACCTCCAAATGTAACGCCCATCTTTATACTCTTTTCCTGTTCCTTATCCATGTAAGTGCAGATTCCCTCTGCCGAATCCTCAAATTTCACGACCGGATCAATAATCTCAGAACAGTCTAAATATCCGCTCATCAGCATATCCCAGACCACATCCTCGATTCTCTTTCTGTTCCACCTCGGATAATCCGGATTCGGTTCGCTGCACGCTCTCGAGAAAACGATCTTGCCGTAATTGTAATGAGCTTCCTGTCCCAGCCAAAGCCCCGCCGGAAATGGCTTTGCAAATGCCAGATAGGCGATAGTTCCGCCGTATGCCAGCCCCTTTAACGCGGACTGAAGAGCCTGCACGCTGCCGCTTGTCTCCAGAATTGCATCCGCGCCCATCTTTCCGGTAATGCGTTTGATTTCTAATCCCACGTCACAGGCAGTCGGGTCGAAGCAGTAATCGGCGCCGTACTTTCCTGCAATCTCTCTTCTCTTTTCAATGGGGTCCACCGCAATCACGATGGAGGCGCCTGACTTCTTTGCCATCTGTACCGCCAGCTGTCCGATGGCTCCCAGTCCGATCACGACCACATTGTCACCGGAGCGGACATTGGCGTCACGGATTCCGCCCAATGCGAACTGTGCCGGATCGTAGCAGACGGCATTTTTCGCGGAAGCTTCCCTGCTCATCTTTCTCAGCTTATAGTTGTCCACGGCATTGACAATCTCTGTCTCCCTGATCGGTCCGTAGGAACACACTCTGTCGCCTACCGCATATTCCGTAACATCAGCGCCTGCCTCAATGATGGTTCCGACAAACATATTGCCGATGGAAAGATCGCCGAACTCAATTCCGCGCGGCTCATCTGCGTCTCTCTCCACAAATACCTTCCAGTCATTATCGAATTTTCCATCGATAAATGGTGTTGTGCCTCTGAAATCGGCTAACTCCGTTCCATGCTTCGGTGCGGCAAACTCTACCTTCACTCTTACTTCGTTGCTCTGAATCGGTCTGTCCTCATAATCCTTTAATTCGGCTGCTCTCGGCGCCGTAGCTACAAGCTTCTTCATGATGCTTCCTCCAACTCTTCTATATATATACTTTTTTGATTTTCTTGTTACTATTCATGGCTCCGTCTGCCCTGCGCTGTCCGGTCTGACCCTGCCGGTAATTCTGGTCGATTCCCGTTCCTTAATAGTGGAGGGCAGAAAAATCTGTTCGCGGATCAGTGCCTCATGACACTGCTTCTTTTGAAGAAGGGACTGGAGCAGGGTGATGCAGTTCTCCGCCAAACCTTCAAAGTCCTGACCCAGAGACGACAGGGACGGATATGCTTCCTCGTTGACGGCCAGATCGTCTGCCGACAACACTCCCAAATCCTGGGGGATTCTGTATCCGCACTCGGCTGCGGCCCTGTAGATTCCCAGGAACCGGTTGTCTCCATTTGTGAAAATGCTGTCTGCTGCCCCTTCCTGCAGCAGCTCCCTGGTTCTTTCATACGCGGTCTTTGCGTCTTTTACGCCGTAGACGACGCGGCCTTCCGGGACTGCCTTTAAAAAGCCGCCGACACGCAGCTTCGTAGAATAGAAATTCGCGTCATTGGTCAGGTAACAAATCTTTTTAAAGCCTTTCTCTTTTAAATATCCGCCTCCCTTTAACCCCACATCGAAGTTGTCAAGGCTGACCGCCGGTATATCCTGTTCCTCCGGCTGTCCGAGGACTACGTACGGAGTTCCGGTCCGTTTCAAATACTCGATTCTCTGATCTTTTGCCATATGTTCCAGCAGTATGGCGCCATCAGCGATACCACTGGAAAGCAGGTAAAATCCATCCGTCTCATCTTCCAGAAAACCGTGGCTGTCGGATGGAGACACAATGATCTTTAAACCGATACCGCTGGCATAGCGGAACAGATACTTAAGCATCTCGCTTCTCCATAAGTTCATATAATCGCCGTTGTGCTTGTCCAGAAAAACAATGATAATATTGGTTCTGTTCTGTTTTAAACCTTTGGCCAGAAGGTTTACCTGGAAGCCGCACTGCTCCATTGATTTCCGCACCGCATCTCTTGTCTTCGGACTCACCTGCTCGGGATGATTTAATACCCTGGATACCGTCTTCAAAGACACGCCGCAGTGCTCGGCTATCTGCATCATATTTGCTTTTTGAATCTCAACCACCCTCTCTCCGTTTTATTTTGTCCTATGTTCTGTTTCATTTTGTCCTACGTTGTCATTTTAAAACAAACCATTTTCTTTGTCAATTTGCTGAGGCGTTCTTTATGCATTTATTTGAATTCTCATTCAGCGATTGTGCAGATGCACAAAGGGGCGGCGGTCTTTGAAAAAGAAACCGGACCCCGGCGCTTTTCTTTCAGCGCGCCGAGGTCCGGCTCTCTCTTATTTTCCTATGAAATCATCAGGCCTGCTCCCGGTCCCAGAGGCAGTCCGGCCCCCATCCACAGGATGAGCAGCAGCGACCAGCCGATCAGGAAACAGATGCAGTATGGAAGCATGGTGGATACCAGCGTCCCGATCCCGGAATTGTCATCATACTTCTTAGCAAAGACCACCACCATGGCAAAGTAGGCCATCAGCGGCGTAATCAGGTTGGTAGCAGAATCCCCAATGCGGTACGCCACCTGGACCAGCTCCGGCGAGTAGCCCAGCAGCATAAACATGGGTACGAAAACCGGCGCCAGAATCGTCCATTTGGCGGAGGCGGACCCCATGAACAGATTGATGACCGCTGCCAGCAGAATAAAAAGCACCATCAGAACCGGCCCTCCCGCCCCGATATGTCCCAGAACATCTGCCCCCTTCAGCGCCAGGATCGTCCCCAGCTTCGTATAATTAAAGTAACTGATAAACTGAGCCGCCGCAAATGACAGCGCAATATAACCGCCCATGGCCTCCATATTGCTTCCCAGCTGGGCGCAGACATCCTTCTCGCTTTTGTACGCGCCGGAAACACGGCCGTAAACCACGGAAGGCACGAAGAACAGCAGGGCGATCAGCACGATCAGGCCCGTCATAAACGGAGAAGAGGAAATCAGACTTTTCGTCTCCGGGTTCCTGAAAAAAGAATTCTGCGGCCATGCCAGCAGAGCGATCGCCGCGGCCAGTACAAGAAAGCTTATATTGGCGAGGCGGAGCGCCTTTCTCTCCCGACTGGTCAGAGACACGGCCGCGCCGCCTTCGCTTCCTTCCCCGTAAGTCTGTTTTATGCTTCCAGCCAGACGCGGTTCCACGATCCGGTCCGTCACCCAACTGCCCAGCGCCACGATCAAAAAGGTGGACACGATCATAAAATACCAGTTTGCGGACGGCTCCACAACGTAGCCGGGGGAGACCAGCTGCGCCGCCTCGGAGCTGATACCTGCCAGCATGGGATCCAGCGTTCCGATCAGCAAATTGGCAGAGAAGCCGCCGGACACACCGGCAAACGCCGCGGCGATTCCGGCGATCGGATGGCGGCCGCATGCCAGAAACACCATTGCGCCCAATGGAATCAGCACCACATACCCTACGTCCGAAGCCACATTAGACATGACACCGAGAAATACTAACATGGGCGTAACCAGCTTCGCAGGCGTCACCGACACCGTCTTCTTCAGCAGCGCCGACAAGTATCCGCTGCCCTCTGCGCAGCCCACGCCCAGCATAGTCACCAGAACCACGCCCAGCGGAGCAAACTCCGTAAAATTGGTTACCATATGAGTCAGCATATATACGAGACCGTCGCGGTCCATCAGGCTGACCACCGACACAGTCTGCGTCGTCACTTCCATTGTCGTACTGTCTATCACGTCGCCTTCCGCCGAAATCCCCGCCGCAGCCAGGATTCCCGATAATAAGACGATAAAAAGGGCAAGCGCTGCGAACATAGTAATCGGATGAGGCAGCCGGTTGCCCACTTGCTCTACGGTATTGAGGAAACGGAAAACCAGTGATTTTCTTTCCTTTTTCCCTTCATTCTGTTTCATATAGAATAAGCACCTCCTCGGTCTTTTCTATTTTTACCAGAATGAGGTATAGTTATGTATGCGTTTTACTTTACTTTTTTGTGATTGTTTTAAACTTATTAAATATCGTCCCCTGCGGCTTTACCGTAAACTCCATCTTCTTTTTATTCCCCGGATGAGTAAAAGCAAGCTTCCAGGCGCAGAGAGCCACGTTTCTCTGGCCGGCCACCTTCGGTCCGGCCGGATTGTATTTCAAATCACCCAAAAGCGGAGTTCCATGTCCGGAAAACTGAACGCGGATCTGATGGTGGCGTCCTGTCTTCAAATCGATTTCCACGAGACAGAGCGGGCCATCCTCTCCCTCCAGCTCCTCCAGGACAAGGTAGCTTAATTCCGCCCTCTTCGCATCGGTTATCCCCTTATCCACAATTTTAGAAATATTATTTTTCCCGTCTTTCCACAAATAATCCACGTACGTCCCAAAGTTATCCACAGGTTTTCCACAAATAACAGCCAGATACTTTTTCTCCATCTGATGCCCAGAAACCTGCTTACTTAAAGCCCCCGCAGCTTCTTTTGTTTTTCCAAAAACAAGTATACCACCAACCGGCTTATCCAGCCTGTGGATAACTCCCACATATGGTTCCCCCTTTTTTGGGGACAAACTGTTGATATGTTTCTTCACTTCACTGACCATGTCCGGCTCAAAGGTCCGGTTGGACTGCGACTCAATTCCCACCGGCTTTTCCACAACAATGATCTGGTCATCCTCATATAGTATATTCATGTTTTCCTTCCCTACTCAGCCCACGCCTTCATCATCACTTCCACGGACCGGCTCATCTCCGCGCTGAAATCCGAATTCCATTTCCGCTTGCAGAATGCACGCAGCCAGCGGTCAAATTCTTCTTCTGTCTTTCCCTGGCGGTCAGACAAAACCGATGCATACTCCGCTGCGTTCATCTGGCGGTATGTATTCTCAGATACCACCGCCGCTTCCGGCAGACGAACCGGTTTCTCGCGTTCCTGCTGCTGCTTTGTAGGGTAGCCGAACACTACCATGGCGGCAGGCACCACATACTTCGGCAGATGAAGCAGCTCCCTGTGCGTCTCGTACCGCTCCAAAATATCTCCAATATAACAGGATCCAATTCCCAGGGCAGATGCCGCCACCACCGCGTTCTGGGCGGCGATCAGCGCGTCGCAGGAGGCCAGCATAAAGTCTCCCATGCCTGGCTTTCTGACTTCCTCCTCATGCTGCAAAAACAGGTCGTACCATTTCCGGTAATCGGCACAGAATACCAGCACCATCGGTGCTTTGGCAATAAATGGCTGGTTGTCACAGGTAACCGCCAGCGTGTCTTTGAGCTTCTGGTCCGTCACATCTATAATAGAGTAAAGTGTCATATTGCCTGCGCTTGGAGCCTGGATCGCCGCCTGAATTACCATCTCCTTCTTCTCCGGTTCGATGGGCCGTTCCTCGTAGGCACGAACGGATTTTCGCTCATATAATTCCTGTATAGTCTGATTCATATTGTAATTTCCTCCCTGCATAAAGTATATAAGTATATTACACTGTTTTTTAAATTATTTCAGTATAATCTTATTTTTTCTTGTACTTTATTTTCTTAAAAATTTTTGCAAATCCATTGCATTTTTCTCTCACAAGTTGTATAGTATATAAAAAGATAACAAGTAGTTTTTAAAACTATGTCATATAATTTTCATTAATTGGCAAGGAGGAGACATTATGAAATTTAAAATCAAGGACCCCGGAAGCGCAATCACACATTTTATCGGCATGCTCATGGCACTGTTTGCCGCCGCACCGCTTCTCTTAAAAGCGTCTGCCGACGACAGGCTCCACCTCGCTGCCCTGTCCATATTTATCATCAGTATGATCCTGCTTTACGCGGCGAGCACCATCTATCACACACTGGATATTTCTCCAAACGTGAACAGAATTCTGAAGAAAATTGACCATATGATGATTTTTATACTGATAGCCGGAACATATACTCCGATCTGCTTAATCGTTCTGGGTGACCAAACAGGCTGGGGACTTCTGGCACTGGTATGGGGAATCGCGATAGCCGGTATTGTCATTAAGGCCTGCTGGATCTATTGTCCCAAATGGTTCTCCTCTGTACTCTACATCGCCATGGGCTGGATATGCGTCCTGGCATTTACAAAGATCATCAATGCTCTTCCGCGGGCTGCATTTGGCTGGCTTCTGGCCGGCGGTATCATCTACACGGTGGGCGGTATCATCTATGCGCTGAAACTGCCGATCTTCAACTCGAGGCATAAGTATTTCGGCTCTCATGAGATTTTCCACTTATTCGTCATGGGCGGCAGTCTCTGCCACTACATTATGATGTATCAGTTTGTAGCATAAGAGAGCAATGAGTCCGGCTCGCTGTACTCTCGCGCCGGAGCGCGGTTGCTTCAGCAGCCATATTCCCTTGGCGCGAAGTGCGCCTCCTGCCCGGAAGGCTTTTTATGTAATAGGGGCACCTTCCTATTACATAAAAACCGCAGTTCTTTTCCAATAATGCGAAGAACTGCGGTTTTTATTTGTCCAGATACCTCTGCCGGTTTACCCTTCATCACACAGTGCAGTACCAGTATTACAGCGGACTGTCAGCCACCAGCTTCAGCTTGTCCTTCCTGGATAGCTTCTTGATGGCGGCCTCACGCTTCATGGCCTCCTCTTTCGTCTCAAAAATCTCATAATACGCCAGTGACACCGGTCTGCGCGCCTTGGTGTACTTGGCGCCCTTCCCCTCGTTATGCGCCTTTAAGCGCTTGTCCAGCTGGTTTGTCCAGCCGCAGTACAGTGTATCGTCTGCACATTTCAACAAATATGTATAATTCATCTTCCGTTGCTCCTGTTTCTGAAATTTCACATTCCCGATCACTCAAACCTTTGCCGCATCTAACCGCTCGGACGACGTCCTGCACCTGCCGCCCTGATCCATGTTATGTAAACGGTAATCACGTCTTGCAATCACGTCACTACCGCCCAGGAATGTTCCCCTGTCATCTATTTCAAGCACCAGCTGGATGCGTTATGGCGCCGTCTGGGGTACTGCATAGCTATAATATATTATATAACAGAAGGGGCGGATGTGTGAACACTAAATTTCCAAATCCACTGGAATTATCGTCGCAGTTCACAGCCCTGTCGTCCACTGCAGTAAATTATCTGTTTACATCGTGAATGTCTC
Source organism: Hungatella hominis (assembly GCF_014288005.1). Taxonomy (NCBI): domain Bacteria; kingdom Bacillati; phylum Bacillota; class Clostridia; order Lachnospirales; family Lachnospiraceae; genus Hungatella; species Hungatella hominis. Next base: position 124,833 of record NZ_JACOPB010000007.1, read on the forward strand.
CGCCCAGCCTGCGCATATTAATCCTGTAACCAGTCACGAAGCTTCGTTTTGGCATGCTTTCGACAAAGCGGCCGTTTTTCTGCCATGGACAATAAAAATGATGAAAGAGGCGCCTCCTGTCCCTGTAAATGGGTAAAATGCTCCCGCCACGGCGACTGCGGCGCCTGCAGAGAGCATCACGAAAAAGAGAAGAAGTTCCCGCCCTTCTGCGAGAAAAATCCGCGCAGGAAAAAAGGCGCTGCAAAGTCCTCCAAAAAGGACTTATGACACGTTATACCAGTACTGCATTACGCAATGCAGTACTAGCAGCGCCTCATACCAGCAAAAAGGAGATTCTGCCGCATACGCCGCACCATCTCCTTTTTGATCTTTCCCACAGCAGCACAGGGCTTTAGCGTGTTTGAAAATTCAAGCCCGTAAGCTGTGCCCCACGCTCATAAACGTTCCATTGTTCTATGACATTTCCTTCACCAGCAGCAGACGGTCTCCCGGCTTGATCAGACTGTCGGTCAGCCCATTGGTCGTCATGATAGTTTCCACCGTTGTATGGAATTTTTTTGCAATTTTCCACAGAGAATCTCCGGGCTGGACGATATAGCCCACAATTCCCGGCATCTGCTGCAGTTTTTTTAAGTCCATCGGGGCTTCCGATACATTTTTGATCACCTGCTCGCATACCGGCTGAAGGGCCAGCAAATCCAGCGCGATCGTGGCCTTCACCTCCACCGTGCCGCCGCCCATCATCACAGCGCTCATCTGCTCCAGTCCCGGAACCAGCTGGCAGATGGTCTTCTCATTGATCCCCGGCGCCTCGATTAGATAATGGAACGGAATCACCTCCACAGAGGACTGAATCGGCTGGCTGTCGTCCGCAGTCAGATAGAGCAGACTTACCTCCAGCACGCCCTCCACGTGAAGTCCATCCTCCTTGACCTCCGTCTCGTCAATCTTCACCACGCCCTCGCTGTGGCAGATCTGAAGGATACGGTCCGCGTGATCCATGTTTAGCTTCTCAGCAATCTTACATTTGCTCATATTCTTGGTGAGCACCTTGTCAAAGCATGCGTCTCCCGTCTCAAGAGACAGCTCCCGGTTCGTGGAGTAGAGATCGCTTAACAGTTCCATGCTCTCTTCCCGATAGAGCTTCATATCCAGCTCCAGGACGGCATCCACGTCGAGCTCCCGCATTTCCCCGTCATAATCGGGCTTCGCTTCAATTTCCCGGTGAATCAGATGAACCGACACAGAGGGCACCATCTCCTCGGAAGCCTCGGATAGATCCAGCTCTCCGGTAAATGGAATACTCTCTTCCAGCCACTGAACCGGCGCGTCTTCCCCTTCTCCCTGGTAAATGACGAAGACCATCAGCTCCCCATCCAGCACCATTTTGCCGTCTAACGGCCTGGTGGTAATACCGCGGAGCTTCATCTCACTCCACAGAATGTGATCGATGTTCGGTTTATTTCCGGACAGCTGTAAATTCTCCTTGATCCGGTATGTATCCTTGCGGCGCACCGCGATCGCAGCCACATCCACATTGCGGCGCAGAACCTCTACCTGAGGCGTTCCATTTAAATCGCTGACGCCTCCCATCATGGCCGGCGCCCCTGCGCCAGACATACCGGTGTCCAATTCTACGGCAGCCTCCACGTCATAGAGAGTCTCCACCTTTACTTCCAGCGTGACGATAGCCTTAATGCTCAGCTTTCTGGAATTGATCATGCCGGCATTTAAATCTTCCAGATCCCATCCCAGCTGGACATAGTCCTTCTCTTCCAACCCCGGCACATTGATGGGTTCCTCAAAGGAAATGGAACCGCCCAGAGCCTGCAGTCCTCCCTCTGACTTCCTGTATAGGACATTAAAATCCATTTTCCCGCGCACCAGGACCCGTTCTCCCTGGTTTTTCACGGATTCGATGACGATTTCACCGGAATCGAGAATGACCTGATCCACATCGTCCATAGTATCCGGAACGATAAAATCATCGTCGAGGGTTATCTGTGACGTGGCGTTTCCTTTCCAACGGTTCATATGTATGTTTTTCTTCACCAGCTCCAACATAAAAAAGCACCTGCCTTACCTTCTATATTCCTTTAAGAAAGTTTATGCAGGTGCATGTTCCAATATTACGTTAATATTCATCCAGAAAATGATGGCGCTCCCCATTCTTCACATATCCGATGCAGGCGTCTAAGTTGACGTTGGTTACGCTCTTGAAAATGTTGTTTTCGATGTTGGGATTGATCTTTCTAAATTCCTCAATCAGTTCCTTCATCTCCTGACGCTTCGAGGAGTGAACGATATCGCCGCCGGCCATCCCGTCTGACACGGCACTTTCGGCTCTCATGGCCCGTTCCTTTGCGATGGCCTCCGTGAACCGGCAGGCACACTGCAGAAAATGCAGGCCGTTCTCTTCCTTCCAGTCGATAATTGCCCGCTCCTTCACAAAATACAGCGGTCTCAGAAGCTCCATCCCTTCAAAATTCGTGCTGTGGAGCTTCGGCATCATGGTGTTGACCTGCCCGCCGTACAGCATGCTCATAAGCACCGTCTCGATCACATCGTCAAAATGATGCCCCAGCGCGATCTTATTGCATCCCAGCTCCTTCGCATGGGCGTAGAGGAATCCGCGCCGCATACGCGCACAGAGGTAGCAGGGGGATTCATCCACATCTATCACCACGTCGAAGATGTCGGAATCGAATATCTCGATGGGAATCTCCATCAGGGCTGCATTTTCCTCGATCAGCTGCCGGTTCGCCGGATGGTATCCCGGATCCATCACCAGAAAATGAAGCCCGAATTTCATCTTTCCATGGCGGAGAATCTCCTGCATGCACTTTGCCAGCAGCATGGAGTCCTTGCCGCCGGAAATACAGACAGCAATGTTGTCTCCCTCCTCGATCATCTTATATTCATTCAGCGCATCCACAAAGGGGCGCCATATTTCCTTGCGGTAATTCTTGATAATGCTGCGTTCGATCTGCTGGCAGCGTGTCTTTGGTTCCTTCATCTGATCGGCCTGCTCCTGTCTGCTTTTCTGATTTTCTGCATTTCTGCATTTCTGCTTTTCTGCTTTTTCACTTTTCTGCTTTTTCGCTTTTCTCTATTCTGCGTTCTCTTTTTCCCTGACACTCGCCAGTTCTTCCTGAAGGGACGCGATTGTCTCCTCCATCTGCCGGATCCGCTCTTCCATCTTGCAGTAGTGATCCATGGTCACAAGATTCTTTTCCTTTTTGGGAATCGGCACGCCGTCGATCTTGACAGCCCGGGCCGGGACGCCAACTGCCGTCACATTATCCTGAAGCGGCTTTAACAATACGGCGTTTGCCGCAATGGTACAGTTATCCCCCACCTCGAAGGACCCTAATATCTTGGCTCCTGCCCCTACAGTCACGTTGCTTCCCAGGGTCGGGTGGCGTTTCCCCTTGTTTAAGCCGACGCCGCCTAACGTAACGCCCTGGTATATCGTACAATTATCTCCGACTACCGTTGTCTCGCCGATCACCACGCCGCAGCCATGGTCAATTAATATCCCGTGGCCCAGCTGCGCCCCGGGATGAATCTCTATCAGTGTGAAAAACCGGGCGATCTGTGAAATCAGCCTGGCGGCAAAAAACATCTTATGCTTATAAAACCAGTGTGCAAACCGGTGCCAGATCAGCGCATGAACGCCCTGATAAAGAAGAAGCACCTCTAAGGCGTTCCTCGCCGCCGGGTCACGTTCCTGAACAGCTTTTACATCAAGCCATATATCCTTTAATATCATACGATCCGTCCCCTTTTCTTTCCATTTACCTTCCATTTAATTCCTAGTGAAACAGTATACCATAGTATATCATATGATGTGGAAAGAAAAAAGGACAATTTCCAGAAATTTAAAGTTCCTCTTCCCAGTCAACATCAAGTATTGCAAACATTTTCTCCTGCAATTCTATACTTTTAAAGATAGTAAAAAGGCGTCAAACAGTCATTTGACTGTTTGGCGCCTCTCTTCTCAGACATGCCGCATTTCCTCCTGCCTGGCTACTGGAACACCACCGGCAGCTCGGAAAGCTCCGTCTTGATAACAATGAAGGGGAATGAGGGTTCCGTCCCCCCGCTTTCACCTTTTTCCGGTCCCAGCAGATCCGTATCCAGTACGATGGAGTTCTCCGTCAGATACAGCTCATTCACAGTGATGCTGTAGCCGCCGGTGTCCTGTTTTCCATATCCAACCACTATGTATAAGTTCTGGTCGTCGCTGTAGGTCAGCTTGAACGGCGTCTTCTGCTTTTCGGCAATAATCTGCTTTAGCTCCTGTGGAATATCTGCTTCCGCTGTCACGGAAAATTCCAGGTCCCGTACTTTGTTTCCGTCATCCTTGCTCATGCTGCACCCGCTCAGTGTCCGTACAACCAGAACCCACATGCAAAGGCACATGAACAGCATCCATTTTCTGTTCAATAAACTCTTCATAGCACTCTCCCCGTTTATGTTGATTATTACTATCTTATTCGTCCATGCCGGGGAATATGCAGATTTTCCAAAATCCGTCTGCAAAAGGTAATCCCTTCCGTCTTTTCTAAAATTTTCATCGAAATACCTGTTTATCTTCCGGACCAATGGAAATACTCATAAACAGAACGACAGGAGACGGACAACCGCCAAGGGCCAGGACCGTTTCCGCAAATTATTGACATAGATGTATTAACAGGAGGAGACCATGATGAATCATTTATCAGATAAATATAAAGAAAAACCTGTGCTGCGCGGCGACTTATACTATGCCGACTTATCACCGGTAATTGGTTCGGAGCAGGGCGGACTGCGCCCCGTACTGATCGTACAGAATAACACAGGAAACCGTCACAGCCCCACCGTGATCGTCGCGGCCATTACCAGCAGGACAACCAAAGCCAAGCTTCCCACTCACGTGCCGGTAACCAGAGAGGAAAGCGGTTTAAAATGCGATTCCACCATCCTTCTCGAACAGGTAAGAACCATCGACCGCTGCCGCTTAAAAGAGTACATAGGACAGCTCTCACCCGGACAGATGGAACTGGCGGACACCGCCCTTCTCACCAGCTTCGGGCTAAAAAGAGAGACCGCTGTCCGGGACCGTACTCCTGTGACGGTCCGGACAACGGTCCCCTCCCGCATGTATTCCATGCAGTCATCATAGCTTATTGGTCTGAATCTTTGCTGCACATGGCCAGCCTGTGCTGGTATTTCTCTTTCGTAGCCAGGCCTCCCCGGATGTGACGCTCGGATTTGTTGATGTCGAGAATCACTCTAGCCCGGGCTGCCAGGGAAGGATTGATGTGCTCTAAACGGTCTGTTACATCCTTATGTACCGTAGATTTGGAGATACCAAATTTCTTCGCCGTCTGCCTTACCGTAGCATGATAGTCTATGATGTAGTTGGCTATGGCAACTGCACGCTCTTCAATATATTCCTTCAAGAAAATCCCCCTGCTTAGGACGTTTTTACAATCTTATGCGGGGGGATTTGCAAATATGTATAGCACGGCTTCTTTCCTTACTTCAGTTGTAACTGACGTTCTTTCCTACTGGTATCTCTCTCGGAATTCCTTTAAATCCATAGCCGGAAGCACCATGCTGTCGTTGATTTTTCTCATATGCTCTGCCAAAATACCTATGAGCCTCTCTGCCACCTCATCATATTCCTCATAAAACACCAGATTATCCGTTTCCAGCCTGTCCTGATCCAGATCATACACCTCCAGGAATATCTCATCCTTAAAAAAGTCCACAATCAGCTTATAGTTTCCGTCAATCACGCAGCGACTGTAATTCCCCAGGGAGGCGTTCCCGTCATATTGGATATATACAGCCCTGTCTCCTGTATCAGTCCCGTCCTCCAGCAGCTGGCGCAGGGAACAGCCGTCCATTAGATGCCTAGGAGAAATGGAATTATAGTCACAGATAGTCGGCAGCACGTCAATGTGACTCACCGGCTGCTCAATATGCCTCCCTCCATTCCTGCTCTCCGGCAGTTTCACAAGAAACGGTACCCTTGCGGATTCCTCATACATGCACATCTTCTGAAACAGACAGTGTGCTCCCATCATCTCTCCGTGATCCGAGGTGAAAATAATCATAGAGGAATCGTAAAGCCCTTTCTCTTTAAGCACTCCGATGATGCGGCCCACACAGTCATCTAATAAAGCCACCAGCCCCAGGTAGACACGGAAGCTTTCCTTCCACTCTTCCACAGAATACTGGTTTCCAATCACTCCCGTCAAATTGTATTTCTGCAAGGGAGACTGGTGGGGATACCAGACTCCCGTGTTCTCCGGCAGTTCAAAATCCGACTGGCTGACTTTGGAATACCATGGCTCCGGGATATCGAAAGGCGGATGAGGCGCTAAATGCATCATGCTGAGAAACAGAGGCCGGTCCCCCTTCACTTCCCGCAGAGCTTCCACTGCCCTGTCCGTAAAATAACCGTCAAAATAGTAAGCGTTCCCCTCTTCATAGATCCCTGTAGACGCATTCGAATAATTGCTTATGCGTGTATATTTCCCGGCATGCATTTCCGGTACCGGTGTGCGGAACCGTTTCCCTCCCGGCTGACGTTTCCCCTCCTCTCTTAAAAACTCCTTATACGTCTTTTCTGTGGTCAGCCACTTCGTCTTAGACGCCGCCCGGCACTCCAGCGGCTCTCCCTCTGTAAAATAGTGCTGTTTACCGCTGTGGATACACTCCATATCCAGGCGTTCCATCATATCGTAGAGATTATCAAATGCCGCCCCCACCCGGGAGTATCCCTTTTCCGGTCCAAACCAGCCATTAATCAGGCTCCCATTTCTGCCCGGATAAGTGCCTGTAAAAAGGGCGCCCCTGGCCGGGACGCACAGAGGGCAGGCGCAGTAGGCCCGTTCAAAGATTACGCTCTCTCCCATAAGCTGCTCCAGATTAGGCGTCACCCCCATCCCCAGCACATCGCTGCGCAGCTGGTCAGCAGCAATCATAATCAGATTATTTCTCTTCTCCCCCTCTATGCTCATAGGATTGATTCTCCCTCTTTCTTTTTATCCTGCCTCTTCTTATATTGATAAGGAGTGATTCCATAAGTTTCTTTAAATATTTTAATAAAATACTGCGGCGAGCTGTAACCAAGCCTGTAAGCGATGTCCTTCATACTGTAATCCTGGCTGATCAGTTCCAGCGCCCGGTTTAACTTTTTTTCTTTTATGTATTCTGTATAGCCTTTCCCCATCAGCTGCCTAAAGGTACGGCTCAGCACATCTGGCCTCAGTGAAAAACAGTCGGAGAGGTAGTCCAGAGAGATATCCTTTTCCAGCTGCTCCTCTATTATCTGTTCCAGTCTGGCCTTTAAATCCTCACTTTCCGGCTTTTTCTTCTGCCGGATATTGGTTAAGAGAACTTCACACAGACGGTTCATCCAGTCGCAGAAGGCTTCGATATCTGCCAACTGCTTATAGTATTCCCTGATATCGTATCCATAGACCACCCACATATCCAGCTGATGCCTCTGTATGGTCTGATACAGCAGCGTCACTAAATCCCGCAGAGTTGACTGGCAGTAGTCGATTCCATAGTTACCGGTCTGGAAGGATACCTTCAGGGCTTCCATGTGGTATTTAAAATCCAGAATATTCTCGTTGTTAATATCCTTTTCAATAGCTGCAAACATCTTTAAATGGCTGCCATTGCTTTTTCTTCCCGGTATCTTTAACTTCTCCCAGGATAAGAATGGCTCATCGTAATAGATAAAGCGGTAACGTGCGGCCTCTTTGGCGCTTAAATAGCTTTTTCTCAAATTTTCCTGATTCAATTCATAGGGAACGCCTGAAACAAAGCCCTTCATTTCTACAAACTGCCGAAAATTCTCTGAAAGCGCGGCACGGATCTGCTCCTCCTTCTCCTCCTCATCTCCGTCATATACAATGACCGCCACCACTTCTTTTTTATCCATGGTCGTCAGAAACAAGCTTCCGCAGCCGCTGCGGCTGTCGTACCCACTCTGCACTCCCGTTAAAGGAAGACTCTCCCAGTCCCTTTCCTTCAGATAGACAATAAAGCAGCAGACTCTGCTGAATGGACAGCCGGAAAAGAGCGTTCCATAAGCCTGATCCGATTTACGGTTTAAGATCAGGGAACGCAGAGAATTCTGCTGAAGCACCTCCTCCGATGACTTCACAGTCTCATTAAGCCCCGATATGGTATCCGTCAGCACCGTAAGGGAGCTGTCGAAGCTTCGTCTGTCCTCTCCTATGGTAATTCCGGCCTGTTTGGATACTACCAGGACGCGCTTATGGTACACGGAACAGTTGAGATAAGAGATTCCTGCCAACACCAGAATATTGAACAGTATAGAAATACCGAAATTCATTAGAAAAATCCGGCTCTTAACATTATAATCCGCCAGAAAGGCATAATCCGGCATATAATAAATATAACTCAGCCCAGTTAAAGTGAAGGCGTTGGAAAAGACAGTCACCGGTTCACCGGATACCTTCATCTTCACGGACCTGGCGCCGCTCCCCGGCTCCTCCCAGGTACTGGTTCCCTTTAGATTATCCAGAACTTCCTGACTTCTCCCCTTGTCAGAACCGGACTGATAAAGAATTCTTCCATCCTCAGCCGCCAGTACAAAGCATCCCTTGCTTTCGTCAATATATTCCTGAAAACTGCCTGGAGAGATATGAAAAGCGGCCACAATGGTCTGCCCCCTGCCTTTCAGACCAAAGATTTTTTTCACATAGGTAAGAACCGGTTCTCTGGAGGGATATACTCCGTCAGACAGTTCAAAAAAGTACTGGTCTGCGCCCATCTTCTCAAATTCAAAATACCATGGAAGATACTGGTTTACCTCCTTTTCGTCCAATGGAAAGTGTATTTTATTAAATCCTGTCACGATGGTTCCGGTTCCTTCATAATAGATGTCCATACTCACCACATACGGATACACCTTTCTGATCTCCTCCAGTTTTCCTACCAAATCGGTAATCGCCTTCGGCGAATCGATGATAGAACGTTTCTGAGGAAGCAGGACAGGCTCATTTAACCTCGCATCTGAAAAATAAAGCTGTGGAATATCCACCAGAGATTCCATAATCTGCTTGTCTATATTTCGAAAGGCCAGATTGGTAACACGCTTATTGTAATCGATAAAGCTTTCCAGATATACTTTGCTGTTCATATCATGAAAAACAAAGTAATTGAACGCAGAGAGAATTGTGATACTGCAAAGATTAATGCACAAAAGTATGTAAAAAATCGAATATCTTTTAGCCCCCATGGTAAGTCCTCCAATATCTTTGTTAACCTTTGACGGACCCCACCATCATTCCTTTTACAAAATACTTCTGCAGGAATGGATAGGTGCACACAATGGGAAGCAGAGACAACACCAGTGCCGCCATCTTCATGGTCTCCGTATGCACCACCACATCTACCATTGCCTCCATATCGGCCGTCTGTCCATTGGTCAGTATCGTCTGAAGGACATACTGAAGGACATAAAGACCGGTTTTCGTCACATAGAGCATGTTGTCCATCCAGGAATTCCAGTGCTGAACACAATACCATAACGAAATTGTAGCCATAACCGGCTTGGATAAAGGCAGATAAATGCGAAATAGGACCATAAAGGGCGTGGCTCCGTCTATCTTTGCCGATTCCTCCAGTTCTCCCGGTATACTCATAAAAAAGTTTCTGGTGATGATGAGGGCAAAGCCTGTCATCATACAGGGAAGAATATAAACCAGAAAATTGTTGGTCAGGTGGAGATTCTTAATCAACAGATATTTAGGAATCATTCCGCCTGAAAAGTACATGGTAAACACCACAAAAAGCATGAGGCCCCTCCGGTAGGGAAGGTTTAGTTTCGACAGCGGATAGGCCGTCATGACCGTGATCAGTACACCACAGCCGGTTCCTATAACAGTTCTCATAATCGTGATAAAATAGCTGTGCCAGAAATTGCTGTCAGTTGCAATCTTGCGGTAGCCCGAGAAGTCAAATTTCGTCGGAAACAAATGGAAGCCCGTCGCGTTTACGACGGAAGCAGGACTCATGGAGATTGTCACCACCTGCATGAAGGGAAGGATAATGGATATCATTAAAAATGCCGCCATGCCGTAGGCAAAACAGTCTACTGCCCAGTCTTCCATACTCCTTTTGTGTTTTCTGACGTTTATGCCTCTGTCTTCGCCGCTGTTATTATCTTTTTTCATCGTTCTCCCCCTTTACCATAACGCATAATCATTTGTTTTTCCGGCCACATAATTGGTCAGTATGACAAGAATAAATGAGATGGTATTTTTAAACAGATCTACCGCAGTGGTAAAGCTGTACTGCATCTTCTGAATACCCATCCGGTATACAAAGGTAGAAATTACGTCGCCAACGGAATAGGTACTGGGTGTCAGGAAGTTGTATACCTGCTCAAAGCTGTCATTTAATATCTTACCGGATTCCATGATGAGCATAACGGTGATAATAGGCGCCAGCGCCGGCAGTGTCACATGGATAATCTTTTTAATTCTGCCCGCTCCGTCCATTTCCGCCGCTTCATAGAGCGTGGGATCTACCGCTGTAACGGCGGCTAGATAGACAATGGAGCCCCAGCCTATGGATTTCCACAAATCAGACATAACCAGAACGCCGCGGAAACATCTTGGCTCAGCTACAAAGAAGATGGGATCAATGCCCAGGTTCTGAAGCAGTATATTAATTGGCCCTCTAGACGGAGATAAAAACTCAATGATAATGCCCGATACCACGACCCATGAAACGAAATGAGGGAGATAAGAGACCGATTGAGCGAACTTTTTGAACCGCGGAGCCTTAATCTCATTTAATATCAGGCAGAGTACGATCGGGGCCGGGAAACAGATTAAAAGCTTATAAAAGCTGATGACCAGCGTATTCTTCAGTACGGAAAGAAAAAATGGATCGGTGAACAGCGCTCTAAAATGCTTTAGTCCCACAAACGGGCTGCCGCTGATACCTTTTAAGGGATAATAGTTCTGAAATGCGATGACCAGTCCATACATGGGGCCATAGCAGAATACCAGAAAAAACAGGATTCCTGGAATCAGCATAATATAATACTCTTTATAGTGGGTCATATTGTAGAGAAAGCCTTTTTTCTCCGTCTTGCCCTTTCGTGCTTCTGATGTCATTTAAGTACCTCCATGAAAAAAGAAGGGAGCGCAAATGAAAAATTTATCTGAGCGCCCCCATGTCTGCTTCAATTCATTATTTTGCCGCGGCAAGCTTCTCGGCATATGCCTTCTGTACGGCCTTTTCTGCCGCTTCGCCGCCTGCTTTCTTAAACTCTTCCACAAATGTATCGAAATAGTCGATCGGCTTTGTGCCTGTGATCATATCGAAATATGCCTGCTCCGTAAGGGTATCCAGCGTCGCGATAACCTCAGAGAATTCCTCAACCGGAGGCGCATTAAAACGGTAATAGCCGTTACCGGTCACTTCATGCCCGAATTTCGTCTTCTGTGGTGTTACTTCCTGTGCGAAGTTTACAGTACTGCCGAAATCTACCTGAAGCACGCCTTCTTTACGCAGCTCTGTACCCTCCATTATTCTGACAGGTCCCTGCGGTGTGGTCTTGAAATGCTTGCCTTCCAGCCCGTAGTTTACCATCTTTGCATAATCCATATCGGAATAATATGCATCTAACATAGCCAGGAATGCATCTACCTTGCGGGGATCACTGACTCCCTTTGTGGTTAAACAGGTCAGACGGCCTGTTAAGTTCCAGCCTTCTGTTCCGGACTTTCCCTCCGGCCCGACAGGAGCCGGCCCAATCACGATATCCGCGTCGGGATTTAAGCCCTTTAACTCCTTCATGCAGACGCCCCAGTTGTTCTCATCCGTCGTATCTGTACTGGCATTTAAGTAGTGATACGGCTGGGCAGAGGTCAGACCGATCTTTCCATTCATAAAAGAATGAGACAGCCATGCATATCCGCCATGGTTCTCGCCTGTAATGAATTCCTTGTCGATCAGACCCTTGGTATACCAGTCATGAAGCGTGGTAAGCGCTTCTTTCGCTTCCGGGCGTATATATGGGAAAAACGGTACATTATCTTCGCCCAGCTGCATTTCCTCTACTTTAAATCCGGTTCCGCCTCCGGTCACACAGCGCATTCCATAAGCGCCGAATACTGCGCCGAATGCCCTTTCTGCCATACCAGCCGTGTCCTTCTTTCCATTTCCGTCAGGATCCTGCTCCACAAATGCGGTCAATACTTTCTCGTAATCCTCCAATGTCTCCGGGACTTCAAGGCCCAGCTTGTCCAGCCAGTCTTTTCTCCAGAACATAGCCATGGGAACCGCGTCCATGGGATTTACGATACCGTAATTCTTTCCGTTATAGATCATGGTACTCCAGAGGGAACCGTCATCATTGGCATCCGCTGTCTTTGTGTAATTAGGAGCCTTTTCCCGGATCTCTTCGATGGGAATCTCTCCGATGATCCCACCATCAACAAATGCCGGAAGCTGACTTAAGTTATCGATAACCAGTACGTCAGGCATTTCCCCTCCTGCGAACCTTACATTTAAGTTCTCCCAGAATTTATTGGAATCCACGTACCATGCCTTTAAATCAATATTGAAACGCTCTTCAATCGCTTTCACTACTTCCGCGTCATCATCTACTTCAGAGGAGGTCTGCCCTACCAGCCATTCCATCTCTACCGGCTCGCCTTTTTCTGCCGCTGTAGTTTCCTCCTTCCGGGTCTCTCCCTTTTGATCTTCTGCAGTCTGTGACTGTGTCTGCTCCGTTTCCTTCGCCGTATTCTTTGAGGAAGAACAGCCGGCCAGTGCTGACGCTGCCATTACAGATACCATGAATCCGGCTATGAGCCGTTTTGATCTCTTCATAATCATACTCTCCTTTTAAATGTAAAGTGCTTGAGTTCCAAACGCGCTTGATTCTGGGTACATGCTACCACAGACATTTCCGATTGACAATCTGTAAAAATTTGAAAAATACCACTTTTTTGTGGCTTCTGTATTTAACTTGTGATCTGCAAAAATCCACATGTTTACAGCATTCCTGCTGTCAGTTTATTATCATTTCTGCTTTATCTGCCATTTTATCCTCTATTTTTAAGTCCTTAAGAACCCATTTTTTAAATTTTCTTACGCACGATTCACAAAAATTTGGTATTTTACAAAAAAGTGCCGTTGAACCTAATTTTCCCTATCCTTATAATAAACTCAGTTTAAAAAAAATTTTGTAAAGGAAAAAATAAACCATGAACTCACGGCGACCCAATATTCTGTTTCTCATGACTGACGAACACCGGCCGGACTTAACGGGTTTCGCAGGAAACACAGTGATCAGGACCCCGAACCTGGACCGTCTGGCAAAAGACAGCGTCGTATTTGATCACGCCTATACGCCTTCTCCGGTATGTATTCCGGCGCGCCAGTGCCTGATGAGCGGCCAGCTGCCGCGAACCTGCGGCTGCCAGATATTCGGGGAAGACTTGCCGCCCTTCTACCCCACGTTTGCCCGTACCTTTTCAGAACATGCTTACAATACGGTTTGCTGCGGAAAGCTGCATCACAACGGCCCTGACCAGATGCAGGGCTGGATGAGACGAATCGGCCGGGACTGCCGCATCACGGAATCCTTTGTGCCTGAATTAGATACCAGAGAGCTGGCCCGTGTAAAGATATCAAAGGAAGAGCATCGCTGGACCAATGCAAAGGAAGTCAGACGTTCCGGCGTCGGACACGCCAGAAACACGGTGGAGGATGAATACACCCTGCAGGGGGCATTAGATATTATAGAGGAAATTTTCGAATCTCCTTATTACGATAAGCCTCAGCCCCTCCAGCCCCTTCTGCTGAAGGTGAGTTTTGTCCTGCCTCATTATCCTTACTTTTGCAGCGAGGATTTATTTAAATACTATTTAAACCGGGTTCCCCTATACGGCCCCGAGCAGAAGCTGTCCGGCCATCCTTACCTGGATACAAAGCACCTGGAAATAGGAAAAGATGTAACCATGCGTGACGTGCAGCGCACTACAGCCGCTTACTATGGTATGGTCGAAACAGTCGATGGATATATTGGTCAGATTCTCCATAAATTAGAGGAAGCCGGGCAGAATCTGGATGACTGGATTATTGTTTTTACCAGCGATCACGGAGAAATGCTGGGCGAACACGGGATCTGGGCCAAGCATAAGTTTTACGAGTCCAGCGCAAGAGTACCCCTGTTTATTCGCTGGCCCGCAGAGTACAGACCGCGCCGGATAACCTCTAATGTAAACCTCTGCGACTTATACGCCACCCTCTGCCAGCTTTGTGATATTCCCATTCCTGCCGGCCTCGACAGCCGTTCCTTATCCTGCCTTATGGCCGGCAAAGAAGAAGACTGGGATGATGAGAGTATCAGCCAATATCTTGGAGAATACTTAATGATTAAAAAAGGAAACTTAAAATACCAGTATTACGGACCGGACATGCCCCGGGTTTTGTTTGACCTTGCCGCTGATCCATCCGAAACAATAAACGTTATCGATTCCCCCCAATATAAAGAAGCCGTTCTCCGCTTTGAAAAGCGCAGCCTGGAACTGGGCTTCGGCCACAAAAAACCAATACCCGGATGAGATTATCACAAAGTAAAAGGAGAAATCACATGACAGAGACATACCCGCTGTTTCAGGACATTTTAACAGAAGGCGCCACTGCTGCCTCGCTGTTACCCGGCTTGAAGCAAAGAGTTCTTCAAACAAACGGGCAGATAAGCGCCCTGGAAAGAGGCCGCTGCATCAGGGAGCAGTTTCCTGACCTGGCTGTGGACACGCTGCGCCTGGCCGATGAAGCTCTGGCTGGCCGGCTGGTACTTCCCGGCACAGGCCCAACGCTCCACTTCATCGGCAATCCGCCGGAATGGACAGAAAATCCCGTGAACGATAATGAATACACGTTTCATTTAAACCGTATGCACCATTGGAAAACCATGTGCGAAGCCTACAGCCTGACCGGGGATTTGACATATGCAAAAAAAGTTATAGAAGAAGTGAATGACTGGATTGATTCTGTACGCTGCCCCGCCTTAACTGACGAGAAGGGAGACTATGTGCCGGGACGTTTCGACGGACTCACCCCCTGGAGAGCCTTAGAGGCCGGAATCAGAGGTTACCGCACATGGCCTTATGTAATTGAACTTTTGGCAGAAACGCCCTATATGAATGAATCCTTTTTAGAAAAGCTGGTTCCATGCATCTATGTTCACTGTCTGGTATTGTATCATATTTCCCCGCTTCTGTGGCCGAAGGCAGATCACAACCACTATTTGATGGAAAACCTGGGCCTGCTGTCCTTCTCCTGTCTCTTTCCGGAGCTTAGAAACAGCAGTCTTTACCAAAATCATGCCTTAAAGGAGCTGGACCGGTGTATGGAAGCCCAGTGTACGCCCTGCGGGGGACAGATCGAGGGATGTCCGTCCTACCATAATGGATGTGTGTTCTGGTTTGCCATGCGCAATGTATTCTCCAGAAAATTTCATCTGCCGGAATCGGAGGCATATACCAAAAAGCTTCACAAGATGTTTCTCCACTCAGTCCACGCTACCCGCGCCTGCGGAGGCAACTTCCCATGGGGAGACAGCCATACGGCCGACAAGGAATCCTTGTGCCTTTCCGCAGTCTCCTGCTATATGGCATCAGGCAATCGGGATTATCTGGCCGCTGCCGCTCATTTCTATCCTGTTTCTTCCATATATGAGGTCATCAGGGATAATCTGTGGAGAATTCCTGATATCACGCATTTAAAGGACGATTTAATCTGGGCGGAAGCGCATCCAAAAAAACCTGACCTTCCCCTTCTGGCCTGGCAGAAGGACTTAAATCAGGTCTATCTGCGTTCCTCCTGGGATAAACAGGCCCTAAGCCTCATGACAGGCTGCCGCACGCCCGTGCAGAATCTCCACGCTCACATGGACCCGGGAGGCTTTGATTTCACCGCGTACGGCCTTCCTCTGATCTCCGATCCAGGCATTTATACGTATAAGGATGATGAAAACCGATACCGTTTCAAAAGAGCAGCTTCCCACAACTGTCTGACGGTAAATGACAGGGACCCGTGGGAATACAGGGGTTCCTGGAAATACGGCCCTCAGAGAGAGGGCTTCATCTGTGAAGTACAGGAGGCAGCCGGTCTTACCTGCATTACCTCCTGCCATGAAAATTATGCTCCGGCACAGACGGTCCGCCATCTGGCCCTCATTGGTAACCGTCTTCTCCTGATCATCGACCACGTAACCGGTCTGTCCCCGGATGACACAGTACAGGTACACTACCATTTAAACAGAACGCATCTGGTGTGTGGTGATGACCGCTCCCTTTATTCCTGTGATGACGGCCCCTCCATCGAGCTTGCGGCAGGCGCCGACTGCGAAACCATCATAACAGACGGAAAAATCTCCACTGCCAACAACATCTGCCACGATTCCAGGCAAGTCTGCTTCCGCTTAAATCCAGACAGCAGCGGCACATGTTACTTTGCCGTATTAGCAGTTCCCTACCCGGTTACCCAGAATAAGCGGACCGTATCTGTCCGCCAGGCTCTTAACGGGGACAGCTTTACCGTAGTATGTGAGTTTAAGGAATACACTCTCCGCTTTATACTGAGCGGCAATAAACTGAAGAAGGAGGAAATACGCCATGAATAATATCCCCGGCGATGAAACACTTCTCACAGACAACCAGCTGTTTGAAGCTTTAGACCTTAATCTCCCCGGCCTCTCTGAGGTAAAATACAACTGGGCCAGGGGTAATGCAGCACTGGCTAAAAAAGCGCTGGTCAAGTACTTCGAGCAAAGAACGCAGGTGACCTATTTTTATGACTGCCGCAGCCTTCCGCTTAAGAGGATGGAGCCGGATGAACTGCCATACGCCTATCAGTCTTCCCTGGGCCTGCGCGGCAGCTTGAAGGACTTCTGCTTACAATCCGGGCGCAGTATGATGGAACACCGCTATCTTCTGCCGGGTGCCAGAAGATCAGAGGACTTAGGCCCTTCCTATGAAAATATGATACATTTTAACTTTCTGAAGGATCAGGGAAAGCGCCACCGTCACAGTCTTGATATGTTTGTAAGAGGACAGTTTTTCGAGGCTCTGTCCGTCCTTTATCACGAGGAAGGCGACACACAGGTGATTGCTACCTTCACGGAGCTTGTACATAAATTTTTTGAGACCTATCCTCTTATTGTAGAGGATCCGTCTGCCGGAGCCAACCGTTTCCAGTATACGGAGGACCGGGATGCCATGAGCGTGGGCTGGCTGACCATCGTTCTCATCAGCTTGTTTTATACCAGACTTCCCTATGAGACCGACATCGACACAGCCTTTGATCTCCTGAAGCATATCTGGTTTTTGGGAATTCAGTTCAAGCGCTTTGAAGAGGATGGCTACCGCCCTTACAATCATCACATGTGGGAAAGAGGGCTGGTTCCTTTCCTGCTCAGCATCCTGCTCCCTGAGATTCCTGATTTTCGTGCTTACAGAGAGAGAGGGGCCGGCATCGTCTGCCGCCATATAAAAGAAGATTTCAATGAAGACGGTGGTTACAGTGAGCATTCTATTGCCTATTGGTCAGGTGCTGCTATTGGAGAAATGCTGTTTCGCGGCATTTATCTGGCTAACTTAAATGAAGTGCCTCTTCTGGATGAAGAATCCCAACAGAAGATATACGCTTCCTTCTCCCTTCTGTCCATGCTTACCCCGCCCGGCCCCCTCTACCCTTCCCTGGGGGACAACGGCGGCCCCTTAGCAGACCCAATCCTTCAGCTGGGCATAAAAATGCTTTCACACCCCATGTGCACAGAGCTGGAACGCGCCAGAATGCTTCAGAAAGACGCAGATCCGGAGATTCTTCCCCGTGATTTCTGCAGCACAAAAGCCGGTTTTCTCTGCAGTCGAAGCTCCTACCGGCATGACGGCAATTATATCCTCATGTCCGCCAAGACCGGCTGCGGCTGTTCCGGCCATAACCATATGGATTTACTGTCCCTGTTTCTTACCTTCCGCGGTCAGGCCTTCATCGGGGAGCCGTACACGGACAAACTGTATCATTCCATACGGATGAACAGCGAACTGCGCGGATATATGTATAACATGACCTCCCATAACACGGTACTGGCCCATGGGGAGCCTGTTCTGCCCGACTGTGTCTATGCAAATAAATGGGGCGTTTACCGCCCGGATACGCCGGTGACTGAGTATTGGACCGATCCCAAAGGTATTTATGTCAAAGCGCACCATGATGCCTATACGTATTGCCGTCACACCCGCCGGATTCTGTTCCACCGTACCCGCGGTCTTATCATCCGTGACGAGATGGAACGGGGAAACCGCCGGGATAAGCCGCATATCCAGCGCTGGCACTTAGAACCTGGAACTGTCTGCCGCATTCTCAATAATTATTCGGTTCTGATGGAAAAAAACGGAGTTTCGCTTCTCTGGATCTGGACAGACTGCTGTGATATCCGACTGTGGAAGAATACATCTCTATGCCCTGAAATCTATGGCTCCGAAGATATGCTGGCTCCGATTCTTGATGTGTCCTTTCTGGGACCGGAAGATAAAAAGGTGGATATTGGTACTATCACGTTAGATCTTCTCATCCTGGATGTGACAGATGGAACGTGGAGCTCCGGCCTGGGTCTCCATTCCTTAAGGACCAAACTCCGGGAGCAGGCTCCTGCCATGGATGAAAAATTATCACTGGAATGCTTCCCTGCCCTCTGATCAGAATCTCACGCTGCATGTAAATACATTAGAGGCGGCTGCAGGAAATAAAAAATATCACCTGCAGCCGCCCCGGAATATGAGGAAATTATGACATTTGAAGAATTAATGAAAAAACCGGAGCTTTCTCCGGATGAGACGAAAAAAGCGCTGGAGCTGGCTTCCAGACAGACCGAAAGCTGCTTAAGCGAATTTACCAGCCAGTTTAAATCCGTTTATTCTGAAAACGGCTTCTATACTCCCGTCCCCAACGAACAATGGACCAACGGCTTCTGGACGGGCGAACTGTGGCTGGCCTATGAAAATACCGGAGATGAACGATACAGGGAAGCCGCTTTGAAGCAGGCAGAAAGTTTCCTGGAACGGATCGAGACCGGCAATCACACCGACACCCATGATCTTGGCTTTCTCTACTCCTTATCCTGCGTCTCCGGCTATAAGCTCACCGGAAATGAAACAGCGAAAAAAGCGGCTCTCCTTGCAGCTGACCGCCTGAAATCCCGATTTCATGAAAAAGGACAGTTTCTTCAGGCCTGGGGGGCTATGGACAATTTAAAAAACTACCGCCTGATCATTGACTGTCTCCTAAATCTTCCGCTTCTCTATTGGGCCACGGAGGAGACCAGACAGCCAGAGTATGCCAAAAAGGCCAGAGCTCACTTAGACACCGCCTTAAGCGTAATTATCCGTCCTGATTATTCCACCTATCATACGTATTATTTTGATCCGGAAACCGGGAAACCGCTGCGCGGAGTAACGCATCAGGGATATTCTGCGGATTCTGTCTGGGCCAGAGGCCAGGCCTGGGGCGTCTATGGGCTGGCGCTCAGCTACCGCTATACGAGAAGCCCTGAATATCTGGAAGACTTTAAGCATGTGACAGAATATTTCCTCACTCATCTTCCGGAAAACCTGGTGCCATACTGGGATTTCATCTTTGAAGACGGCAGCGGCGAGCCCTGGGATTCCTCGGCTTCCGCTATCGCCGTCTGCGGAATCCTGGAGATGTGCCGGTTCCTGCCGGAAGCGGAGGCGGCTCCTTATCTGGCTGCCGCCAAAAGGCTTATGAAGGCACTGACAGACTTATGCGCCGTCACCTCCCCCGAGAGTTCAAACGGACAGCTGCTTCATGGCGTCTACGGGAAAAAAACTCCTTACAACGACTGTATCGATCATGGTATCGATGAATGCAACCTGTGGGGTGACTATTTCTATGTGGAAGCCCTGACCCGGCTTACAAAAGACTGGAACCCTTACTGGTAGGAGGCGGCCATGAATATCATTACAATCTTATCCGACGAACATTCCTATGAAATGATGCACTTTATCAATCATTCCATATTGAGGACACCGAATCTGGACCGCCTGGCAGCGGAAGGTATCGTTTTTGACAATTTTTATTCCTCCTGCCCTGTATGTGCACCGGCCCGCGCCAGCTTCTTCACCGGGGACTATGTACACCAACTGGGAACCTGGGACAATTCAACCCCATATGATGGGACAGTGAAGGGTATCTCTCACCATCTGACGGAAAACGGTCATACCTTTGCCTGTATCGGAAAAACACATTTTCATCATGAAGGCAGTTATGCATTTACGTATGAGGCCCTGGCGGGATACATGTTCAGACCCGATATCGGCTGTTATTTCAGAGATCAAAAGCTGGCAAGAATCGGCGCGGAAAAACGGTTTGACCGCATCGGCATCAAAACAGAGGAGAGCTTTGATGACCGGGTGCTGAAGGCAGGCCTTTCCTGGCTGACAGAGCATCGGGATGAGAAAGATTTTATGCTGTACATAGGATTTTTAGATCCACATTTTCCATTTTATGTGAAGCAGGAACACTGGGATTACTATAACTCCGCAATTACAGAGATACCAGAAGAATTAAAACCTCCCTTTACCTCCTTAAACCCTTCACTGGAATGGATGCGAACCTATTTTAAATGCGGGAGTGTACCGGAAGAGACCGTCCGGAGAGTCTTAGTCGGGTATCACTGCGCCATCGAGGAACTGGATGAACGCCTGGGAATCCTTCTTGATAAAATTGATGCCCTGGGCCTTCGGGATCATACGGCGGTCTGTTATTCCACCGACCATGGCGAACAGATGGGATATCATGGGATGTGGTGGAAATGCTGTATGTTTGAGCAGTCCTCTCATATTCCGCTGATCTTTCGAATCCCCGGAATCGAGGCAAGACGGGTTTCCTCCCCTGCCGGACTGGTGGATCTCTATCCCACCTTCTGCGATCTTCTGGACGTTCCCCAGCCATCTTCCATCTCAGGGCACAGCCTGATGGGACTGGCAGAACACGGTGAAGACTCCGCGCATCCAGACTTCGCGTTCAGTGAATACCATGCTCACGGTATTCCGGATGGCATGTTCATGATTCGATGGGACAAATACAAATATGTATTTTATTGTTCTGACGGTCCCCAGCTCTTTGATCTGGAGGCCGACCCCGGGGAAAATGAAAACTTACTGGAGACCCGGGCGAACGACGGCGTGGTTCAGGAAGCTGCGGGCAACTGCCATCGCCGCCTGCTCTCCATTTGTGATCCTTATGCAGTGAACGAACGGGCTAAGGAATTTCAAAAACGCATAAAGGCAGCCATGGGAATTACGGCATACACACAGGATATGGGACAGTGGGTTCCTCACCCGGAGGCGCTTCCAAATCCAGACCACAACCACTCTTTTTATTCAGAAAGGACAAACTTATGAACACTTATTGGGGCGATATTCACAATCACTGCGGCATCACATACGGCTACGGAGCACTTGACAACGCACTGACTGCAGCAAAAAATCAGTTGGACTTCTGCGCGGTTACTGGACATGCCATGTGGCCGGATATGCATGAAAGAACTGAGGAAACGGCATTTGTGGTTGATTTCCACAACAGAGGGTTTAAAAAGCTGAAGGATCACTGGCCGGAGGTCAGGAGCGCTGTGGCCGATGGTAATTCCGAAGAGCTGGTCACATTTCAGGCTTATGAAATGCACTCTTCGCATTACGGAGATCATCATCTGGTAAGCCCGGATGATACACTCCCTCTGATATACCGCAGTTCTCCCCAGGAATTAAAGGATGACTGCCGCTGCCGATCTGTTACGGTCGCCCACCACATCGGTTATACACCGGGATACCGTGGAATCAACTGGGATGAATTTGATGAAAGCGTGACTCCGCTGGTAGAGGTCTGCTCCAAGCATGGCTGCGCCATGAATGAAACGGCCGCTTATCCCTATTATCACAATATGGGACCGCGGGACAGCAGAAATACCGTTTACGAGGGACTCCGAAGGGGTTACCATTTTGGTTTTACAGGCTCTACCGACCATCACGCCGGATACCCCGGTTCCTACGGCGACGGCAAAATGGCTGTATTGACCGATAAGAAGGACCGGGAATCCATCTGGGATGCCATGATAAACCGCCGCACCTACGCAGTCACCGGGGACAGAATTCTCTGTACATTTGATATCAACGGCTTTGTTATGGGCTCAATCGTGAAACCCACCTCCGCCCCCAGAGAGATTCATTACTCTGTGAAAGCCTGCTATCCTATTGATAAAATTGTAATTTATAAAAATTTAGAGCCGATCCATATCACAGAGGGACTTTTCTTAAAACCGGATAAGGCAGATACCCGCTTTAAAGTCAGAGTGGAGACCGGATGGGGAAATAACAAGGATGAGCCGTACCGTTTTACCTGCACCGCCCATGTGGATGACGGAAAGATATTAGACATCGAGCCATGCTTCAGAGGGCGCAGCGTACTGGCCCCCTCAGCAGAAGAAGATGACTCACAGGATGAGATCAACAAGCTGGACAACCGGATTCTCTCCTGCCAGGACAATGTGGCCGCATGGCAGTGCGAAACCTTTAAGAACCTCTCCACACTCCATCCACAGACCTCTGCTGTGATCCTGGAAATTGAGGGCACACCCGAAACCACAATCCGCTTTGATATCAACGGCCGCACAAATTCCCGCACAATAGGGGAATTGATGACCGCCGGATTTTCAGGTCATATGAAGCCTTACCACAGCCAGGCATATAAGGTGCATACCGCGGTCAGCGCATCTCAGTATACGGTGGAGAAAACCTTTACGGATGTCAATGGCGCAGCAGGTGATTTTTACCACATGGAGGTTTCGCAGCTCAATGGGCACTGGGCCTATGTAACTCCGGTCTGGTTCCAGTAAAATAAATACTTTCCCTCCCTTTTTTGCTGTTTTAATGGTATGATACAATCATACAGGAGGGAACCATACTATGACTAAACCATACAACATTTTTATCGAGGGAATTCCAGGCAGCGGCAAATCGACTCTGTTAGACACCCTGTCCCGGCACTTTACAGACTACCGCGTATATCGTGAGGGCGACATCTCCCCTGTCGAGCTGGCCTGGTGCGCTTATATGAGCGAAGATGCATACCGGCAGTCCCTCCTCGATCTGGCGGATATGCGCGGCGAGGTAGAACGGAACACCATAAAAGAAGGGGTTCAATACATCGTTCCCTATACGAAAATAAAAACCGGCAATTACCACTTTTACGAATACATGGAGAAATTTGAGGTCTACGGCGGGAGAAAGGATCCATCCGAATTCCGGGAAATCATCCTGCGGAGATTCCTGGATTTCCACTCAAACGGCAATGTATTTGAATGTTCGTTTTTCCAGAATATCATCGAGGAACTCATGCTGTATGCAATGTTCAGCGATCAGCAGATTGTAGATTTTTACGTAGAGCTGGCGGCACTGCTGGATTTATCCGCGTTTAAGCTGATTCGTCTCGTTTCGCCGGACATCAGGCAGTGCATCCAGACCATCAAAGAAGAGCGGGTCAACCCGGAAGGCGAAGAAGTCTGGTATCTCATGATGATCGATTATTTAAACCGTTCCCCCTATGGAGCAGCGCATCAGATTCAGGACTTTGAAGGCATGGTCAGCCATTTTAAACGCAGAATCGCGCTGGAAAGCGAAGTAATGAAGCTTCTGCCGGCAGGATGCTGCTTTGATATCGAAAGCAAACACTATGATACGGCGGATTTGCTGCGCATTTTCAACGATTCGCCGGACGATTAGGGAAAAGAAAAGGGCGGAAACGAGAAAAACGCAGGGTTCCCCGCGGACTGCCCTGCGCATCTACTCTCCCGCAGATTATTATTTTAGAACAAACAACCGGAAAAGTGAAATAGATAGATTCCTGGAACGGCCCCGACTGTCCCCTTCCGAAATGTCTCACAGTTACATTATATATTTACCAGCTTCGAAGCGGCTCCGTTTGTAACCATATTCTCAATTTACAGGAATCCTTCCTATAATACAATGGGGTGTGTAGAATTTTGTCGAATCTTTGCGAATTTTGTCGAATGTGTTTTCACTCCTTTGCCACTCACTCAGTACGAAAAGAAATGTGATCCGTTCTCCCGCTGCGGCGTTTTTTATCCACATCAATCCACTCATCCAGGGTGAGCGGTATATAATCCGAAAACATGCAGAAGCAGTTGATCATCTGACACGGAACGGAAAGCGGCGGGCCGCCGTGGCAGTCCGGCCGTTTGGCGCGCCTGGTCTCATCCTGATACCGGTTCACCAGCGCTTCGTCAAAGGTATCATGCACGTGGCCGTACAGCATATAGGTCCTGGGCCGCCCAACCTCGTCCTTCCGGTACTGGCCGTTGTAACAGATCATGGGGTAATGGCTTAAGATCACCTTTCTCTTATTATCCCGGAGTTCCGCATAAGGCTTCACCCACTCCAGGCGGCTTCTGTCAAACTGTCTGTCCGTCAGATACGAATCGTGATTCCCTTCAATCAGGCAGATCCGGCCTCTCAGCTGACGCAGAATCCCGTTGGTTTCCTCACCGGTACCGAGGGACATATCTCCCAGCACGACCACCTCATCCTTGTCCCGTATCCTGCTGTTCCACTGACGAATCATATGGGCGTTCATCTCAGCAGCATTTAAAAATCCCCGGTGATCCATCTGGTAATTTAAGTTTTCATGATAAAAATGCAGATCGGATATATAATACCGCATAACTACGCCCTCCTTCCTGTTCCTGCTTATTTAAGTAAATTATACCCGATTTGCTGCCATTTCACAACCCGCACCAAAGTGTGTTTGAAAATTCACTCCAGAAAAAAAGGAGATGGCCCGGCTGCGTTTCTCAACGCCTCCGGACCATCTCCTCAAACTGCCGCGCTTTCTCCAGGAAGTCTTCCCGGCGCAGTTTTCCCCCGGCTATCAGCCAGGTATAGTCATAGTAATTAGGCAGAATCTCCAGTCCCATCATTTCCCTGGCAAACGCGTGGGCCGCGATCTCGCTGCACCGCAGGATTCCAGCCTCCCGCCTGCGCCCGAAGAGCTTTACAAGCTGCACCGGTTCCAAATAGTCGGAGACAAATCCGTGGCTGTAATACGGCTGAGTTCTGTCATCCTTTATCTCACCGCTGTGATACTCCAGATAATGGAAGTATTCATGGGCCAGATGGACGGCCAGCGCCTCCTCTTCTCCGATCACATAATCGCAGCTGTGCTTCGCCAGCTCTGCGATGGACTGCTTATACATCAGGACCTTTGCGCTTCCGTCTTTCCCATATTCACTCTGGGCCCGGAAGGAGACGCCGTAGTTTTCCCCGCTGGCCTCCTGATAAATGATCTCGATTCCCGCTTCCTCATACAGCGCGAAGATGCCGCCCGCGCCCTTTACTTTTTCGGCGGCTTCCCGCCCGAGGCGCAGAGGTTCTTCCACGTAATAGCGGTACTTATCTTCTGGTATCCTTCCAAACAGCAGGTCGTTGCTGAGTTCAAACATGCCCAGGACTTCATCCGATATCATTTCCGAGCCCCCCTTCTTTACTATTTATATGCGACTGCAATCAGCTCTTCGCCATCCTCCAGCCCTTCGATCTCCACATCCAGGATGGAATTTAACTGTTCCGCGCTCTGCATTCCCGTCAAATCCAGCATCTTCTCCCGATAGAAGATGAATACCTTTGGGATGGTGGCGTTGGCGTCGGAAAAGGTGGTATTGGCATCCAGAAACTCCGTGAACACGTCGCCCTTTCTGGCCTTCGCAAATTTTAAGTAAGCCGCTTTTTCCTTCTTAAGCCTTACGACGCCTTCCCGGTCGATGACACAAAGGCGGCGGCTCTTCTGGCTGAATACGCCGAGGAATTTCTTCTTTAATACAGACTCATAGACGTTCCAGCGGCCCGATGAGGCCACACAGTTGGTGTCTTCCGGCGGCGTTCCCAGCGCTTCCGCCGAGATCTCCCTAAGCTGCTCCGGCTTTAGATCCGCGGCCGTCAGGTCCTTCTGCCGCAGCTCCGTGGCGCCTGTCGCTATGGCCCGCAGAATATTCTTCTGCGCGTCCACCTCGATGGTCACATCCACGGTTGCCTCGTTGGCGCCGGATTTCACGATCTTCTCGATGATATCGCGGCGCATTTTCTTGATATCATCATCTGTGGGATTGGCAATGGTTCTCTCCATCTGTTCCCGGACCATGGCCAGCGCCACGCCGATAGTGGAGATATATGGTGCGTTCTTCGCTATTTTCCACTTTACATTCATGCGTTCTGCCAGAGAATGGACGATTACCGCGCCGGAGCCGCCGCCGCCCACCAGGGTTACAAACCGGGTATCCAGCTCATACTCATCGATCAGCTCTTCCACGACCGCCGCCAGCTTATCCATGGCAAGATCCATGGTCTGTCTGGCCGCCTCTTCTCCGGTGCATCCCAGATACGTTCCCAGCGCATCCCAGGCGGCTTTCGTCGTCTGTGCACTGCCGCTCGCGTAGTCGCCCTCCGGAATGTAGCCCAGCAGGTTGGCAGCTCCTGCCAGCGTCAGGGAATATTCCCTCCCGGCCGGGTTCTTCACCAGCACATATTCCTTCGGGTCGTCCTTTCTGGGGCTGACAAACAGCACCTCCGATCCGTCCAGTTCGCCGTCCTTCTGAAAACATTCGTACTCTTTCCCGGCGATATGAGCCGAACGCGGGCCGATATCCGCTATTTTTCCGCCGTTTACGCGCACCATGGAGCCGCCCGCCACGCCCAGTGTCCGGACGTCAAGCGACTGCAGATACGTCTTATGGCCGCCCACCTGGGCGTATTTGATCATGACTTTTCCGTTCTTAATTACAGAGATATCCACGCTGGTTCCGCCTGCCTCGAAAAAGATTCCGTCTGAAATCTTTTCATACATCAGCGCCCCCGCCACGCCGGCCGCCAGACCGGAAAGCATGGTGAGAATCGGACGTTTCCGCACCTCATTGATGCTCATGACACCGCCGTCGCAGCGCATAATCATCAGTCCGGACTGAATCTTCGTATCCACTACGGCCCGCTCCGTCATGTTGGCGGTCTCCATCATCTTCGGAATCAGGGATGCGTTGACCACAGCCGTCCTGGTCCTCATCTTCAGACCGTAGAGCTGGGATATCTCATGGCCGCCGGTGCAGTAAAGGCCCTGATTTTCGGCATTTTTCTGTATCCGCAGTTCATTTTCAGGATTATCCACGCTGTAGGCCTCAGAAGCGACTATGACCTCCGCGCCCGCGCCGCGCACCTCGTCGATGGCGGTCTGAATGGTTGAATCGTTCACTGATTTAGAGTCGATAAACGTATGGCTCGTCTTTAAGAATTTACCCGGAGCCAGTTCGATGTCACCTACATTTGTCTCATTCCTGGCACCTCTTGAGTCCATGCCGGTTCCCATGCCGATGATGCCAACATTTGCTACGTCTCCCTCCAGCAGCGCGTTGGTAGCCTGGGTCGTGCCATGAGCGATAAAAACCACATCCTCCGGTGCGATTCCAAGCTCCTCCATCAGCTGGCTGATGAGCGCCACTACGCCTGCCGCCACGCCTTCCTCATGGGTGGTCGGAATCTTCTTCTTCGCAATCACTTCATACGTACTGCTGTCGATGACGACCGCGTCCGTGAAGGTTCCTCCCACATCAATTCCTATCCTTACTTTCTTACTCATAATTGTCAAACTCTCCTCTTCCTCAAAAGCACGCCCTGGTACAGCGCTGCAGATGTGCAGGCGTATGCCGGAACACGCCTGCACGGTGCGGGCATTATAATACGATAAAGCTTGCAACGATCAGGCCCGCAAGTGTGGAAACTGCGATCCAAAGAATCGTCTTCTTTAAATAATCATTGACATCCGTCTTCGTAAAATCAGAGATCCATACGTTGTGTGAGTTGGTCGGATCACAGACTGCCTGAACGTTGGAGTCCAGTCTCAGTGCAACCATGGCTGCAACCGGGTTCATGCCGCAGGAAGCCAGCAGAGCCACGATACCGGAGCCGAGTCCCCATACGTTTAACGGTCCGCGGTAGATAGCTAACGGGGACAGAAGGCCGAATACCAGTACAAACATAATCGCGCTTGACGGGATAATTGCTTTGATTACCGGCTCTAAGACAGCGGCGACCTCAGGAGCCATAACTGCTTTTAAAACCATACCGATACCAATCATCAGGCCGCAGGCGCCTGCCGTCTCCTGGATTCCTTCTACGAAGGAGCTGGATACGACGTGAACGGCATTTTTCGGTGTTGCAAGAATCAGAGTTGCCACGATGCCGATTAAAATAGCGGCTACTAAGGGAAGCTTAAATGCGAATACGAGAACAACAGGGATCAGCGGGGAAATCAGTGCGATCGAACGGACATTTTTATCACCGCCTATATCGGAAGCCGGCATTGCCCATGCCTTTCTCTTCTTGCCGCCGGATTTCACCATCACGTATACCATGATGACGGCTACTACGATCAGCGGAGCCGCGCAGAGGAAGGAATACTGTGTAACGGTCTCCAGCGGAAGTCCCAAAGTATCAATGTAAACGCCCAGCGTTCCAACGGAAAATGTAACGCCGATGCCGTTGCCCAGCAGCAGGATCGTTCCTGCA
This sequence comes from Hungatella hominis, assembly GCF_014288005.1. Taxonomy (NCBI): domain Bacteria; kingdom Bacillati; phylum Bacillota; class Clostridia; order Lachnospirales; family Lachnospiraceae; genus Hungatella; species Hungatella hominis. The sequence goes on from NZ_JACOPB010000007.1 coordinate 153,545, forward strand.
ACCAGCGGGCTTAAGCCAGCGCTGATCATGATCGGAACAATGATGGTTCCAACCAGGATGAACATACCCAGACCGTTGGAAGCCGCGAAAATAACAGAAGTTACGATTAAAAATGCATATGCGATCGGAAGCGGTTTATCTCCCGCCATCTCGGCTGCCTTCCGGATAATGGTATTGGTAATGCCCACGCGGCTCAGTACCTTTCCGAAGAAACCGCCGAAGAACAGTCCGGCAATCGCCGTACTCATACGCATGGCGCCTGCTTCCAGAACGTCCTTTGCAATGCTGAACTCCCCGCCCATAAACGGAATTCCTGCAATCAGTGCTATGCCTACGGCCATGATCGGCAGAGCCAGAATAGTCGGCAGCTTTCTTGTCATCATCAAGACTACCATTAAAACGAATAACCCCAGTATTCCAATAACCTGAATTGTCATCTGAAAAATCCTCCTCATTCATTACTTTTTCAACATGTTATTTTACTTTCCATTACTTTTCTTACAGATCCAGATATGCGCCCTGTTCCCTCAATCGTTTTTGCAGCTCATTTCTGCTGACTTTGGAGACGTCTCCATCCCCTTTGGCAGCCAGGGCCGCCGCCACTCCTGCCGCGTGTCCCAATGCTCCGGCTGTCGGCGTCGTCCGAATAGCCGCCTGCGCCTCAAAGGAAGCGGAAATGCACCGCCCTGCTGCCAGTAAGTTCTTAATCTCCTCGCAGTACAGCGTCTCATAAGGAATGCTGTAGTACGTTCCCTTTTCCGAGAGGAAGCGGCTGTCCGTCCCCACGCCCTTGGGATTGTGAATGTCGATGGGATACGCGGAATGGGCGATGACGCTGTCAAAGGTTCTCCTCTCCAGAATATCTTCCGCTGTCAGAGTATATTTACCGGAAAGCTGTCTGGATCCCCTCACCCCCACCCGGGGGCCAGTAAATTCCAGAACCGCATTCTGAAAGCCCGGAACGTGTCTGCGAAGGAACCGGTCCAGCTGTCTGCACTGGCGTCTTCCCGTCACCTCCGCGTCGCTTAAGCTGGCCGCATTCACGGCGTCGTGATCGATAATTCTTGTGGTGTTCACGATGTACTCACCCGGACGGTCTGTCTCGAAACAGAGAACATCCTCCCGCCGGATCTCCAGTTCCCCTCTCTCCCGGGCCTCCCGGAATTCATCCTGGAACCCGCAGAATGAAAAACGGCTTACGGTGTCCATAAGCTCCTCATTCCCCTGATGGCGGGAGAAATCGGCGATATGCGTTCTGATATGCTGCTTGATCGCTTCCGTGTCCACATTCAAATACTTCATGTTCATGGTCATGGGCTGGGCAGCGCCGTCGGATTCTCTTCCCTTTGTCATGGGCGCCCCCGCAAACGCGGCCACATCGCCGTCGCCGGTTCCGTCTATGTATACCCTGGCCGATACGCTGTGGATTCCGTCCTTATTGCACACGGTGAGGGACTCGATCTTCCCCTCCCCGCATACCGCGGCTCCGATAAACGTATGGAACAGAACCGTGCAGCCTGCCTCCGCCGTCATCTCATCGAGCACCACCTTGAGGCCTTCCGAGTTGAATGGTGTCAGGTAGCTGATGTACTGCATCGTGTCGTAAATATGGCCTGGGGAATATCCGTCGGTTTTCAGCCGCTCTACGATCTCCTCCATAATGCCGCGGATCACCTGCTTCTCGCCTGCGTGAAACGTCATCATGGGTCCGACGCCGCATCCGGTCAGCGCCCCGCCCAGATACGCGCCCTCTTCAAGAATCAGGACATCCGCTCCCAGACGGCCGGCCGCGATGGCAGCCACAGTGCCGGAGACCCCTCCGCCTGCAACAATCACATCGTACTGTTTGTCATAGCCAAACTCCTTCATACTTTCTCCTTTCCTGTAATCATAACAGCAGTTCTGAAAGTGATTTCCATTACAAATCACTTTTTTCATTTACCTCCGGTGTATTTTGTGCATTTATGTCATTTTATAATTGATTCCGCCATTATTTTTATGATTTTATACTATCATCATTTTCATTAGCTGTCAATATATTTGATTTATATTTTCATTCTCAATCATTATTTGCAAATATTTTGCAAATATGGTATACTATGAGCACTTAGCGAGGTCCTTTCGAGCTTAGTGCGAGTCATACCTGACCACTTAACGAGGTCCCTCACGAGTTTAGTGGGAACGGTATACTGTAATAACGAAAAAAGGAGGATTTTATGGTATCGACCGTTATTTCTAAAATCATCTCCATGCAGCCCAACTTCACTGTGAGCGAGAACGTGATCAGCCAGTACGTTATAGGTCACGCCGAACAGATTCTTACCACGACAATCACCGCTCTGGCGGATGAAACCGGCACTTCAGAGGCCAGCATCAACCGTTTCTGCAAAAAGCTGGGATATAAAGGATTCAATGGATTAAAGATCGCATTGGCCCAGGAAAGCTTCTACAATAACATGGTTCAGGAGACGCCCTCCTCCGGCGGGAACTTTATCGCCTCCGTCACCTCCGACTATCGGAGCATGTTAAATAACACGGCGGCCCTCCTGGACGAAAGCACGGTATTTAAAGCCGCGGATATGATCAAAAATGCAAAAAATATAAACTTATACGCCCTGGCCAACACCACATTCGCCGCCAGGGAATTTCGTTACAAGCTGGAGCTTGCAGGTATTCGTGCCAAAGAGTACACCGATCCCTTAAGCATCAGTCTCCAGGTCACCAATACTTCGCCCGGTGACTTATCCATCTTCATTGCGCGCAGCATTATGATGAAGGATATCTATCAGGCGGCCAGCGCATCCATTGACCGCGGCGGGAAGAACCTGACCATCACGAGTGTAGATTCCCCGAAGCTGAGCGATATCGCGGATTACAAATTCATCGTATCGGACAAGCTGATCGCAAATAACACCACGGCGCTTTCCGATAATCTGATGTATCTCTATGTAACGGATATCATCTACAGCGCCCTCCTAAAGAGTGACAAGGCGCTGAGACAGAAGAAGCTGAGCAGCGACGCGCTGATCAACAACAGCCAGACGATGGATTCTTATGTGTTTGAATACTAGGGCCTCGTCATATATCGAAAAAGGTTTCCGGAGCCTGTCACTCCGGAAACCTTTTTTCTATTTCACTTACTATCCCATTTTTCTCTCTAAAGCGCCTTCATAAACTCATATGTAAATTCCACCGCCCGGCAGGTCAGCTCTTCGCATCTGTGAGGCGGATCATCTGGTGAAAATCCGCCCGGACGCAGATTGAAGCATGTCAGGGATCCGAATGCGTCGGTAAATGCTTCCGCAAACCGGTAACAGGCGGAAACAATCCGCTCCTCCTCCCAGCCAAGCCCATTTAAATAAACTCCGGCAAACATGAGACTGCCTTCCACCAGGCCGCACTGCGCCCGATAACCGCCTGCACCGTGAAGGCCGACGGCGGCGCTCAGCGTCTGGGACTCATACGTCACTCCGAACAGCTCGCCCAGGCAGATCAGCATGGTCCTGGCACAGTTGACATCGCAGTCCCAGTATAATTCATGGACCTTTTTCTCAATAAACGCATTCATAACGCAATCTCCTCCGTCTGCTTTGTACCATCTCTCATTTTCCATTTCTCTCCTTACGCCGCCCGATAAAATGTCTTCCATTTCCCGCTCCGGTACCGTCCCACAAAACAGATCACACGAACGCCCCAGTCCAGGATCATGGCGCACCACACGCCGACGGCTCCCATCCCGAGGCCGACGGCCAGCAAATAACCGGCTCCCAGCCTCACGATCACCATGGACAGGATGGAGATGCACATGGGGAATTTGACATCGTTTGCCGCCCGCAGAACATTCGTCAGGGTAAATGACGCCGGCCACAGAATGATGGCACATCCATCATGGATCAGCACCAGCGCTGCCGCCAGCTTAAGGGTTTCCTCCGAAAGGCCGTACAGCTTCATGGTGAGCGGCATGGTGAGAATCACGCCCAGGCAACAGAGTCCGCTGATGAGATACGTGAGCTTCATCATTTTCTTAGTGTAATATTCCGCCTGCTCAAAATCGCCAGCACCCACACAACGGCCGATCACTGTGATCATGGCCAGATTCATAGCCTGTCCCGGAAGCACTCCCATTCCATCCAGGTTGTTGGCGACCGCGTTGGCGGCGATCTGTGTCGTGCCAAACAGAGCGATGATGCTGACGACCAGTACGCGTCCCAGCTGGAAGATGCTGTTCTCGATTCCGCCCGGAATCCCGATATGAAGGATCTTTCCAATCATTCCGCTGTTCCAGCGAAGCCGTCCGAAGCTGACATGAATCTCCAGCCCCGTATTATGCAGTCGGATAACCAGAATGACACACGCCGTCATACGGCTGATCAGTGAAGCCAGCGCCGCACCTGCCACGCCCCAGTGGAATCCGAATATAAACAGAATATCTCCCGCCACATTGATAATATTCATGACGATGGACGCCTGCATGGAAATCCTGGAATTTCCCATAGAGCGAAACAGCGCCGCGCAGGAATTATAAATCGCCAGAAACGGATAGGAAAGCGCCGACAGTATCAGATAGATCAGCGCGTTGTTCATCACGTCATCCGCAATCCCTCCATACAAAAGCCTCAAAAGACCGTGCCGGAACAAAATCGCCCCCACCATGATCACAATGGAGATAAGCCCCGTGATCATCATCAGTTGATCCGCCGCCTCACACGCCCGTTTCCGGTTTTTCTGTCCCAGAAACTGTGAAGACACCACCGCGCCGCCGGTGGAAACTGCTGCGAACACATTGATCAGCAGGTTGTTGATCATATCCACCAGGGATACGCCCGATGTGGCCGCCTCGCCTGCGCTGGACACCATCATCGTGTCCACCATGCCCACGGTTACCGCCAGAATCTGCTCCACAATGAGCGGTGCTATCAGGCGTTTCAAATCGCTGTTTGTAAATAAGTACTGTTTCTCCCGGCCTGTCATACTCTCTTCCCCTGTCTTCCTGATGTAATCTTCTTTCTCTTATCTCTTATCTTTTATGCAGAACCGCCATGGCCGCGTAATGCAGCACCTCAAACTTCGGCGGCACAATCCGGTTCAGCAGTTCTCTGTGTTCCTGATCGAAGCGTTCTGTCTCCTCAGGGGTAAGGGAGGCGCCGATTCCCCGGCAGGCCCTGATTCTCCCATTCCAGCTCTCTCTCGTAAAGGGAACGGACACATCGAACATCGTCTGCTCACCGATGGTGAAATACTCCTCATAATTTTCGGGAATTTCGATCGGATGCCGTCTTTCCCTGCAACCGGTCCATTTCGGATTGTATTTTAGGACCAGTTCTTCGTGATTAAAGTAGAAAAAGCACTGACAGGCGGTCACCACATCGAAAGCGCCGTCCGGAAATCCGGCTTTCTCAGCCGGAATACACTGGAACTGTATATTCATGCCTCTCTCTTCCGCCAGTTTCTTCGCCTGCCCGATCTGATTCTCCGAGATGTCGATACCGGTAAAATCCGCTCCGTACCGATACAGGTTCCGCGGAAGAACTCCCGTGCCCGGCCCCAGTCAAACACTTTTCCATGATCGATTTCCGTATTCCTCATCTCATTTCCTCCATTTCTGATGGGCGTGCCTCTGCTGCCGGGCCTGCCTCTGTTCCTGGTCCTTCCTCTTCCACTACGTCTATTTATCAGGCTACTCCATACATGATTTTCAGTCAAGAAGCATTTTAACGAATCTTCCTTGCTTCCTGCTTCGTAATATGGTAAATTAGCAGCACATGGCCTCCATAGCCATGGATAATCCTGTTACGAAAGGAGGCGCGGGCTATGAAACTCTGTATTGATACTGCTCCATGCAAAGTCTGAATTACGGACGTACTTTCATGGAGATGAACAATCGGTTCGTCCGGACAGACTTTGCATTTTAACGTAGAACCTAAAATACGCTGAAAGGAGCAAAGTCATGAATAAAAAATTACATACTCTCTTCGAAGGGCTTCACACCTTCCTGATCCTGTGGGTGACCCAGTCATTTTCTGCACTGGGCAGTTCCATGACCAGTTACGCGCTCGTCGTCTGGTCCTACCAGCAGAAGGGTTCTGCGCTGACCACTGCGCTGCTCTCCATCTGTTCCTATGCCCCTATGTGCTTCTCTCCATCTTCGCGGGGGCCTTAAGCGACCGATGGAACAAGAAACACACCATGCTGGTCTGCGACAGCTTCGCGGCGGCGACCACACTGCTGATACTCATCCTGCTGAAGACGGAGAATCTGGCGCTGTGGCACCTGTACATACTGAACGCGTTAAACGGACTGATGAACACGCTTCAGCAGCCCGCATCCGATGTGGCGGTCAGCCTTCTGACTCCGCGGGAACAGTACCAGCGCGTATCCGGTCTAAGAGCCTTTTCCAATTCACTGGTTACGGTTCTCACACCGGTACTGGCCACCATGGTATTTTCCTTTGCAGGAATCGACGCAGTGCTGGTCTTCGACCTGATCACGTTCTCCGCCGCATTCATTACGCTGGCATGGTTTATTACGATCCCACAGGCGGAGGCGGACGGAAACAGGGAAGAATCTGTGCTGGCTTCCGCGAAAGAAGGCCTCAAATACCTGAAAAGGAACCAGGGTATTCTGAATCTTATCCTGTTTCTGGCGGCCATCAACTTAACCGCGTCCATGTACAACGCCGCACTGCCCGCCATGATTCTTTCCAGAAACGGAGGAAGCAGGATCGCACTCGGTATGGTAAACGCCTGCACGGGCATGGCCAATCTGGCCGGAAGCCTGCTGGTCTCTTTCTGCCATCCACCCAAAAGCAGGGTCCGGGTTATCTGCAATTCCCTGCTGATCGCCATGTGCACGGAAAACTTCTTTCTGGCCTTCGGCAGACAGCCCTGGGTCTGGTGCGCAGGCGCTATTCTGGCCTGGATCTGCATTCCGTTTATGAATGCGAACATGGATGTGCTGTTCCGTTCACGGATCCCGCTGACCATGCAGGGACGCGTCTACTCCGCCCGCAATACGCTGCAGTTCTTCACCATACCGGTGGGATACTTACTCGGCGGACTGCTGGTGGACCAGGTGTTTGAACCGCTTATGGCATCGCAGCAGCCAGGAAACCTTCTGGCGGTGATGTTCGGAACCGGAAAAGGCTCCGGAGCGGCGGCGCTGTTTTGCCTGCTGGGTATTCTGGGCGTGGCTACCTGTCTCGTCTTTCGAAGAGATCGACATATATGGGAACTGGAAAATGATATTCCACATCCCTGAAAACTCGGGGGCTGACAGAGCGTACTATCTCTGGCAGCCCCCTTCTGCCCGGTACTGGCTCGGCCACATCCCCGTATTTTTCTTAAATACCTTGCTGAAATAGACCGGGTCCGGGTAACCGGACATCTCTCCGATCACTGCCACGTCAAGATCCGGCTGGCGTATCAGCAGCTGTTTCGCATAATTGATGCGAAGGGCAGTCAGATACCGGACCGGAGACTCATCGTGGTATTTCTTAAACAGATGGCTTAAATAATCCGGGGCAAATCCCAGCTTATCTGAGATATCTCCCATGGAAATCTGTTTCTGGAAATTCTCTTTCAGATACTTCTCCACACATCCCGCAATCTCCTCTTTCCCCATGGTTTTTAAGTGCTCCGGCACACTGGCCTGAAACGTATCATTTTCACTGTCCAGCTCAATGAGCAGCTTTGTAAGTGCCTGCTCTAACTGTTCCTGTCTGATGGGCTTCAAAAGAAATCCCTTCACCTGGTATTCGATGGCCTCCTGGGCCAGGGTAAACTCGTTGTATCCGCTGATAATCAGAATTTTGATAGACGGATACGAGGCGTGCAGGACACGCGACAATTCCAAACCGTTCATAAAGGGCATCTTAATATCGGTGATGACCAGATCCACATGGTTGGTTTTTATAAATTCCAGGGCACTGTCCCCATCCTCGAAAGCGCCTTTGACACAAAACGGCAGGGACATGGAATTAATTTTCTTCACCAGATTTTCCAGAATAAGAAGTTCGTCCTCCGCGACCACTACATCATACTGTTTTCTATTAGCTGTTTCTGACATTTGCAATGCTTCCTCCCATCGTGATGCAGGCTCCTCCCTCCGGGTCGTTCTCTACCGTAAGGATGGCAGACGGACCGTACTGGAGCAGAAGCCGCAGATATACATTTTGAAGTCCCATTCCCCCTATTTTCAGGCGGGTGATGTCCTTGGAATCCCGAATGGATTCCAGGGTGTGAGTCAGTTTCCTAAGTTCTTCCCCGGTAAAGCCCACACCGTTGTCCGTGATCCTGATCAGCCACTTTCCCGCGGCTGCGTCCAAATATCCCCGCACAGTTATGTGCCATGGCGGCTTTTTCATGAACGCATATTTCAGAGAATTCTCTATGATGGGCTGAAGACTTAACTTGGGAATCTGGATCTCCCCCATCCGCTCATCTAAGGTAAAATCACAGGTCAGCCGCCCCCTGTACCGGACGTTCATACAGGCTAAATACTTCTGTGTATACAAAAACTCATCGCTGACCGGCACACGGATCTCGCTTCCCGTCGATGTATACCGCAGATAGTCACAGAGATTTTCCGTCAGCGTGATGATCTCCTGGTTCATGTTTTCCTCCGCCATAACACTGATATTGGCCAGATTATTATAGAGAAAATGAGGCTTCATCATGGACTGGGTGGCGATCTCCTTGGCACGGATCTCATTTTCCTGTGATTTCAGCATCTCCATGGTGGAGGCGTTCATCTTGTTGTACATATCCCGGAAGGAAGTGATCAGCGTCTGTATCTCCTCGTAATGGCTCTGAGGCAGGGAGACGGTGTCGATGGTATGGGAAAAGACATCATCCAGCACCAGCGTCTCAAAGGTTTCCGTCAGTTCTCCCACAGGCTGCAGGATTCTCCGGGAAATGGAGAAGCAGACGGCCATGGTGAGGAGAAGCCCGGCAACCAGCACAGCCAGGAACAGAAATGTCGGTGCGGCCAGGGACCTGGTTATGACGCTGTCCGGTTCGAAGACGTATATCTGCCATCCTACAGTTTTCACAGTCTGACGATGCAACGCATTCTTGCTTCCGTTCTCATCTCTGACATGAACCGTCCGGCCTGCGGGAATATCCTGTTTTTCCGCCAGTACTGCGGTTAAATGGGCCATCTCTTCTCCACGCTCGTCCACAGGATAGATGAGTTCCCCGTTCCTGTCCATAATCAGAAGGCTGAGAGACGGGTTTGCCGCGGTAAGGCGGTCGATAAAGCTGAAAAAGGTGTCACATTTCTGCAAGACCTCCACCGCTCCCTCCATTTGATGGACATCGTCAAAATAAAGTCTGGTTAGGGAAATGTAATATGGTTCATAGGGAATCGCCGCTGTCGGTATGAAATGGGAGATTGGCTGTGGAGTGCTCATGATCTTGTATCCGTTTTCCGCCAATACATCGCTGTACCAGCTTTTTTCCTCCAGATTGATCTTCTTGTTGTACGTATAAAAACCGGTACCTACGGAAAAACCATTTTTATGATAGAGATTGATCTGGGCGACCGTCTGCTGCGGGCCGATCATGGCAGATATGGAATTATAGATGGCCTGTACCTGGGTATAGGTTTGCTGAGTCCCCAGCTGATCCACGTGAATTCCCCGGATCCCGGGCAGAATGTCTTTGGAATAGATCGTGTTTAGGGACACCGTGGACATCTTCTCGATCTCCTGTTCCATATTGGAACAGGCAGAATCGCAGACATTCTGGAGATTCAGATATTCGCTGGCTCTTAAATTTTTTGTATAATAAATATAAAATGCGGTCAGCATTGCGGTGAAGGTCACAAAGATTACCAGGAAATAATACCGCGGCAGCGATTTTTGCAGGGACGGTGCTTTACGTTTCATAACTCCTCCTGTGGTGTCAAAAAAGTACAAGGGGCAAAACTATTTTGTGCATGTTGTTTTATTTCTAGTTATTGTACTATAGAACATAGTAAAAAGCTACTAAAAAACTTTTTAAAAATTAGATGGAGGATTGCTATGAAGAAAAAAATTGCACTACTGTTAACGATGGCCCTTGGGGTATCCTGCCTGGCCGGCTGCGGCAGTCATACGGCGGAAAAGAGTACGGACCAGACATCATCGGCGGCCGGCACAGCAGCCGCTTCCGGCAAAAATAAAAACGTGACGCTATCATTTGGAACCCATCAGTCCGGTATCCCATCCTGCGGAGTCCTTCAGGATCTTGCGGGCCAGTTCGAGGAGGAAACCGGTATCAAAATCGACTTCCAGGTATCTCCGGACGCCCAGTGGCGCGACCTTTTAAAAGTAAAACTGGACTCCGGAGAGGCACCGGATATCTTCTGCGTGGATGCCGATCCTCTAAGCCTTTACTCCCGTGTCCGCCCGGACGAGACCTGCGTGGATTTAAGCGGCGAGGAATGGGTGGACCGCATGGCAGATTACGCGAAAGAGTGCGTATCCTATGACGATAAAATCTATGCCATCCGTTTTGCAGAGCCAAAGCTGAATTTCTATAATTATAACAAAAAGATATTCGCCGATCTGGGGCTGGAGATTCCTGCCACCTACGAAGCGTTTAAAACAGTCTGCCAGAAAATTCAGGATTCCGGAACCATCCCGATTTACGAAGCGACGCAGAGCGCATGGCATCAGTGCGTACCGCTCTACGGCAGCGGACCTTACTTTGAAAAGCTGGAACCCGGCTTATACGACGCGTTAAACAAAAACGAAAAAGACATCAAAGACGTGACTATGATGAAAACCATCTTAGACCAGATGAAAGAATTTGCAGACCTGGGATATTACGGTGAAGATTACTTAAGCAATACCGTAGACGCGGCAAAGGACGAGATTGGAACAGGAAAAGCGGCCATGTATCTGGCGGCTCCCGGCTTTGCCTTACAGGTGGAAGAAGCGTATCCGGAGATGAAGGATCAGATTGGTATCTTCCTGATGCCGTTCGGAGACAATGACGTGCTGGCAAACAATGCCTCCAGCGCCGCCTACTTTATCAATAAGAAGAGCGAAAACGTCGAGTATGCCCTGGAATTTTTCCGTTTCCTCGCCAGACCGGAGAATTTACAGTACAGACAGGACAACAATCCAGAGGAAATGGGACTCTGCTGGCCGGAGATCACACCTTCTTACCCGGATGAATTCAACAAATATATCGATTCCCTGGAAAGAGGAACCATCATGCAGGTAGGCGTAAAATATATTGATCCCCAGTTTATGGATACGGGAAAAGATATCGAAGCCATGTATACAGGAGCCATGACATCGGATCAGGTGATGGAAAGCATCTCCAGAAGACGGGCAGAGCAGGCAGAACTGCAGAAAGACCCGGCCTGGGAATAAATCGGAGGGCCTATGAAGACAAATAAACTATATCCAACCTGGTTTACCCTTGGCGCACTCGTCTTCTATCTCGGTCTGTTTTTTCTGCCGGGCATTATGGGAATCGGGTATTCCTTTACGGACTGGAACGCGTACAGCAGCGAAGTAAACTTCGTAGGCTGGAAAAATTACTTAAAGGTTTTTGAGGGAGGTACGAATTACGGGATGTTTATCAAAAATACCTTTGTATTTACTGCGATAAGCTCCATCACCAAGACCACGCTCGGAATTGCCCTGGCCATCCTGCTCACCAGCAGGATGGTAAAGATGAAAAGCATGCACCGGATGCTGGTGTTTCTTCCTCAGGTCATGTCCTTTCTGATCATCGGCCTGGTATTTAAGAACATACTCCATCCCAGCCGCGGCTTTATCAATATCACGTTAAAAGCCATTGGGCTCGATTTTCTGGCCCAGAACTGGCTGGGAGACTTAAATTTTGCATTTAAATCTATTTTTGCCGTTGATGCCTGGAAAGGTACGGGATACGTAATGATGGTGGTCATCGCCGGGCTGAATTCCATATCCTCTACTTATTACGAGGCGGCGGAGCTGGATGGCGCTGGTTTCTGGAGTAAATTCCGGTATGTGACGCTTCCGCTCCTTAAAAATGTAATTATCAGCGTGACCGTATTAAACATCACCTATGGCTTTCGCGTATTTGACTTAATCTACAGCCTGACCAACGGCGGCCCCGGCAATTCTACAGGCGTCATCAACACGGCGGTATACAGCGAATTTTCCAAGGGCAATTACGCCATGGGCACCACGCTTTCCAGCCTTCTCTTTATATTTGTCATGATGATTTCCTATTTCATCTTAAAAGCAGTGGGCAACAAGGAGGTGGAACAATGAAAAAGAGACTCTGTACCGTACTGGCCAATCTGGCGGCATGGACCGCCAGCCTGATTGTCCTGGTACCCATGCTGGTAGTTCTGGTAAATTCCTTCAAATCACAGAAAGAATCCATGGTGATGACGCTGACTCTGCCGGAAAAATTCATGTTTGAGAACTATACCACCGTGATCGAACGTGGAAAACTGCTTTCATCCTTCTTTAACAGCGCCCTGTATGCAGCCTTCAGCGTACTGCTGATTCTGGCTGTTGTCTCCGCGGCCTCCTATGTGCTGTCGCGGAACCGCAGCCGGCTGCATCGGGTTATTTACTATCTCATTGTGCTGGGAATCGCCATGCCGGTAAACAATGTGGCGCTCATGAAGATCATGAAGGCCACCGCGCTTATTAACACCCGGTACGGGCTTATCTTCCTCTATGTGGCCATGAATATTCCGCTGGCGCTGTTTCTTATGTTCGGCTTCGTGGAAACGCTTCCACGAGAGATAGACGAGGCGGCTGTCATCGACGGAGCCGGTCCCATGAGGCTGTTTTCCAGCGTCATCTTTCCGCTGATGAAACCAACCATCGTCACTGTGGGAATCTTGAATTTCATGGCGATCTGGAATGACTTCTCCATGCCGCTGTACTTTATGAACAATTCAGGGAAATGGCCCATGACACTGGCTGTATACAATTTCTTCGGCCAGTTTGAGCAGAGCTGGAACCTGGTGAGTGCAGACATCACTCTGACCGCCCTGCCGGTCCTCATCATCTTTGTGTTTGGCCAGAAGTATATTGTAGGCGGGGTCTCAGCAGGGGCCGTCAAAGGCTGAAAAAAGGATGAAAAAGCACTTGAAAGGAGTATTCTGTGAAAAAAAACATTCTATACTTACATACCCATGACAGCGGCCGCTATTTAGAGCCGTTCGGCACAGCTGTAAAAACGCCGAATCTGATGAAGCTTGCGCAGGAAGGAACGCTGTTCCGTCAGGCCTACTGCGCCGCTCCCACCTGTTCTCCCAGCCGGGTTGGACTGCTCTCAGGACAGTCTCCTCACAGCACCAATATGCTGGGGCTGGCACAGAGAGGATTTCAGATGGATTGCTACGATACGCATCTGTCAAATTTCCTCCGAAATCAGGGCTACCATACCTGCCTGTTCGGTGTTCAGCATGAGGCGTCAAATCCTTCCATGCTGGGATATGACTACTGGTTTGACGAGGACTGCCATCACTCGGAGTTTATCCGCAGAGACACCGCCGCCAGCACTCGCGCGGCTGACTATCTGCTGAATTATCAGGAAGACAAACCGTTTTTTATGTCCGTGGGATTTATCAATACTCACCGGCGGTATCCGGAGGCGCCCGCTGATTTTGTGAATCCGGATTACGTGAAGCCTCCGATGACCATACCGGACACAAAAGAGAATCGGAAGGACATGGCCGACTTTATGTATTCCGCAAAAATTGCCGATGATTCGGTCGGTGTTGTGCTGGATGCACTGAAGCGCTCCGGTCGTGAAGAGGATACCATTATCATCTTCACGACTGACCATGGAATCGCATTTCCATTTATGAAATGCAACTGTTACGATACCGGGATCGGCGTGACGCTGATCATGAAATTCGCAGGAAACCAGGCGGCGGGAAAGATCAGCGATTCTCTGATCTCCCAGATCGATGTTTATCCCACGATCTGTGATATGCTTGAGATAAGAAAACCGGACTACCTACAGGGGCGTTCCTTTGCCGGGCTGTTTACGGATCCGGAGCAGGAGATCAACAGCGAGATATTTGCGGAAGTCACCTATCACGCGGCCTATGAGCCCATGCGCTGTATCCGCACCAGCCGCTATAAGCTGATCCGGTATTTTGACTACCACAACGGATACGTTCCGGCCAATATAGACGCCTCGCCCAGCAAGGATGACATGATAGATGCCGGACTGCTGCGTCAGACCCATGAACGTGAGATGCTGTTCGACCTGGCCCTGGATCCGCTGGAGCGGAAGAACCTGGTGAACAGCAATGACTGCAAAGACGTATATGATGATCTGCGGCTGCGCCTGGAAAACTGGATGGAACGGACCGGTGATCCGCTTCTCCGTGTCGGATACCGGGTGCCGAAGCCGGAAGGCGCATGGGTGAACCGGCTCTCCGACCTGGATCCGGGATGTACCTTAAGGGAGGAATAGAGAGTCCGGCAAGCCGGACTCCCGCGGCGGGGCTATCTGCTTCTGGCCTCCTCCGCCCTTTCATTCATGTTGGCGATGCCGGTATCAATGTCTTCCTCCCCGATCATGATGGCGTCGTGCTCATCCTCAATTACCTTGCGCACCGCCGCCATCTTCGCATCTACCGGACGGTCGAACACAAAATTCGTCACGGAAAGTGCCGCCTTTCCGTCTTCCGGAAATCCCTCGATGGAAGCCAGACGGCTCACCACGTCCGGGGTAGTGATGGCGGAGAATACACTGTTATTGGCCAGAACCTCGGCCCCCGCCTCGCTGGTGGCAAACCGGACAAATTCCCATGCCTGGTCCGGCACATCGGATTTCGCATTAACGGCGATCGGGGTGACCGAGCCAACAGTGCTTCCTGCCGGAGTTCCCGCCGGATGCGGAATTCTCGCCACTCCCCAGTTAAAATCAAAGATCCCCGCTTTACGGTCCTGAACCAGCGTTGCGATAAACCAGGTTCCCATGGGAACCATGGCGCACTGCTGCTGTTCAAATACACTGGTGTAGTGGATATTGCTTACTTTCAGACTTGCATAGTTCTGTATGACGCCAGCGTTCTGCATTCTGATCGCCTGCTCATAATACGGCTTTAAGAAAGAGTAATCCCCGCTCATCAGCGTATGTCTCCCGTCCTGCACCGCCCAGTTGGAGACCAGTGCCATCCACGTATGATGGTGCGTTCCGTAGACTGCCTCTCCATCTTTGATAAATGTCATCTTTTCCGCCAGTTTCTCATACTCTTCCCAGGTCATATCATCCCCAGGATACGATACCCCCGCCGCGTCAAATAAGTCTTTATTATAGAACAGAACATACCAGTCCTGGCGAAACGGCAGCGTATACTGCTTTCCATCCATCTGAAGCTGTTCCGCCGCTCCGTTGTAAATACTTAAATCCACGCCGTCTCTGGCAAGATAGCTGGTCAGATCGAGAATCTGTCCCTTATCTCTCATAGATATCTGTGTGTCCGCATCCTTGATCATAATCACATCCGGGTCAGATTCATTTCCCGCCAGCAGTACAGTCAGCTTATTATTGTATTCATCCGACCGGATATCGACCAGTTCTACATCGATGTCCGGATTTTTCTCCATAAATGCATCCGCCATAGCCTGAAACTGAGGAGAGTTGGCGTTATCCCAGACAGACACCGTTATTTTTACACGTCCCTCCTTCACTCCATCCGCCGCGCTTCTTCCCTCTGCAACGATGTCGCTGTCAGCCTCCATGTTTCTGCCAAGGCTGCATCCCACGGCGCCTGCGGCCACGAATGCCAACAGAAAAAGGGCTGACGCAATCCTGCTGATTTTCATAAAATTCCTCCCCAAAACTTACATAAGTGATTTTTTTACCACCAGATTCTCGTATTCCTTCGGCGTATACCCTGTTATCTTCTTGAAAACCGAGCTGAAGTAATACTGTGTATCAAAGCCCAGCATATCGGAGATCTCATACATCATGTACTGGTACGATTCGATCAATTCTTTCGCCTTCTCTATCTTCATTTCCGTCACATAATCGGAGAAATTCTTCCCCATCTGCTTCTTAAACGTACTGCTCAAATGCCCCTGGCTGACATTCAGCGCTGCTGCTGCCTGGCTCAGCGTAATCTTCTCCTGATAATGCTCCTTTACGTATTCAAGAGCCAGTTCCACCAGCTTATCCCTGCGCGCCTCCTGATGATCTTCCAGCACCCTGACCACCTGGTCCCGGAAGCCCTCAAGCCAGGTGAGCACCGTACTTAAGTTGGCCATTCGGTTTAACTGGCCTACAATGTCCACCGCATAAGGAAAGTCCTGTTCGCCCCAGTTTTCAATCAGAGAGGTGATAAAATAATAGAGATTATTGCACGCGTTCACCGCCTGCTGTCTGGAAGGCCTGCACTCGGAAAATAGCTGGATCATCTGATTCATAATGGTTTTAAAGGCTTCGCAGTCATTCTGTCGAATCGACTCTGTAACGTCCTTCTTCAGAAAATTAATGTTGAAATTGCTGCTGTGGCTTATGTTATCCTCACACATAGCCGAGTAGAACACCGCTCCGCCGGAATTGTCGTAAAAAGTCAGATTCATGGCGCTCATCGCCTGATACAGAAGATCCTGGATCTCATCCACGCCGTTTCCAGGCAGGCTCACCGCAATGGATATGGGCACTTCAAAGTAATCCTTCATGACCTGACGGAATTTTACGCTCATGACGCCGGCTTTCTTCTTAAAATCATCGGTTCCTTCCGTCGAAAGCACCAGGACAAATCCGCTCTGCTCCCGCCGCAGAACGCAGCTGTTGTCAAAGAATCCCTTTACCATGCCATTTATAATATCTTCCGCGAAGCCCATGACCTTTTTCTGGTCTGCCCTCGTAAACGCCTCAGAAAATCCCTCGAATCCATAATTAAAATTAATCAGCATCAGCGCCGGCCTGGGATACCGCTCCCGGATCAGGCCGGAAAGCTCGTCCTCCGCCTCCACGTCCGTGTCATAGATGAGAACCCGCCGGAAATAGTTTAAAATCCGCTCGTCTACGGTTAACGATTCTTCCGCAAGGTATGTCATGCAGTAATTCATGTTACACCGCTCTATGGCACACTCCAGGGCCTGAATCAAGCTGTCCTCACTGAGTTCCAGCTTTACCAGATAGTCGATCGCCCCCAGATGAAGCGCCTCTTTTGCCAGGGAAAACTCTTCTAAATTCGTAAGAAGAATGAAACTTGCCGCACAGCCGTTTTTCATGGCTGTCTTCATAAAGGTGATTCCGTCCATGGCCGGCATTTTGATGTCCGTAATCACGATATCCGGCCGGAGCGTATCCAGAAGGGCCAGAGCCTGCTGCCCGTTTGATGCCTTTCCCACGATCCGGCACTGATATTCCTCCCAGTTCAGAAGTGAAGCTATACCCGCCAGAATTAACGGTTCATCATCTACAATCATAATCCGGTACATATGCGCTCTCCCCCCTTAAATTTATGCCTTCCAGACTGGTATTCCCTATTAATATTCCAGAGGAATTGTGACGGTAATCTGTGTATACTCTCCCTCCCGGCTCTCCACAGAAAGTCCATACGCTTCCCCATAGATCAGTTTCAGCCGTCTGTCCACATTCGGCATCCCGATACTGCTCATCTGGTCGCCTTTTAACTTTTCTGAATGGTTCAGCAGTTCCGGTATCTTTTCTTCCGGGATCCCGATTCCATCGTCCCGCACATTAATGCAGAGATATTTATCCCTCTCATATGCGGAGATCTGAATGGTTCCGTTCTTTCCTCCCGGTTCGATTCCGCTGAAAATCGCATTCTCCACCAGCGGCTGCAGCGTCAGCTTCACGATTCGCGCATCGTATAGCGTCTCCTCCCGGATATCAATCTCCAGGTCAAACATTTCCACATATTTTAATTTCTCGATGGTTACGTAGTCGCGGACAAAATCCAGTTCCTCTCTCAATGTAACGCGCTCGTCCACTCCCTTTGCCATATTCTTAAGCAGCTTTGACAGCGCGGTTACCGCCTTTACGATACCGCTGTTTTTCTGGATCACGGCAATCCATTTGATCGAATCCAGGGTATTGTAGAGGAAGTGCGGGTTAATCTGCGCCTGCAGCATCCGGATTTCCAGACTGCTCTTCTCTTTTTCATCCTCTAATCGTTTGTCCATCAGCTGTTCGATCTGACTACTCATGGAGTTCACGGCCTTTCCGATGAGGCCGATTTCGTCCTGGCTTTCTAAAGATTCCTCCTGACTAAAATCCCCCTTTGCAATCCTGCCCACATGGTTTACCAGCCGGTCAATCGGCTTTCTTACTGCGTTGGTAAACAGAAATGACATGGAAATTCCCAGAAGCACACAGGAAAAGAAGATCAGACCGACAGTCTGCATAAGCATAAGGCTGTCATTTTTCAGGACCGCCATATCCATGATTTCAATCACTACAACTCCGCTCTGGGAATCTTTGTTAAAAGACACCAGACACGGTTCCCCATTCATCCGGTATCGCTCGATTCCGCGGCTCTCCTCTCTTCTTATGATCGAATCAATCAAATGGCCGCTCTCCTCCTGCAGGTTCACAGGCTCCCGCAGCGTGGCAATCCGCTCTCCGCGATACGTGGTCACAAGCATTGTATTTCCGTTATCATCTTCCTTCAGACGGTCGAGATAGAGACGGGGAGACAAAAACAGCGCGGACCAGTCACTGTCTTTGTACCCGGAATTCTTGCAGATAATGGGAATCGCCATCCCTACTTCCTTGTAAAACGGGGACTCCACCAGATCCAGTCTGTAGCTGTACATATCCTTTTTCAGTTCCCGGTCAAACCAGGGGGAATTCCGGATTCTTCTCCCGTCATCGACACTGCTCAGGGCCGTTCCGGCTGAAATGTGAACATCACTGTCATCAAATATGGACAGCCTGGTAATGTAATCCCCATATCCTGTAACGGCACAGAAATTGGCGGCCAGCTTTGCATAATCCAGCCCTTTACGCTTTTCTTCTACGGTATTCAACTGTCCCAGGGAGCTTAAATCAAACATCTCCCGCTCCGCACAATTGAGTACCAGGTTCACCATCTGCTCGTAGATCTCCTCATAGTATCTGGAGATGCTTTCCACGTGGTAGCCCACGGAATTCTGTGCCAGCTGGATGGTTTTTTTGTTCGCCGTCATATAATTTGTAACACTGAATATGATGCCGATGACGCAAATAATGCAGATGTTATATACCATGATCTTAAATTTTACTGTTCTGTTTTGTAATAACCTCTTCAACATTCTGCTCCATTTTCATCTGTTGTGTTTTTTACTTTACAATATCCTCATAGGTAATTGT
The DNA here is from genome assembly GCF_014288005.1 of Hungatella hominis. Taxonomy (NCBI): domain Bacteria; kingdom Bacillati; phylum Bacillota; class Clostridia; order Lachnospirales; family Lachnospiraceae; genus Hungatella; species Hungatella hominis. The sequence goes on from NZ_JACOPB010000007.1 coordinate 172,834, forward strand.
CTCCCAGGCTTTCCCTCTTTTCACTTCCAGCCCGCTGATCCTGTCTGCAATATACTCCCTGGCTTTTTTCTCCCGAAGCAGGTATTCCACATAATCCCGCTCTGTATCGTAGCTGCCAAAGGGAACATATTCCTTTGATTCTACCGCAATCACCGCGCTCGTACCGTCTCTATATTCTATGGGCGGTGTAACCTCTCCCGCTTCCACTTCTTTCACAGCCTGCACCACCCGGTCCAGAAGCAGATTTTCTTTGCCCAGTTCGAGGGTATCCACAGCCAGCTTCTCCATATTTGCAGAAACTCCGGTATCCTCAGCCAGAAGTACCGGCAGACCGTCTGTAATCCCATGAACCGCAATCCACTGCTCCACTGCCGATTTCTGCTCCTCACCGGTGTCTTCAAAGATCACCAGGCTGAGTTGAGCTCTAAAATTCTTTTTTTCTTCCATTTGTTTCACAACAGGATAATATTCTTTTAGTTCTTCTTCCCCGATTATAACGATCTTCTGCTCTACGAATTCCTCCAGGGCCTGCTCCAGCTGGCTCTGGCGATAGGAATAGTACTGGCTGATGGTCAACTCCAGCGGCCCATACAGAACCTTTCCCTCTTCCTTTATCTGCTTTCGCTGTTCATTTTCCTCCTGATACTGTTTCAAAAATGCTTCGTATACGATCTCATCGATTATGCCGTTTTCCTTTGCCAGAATCTGAATTCCCTTATGATGAACGGCTTCCCCGTCTGTAAGCTCCCGTACCCGGTCCATCGGGGAGACGCCGTCCGTCTTCTTCTCCCAAAAGCCGGGAGCATTTACATCGATACCTTCTTTCACCCCATATTCTCTGGCTGTTCTGGCAATATTGTCGTAAGCCAGCAGAGCGTACTCTTCCTTCGATATCTCATAGTCCCCTGCTTCCATAAAGCAGGAATAGCCTTGCCGGGCGCAGCCGGCAAGACATTCCAAAATCAGGAACCATATGAAAAACAACAATGCTGCTTTCTTTTTCACGGTTCACCTCATATTAACTTTCCCATACCCCATCCGGTCCTACACGATAACCATCAGGAGTTGTAGTATTTTGATATAACGAGCCTTTGGTCCCATCGGAAACAGGATTAAAGAAATACCATTTACTGTCAATCAGCTGCCAGCCGGTCACCATAATTCCATCTTTGTCAAGATAATAGAGTTTTCCATCCTGATCTGAGAAAAATCCAGTGATCAGATTTCCGTTCTCATCAAAACGATACCAGTTCATACTACCATTACATTCGAGATAATACCATCCATTTTTTGCATAATCTCCGTTGCCCAGAATGCATTTTCTATAGCCAATTCCCTGAACCCAGCTGTTTACTGTAACTGCCTGGCCGGAAGCAGACGAAGAATTTTTGTGTGGCTTATCGGGGGTATCTGGGGTATCTGGGGTATCCGGGGTATCCGGATTATCCGGGTTGTCTGGGTTGTCCGGGTTATCCGGGTTGTCTGGATTATCCGGATTAACCGGGTTGTCTGGGTTGTCCGGATTATCCGGGTTGTCTGGGTTGTCCGGATTGTCCGGGTTATCCGGGTTATCCGGGTCATCTGCTTTCATGGTAACGCCTGCTGAAACGCTGCAGTACAGCCCTTCCACATGTCCCCTTACCAGGAACCTCCCTTTTCTGCCCAGCAGCGTCGGGCTGACAGCTTCCCAAACAACCGGTGCCTGCGCCTCCGTCCCATCCGCATAGTGAATCGTAATCGTATCCGGAAGATCCAGTGTTTCTCCTACAGCGGCATCTAAATTTACCGTTTCCAGCTCTGTCACATACTGGTTTGATACGTAAAGCTTCGGTGCCTTTTCTTTTCCGGCCTCTTTACTGGCAAATTCCAGACCGGAGTTAGAGCCATTGGCATCAGCCTCCGGATTCTCTTCAATATCAAGAATAAAGGAAATCTTTCCGCCTTCCATAAAATCAATCGCATCGGATACGTCAATCGTAATGTAGCTTCCTACCTGGTCACGTTTTATTATGACATGTTCTTTTACCAGTTCCGCCTTATATCCGCTGGCCTGTGTGATGGAATCATACGTTGCCGTATCTTCAACCCAGCCTGGAGCGTTGGTATAGATGTTTAAATAGGTTTCTGTAACCTCTGCTTTATCATCCATCTTATTAAAATACAATTTCAGCGTCATCTCCGTTAAGTCTGAAGTCTCTATGGATCCAAAATCAAACTGTACCACTCCGATGCGTTTAAAAGACCCTGTATAGTTCTTAATACGAATCACTTCATTATCACCGAATTTGCTGTCTGACGGGCTTACCTGAATATAAGTATCGCCGTTTGTATCAATCACGCCGTCCATATATTCCAGTGGATCTGCCGGCGTAATCGTTATGGAAGCCGGGATCGTCGTTCCTGCAATATAACCCTTTACCACATATGGATCGCTGCCCTGATACAGTTCCCTGCTGACAGTCTCCCATACCACAGGCGCCTCCGCTGCATTTGCTGCTCGGCTGTAGCTTCTGCTTCCCTCCAGCTTTATAGTATATGGAAGCGCCGGATATTTGCCCGCCGGACTCTTCATTTCAGCCGGCTTTGCAGCGGCTTCGATAATTGTCACATTTGCGGCGGCTTTCTGCTCCAGCCCCTCGCAGGTTCCATAAACAGTGAACGATCCAGCTTTCTGGTACTTTTCTTCCTCTGTCTCTTCCCATTCGACTCTGGCCGTTCCCTTGCTGCCGTCTGTATAGCTGACCGTAATGCTCTCAGGAAGTACCGGCATAAATCCCACATATCCGGTTATGCGGGCCGCCTCGGCATCAACCACTCCGGCGCCGGTTACGATAACCCTGATACTGCATCCTGCCTCAAATCCACTTACTTTTCCTTTCACGGTAAAGGTTCCCGGTTTCGCATACTGACTTTCATTCACGGACTCCCATGAAACGGGAACCTGTGCCTCAGAACTGTTAATATAAGTCACCTTTACAGTTTCCGGCAGAACCGGTGCTACCCCTGCCTGGGTCGTGACATCCTCTGCGAATGCCGCTGTAATAATTGTATCCGATACGGTCACATATGCGATAACCGGCAGGTTTCTTCCCTCGATATAACCGCACACGGTAAACTGGCCATCTTTCTGATAATTCCCGGCCGGAATCTCATCCCATGCCACCGCCGCTTTGGCAGTCGTATCATCACTGTAGGTCACGTTCACAGTTTCTGGTAAAACAGGTGCTGTTCCCACTGGAACTTTGACAAAGACACTTTCCACCGATTTTACAGATTCATTGTCGAATACAAGCTGTGGTTTATAATCCGTTTCTCTGGAGTGAATGTTTGTATAATTCTTTGATCCTATTTCTACGCCTTCAAAGATGATCGAAAGTCTCTGAGTTCCGGATTCCAGTAATGTTTCCATATAATCCGTGATGTCCAGTTCCTTCCAGCTTCCTCCATCCGCGATACTGGAAGTGAAATCCAGAATCTTTTCGCCTTTATCAGGCATGGTATTCCACGTTACTTCCTCCTCTTCCCAATCATCACCTATCCGGGATACGGTAAAGGGCACGTTGTTCGCCTCTGTACTATCAATATGGAATTTTAAGAGAATCTTCTTGTAATTCTCCGGTACAGAAGTCAAATCAAAGGACATCAATACATTTCTGCTGTACCCGCTGCTGTCCAGCTTCACAGTCATGGATTCTTCCGTTCCGCTGTGAGTACCATCATCCCGCACTCTGGCATCTTTATCCGCGATAACGGACTTAGCATTCTTTTCATATACATGAATGGTACACTCTGCCTTCGCCTCCGGATTATTTAAGCTGACTGCGGTAACAACTGTATCTCCCATTGCCAGGGCTGTTACCTTACCCGCCGCTGACACGCTTACTACCTCAGGGTCGGCCACGGACCAGCCAATGCTGTCGTCAAGAACATCTTCCGGCAATACGGATGCATTTAACTGAGCGATGTCTTCTGTAACCATATAAAGCTCTGTCTTATCCAGAATTACTTTTTCTGCTTTATTTCCATCCTCATCCACAGGCCCCGGATCATTATTAAATTCGTGAGCGCCAATATCCGGTAAATCCATGATTTTATTACCGAAAATATCCTCTGTCGCATCTGATTCCGGTATTACCACGCCTGCATCTACTGCCGGTGAATTTTCCTGCAGTTTAAAGATCGCCATACGTTCCCTGAGCCCGGCAATAAAATCATCGCCCTGCCCCATATTCTCATAAGTGAGCCCATACTCTTCACTGCTGTATTTCGTACTCAGCTGAGGAGAAGAAAGTCTCGGGTTCACAAACAGGTTATCTTCCAGAACTGCGTCAGAAGGACCATTTACGCTTGTAATAGAAGCTGGATAGATAATATTATTGGTCATAGCGCCCTTTGACACACTTATGGAGCTGGTACCGAACTTCGGAACGCTGCCGTGAGCCATAATAATATTATTTTTAAAGTAACCCACTGATCCGGTCTGGAAAATGGAGGTTGTGGTCCCTTTTCCAATGTACATGGTATTGTTATAGACCTTCGTCTTACCGGTCTGACAGTGGAACAGTTCCTGGCTGGGCTTTCCATCGTTGGCGCTGATATTATATCGGAAATGATAGGAAGCATTGTCATACATGGTCAGAAGCAGGCCGCCCTTGTTATGGTGACTGTAATTATATTCGTAGATAATATCCTTACATCCGATATCATAGTCAAACGCCTCACCATCGTTATAGCCGTACTCTCCGCCGAATACTTCATTATAGCGGAAAATGGAATCGTCACACTGCCACAGCCACGCGCCTGCATAGTTAGCGGTATCGTAGTTGCAATGGTTTTTCACCACGTTGTTCTCTACCATACCGTTTTCGCCAACCTCTGCGAGTACGATGCCGTCACCGAAAATCTCTTCGATGTAGTTACCACGGAAGGTAATATTGCGGAATGTCTTTGTATTGCGGAATCCTACGCCCTCCGCGCCTGTATTCTGGCCGCTGGAACGAATTCCTTCCTTGGCTACATTTTTTACATAGTTATTTTCAATCAAAACCTCGTCAAATCCGATATCGGAAGCCATCTCACCTTCCGGCTTCTGACCATCAATCCAGACGTCGGCGCCGATTACGAGAATTCCGCCGGTCATTTTGGAGTTGGCTACTTCTGCTGTCACATCGTGAACGTAGCAGTTCTGAACCGTCACATTCGACACCACGCCGGTCTGCCCTGTGGTAAACACCAGGATTCCAACATGATTGTAACTATCGTCAGCGCTGTTTGTCACTTCTATTCCATCAATCACCCAGTTGCTTTGATCACTCAACAGGACGGTTGGACTATACACAAAGTCTTTTCTGACTTTATACTGTGAATCATAAGGAACCGATCCGTCGCCGTTAATAATCGGATATCCGTCGCCGCCATACTTACCCAGTGTCACTGGAGCGTTCTCGCTTCCCTCTCCCTTCGGATACAGATAGCCGTTCCAGATACATCCAGCCTTTAACAGAACGGAGTCTCCAGGGAGAAATGTGGTATTGTTGACCTGATCGAGACTCTTCCATGCGCTCTCCTCTGTAAGTCCGTTATTACTGTCATTTCCATTTACAGCATCTACATAATAGGTCAGCCCGGAAATTACTGCAAAATCCTGAGGGCTGTATGTAACAAACCGATGGTCCTCATCAAGGCCGACCAGTAACTGTATCTGATCTTTATCAGCCGCCTCAACCTCTTCAAAGGCAACCACAGCTTTGCCGTCTTTTGCCTCAGCGGAACGGACGGTTACCGTCTCTTCCTTCTTTCCGTTTACAACTGCACTTAAAGAAATCCGATCCCGGATATCACCGGACAGTTCTTTCGACGCCGCTGTAAATTCGAGGGAATCTCTTCCTGTCATGGTAATGTCGGATATCATTGCGACATCCTCTTCTTCCAGATACTTGATAACCGGACACCATTTTACACGGTCATTGTTGAACTCTTTATTTCCATTAGCCCGGAAATGGATGGCATCGCCTTCCCTGACCTGTAAATAAAACGGCTGGAAATTGACATCCTTCTTATTGTACTCCGTCGATATCGTCCCTGTATCCGGCCAGATTAATTTTCCGTTCTGCTGTATGGACAACAGAACTCCATCTCTGTCATTCCGGTCTGTTTCCATGGATATAGAGCCGTCATCCTCAGAGATTTGAACGAGGCCGTCCGCAGGCGCTTTCCATTCCAGAATCGCGTCGTCCCCCTTATTTCCCGGCATCATACCATCATTAAATATTCTCAGCCACTTCTCCTTATTATCCATCCACCGCGGTGTAGCTGCGTCATACTTCTGAAGTTCTGATATTTCCCCGCTGTCCTTGTCTCCATACTTGTAGTACCAGACCGGTCCCTGCGTATTGCTGAAATCATCTGACAGCGAAAATTCCGTTTTCTCAAGCAGAAGCTTCAGGGCATTTGACATTGTTGCATTTGACTCCGTCGCCTTTTTATCTGGTTCCCGGTCTGAACTCCCGGAATCCGCATTGGATGAAGTAGCCTTAGATGTATGCATATGGCCGCTTCCCGATCCGGCCGCATTGGAAGATGTGGCCTTTCCTGTCCCGGTTCCTCCGCCGCCATTTACGGCAGCGAAGCTGTAAGAAATACCGCTTCCAAAATTGCCTGCTGCCATAACAAATGACAGATAAAGCGCCAGTCCCCTTTTCCAGTTTTTTTTCATAATGTCTCCTCCATTTTCTGCTGGAAAACCGGCGGCAGGCGCATTTATCCGCTCAGCAATATCCCTGGTCTTCCCGCATATTTCCTTGTTATTATGATGGTTTCAATATAACATCGGGAATCTGAAAAGCAAATAAAGTTTCATACTGCCTTTTTACAAAATCTTCAGATCGTAACCAGGGATATTTGTATTATTTTCATATTTTTGCACTATCTTAAGGTTTTTATCATTAAATCATCAGATGGCCTTCCAGCCCCTCATAATCCACGGCAACCGTGCGCCCGTCCTTCATCAGGAGTGTAACCGGGCCGTAGCCTCCGCACTGTTCCTCATCGGTAAAGGTGATTGTTCTGATCGGAAACAGTTCATCCTCCGCCCATTCTCTGTCATCAGTCCTGCTTAGCACGGCGCTGATCATCACATAAGGCTCGTACCCATACATTTTTTCTCTGCGCAGCTTTCCATAAGCCAAAATGCTGTTCTCCGCGGCCGGATTAACGCCTCTTCTCTCCTTTATCTCAACCGATTCCCATGCCGTGTAGGCAACCAGCGCAAGCTGCCGGCCATCCTGTTTTAGAATCACCGCCTCCGCGCCATCGCAGGAGCGCCTGATCACCTGTGTTTTCTCTCCATCCTGGTATTCCGGGAAACCGTAGGCCCCCATGGTCAGTGTAAATGGTTTGTTGGGGATGCGCATTTTGTCCACACGGATGTGGCCGTATGCCACCGGAAAATCCGCCAGATCGATGGAGGTGCCGCCCTGAAAGTTATGGTAAAAATCAAAGTACTGTTTCCGGTAGAGAACCCCGTCATTTACACCGCCGTACATGATGATATTCGGCACCAGCGCCTCCTTTGCCCCATCATAAAAGAGGCTGTACTGCATGGCCTCCGCCCCCTGGCCGTCAAAAGCCTCCCACGGATAATGGCTGTGAAATGCGAGGCGTATGTAATATCTGATGTACTCATCTCCAGGTTTAAAAAGCCCCTTCGCTGTCCGAAACTCACAGGCCCCGTTCCCGCCCAGATGCGCAGAGACAATTCCCGGGCCATTCATGACCGTTTCTGCATAACCGGTTGCATCTCCCAGCTGCTCCCAATCCCCATTTTCCTCGACTGCGGACCAGAACGGATGCTCCTCCGGATACGTCAGCGCCACAAATGGATTTGCAATCCAAAACGGACTTTCCGCGCAGCTGTAATCCTGTACCATAGGGAGAAACTGTCCGTAAAATCCCAGCGACGGCACTCCATTTACAAATACATCCTCCCTTGTAATAAACTGAAGCAGCGCGCCGGAATTGATTCTTCTTGCCAGTCCCGGATTGACGTTGGTATGATTGAGAAGATACGCGGAGGCAAAAGGGGAAGAAGCCGCATTGCGGTAAAGGCCGCTTCTCGCCCAAAGCGTCACATGACCTTCTTTATCGAACATGGACAGAAATGAATCCGTAAGCGCATTGGCATACTGCTCTATTTTCCCTGCGATCCACGGCTCTTCTGCATATCCATACCAACGGTTCCAGATCGGCCCATACACCTGGAATGCCCAGGGAGTATAGTAATCAAAGCGATGGCCGTCGCGATACCAGCCGTCTCCGGCATAGTACGACAGAATCGTCTGCGCATGGTCTCTCATCACGCCTCGGTCGATCTCATATCCCTCCTGATGCAGAAATCCCAGAATGAGCATGTTGAAAAGCCGCCAGTTATGCGCCCCCGTCTTCCCATATGCAAATTCCCGAATATAGGACGCAATTCTGTCTTTCTCCTCCGCCGTATATGTATCCCAGATGACCCCCTTGCACTGATCCAGCCCGATTACGAGTGAGGCACATTCGCAGGTATGCTGAAAGGTGTCCTCCCCCTCCCTTGCCATGGAGAGAAGTTCCTGTAAACCGTACAGATAATTGGGATTCCCAGGCGTCACCGCCTCCAGTATCCGCGTTTTATAATACTCTCTCACCGATACGCCGCAAATTACAGCCTCCGGCCGGTTATGCAGCAGCGGCGCCGCGATCAGAAAGCTCCTGGCAAGCCCCTCAAACCGTTCCGCACTGGCCTTTGTCGGCGAACTGTTCTTATTCGGATAACTCACCTCAAATTCCACTCTTCGGCTTACCGGCTGTCCCTCCATACTTTCAATTCCGGAAAAAATCCCTTCCAGAAGAAACTCGCACGCTTCCAGCCAGTGTTCCTTCGTCATGCCTGTATACGGGCTTTTCCCGTAATCAGGATTTTTTACTTCAAATTTCATAAATGTTACCTCCTGTACTAGTACTGCTTGCTTTTTTTATTCCTTATCATATAATAAATATCATGCAGGTTCTTTGCTCATTTTTGTCTTTTTATTGCGCTATGTGATTTTTTATCGCTGCGAGCACTTGGCGCGCCGCAGGCGCAGGATTGGAGGCTGGAAAGCTATGACATTTTTTACAGAACAGGACACGAATCGAAATAAATCCATACCATTATCACCAGAATGTGGTACATTGAAAAACGATGGCTGCCGCCGGATTCATTTTCCAGAGATTATCCGGAGCCACCATATGATCTCCGCGAAGCCAATCAATGACGTCTACCACATGCACGATTCCTACGAATTGCTGCTGTTTTTAGGCGGCTGTACGGACTGCTACATCGAGCACCACCGGTATCGGTTACAGCGTGGGGATTTGCTGATCATCAACAGCCAGGAGATTCACCGCGCTGTCTCCTATGAGGGCACCCCCTATGAGCGGATTGCTACCCATTTTTCTCCTGAGCTGGTTCGGAATTACTGCACGAAGCAGACCGATCTGCTCTCCTGTTTTGAGAAGCGGAAAAATGCGGACAGAAATTTACTCTCCCTGCCGCCCCAGTCCCTCGAACGCTATCTCTATCTGACGGATCACCTGCACACCGCCGTGGCCTCTGCAAGCTTCGGCCATGATGTCCTGGCCTCCACCTATCTCCTGCAGCTCCTGGTCCTGGCCAACACCTGCTTTTACGAGTCCACATTGATTCCCGAAAACATCATGCCCCAGCTTTCCAGCCAGATCATGAGATACATCGACGAGCATCTGACAGAAGACTTATCCATCCAGGCTCTGGCGGACCACCTTTACATGAACCGCTCCCATATGAGCCGCAAATTCCGGGAACAGGCGGGCTGTTCCATACAGGAATACCTGATTCTAAAACGGATTTCCCTCGCCAAAACGCTTCTAAAGCAGGGAAAAAGTGTCACTGACACCTGTGAATTATCCGGTTTTCATGACTACTCCAACTTTATCCGTACCTTTAAAAAATACGCCCAGGTATCGCCCGGACATTATCGAGTGACAAATACGGAATCATAATATAATAATAAAAATAATTTTCTACAAAACTAAAAAGCACCAGACAGACCGCCCTGTTCCAGGCGAATCCATCTGGTGCTTTTCTTTATTCTTTTCTTGTTTTTATTTTATTCCTATTTTTAATCCTATTCTTTTACCGTAAATTCCCGGAACTGCCTTTTCGGCGCTCCGCACACCGGACACCGGTCTATCTCGTCAACCGCTGTCATTACACACCCGCATACCGGGCATACATACAGCGTATCCATGGAAAACTCCTCCAGCTTCTCCGCCTTTGCAATCAGTTCCGCATGGGAGCGTTCCATCTTTGCAGCGTCAGCAAACGCCTGCCTGGCCAGCATTCCGCCGATTCCCGCCGCGTAATCCGATACCATAGGATACAATCTCTCAAACTCAAAATTCTCGCTCTTTCTAAATCCGTTCAGCGCCTCCATAAACGGCACCGGCTGCTCGAGAATGGCAAAAAAGCTGCGTGCATGGCGATACTCCGAATCAGCCAGAGCCCTCATCAGATTCGCCACCTTTTCGTACCCGCGTTTCTGCGCGCGGTCCGCAAATGTCAAATACCGCAGATGAGCATACAGCTCCCCCTTCACCGCCTCCTCCAGCTTTTCTTTCAGAACCGGCTCCTGCTGCTCTCTTTTATAATACATCTCCGTCAAATCCACAATTCTATGGCAGAGACGGCCTTCCTCCATGAAAAACCTCACGATGTGGTAATCCACATCCGAAGCCTTGATTTCCTCTGAGACATCCTCGATCATCGCTCCGCCGCCACCGCTGCAGATCAATGGAATCCCGTCCACCACATCCTCGAATCTGGAATGCACATGGCCGCAGGCAAAGTACTTCACCTTTTCCCTGTAAGGTGCATACACGGCTCTCAGCCGTTCAAACTCCGCCTCGGAGACAGAATTTCGGATAAAATGGTTGGGCAGCGGTATATGAAATGCGATCACCACGTTCCTGCACTCTTCCATAGCCAGCACCCGTCCAAGCAGTTCCAGCCCCTCAGCCTCGAAGGTGCGCATGGCATTGTCCAGCACCACCACGGTAAAAGAATCGCCAATCAACGCATAATTCTGCAGTCCAAAATATTCGGTATACACTCCGGTGTCGTGGTTCCCTCTTAAAATATACGTGTCCTTTCCCGCCACAGAATTGGTGATTTCAGAAATCGTCTCATAAAACCGCCTTTTCCCAGTCGGTACCATATCGCCGGCAATCAGAATAAAATCATCCCGGGAAGCCAGTTCCAGCGCGTTGACATAGACACGCATCATCGTGGTTCCCAGCCCCTCGCAGCCCGGATCACCGATCAGGGAGAAGGAGGAGACGTCGCCGATTGGCAGAATTGGCGCAGTTACTTTTTGTATAAAATTCATATATATAGTCCTCTCTGTTGTTTTATGATATTGTCACGGCATGATTTGCACTGTACGATTGGCGCTGTACAATTGGCGCTGTACGACGGGCATCTGGCCCCAGTGCTTCCGCCTGAACACCATTTTACAGGACTTTTCGGAAGAAATCAATTCATGTATGCTAACTGCAGCAATTTCCTGAAACAGAGTTTATTTCCATTATCCCATCCTGCCCATCATATCCATCAGCATGTTGTCCACTTTTCAAAGGCCGGTCTTCTTCAGTTCAATTCCACAGTATTCACAAATATCAATTAAAGCTGCAAATACCCATGGATTTCTGGCTCTAATTTTCTTCATACGACCATTTGACAGCACATACGGAATAAAAAAATTCAGAATAACATCAATCTCATAATCTTCTGGTCTCAACAGGTCCATGTTAAGTATCATATCCCGTTTCCAATCCATGACAATCAGAACGCGCGGGCAGAGAGGGCGGTCATACTCCTGATCCCTTACCTCCGTCTGAAGATAGGCCAGTTCAATTGCCAGTTCCTGGTTTGTCTGACGTTGTTCTTTCAATTTCTGCCTTAACTCCTGATCTTCCAGTTCTATCTCCGGATATTCCCGTTCACACGGAGGCTGTCCTTTTCCCCTGAATTTAAGTTCCAACTCCTTTATTACCTTTTTCTGCGCTTCCGGCACCTCATCCCGATCACCGGCATACCACGTAATACAGGACTGATCCATCATGGTATCATAAATCGAAGGGCCATCTTTTCCGTCCGCTTTTGCCACCATGTCAAAATCAGCCAGTCCGTCCATCCCCTCGTACATACTCACACCGTAACAACTCCCCAATCTGCCCATAACGCTCATAAACACAGGTTTTTCTATTCCCTGCAGCTTTATGGCAATCAGATCAGCGCTGTCCAAATACTTCCATGGCTCTAACTCTTTTAAATTCAAGGTTACATCGTATAACTCTTTCCACTGGTCAAGGCTGGCTTCTTTTCTCATAAAATCTTCTTTGTACTTTTACTTTAAATATTCCGGCAGTTCGTCATGCTGGCTGTTTACAAAACCTGTCTGTTCTTAAATTATACATTTTCTTGCCTAATAAGGCAAAAAGAGTATGCGTAAATTTAAAAAACTATTTACACGTACTCTTTCTTTATATAACGCTATCCTTAATTCTGCCTGAGGCTTTCTCTTTCTTATACCGGCGGCTCCAGCACTTTCACCGCGGAGCTCGTTCCCAGTCTGTCGCACCCGGCGTTTAAAAAATCAATGAAATCCTGGCGGCTGTGCATTCCCCCCGCTGCCTTGATCTTTACGTCCGGTCCGATTTCCTCCTTAAACAGGAAAATATCCGCCAGCACCGCCCCTTCCGTTCCAAATCCAGTAGAAGTCTTAATGTAATCGGCTCCCGACTCGGTGACCACGCGGCACAGTTCCCGCTTCTCCTCTTCCGTCAAATAACAGGTCTCAATAATGACCTTCAGAATCCGGCCCTCCGACGCTGTCCGTATGGCTTTCAGTTCAGCGAGTATCTGGCCATACTCTTTGTTTTTTACGTCTCCCAGATTGATTACCGTATCAATCTCGTCCGCGCCATCCTTAACAGCCAGAAGCGTCTCGCTCACCTTCACTTCCTTCGTGCTGTACCCCAGTGGAAACCCAATTACCGTACAAATTCTGAAGTCTTTTCCATAGCTTTCCCTGACCCGCCTTATATAGGACGGCGGAATACACACGGAAGCCGTCCGGTACTGTACGGCCTCATCGCATAATTTCTTGATCTCCTCCCAGGATGCGTACGCTTTTAACAGCGTATGATCTACGTGAGAGTATATTTCACTGTTGTTCATACTGATCTCCTGCCTCTATTCCATACTTATCCTTAAAAATCCGTTTTCTCTCAAACCGGGGCACTGCCTGCAGCGCATTGGCCGGATATCCGACAGCAATCACCGCAAACGGAACCACGCTCTCCGGAATACATGCAATTTCTCTTAATGCGCGCATCCGCTCATCCCTCGGATAGACGCCCAGCCATACGGCGCCGAGTCCTGATTCCACGGCCTGCAGCAGGATATTTTCTGCACAGGCGCTCATATCCTGTATCCACCAGGGACTGTCGCTCCCCACTCGTGTTAAATCCGCAAGGAGCAGCAGCAGGCAGTCCGCACCGTCTGCCGGCCGGTAATAGGGATTGATCCGTGCGATCTGCTCCTTCACCAAAGGGTCCCGGATCAGAATAAATTCCCAGGGCTGTTCATTCCGCGCCGACGGCGCCTGCATGGCCGCCTGAAAAAGCACAAGCAGCGCCTCCTCCGGCACTTCTTTCTTCAAAAAGCACCGGCAGGAACACCGCCTTAAGCATACATTCTCCAATGCCTCTCACTCCTTTGTCACAGCCCGCGTCTCTTCGTCCAGATACACATGGTAAAACGGCATTTCCGGGCATACTACTGTAATACAGACCGGCTCATCCCCCTCAGCGACCGGCATAAAATGTGCTTTTCCAGGCGGCACAAGCACCTCTGTACCGGGAGTTACCCTAAGTACCCGGAAACTCCCGGCACAGACAGCGCCATCCCTCGTATCTGCCACAGGAAACAGGGCGTTCCCGGAGAGAAATACGAATTTTTCATAGTCATCATGGTATTCCAGCTTCTGAAACACCGGATCCCGGTGCCACGTCTTCATTGTCCCGGTCGTAATCCGGTTCGTCTGAAAGCAGGCCGGAATCGAACTTCCCTTCCAGTAAAAATAGTCTTCCTGATATACGCTTCCCTCTTCCGGCATCTGCACAATCAGACCATAATCATTATCCGCCCTGATATCCTCAATTACCACCGTTTTCACGTTTCAGTCCTCTCCTTTTCAGCCCGCTGATATACCATTCGTCCGTCGATAAACTTCGCCTCTATATCCCTGTCATCCGACATCAGGATCAACCGCTCGGTCCTCTCATAGCTGCTTCTCTCACAGTAGTCACGGATCCTGGAATCATCCATGACCACAGCATCAAAGCAGTATCCTTCTTCGAAGCTTCCTACTCTGTCCCACAGGCCCTCTCCCCCATGGGTGGCCAGGAAAAATGCTTCAGCCAGTGACAGGACATTCTTCTTTGCATGAGGATCGTTTCCCCGCTCCGTAAATGCCCACCGTGCCTTCGACACGTGAATGGCATCGGTAATCGCACGCAGCAGAGAAAGTGTATTACTGCCCGCCATATCGCTTCCAAGCCCCACCCGGATGCCCTCCGCCAGATAGCGTTTTACAGGGGCAATCCCTCCGGAGCTGCTGATATTGGACTGGGGGCAGTGAGCGACAATCAGCTTTTCCCGCTTCTTCATCAGAGCAATCTCCTCCTCTGAAGAATAGACACAGTGAGCCATTACCGTCGGAACTGCGTCTCCAAACATATGATACGTGTCGTAGCCCTCCCCATAAAATGATATCTCCGGTTTCAGCTTACGTACCCATTCCATCTCGTCCAGCCCCTCGGACAGGTGAGACTGAACCGGAATCCCCTTCTCCACAGCCAGTTCTCCCAGTCCGCTCAGTAGTTCATCCGTACACGTCGGAATATAGCGGGGTGTAATCATGGGACGGCATTTCTTATACTGCTTCTTTTCCGCACAGTCACTCAGCCACCGTTTCGTCTCTTCCAGGCTCTCCCCCGTGGTCTCCAGCAGGCCGGGAATCGAATTCCGGTCCATATTTACCTTGCCCACATAAGCGGCGATTCCCTTTTCCTCCAGCAGATCCATCAGGATCTCCGTGCTCTGCCGGTGAAGAGTCCCGAACATAACGCACCGGGTCGTCGTGGTTTTTAAAAGGTCATCGGTCAGACGCTCATACGCTTTCTTTGCATATTCGCAGTCCTCATACCGTTTCTCATCCGGAAAGGCGTACTTCTCGAACCACATATCCCAGTCCGGATTTTCCAGATTCATCCCGATTCCCCGAAACGCGTACTGAGGCGCATGCATGTGCAGATCGCACATTCCCGGGAAAATGATTTTGCCCGTATAATCACAGACTCTTATTCCCTTCAGCTCATCCGGCAGTTCCTTCCATATCCCTTTCACCCTTTCATTTTCGCATACCAGAAAGCTCTTCTCTGCGAATACGAATTTGTCCGGTACCGGCGTATAGGCAATCGTTCCTTTTAAAGCAAATATCGTATGATTCATCTCTGTCCCCCGGTTCTAAATCGTCTTTTTAAATTCCGCCAGAAGCGTCTGCACCTCATCCATATGCGGGGCCGACTTCACCGCCCCTGCCTTCGTGGCCGTCAGAGCGCCCGCGCAGGAGGCAAACAGCACGGCCTCGTCCAGAGGCATTTCCACCGACAGGGCATAGATAAATGCGCCGGCGAACACATCCCCCGCCGTTGTTGTGTCCACAACCGTCACCTTCGGCGCCGGAAATGTCTGTATCCGGTCAGGCGTCACCAGAACCGAACCCATCTCCCCCAAAGTAATCAGGGCATTTTTGACGCCCTGTGCCAGAAACCATTTACCGGCTTCTATGGCGGACTCATAATCCGTCACTTCGATTCCCGTATAAAGGGTAGCCTCATGCTCGTTGGGTTTAATCCAGGTCAGATACGGATACAGCTCCGGATTAAACTTCGTCACGGGCGATGGGTCTAAAAATACGGCTGTATTCTTTTCATACGCTTTTTTAATGGCATACTCCACCATATCCAGATTCGTTTCAAACACAAAACTGGCCATAAACGCATCGTCAAACTCCTGATCGGCCATATCGATATCTTCCTTCGTATAGTGGCCGTGAGCTCCCGGAAAGACCATGATGGCGTTATTGCCATCCTTATCGATCATGATGGGAGCCAGTCCCGTCTTCTCTCCGTCCACCATCCGGACATAATCCAGGGAGAGTCCGTACCCTGCGAATTCCCTGCAGGCCGTTTCCCCGCCCTCATCCCTGCCCAGCTTCTGAATCAAAACCACATTTCCGCCAAGGATCGAGCAGGCGCAGGCGTGATTGGAGCCTTTGCCGCCGCCCTCTGTAAAATAGTAATTTCCCGTTACCGTCTCACCCTTGTCCGGAATTCTGTCCCCAATCAAAAAATAATCCGTATGATAGCTTCCCAGCGTTATTAATTTCTTTGGCTTCATTTCCGCTCCTTTGTCAAATCATGCCCATTTTTGTCAGTTCTTCCCTGATATAGTTCTTCTGCTCCTCCGTGGCCTGCGACATCGGCTGCCTCGGATATCCCATCGGCAGTCCAATCAGTTCGCCGGCATACCGGTATCCGGAATCCATCGGAGCGTGCTTTAAGATCGTCCGTACTTTCTGTACCCGGAACTGAAGCGCCCTTGCCCCCTCGATATCACCTTTAAAATACGCGTCGCACAGCTCCTCGATCAGTTCCGGGAACATGATGGACACCCAGGATATAATCCCGCATCCGCCCAGAGCCAGTGTTGCAAAAATTGTCGAATCACTGCCCGCGATGCATTCAAAATGGCGTTCTTTCGGAATCAGCTCCATGACACTCTGCAGATGAAGAATGTCCTGAACACTGTTTTTATAGCCTCTCACATTTTCATTTTCCTCCACCAGCCTTTTTACAAGCCTGGGTGAAAGAATGTTGTTGGTCTGAGGCGCGTTGTATACGTAAACCGGCAGTTTTGTCCTGCGGATCAGATTCGTATAATACTCGTAAATGGCATCTTCCTCATACGTGAAGGTATGAGGCTGCGCTATGCTGACCGCGTCCGCTCCCGCCTCCTCAAATGCTTTTATGGCTGTCAGAGCGTCCTCCGGCCGGTTCAGACAGATATTTCCCATAACCGGGACCTGACCGTTCACGGTTTTCACAGTTTCACGGAGCATTTCAATCTGCTCATCCACACTGGTCACCATGCATTCCGTCAGCCCGCTCACAAAAATCGCATGAATCTTATGATCCAGCTGAAACTGCACCTGAGCTTTCAAAAGCTTATAGTCAATATTTCCCTCTTTGTCCATCGGAGCGATGGGTTCCGTCATCGCTCCGTAAAATAAATAATCGTTCATCTTCGTTTCCTTTACTCAAAGTTTACTTCGTCGTTCTCTCCAGAATCTCCGGAACTTCGAATTCCCCGTTCACGATCTGCGCGGTCTTATCTTCAATTTTCTTAATTACATCTTCCGGAACGGCCGCATCGTATGGTGCCATGCCAATCGCCTCTTCCTTCAGTCCCATTCTCATGATTCCGCCCTTAAAGGTGCCATCTGAAACGCTCTTCGCCGCCGCTAAATAGGCCTTGTCCGCATGGTCTAAGGCACTGGACAAAACGGTTCCGGGTGCCACTGCACTCTGATCCACGGAAGAACCGATTGCATACACGCCCTTTTCCTGTGCCGCCTGAATCGCTCCAAGCCCGGTCTTATCCGCAACATGGAAGATGACGTCGGCGCCGTTTTCAATCTGTCCCAGAGCCGCTTCTTTTCCTTTTGCTATATCATCCCAGCTGCCTGCAAATACGTCAAACACCTGAATATCCGGATTTACCTCCTTCGCGCCCAGTTTGTACGCCTCCGCGATTCGGATCATCGGAGGTAAGTCAGAACCGATGATGACTCCGATCTTGCCCGTCTTTGACATGGACGCTGCCAGCATACCGGCCAGATATCCCGTCTCGTGCTCATTCAAGGAGATGGACGCCACGTTGTCCGCTTCCACAGTTCCTGTATAGACCGCGTATTTTGTATCCGGATAATCCCCCGCAATCTTTGTCACAGACTCACCGTACTCCATGCTGTGTGCAAAGATTAGGTTGTACCCCTTGTTGGAAAAATCCCGCAATGCCGGTTCCGCATCGGGAAGAGACACATTTTCTGAGAAATTAATCTCCGCTCCCATTTCACTTTCAATTGTTTTCATGCCATTATAGGCAGCCGCGTTCCATCCGGCGTCATTGACCGATCCGGTTACAATGAGAGCCGCTTTGAATTGTCCGTCCCCGGTTTTGGCGCTGTCCCCAGCTTTTGCGTCGTCCGTCTTCGTGGAGTCTCCGTTCTCTGTCTCTGTCTTATCCGCTTCCTTCTTTTCCGCTTCCTTCTCGCCAGCTTCCGCCTGTGCCGTCGTCTGTGCCGCCGTCTGTGCCGCCGTTGTATCGCCTGCCGGCTGTTTTGCATTTCCGCCTGCGCATCCCCCCAGGAGCGCTGCTGTCAGTGCCGCTGCCATTACCAAACTCAGTTTCCTTTTCATTTCTTCTCCTCCTTGTAGTTAGAAAGACATTTATACTTTCAGCGATTCGCTGATAGTTTTTTCTGATAAGTTTTGTTAATAGGTTTTGTTAATTGACTTGTTCCGTCATCCTTCCTTGCTGTATGCTTTTCCCAATGCGGCTGGTCCTTTGCTCCTACCCACGACTCCGGCCAGTGCCACCACGGTCAGCACATAGGGAAGCATGACCAGGAACTGATACGGAATCTGGAAGCCAAGTGACTGGAGCCTCAGCTGAAGAGCATCCGCAAATGCAAAGATAACGGAAGCAAACAGGACTCCCTTCGGATTCCATTTACCGAAGATAACGGCCGCCAAAGCGATAAAACCTCTACCTGCGGAAATATTGTCCATAAACATATTGAGCTGTCCGATGGTCAGACACGTCCCGGCCAGTCCGGTCAGCAGCCCACAGATGCACACCGCAGAATACCGCACGCCGTTCACGCTGACGCCCACGGTATCCACTGCCTTCGGGTTCTCCCCCACCGCCCGGATCTTCAGGCCAAAGCTGGTCTTATACAGTATAATAGAAGACACCGGTACAAGAATAAATGCCGCATATACCAGAATATTGTGCCGAAACAGGATCTCCCCCAGAAATGGAATATTTTTCAGCACCGGAATCTCCAGCACCGGCAGGCTCTTTGCCTGGGGCGGAATCGGAAGCACACCGAACATAACCCGGTAAAAGAAGCTGGTAAGCCCCGCGGCTGCCATATTTAAGGCGATTCCGCTGATCATCTGGTTAATCTGCAGGGTAACGCTCAAGAATGCCGCGACCAGGCCGACAAGCAGGCCGGAAGCCGCTCCAAACAGGACGCCCAAAGCCGCGCTGTTAAAATAGTAGGAGCCCAGAAAAGCACAGAATGCGCTGATCAGCATAATCCCCTCCAGCCCGATGTTTAAGATGCCCGCACGTTCCGAATACGTCTCCCCCAGCGCCGACAGAAGAATCGGGACCATCATGCGGACCGTGGCAGTCAGGAGCCCCACAATAAATGTCATGCTTAAGATATTCATTCTGTCACCCCCCTGTCTTCCTTTTTCGATGTGAAAATACGGGGTATCGGAACGTGTTTCACTTCGCTGATCAGAACGAAGAACACGATCAATCCCTGAATCACACTGATTAAAGAGGTTGGAATGGCAGCGCTTCTCTGCATCTCATTAGCCCCCACCGTCATTGCTGCAAAGAAGAATCCCGACACGAATACAGCCAGCGGATTCAGATTGCCGAGCAGAGCCACAACAACCGCCGTAAAACCATAGCCCGGAGAAAATGAATTTAAAAGCCTGTGGTGCAGCCCAGATATCTCCATCATCCCGGCCAAACCGGACAGACCACCGCTGATGATCATCGTAGTGATCAGTGTCAGGGGAACATTGACCCCCGATGCCCTTGCCACGGTTAAGCTGCTCCCCAGCAGTCTCACCTTATAACCAAATGTACTCTTTTGAATAACAAAATACATGATGACAATCAGTATGAGCGTAAGGATCAGGCCCGCATGCAGCCTGGTCGCCTTCACCAGAATCGGAAGCTGCGCTCCTGCTCCCAGCTCCGCCGTCTGCGGATTGACCCCCGCCGGATCCTTTAACGGCCCTGTCACAAAATAGCTGACCACCCAGGTTGCTATGTAATTAAACATAATTGTGGTAATGATTTCGTCGACTCCCAGCTTCGCCTTCATCATGCCCGGGATGCTGGCCCAGATACCGCCTGCTAAAACCGAGGCAAGCATGGTAACAGGAAGCAGAATGATCATAGGAAGATTCCCCAGCACGACGCCGATCCACGCGGTGGCCAGTGCCCCCATCATGATCTGTCCTTCCGCACCCACATTAAAAATCCCCGCTTTAAACGACAGCGCCACACCAAGACCTGCCAGCCACAATGGAGACGCTTTCACCAGCACCTCCGTAAAATTATAAAAGCTTCCAAATGCCCCGGTCAGAAGCGATTTATATGCCATGACAGGATTTGCCCCTGCATACAGAATCAAAACTGCACCAACCAGCAGTGCCGCCGCAATCGCTGCCACCGGTTTCAGTAACTGCGCCAAAATTTTTCTCTTATCGTTCTGTTTTATCTTCATTTTTCCGTTCTCCATCATGTACACCGGCAATCATCAGGCCAATTTTCTCCACATCGTATTCCTCACGATTCATCACTCCCATGATTCTGCCCTGATGCATGACTGCCAGCCTGTCGCTGAGTGAAAGACATTCCTCCAGTTCCGTGGAAATCATCAGGATGGCAACACCGGAATCCCTCGATTCCAGCAGCTTCCTGTGAACAAATTCGACTGCCGAAATGTCAAGGCCTCTGGTAGGCTGTGCGGCAATCAGGATCTTCGGCTCTCTCGATACCTCTCTGGCCAGCACCACCTTCTGCTGGTTGCCGCCGGAGAGACTCCCCGCCGGCGCGGCATAGCCGGTGGCCTTCACATTGTATTTTTCAATCATTTCCCCGGTATATTGATTGACCTTATCGTAATCGATCCATCCGCACCTGCTGAACTTCTTATCTCCATGGGTCTCCAGAATCATGTTGTCAGAAAGGCTCATATCCAGCGCCATTCCCTCCTTGTGGCGGTCCTGGGGAATATGGCCCATGCCCTCACGGATTCGATCCCGGACGGAAGTCCGGCTCATATCCCGGTTAAAGAACTCCACCTTCCCCTCCGTAATTTTACGAAGTCCGGTCACCGCTTCGACTACCTCAGACTGACCGTTCCCATCCACCCCGGCAACTGCAACGATTTCTCCTTCGTGTACAGTCAGGTTAATCTTGTCCAAAAGACGTTTTCCATCCTTTGCCGTCATGGAAAGGCCGCTGATCTTCAATGCTTCTCTTCCGGGTGCGTATTTCTTTCTCGGGAGGTCGACGGCAATCGGATGCCCCACCATGAGCTGTGCCAGCTCCTCATTGCTCTTATCCCTGGCCGGTACAGTCACAATTGTCTTTCCGTTTCTTAAAATCGTGATATTGTGGGCCAGATCCCTGGCCTCCATCAGCTTATGCGTGATAAAAATAACCGTTTTTCCCTGTTCCGCCAGTGTCCTGATGACAGTCCCCAGATGCTCTGCTTCCTGCGGGGCAAGTACGGCGGTCGGTTCATCCAGAATCAGGACATTGGCCCCGCGGTACAGTGCCTTGATGATCTCCACCCTCTGCTGGCTTCCAACCGGAAGGTCGCACACCTTTGCCTTTGGATCCACATTCAGTCCGTACGTTTCGGATAATCTGCGGATTTCCTCCGACGCTTCTTCCAGATCGAGAAACGGCTCTCGCCGTGAACGTCTCCCCAGAACCAGATTCTCCACAACGCTCAGCTCCGGTATCAGCATAAAATGCTGGTGAACCATGCCGATGCCGAGATGAATCGCTTCCTTCGGAGAATGGATTTCCACCTGCCTGCCGTCGAAGAAGATTTCCCCTGAAGTGGGCTGATACAGGCCGTAAATGATATTCATCAGAGTCGATTTGCCGGCTCCGTTCTCCCCCAGCAGAGCCCGGATCTCACCCTTGCCCACGCTTAAGTTGATATGATCATTTGCGACTACATTTCCGAACTTTTTGGTTATATTTTGTAATTTTAAAAGCTCCTCCACGTCGTCCTCCCTAATAATGTTATTATTTTTTAACATTTTCTGCCTTTTGGTTAGTTTTATGATAACTTTTTTTACATTTAAAGTCAATATTCGAAAAAATGTTTGTGAATACTCACATTTTGTTACTGTATAATTGTTAATTTTGACGTTTTTGGTAGGATAAATAGGGTTTTGTAGGGAATTCGTTTACATTTCGATACAAAAATGTTAATATCGAGTTAAGAAATGTTAGAGTTAAAAATATTAAATTTGGCGAAGTTAGAGTCGTTGAAGTTGGAATTGGCAAGGTTTGAATTGGTAAAGATTAGAATTTGTAAAGATTAGAATTGGTAAAAATTAGAATCGGCAAAATAAGGGAGGTCAATCATGAATAAAAAAGAGACCCGTTTAAATAATTTCATACACTTTTTAAAGATAAGAAACAGCATCACCGTAAAGGAGATGGCGAATCATCTAAATGTATCCGAAATGACTGTTCGCCGGGATATCAAAGAACTGACAGCAGACCATACAATTAATTTTGAGAACGGAAAAATCATGTTTAATCCCCAGAGCAGTCTGTCGGAGGCTTCCCCTTCCTATTCTCTGGAATCAGAAAAAGAAAAACGCAACCTGCAAAAAGAGCTGATTGGCAAATTTGCGGCGACTCTGGTAGAACCCAATGACACTGTCATCATAGACAGCGGCTCCACCACCGAGCATCTGGCCCATTACATTCCGGGCGGCATGCCCATGACAGCCCTGTGCTACAGCATGAATATCTTAAACGAGCTGATCACCAAAGAAGACATCAGCCTGATCTTTCCCGGCGGCTTCTACCACCCCAACGCCCAGATGTTCGAATCCCAGCAGGGAATCGAGCTGATCAATCAGATCCGCGCCAATAAGGTATTCCTCTCCGCCGCAGGCATTCACCGGGAACTCGGTATTACATGTATGCATAACTATGAGATATCTACAATGCAGGCAGTTATTAAATCCTCTGTCACCAAGATCCTGCTGGCCGATTCCAGCAAATTTGACCAGATCCGGCCAGCGTATTTTGCCTCGCTGGAATGTATTGATATTATTGTGACGGATCATTATCTGGGGGAGGAATGGCAGGAGTATATTCGGGGGGTGGGGATTGAGTTGTATTTGGTGTAGGATTGATTAGCTATAACAAAAATAAGAGCTTATAAAATTTTTTTAGAAATTTAGATATGATTGCATTTGTAAACTATAAAGGAGCTATTACAATTTCAGCAGTAAAACGGAGGCCGTAAATATATAAAATCATTAACGGCCTCGTGACTACATATTATACAAGATACATATAAATGAACAGTTACTATTAGAATCCCTTATAATATCACAAACACTGATCGGCTATAAAATATCTATTTATAAGTACTGATTTTATTCAATAATTTTTCAGATAATTCACTAAGTGAATAATTCTGTTTGCAATAGTCATAAATCACCTGCTTTGCTCTTGCTTCTACTTGCAGAGGATTATTTATTTTAAAAATTTCGAAAGTCTTTTCCGCCTTTTTTCTCATATTTTCAGGAAGACCAGATTTTATTTTAATTATAAATGTTTCTTCATCAAAGTACTCAGCCGTATCATCATAATATGGGTGTACTATGTTAAACTGACAGGTATTATAATAATCCGTCTTAACTGCAATTGTATCATTACATCCTTTTTTTGAAGAACTATTGCAATACTGACAGGCTATGACCAAATTTTTATTTATGTATTCGAATTCCGGATGAATTCTTCTTGGCGCAATATGCTCTATCTCAGGTCTGGATGTTTCAAATAATTTCAACCCACAATAAGCACAGCGATTATTTTGTTGTATCAACAATTGATACCTAATTGCTTTTTTTATTTTGTTATTAATTTTATTATTTACTGACCAATCCTCATATCGAGGGGTACCTAATTTTTTAATATATTGTTTTTGGCCTTTGGAATATTTAACTGGATTCGCTACATTCAACATTATTAATATACTCCTTTGCTTCATCTAAAACGTATTTTAAAGGATCGTTTTCATCCAAAACATATTTTCTAAGTTTACAGTACAATTTTTTAATGTTAAACAGCTCTTCCTTTTTTTGATGACTAATCAAATAGAGCAACTGTCTTACATCACTATCAAAATAATAGTTTCTTGTCATTCTAACACCAAAGAGATTATATAATATGTTTTCAGCCGACCAGGCATAAGTACTATAATTAATTGTGTTCACTATTTTCTCATTATTCTGACCATTCTCCATAGTAATCAAAGATGAACTTTCTGGATCCAAATCAGACACTAAGTAATGAGAATGAGTGGCAATTACAAAATGGCATGAACTATAGTCCTTAAACACATCTTTCAAAAAGCTAATATATTTAATCTGCCAATTTGGATGCAGACTAATCTCAGGTTCGTCGATAAGAACCAGTGAATTTTTTTCTATAGTATTAAAAATATTTGCAAACGAATACAAAATATGCTTTTCTCCAGAACTCGCATCATCAAAAGAATATTTTTCACCCTTTTTATATAAATACAAACTCAAATTTTTAATTATCTTAAGATTGCACAAATCTCTAATTAATTTATAGTCATTTTTAACTTTTAGTATCTCATCTCGGGTATTATCTGTACTAAAAACTATACCAAATTGAATTTTGTTTCCTTCTTGTATATACAGATTATTCTTTCTAATCTCTGATACATATTCTGCTAATATTTCGTAATCTTCTTCTGAAATCCTTTTTACAGCATCACGTCTAAATTCCTCTTGATCTGTTATTTTTTGTCCGCATTTTATTAAAAATGTTTTTAAATCATCACACCTAAAATCTCCCTCAGAAATTTCACATCCTATTGATATTTTAGAATCTAATTCAAGATATTTCGATAAGCGTTCTATAAAGTCCTGCAGTCTTTCATTTGATGCAAGATTAACTAAACATTCAGCAATTTTATTACCTATGCTGCTTGTCCATGAAGCATTTGACGTTACTCTTACTCCTAAATATTCATAAATGTTATTTTCATTTAAAGCAGTATTTTGTTTAAAATGGAACTTATCATTAAGCATAAACGCAACCGCAAGTACTTTCTTAGGTAAAGCATAATTTCCCTTATCCAACAATACATCATTTTTATGTATAATTACAGCTCGATTAATTATTTCTATTTCAATTAAATCACCATTTAATATATATTTTAACCCATAATAAGTGTATTTCAGCTGTGATACTGAATTAGCATTTTGAACTGCATTAAAGATATCTGAAAGTATCATTAAAATAAAACTTTTTCCAGCTCCATTGGCACCAATAATTAATGTGGTAATAGGCCTTTCACTTTTGCTCTTTAAATCATCTGGAAAAAATCTAATATTATAATATTCTGATTCTCTATTTTTTAACTTAAGGCTTATTAAACGAAATCCTACATCTACGCGTTCATCTAGCTTAGATATTTTTCCCTTTTTTCCAAATATATTTAAGTTTAATAGCTGCATATGATCGGTAGCAGAAATAAATTCTAAATCAATAGTTTTATTATCATATATGGTTACTACCACATAATCCCCTTCAACTGCATTTTTAGATTTATACCAATCATATATAATTTTTAGATTTCCATTACCTTCAAATTGTTTAGCGTATTCCTTCCTACTTTGTGAACCAGATGCTTTTAATTCAATAGATTTTCCATTTTCAAGTACGCATAAATAAATATCCCCCTTTTTTAAATTATATGCGTAAGCATATTCTGCTGGTATCGCAATATAAGCTTCTTCATCACGTAATTTTCTTGTATTGGTTTTCCTATGTTTACCCCAATTAATGTGCGCATCTTTTAACTGAATATAATAGACCCCTATTATCAATGTTATGTACCTCCCTATAATAGAAGCGAGTTACTCTCTATAGAATGACTCTGCCTCTTTATTCTTTAATAAAAATTTATTTTATATTGACTAAAACAGAAATGTTTGTTATAATACAGCAAACATACGTTCTATTATTCTATTTGATTTTGATATTTGCTGCGTTAATAAAGTATTTTTTATATTTCTATTGCATTATCGCAGCAAATATGATATCCTTTATCAAGGTGATGATATGAATAATATAGGAATATATTTAAAAAATTTACGTAAATGCTCTAACTTAAGCCAGTCTGACGTTCAAAAAGCTACAAATATAACTAACTCAATATTGAGCAGAATAGAACATGGGCAAACACCAAGCCCCGAAATATTAAAGCAGCTTTCTATCTTATACAATGTAGATTTGATCTCACTATATAAGATGTGCAACTTTTTAGATGACAAAGATCTTTCTAATCATCAATATATATTTAAAAACGCAGACAAATTAAATCCTGAAGAAAAGGATTGTATTCAGAATACCATTAATCTGTTTATAAAAAAACGAGGTGAAACATAATATGATTTTTAGACTAGGCGAATTATTTTGTGGACCTGGTGGACTTGCCTGGGGCGCTATTAATGCAGGGATTGCAGATCCCAATTTTAAAATCGTTCATCAATGGTCTAATGATTATGATGAAAACACGTGTGAAACATATCGATATAATATATGTCCAAATCAGCCATCTACTGTATATCATGCAGATATTCGAACGTTTAATCTAACTGGACTTGCTCCTATCGATGCGCTGGCATTTGGTTTTCCCTGCAACGATTATAGCGTAGTAGGTGAGCAAAAAGGCATGAACGGAACATATGGCCCGCTTTATTCATATGGTATTAAAGTTCTTAAGCAGTACACTCCCATGTGGTTTTTAGCAGAAAATGTAGGTGGTCTGCGTAATGCCAATTCTGGCAAAGCGTTTACAAAAATTCTTAAAGAGATGGGTGATGCTGGTTACACCTTAACACCTCACTTATATAAGTTTGAGCAATACGGCATTCCTCAAGCGCGCCATCGTATTATTATTATTGGAATTCGAAATGATCTCAACATTACATTCCGTGTACCATCTCCCAAGCCATATGAAGATGTAGACAATACTTGTAAAACTGCACTTGAAAAAATCCCCATTCCTGTTGACGCTATGAATAATGAGCCAACCAAACAGTCTAAAACTGTTATCGAACGTCTTAAATGCATAAAACCTGGTGAAAATGCATTTACTGCCAATATACCTGAGGAACTTCAATTACATGTATCAGGAGCTAAAATTAGTCAAATTTATAAACGACTGGATCCAAAAAAACCTGCCTATACTGTTACCGGAAGCGGCGGCGGCGGCACTCACATATATCACTGGTCAGAACCCAGAGCATTAACAAATCGTGAACGCGCACGACTGCAGACTTTTCCTGACACTTATAAATTTATTGGTAATAAAGAAAGCGTCCGCAAACAAATAGGTATGGCGGTTCCCTGTCAAGGCGCAAAAATTATATTTGAAGCAGTATTAAACAGCTTTGCTGGTATCCCCTACGAATCTATTGATGCCAATATAAACGAATAATTCATAAGCAAAGTACAAGTTATATGTGCTTTGCTTTTTCTATCAATTTAGTTCAACAATTTCTTGATAAAGTTTCTCCAGGCACTGCTCTCTTACTTTTTTCTTTAATTCACATTCCCAAATTGTAATAACCCTCCATCCCTGTGCCAGTAAAAGTTCTTTATTTTTTTTATCTCGTTCAACGTTATGATCTATTTTATTTTTCCAATATTCTACATTTGAAGAGGGCCATACAAATCGCGGACAATTGTGATGATGCCAAAAACAACCGTTAACAAAAATTATCACTCTGTATTTAGAAAGTACAATATCTGGACACCCCGGTAAATTTCTAACATTTTTACGATAACGCAGTCCTTTAGAAAACAGGTATTTTCTAACAATTTCTTCTGGTTTTGAATTTGTACTTCTAATATGAGACATATTCTTACTTCGTATTTCTTTTGTATGATTATCTGACATATTTATCCTCCAAATGCCTGACGCAGCAAATGATAAAATACTATACTAACTCTTCCTCAACATCATAATAAACCATCGATTCCGGTAGTTTTATATTAGGAATCCAAAGCTTTTTTCCGAACCACCCTTTATTTCCTGTTACTTTATACATTGTCAACACAGTCTTATCTGATTGTGAAGCACCTAAAGACCAGTCATTTGGTGACAGCATTGCTCCGGTACCTTTTGCAATATCTCTATTTCTTCGAACAATTAATATGCCCTGCGCAGTAGGGTTATTTGCCAGTATTGCTAATAAAGCACCATTAAAAGCTGAAATTTTAAAATCTTTATCCGATTTTATATGTTTAAAAATTTCAAGCATTAATCGTATATTTACTTGATAAAATGATTCATTATGATCGAAAGGTTCCAATAATTGATCTAATTTTTCAATTGTGTTATTATCTGGATTAAATGGATAGTAATTTCTGCCTCCTGTTATAAGATTTACTTTATCTTTATCTAATACAGATATCCTAGTTGGGCTTATCCCTTTAGGATAATAGATATTAATTCGTTCGCTTCCATTTTCTATCTGCGATATAATAGAATTATTAGTAGCATTAATATCTGAAAATAATTTATAAAGACATTCATCAATAAAAATCTTCATCATACCGGGATCTCTGTCATATCCAAACATACGGCTATGCTGCCACATAGTATCCGCCTGAGGCTTCTTACTTGTTCTAGTATAATAAATTGTATGCAGGCTTGGAAAAGTGACACCTCTTCCAAGAGTGTTTCCTCCAATAATTATGTTAACTCCTTCTGCATAGTCAGAACTGGAAACTTCACTTTTCCCGTTCATAATTAAAACTTTGACCTGATCCTTTTGAAGCAAATTGACAACCGTTTCATATAACTCCTCAAAAGGCACTTTTTTTGTCTTTTGAGGAGTTATAAATCCATATTCTTTTTTAAATTCTTCTTTAAAATCAGTATCTATAAACTTTAAACACCATTTAAGTTCTTTATTAACTTCTTCAGCATATCGATTATGAATATTCTGTCTGACACTCGGATGGAAAAGACAATTTGATACTTTTCCTCCCGTCTTAATAATTTGACCTGATACTACAAGATGACGAATTATTACAGCTCTAGTTGGATTATTTATATCTTCTAAGTATATAACTGCATCAGACTTACGATTAGGAGGAAAGAAATAGTTTCCGCCTAAATATTCATTTCCTGGTTCAAAATAATAAGTAAAAAATGGACGCCAGCCAGAGGCTAATGTTTGAAGTAATATTGCCTGTGGAGTACCAGTAACCTGCAGATACAGACTGCTGGAAGCTCCATCTTTTATTGATTCTAGATAACGATTAACAGAAGATTTCTTGTCTCGATTAATTAAATTATTAAGAGATGCTGCATCTGCTTCATCATCAATAATAAATAAAGGATTCCCCCTCATAAAACCAGTGGAATTTAAAATATTAGACCAAAGTTTTAGAATACGAACGTTTTTTTTCAGTACAATGATTACTGGCTGCAGTAAATTGTTAGCAAGAAATAATCCGCCGTCATTTTCTCCGCAAATACAAAATCCATCTAAATCTTCCTTTACCCGCTCTAATGTCTGCTGCTGCAGAACAATATTATCAGTTGTTAGAAGTACAAAAACAGGAAAACCAAGATCCGCTGCTTTACATATAATTCCAAACATTTGTCCAGTCTTTCCTGACTGTACATTTCCAAATAACAGCCCTATTTCATGACCGGTATATGGAAAACTACGAATATATTTTTCTCCTATATCGTCTGAAGTTTTTAAAATAGATTCTGAAAGTTTAATATTCCCTCTATCGGAAATGGTTTTTAAATATTTTTTAAGATAATTCATATTCAGCTCCTTTATTCAGATGCTTCAAATGAAAAAAACCATACATCTAATTCATTTCCATACTCGTCAGCTGCTTTCTGCGTAGTCTTAGTTAAGACTAATTTATCGCAGCCATACGCCGCTAACATTTCCTTTGTTATCATACCTGTTCTTTCTGTATCTATTCCTGTATTATTTACTGGAGTAACCAATCCCGCAGCTGCAAGACGCCCTTTAATCCATCTCCCCATTATAAGCTCATTTCCTACTGCACTGAACTGTTTATTACCATCACTTGTGGTATGAACTTTAAACCAATAACCATCATCAGTTATCACAAAAAAAGGAGTATTCTTTTCTGGATATCCTTCCATTCTTGTAATCTCTTTGCTCACAGTTAATTGTGTTTCAAACCAATCTCTCGATTTACGCAAATTTCTTGGAGCCGCATAGCAAACATTAAGATTCGACTTAGTGTAATGTTTACCATCATCCATATGCCGCTCTGCACTGGCTGGAACTTTAAGAGGCAGCGTAAACGAAATATTAGTTTTATGTATTTTATACAAATCTATTTCCTTTTGTGGTATTTGCTCTACAGATTCAATGCTATTCAAAGAGGTATTTTCTTCTCTAATTATTGGGACATCTATTTCTTGAATGTTTGCAGAACAAACAGGAGATT
The DNA here is from genome assembly GCF_014288005.1 of Hungatella hominis. NCBI lineage: Bacteria > Bacillati > Bacillota > Clostridia > Lachnospirales > Lachnospiraceae > Hungatella > Hungatella hominis. Next base: position 203,654 of record NZ_JACOPB010000007.1, read on the forward strand.
TTAACCTTTCAAGTAATAATGCAAGCTCTCTGCACTCTTCTGCATCTTCAGTTATAATAGATGATTCATACTGCCTTCTATTATTGGCCTCCAATTTTAAAACACCTAAATTGGCAGAACCTATAACAGCAGAAAATACTTCGTTATTCTTGAAAAAGCAGAAGATTTTCCCATGATACTTAAACGTATTGATCATGCGTACTTCGCCAATATTCTTTTCTTTCCATCTATTATCACATTTTATTGCAGTATGATATGTACCCTCCGGCATACCCTCAACATAATACATGCCAATATTTAAACAGATATTTGATATTTGATGCATATCAACTAAACTATCTAATTCCTCTAAAGAGGCCTTTGATACATAACCAACTGCTATTTCTATTTTATCTGCATTTTCTATTTGTCTCTTTATGCATTCTTCAATTGTTTCTTGGCCTCTTTTTAATCCCAAAGGCAGTATATTACTATACAAAATTTTCATCTTCAACCTCACCAAACTTTTACTAATTGACAGAAATGAAATTATAGTTTTTTTATTACCCAAAACCAAAATAATGCCGCATAAGTTGGCATAACTTCTCAAAGCATAACCTCGAAAGCCGTATAAAATGGGGATTTCCTCATATGTCGGTTTTTCATAGCACTACTTTTCAACAGGTGGTTTTGTACAGTTGAGCACCATTTGGGCACCACAAGCCTTTCTTTCCAGTTGGTAAAAGGGCACATATGCGGAACAATAGAAATTCTTTTTTAAGGGTACAGATACAGTTGCCTTATCGGTCATCTTCTGACCGCTGGAACAGGGATACACATTCCATTTTGGGCAGTCTAAATATCGGCATCAAGGTTCACAATAGGGTCGCCCTATATTCATAGCTCCGTAAGGAGCGTAGCCGCCCTGTCAAGGGCGTTCACAGGGGATTGGGGGCCCGACCACCAACAAGCAGATTTTCTCAATTTGAGTGGTACACAAATTGGGAAAATCGTATGAGTGTGTACACTCATACCCTGCTTGCCACTATTGAAAACGGCAAAATGCAACGTGCGTATTATACCAATAAGGCATTCTAAGTGAAACGCTTATATTCTCCTGAATTTAACTCGTAAGACGGATGGTATAGCCCTGTTGGTTCATAAAAATTCGCACCAATAAATCGAAATCCCAGCTTCTCTAAAAGTTTTTTTGACGCTGTATTTTGTGGGTGATGTCCTGCAAATAGCTTGGTCGCATTTAGAATCTCAAAGCTATCATTGATTACCGTGTTGGCGGCTTCGGACGCATACCCCTTTCCCCAAAATTGTTTGCACAGATGAAATCCAATTTCATAAGTATGTATTTCGGTTTTAAAAGGCCGCATACCGCAACAGCCAATTAACTCATTTGTAGCGAGTTCAAATATAGGCCAGTATTGTATATGATATAGTTTTTCATTCTGAATTTCTATCTCCAAACGCTTTATTACGTCCTGTTTAGTAAACTTCCCTGTGGCGCAGATAAAACGTGTAACGTCCGCTTCACCCCATAACTGATTTGCCAATTCTATATCGTTTTTATTCCACACTGAAAAACCAACCCGTTGTGTTCTAAGGAAATATTCCCGCATCATCTAGCACCTCCTTATAATCCATGCTATTTATTACGCCTTATTTGCCAAAGGCGCATGAACGCCTTACCACTTGTTTCATTCTACGATTTCAATACGATTCTGTCAAATGTAGAGATATCGTTTCAAAACTTCTCGCAAGCTGTTATTTTATTTGGGCACCAATTGGGCACCATTTTACTATCTTGTTCGTATGTCTATATTCCAGAAAATCCTGTATTCATGCGCATTTCTGGTTTAATTGATAACTAAAATATACTGAGATCATTACTATTTTTATTATACCACTTTCTTGCATTAATTTTAAATACCAAATATTAATTATATAGTATGTATTGTTATAAAAACTCACCTTATAAATCTTATAATTTAATTATATTTTTCATTTTTTTAAATCACAGCTCCTGTCTCCCAATTTATACACTCTATTTTAATATCCAGCCAAGTTGTCAGACCTTTTACATTTCTGATATATTGCTTTCCGCATTCACTATTGGACCAATTACTTCTTATTATTATTTTTACAATCTTACTAATTTGGCAGTAATCTATTTTAATTTGTTCAAGAATCTGTTGAGCATCTGATTCATTTCCACGCTTTACAGGCTCTAACGAGTCTGCCAGGCATAATAAAAAAAACAGAGGATTTTTTTCATATGATATTTTTCTATTTTTTTTATATAAAAGAGAATTTAATCCAAAATTAATATAAAACCTTTTACTTGATATATCCGAAGCATACCATATATTATGAGAAGCAATACAGTCACTTATATAACGAAAAATTTTAAACTGTTCTACGCAAAAATGCAAATTATTAAATACAAAATTATTAAAATCAACAGGTTCCTGACATTGTTTAAACTTACTGCAGTAATTTTTAACCAATCCATTATACAGTTTATCTGCTCCGATTATGCCATGATCAATACAGTTAAAACGATATAATCTGTATTGAAAATATTGATTTTTTATTTCTTTTGTATAGATACTAGATCTAACCTTTAACCCATTTGTATATTCTATATATTCACTAAGCCCTAATTGTTTTCTTGTATACTGATTTCCACCATTCATCATTAACATTCGAGTTGTCTCACATGTATCATATCCTGTAATATCAAACCCCATAAATTTATAAAAAAGATCTCTGTTAGGTCTAAACAATCCAAATCTTTTAAGTTCGCAATTAGCAGACTTAATATTATTTTCCAAGTAGTTTAAGTAATACCTGCACCAGCTATCAAGTTCTATCTCACTAATTTGTTTAACTTCATATTCATAACCATAGTCATGGGCTAAACAAACAATATACCACAAATAAGAAAAATCGTAATTTGCTCCATACTCAGACTTTATTTCAAGCTTCTCTCCAATTGCTCTATATAATAATAATCCTAAAAAATACACATAGATTGAATGAGTGCTTCGTCTTTTAACCTCTGTATCCATCCAATCCATTTCAATTGCTATTTCTTTACCTCCTGCCTTAAAAAAATCCTTAATAAAATTAATAGATGCCTGATTATTACCAAATGGATTTCCAAAACTAATGTTATAGTAATTCCATAAATCCGACCCTTCATTAAAACAGTTCTTACACTCATCCCATAATGTCTGCATATTCTATACCCCTTTACATTTTTTATTATAATTTATTAATCTTTATTTTTACAACTTATCTATTTTCATTCCTGCATGCTCTTCATCAATGCCTCTATCTACTACATGATCTCTAAACATCAAGCACGCTCTAACTTCTTGGTCTTCAGTATCAGCTTATCTTCATTCCTCCAATAAAAGCACCTCAGGAGCCACTTTTACAGATTTTCTATTTCCTCTTCTGAAATTTTTCCTCCTGTTCTACCATGATTAAACAAATCGCTTTATCTGTATAATCCACTTATCACCTCACACAACCCTCACAATCTGCTCATACAACACTGCAAACCTCTTCCCCACATTCCGATTCTCATGATAATGTCCAAAAAACCATTTTCCAAACTTACACCGCCCCATTATCATCTCAAAATACTCTGTCAGTTCATCCTTCTCACATCTGTCACCACAGACCTCCCGTTGAATCGAGGATGCACAGCAATGACTTACAATAATATCCACGTTCCAGCCGCACCGATTCATACTTTGAACTCCTTCCTCGAATTCATTTTTATCCGGCATCTCCTCCTTCCACCAGGACAGGTGGTTAATGCGATACGGTTCCCAGCCGTGATCCAGTTCCTTTTTCTTCCGTTTAAACTCCGGATCATTGAGTTCTAAAATGCCGCCAGAGATATCATGGCTCCTGGCGCCTCCGAATGTAAAGAAACGCAGCCCTTCAATTTCAAATATTTGCCCCCGCATCAGATGTATGATATCAGGTGCAATAAACTGCACGTTTCCACCCTTCCACTGTTCCACCGGATAAGTCTCTAAAAGATCATAATTTTCATGGTTCCCATCCACCCACAGGGTTGTAAACGATTTGTGAGACAGCCACTTTCTCCAGTATTTCTGTTCCCCCGATTCATCCCAGAATCCAAAATCAACGCAGATAATCACAAAATCATCTTTCGTCATTGCCTTCTGCTCAGGAAAGATATCCGCACGAAAACGGCGGTAATCACCATGACAGTCTCCAGTTACATATATCATCCCCGTTTTTCCCTCCCATCTCTGCTTTATATTCTTCCCATTTGTACTCACCAGTCATCCTTATGTGATTCCTTCCAATCTGCATCAATCCTATGTCAAAACCACTTTTCCAAACTCCTCAGCCGTAAATAAATTTTTATTAATCCAATCGTATCACACTTGCCTCCAACGGTCAATTTCACAGTTCTCGCTCCTATATTGCCCGCTTCATACCGCTGCATCCAAGTTACCAAATCCATTCAGACAGAAAAAAGACACCCCTATCTTTCATACACCGAAAGAATCAGAATGTCTTGTATGCCTTCCTTCAATTAAACACAAACAAATTAGCAGATTTGTTCGAACCTAAACCTCATCAATCCTCCCATCCATATAAGAAACCTGTACCTTCCCATACTCCGCCGCCACCTTTGGCGGATTATCCAGAAACAGACTGTCCGGCACTTCCACAAATTTCGCGGTTCCATCCAGTATACCCTCAAAACAATTTACAGCGTCCTCCAGCGCATCCGCGTACAAAGTCTGTCCAAAGCCTCTGAAATCATGGTGGGCATTGTAGAAATGCTCATACTTCCCCTTCATGGAGATCAGGCGCTCAAGTCCTGCCTTGGCTGTTCGGATCTCATCTCGTGGATCTTGTCCAAATCCACGGCCCATAAGAAGATTACAGTTGCACGCATCCCCCAGCAACAGCGTCTTCGTCAGGTCATCAATAAAAACCATCTCTCCTGCCGTATGGCCTGGGCAGTGATAAGCAGTCACCCTGCGTCCGCCGAGATCAAACACCTGGCCATCAGTCATTTCATTTAGCTTTGGCATCTTCTCCCACGGCCGGATATCCGTCTCCACATCATAATCGTAATTCTTATTCTCTCTCCGCCTGATCGTTCCCGCATAATCCTTTCGAAACTCCACACTCGGCGCCGCCTGGCCGCTCCAGTCCATATCGGCTACATGAATCCACACCTCATCAAAGAATCCGGCTCCGCCTGTATGATCCCCATGATTGTGAGTCAGTACCACATCATACGGTTTATCCGTGATTTTCTCTTCAATTATCCACTTCAGGTCCCCAATTCCAGTCCCTGTATCCACAACGAGAGCCCTCTTTTCCCCCACAATAACAAATACACTCACACAGTCAAACTCGTCGATCTCGTAAATCCCATCCTCTATCTCATAAAATGGAAGCTTTCTGCTTAACATATAAAACCACCCCTTTCCTTCACACCCTTCTCTCACGCCTTTTTCTTACTCTTTGCCTCATAACAGTCAATCGCCACTGCCAGCAGAAGTATAATTCCCTTTACCACACTCTGGAAATTAGAATTAACACCCATCAGTACCAGCCCGTTATCCAGCACACCGATAATAATAACACCAATGACCGCTCCTGATATTTTACCCTCGCCGCCTGCAATACTGATTCCGCCCAGACAGGCTGCGGTCATACAGTCAAATGGATAGGAGCTTCCGGCTCCGGGCTGTGAAGCATTGGTTCTGGCTACCATAATAAGTGCCGCAATACTTGCCGCAAATCCTGCAAACGCATATACCATAATAGTCAGCTTATCCACATTAATCCCCGCCAGTCTGGCCGCCTCTTTATTCCCTCCCAGTGCGTAGATCATACGGCCCAGATACGTCTTATTCATCACAATCCAGCCAAAAAGAATAAACAGCACAAATATGATAACAGGAATTGGAATCGGCCCTATATATCCCTGGCCCAGCATCAAAAACGGCTTCGGCATACCGGTAATCGGATAGCCGCCCGTGATCAGATAGGCAACCCCCTGCAGAATCAGCATCGTGGAAAGCGTAACAATAATTGGCATAATTTTTAACTTAATGGCTACAATTCCATTAACCGTACCAAACGCAATTCCAGTCAGTATCCCGATCAGCGCTGTCACCGGAATCGGCAGTTTTAATTTAACCAACAGAAACCCTACTACCATCCCCACGACTGCCATCTGTCCGCCAACCGATAAATCCATTCCACCGCCGATCATAACCATGGTGACGCCAATTACCACGATTCCAAACATGGATACCTGACGCAGAATATTAATTAAATTGGACGCTGACAGAAAATTGGGAGCTGCCACAGAAAAGAAGGCGCATACCACCACCAAAAAGATATAGATGCCGTATTTCTTATATAAATCTATCCAGCTTGTCTTAGTTTTTTCCATTTTCTTCTCCTCCTGAAGCTAAATCCAATATATAATTCTGGTCAAATTTCTCTTTCGGCAATTCACCCGTCTTACGGCCCTCGTAGATGACCACGATCCGGTCGGACATACCGAGAAGCTCCGGCATATCGGAAGATACCATAATGATAGAGTGTCCGGCTTCCGCCAGCTCGTTCATCAGCTTGTAAATCTCATGCTTGGCTCCCACGTCGATTCCCCTCGTCGGTTCATCGAAAATAATAATCTTACTGCCCCCTGCCAGTGTCTTCGCAATAACCACCTTCTGCTGGTTTCCTCCCGATAAGTTGCCGACCAGCTGATCCAGATTTGGAGTCTTGATCTTGAATTTATCCTGATATTCCTCCGCTGCCTTAGCCTCACGCTTCTTATCTATAAAAAGGCCATTGGAATACCCCTTTAAATTGTTGGCCACCGTATTCCATTTGATTGACATTCTTAAAAATACGCCGTGATTCTTCCGGTCCTCTGGGATATAACCGATTCCACACCGTATCGCATCCTGGCAGGATTTTATCTTTTCTTCCTTTCCATTGACAATGATACGGCCCTCCTCTTTCGGATTTGCCCCGTAGATGACTCTCATAAGCTCCGTCCGCCCTGCACCTACCAGACCGGCAAACCCCAGAATTTCCCCTCTCCTAAGGCTAAAGGATATATCTGTGTCCCCGTTTCCGGTCAAATGCTCCACCCGCAGTACTTCTTCCCCAATTTCACATTTCTTATCAGGATAACTCTCGTTCAGCTCCCTGCCTGCCATCATGGAAATCAGCTGCTTCCTGTCGATCCCCGCGATGTCCTTTGTATCCACAAAACAGCCATCCCTCATGACCGTGACACGATCCGCGATCTCAAAGAGTTCTTCCAGCCGGTGAGAGATGTAAATAACGGTAACTCCCTGGCTCTTTAAGTCCTTAATGATGCGGAACAGCGTCTCCACCTCGCTGACTGTAAGAGGCGCTGTGGGTTCGTCCATAATCAGAATCTTTACCTGTTTGCTGACGGCCTTCGCGATCTCCACCAGCTGCTGGTGGGCCGGGGACAGATTTTTCACCGGTTTTGAGACATCAATGTCCACATTTAACCGGTCAAACAGTTCCCTGGCCCTCTTCTCCCTATCTTTAATATCTACGAATAATCCCGGCTTTGTCTTCTCACCGAGAAATACGTTCTCCGCCGCGCTGATTCCTGGAACCAGTGTGAATTCCTGGTAGATAACCTCGATTCCCTGCTCCTTTGCAAGCTTTGGAGTCATGGAAGCAAACTCTTTTCCGCATACACAGACACTTCCCTCATCCGGGGTGATGGCCCCCGACAGGGTCTTGATCAGCGTGGATTTTCCTGCTCCATTTTCTCCGATCAGAGCATGAACCTCGCCCTCTCTTACATCCATGGAAAAATGGTTAATCGCAATCACACCAGGATAAGTCTTTACGATGTTTCTGACGCTTAATATAGTATTCTCCGGCATTTGACCACTCCTCTCTTCCTCTGCCACAATCGCTCTTTCAGTAATTACAAAGGAGTTCCGTTTCCAGAACTCCTTACGTCTCCTACTCCGCTGTGTAAAATTCTGAAACGTTGGAAGAAGTGATCTGCTGTGTTGGGAAATCAATAGGATCAGGGAATGTCTCGCCTGCCAGCAGCTTCTCGCTGTATTCAGCCATGATCGGCCCCATTTCCTCGAATTTAATGGTTCCATGCATCGGATCGTTTTCTGCAATTCCCTTTAACGCCTGATTTGTTCCATCACAGGAGAAAATACCGAAGTTGTCCCCGCTCTTACCAGCTGCTTTAGCAGCCTCCGAGGACTCCACCGCCGCCGCGTCGCCATAGGCAGCGATACAGTTGAGTTCCGGATATTTCTGAAGCATGGTCTCCGTCGTCGTGGTGCCGGAGCCAACCACGTCTTTTCCGATGTCAACAACCTCCAGAATCTCTGCATCGGGGGCGGCGGCCTTTAGCCCGTCCTGAATCCCGTTTCCGCGATTCTGCATATCCGTGTTCTGGAAGGTGGTATAAACGACTACTTTTCCTTTTCCATCCAGTGTGCTGTTGATCCATTCCCCAGCCATAGTTCCGATCTCTTTGCCGATCGTATATTGGTCCGTATTCAAACAAACGTCAAATACTTCCGTCTGCACACCGCATTCAATGATTTTTACTCCGGCCTCCTGTGCCTTTCTTAAAGCATCGTCACACGATTCATCGGATACCATGGCGACAATCACATCACACTTTCCGGTGACCATATTTTCAATAGAAGTAACTGCTGTCGCAGAATCATTGTCAAAGCTGACCGCTACATAGTCCCAGCCTCTGGCCTCGCATTCCTTCTTTAAACCGTCGTCTATGTTAATAAAAAATTCGGTCTGAAGAGTTGGCGCCAGAAGACCAATTTTAGCCTTCTCTGACACGGCCTTTGAGCCTTCACTTTCCATGCCATTCGCTCCGCTCGTTCCCGCATCGGTCGTCTTTGCCGCGGTGGTTGTCTCCGCTTTTCCCTCAACCGGTGAATTCATGGTACAGCCGCTGAGCGCTGCCGTTAAAAGCATGGTACCACAAAGTAATGCTGCTAACTGTTTTTTCATTTTTGCTTCCTCCCTGAGATTTTTGATGTCTTAATGATACCCTGCCGTACCCAAACTCTCAATGAGGGGATTTTCAGATTTAAGGGGACTATTTTCAGTTGTTTGCAGTTTTTACTACCAATAGAATAGAAATGATGATAATCAGGCCCTCCAGAATCGTCTCAAAGCTGCTCTGGATTCCCAGAATCACGATAATATGCATGAACATGACGGCGCTCAGAGTTCCCAACCACGCACCAAATACCTTTCCTCTGCCATTTAAAAAGCTGATTCCTCCCATACAGGCTGCCGCGATGACCGGATAGAGATAATGACTGCCGTTAGATGAGCTGCCCGATGAAGTGATAAACAGCAGAATCATAGCCGCAATTCCATAAAAAACCGAGGCCGCCATACTGATTATCATCCGGATAGCCGTATGATTCAGTCCGCTCTCCCTGACAGCTGCCGGATTTTCTCCCAGCATCCGAAGATATTTTCCATAATAGGTCCGTTTGAGAAAAAAACACAAAAAAAGACTGGAAACCGCGGACAGAACAGAGAGAGACAGCCAGAAGGCATGGCTCGCATACACATCCTTTCGGTTGAAAATAACCATGTGGTCACCGGTAAACAGACCTGATAAATTACTCACTATGATCTGAAGTGCCAGGGTGATGATGACCGGATTGACGCGCAGACCGGCTACCAGAAATCCTTTTAAAGCTCCCAGTCCCAGATGGAACACGAGCACCGCAGCCATCGCCGGCGCGAGAGGCATCCCTGTGCGCAGCAAACAGGCACCGATACAGGTCGATGCCGATATTTCAGCGGCAAATGACAAATCCAGCACGCCGCTTATCATCTGAATCATAAGGCCAAATGTCATGAAAATCATGGTCAAAAGCTGCCGTGTGACGGACCAGTACACATTACTGGACATACCGGCCGCCCACATAATAAAAAACACGGCCCATACCACGATATTCAGAACATTCACCCGTATAACCTTTCGTATCTTCATACCTTATCCACCGTCCATACTCTGTCGGAAAATCCGGAACAGAATGCCGCCTCATTTTCCAGCAGTATCACGGCAGTCCCCCTCTCCGCCACCTCGATCAGCCGCTTTTTAATCCAGTCCCGCTCCCATAGATCCGCTGCCGTAATACAGTTATGAACGATCAAAACACGCGGATTAAAAAGCTTCCACCGGTAAAAAACCAGCTTCCACCCATTTTTTTCAAGATCAATATCATCTAAGGCTTCTCCATCCTCAAACAGAAAGTTATCTCTTAAGATATACGAGGAAGCTTTGCGGTAAAATCCCAGCCTGCCGCTGATCTTCCGGTAAGAAGGCATCAGGATGTTGTCCTCTTTGGTCAGATTTCTCATTACTCCCATGCGGGATATCTCACAGCTTATCATTCCCACTCTGTTTTTGACCAGATCAGCCATTGTACGGGACGAAACCTTTTTTCCGTCAATAATGAACTCCAAACCGCTGTCTGAAGACCGCTGGCACTGATCCCAAAGGTTGTCTATAGGCGCGGCCTCACGGGAAACCAATACAATCTCTCCCTTACAGGCCTCTATGGAAACCGTGCGTTCTCCTGCCTTCAATCCGTTAATACGTATGGAAGCTACACCTTTCGTCTTCTCCTTCTGGCTTCCCTCCCCGGCATTTGTTCCGCGGAGAATGATATCCGATGCCTGCGGAAACTGCTCTGGATCGTAAATCTTCTTTGTGATCTTCCTGTGTTTGAAAATAACAAGGCGGTCTGCCACACAGTAAAACGCCTCGGGATTATTATCTGAAATCAGAATTCCGATGCCTTCCTTCTTAAGTCTTTCAATCAGAGAAGTGAGACGCACCATCTCTTTTTGGGAAAATGCCCCCGACGTATCGGAAAGCACAAGCAGCCTCCCCCCCTGAGACACGCTTCTGATTATTCCGATGATAATCTTATCTGCATTGCTTAAGGTCTCCGGAGCCGCGTCCGGATCAAGCTCTATATTATATTTTTCAAAATAGTATTCCGTCTGGCTTCGGATCGCACACTCATTGATTACAACCTTTTTTAAGCTGTTCCTTCTGAGGAGAAAGATATTTTCACCAATATTTAAAGTATTCATATACGGTGTAATCCTGCTGATCACAAATACCTTATTTTTCTCCAGTGTTTTCCGGTCTGCCTGGTTCAGTTCCGTTCCCTTAATCCTAATGCTTCCGGAAATCTGTTTTCCCAATCCCTGCAAAAACTCCACAAGGACTTCCTTCTGATGCACCGCACTGACAAGGCAGAAGCACTCTGATTCCCGCAGGATCAAATCCACATCATACAGCCTGTTACTGCTGTCTGCCCCCTCGACAGTCACTTTTTTTAATAACAACAGTTCTCTCTTCATATCAAAGACTTATCCGTCATAATCGGCAGAATGATTTCCACATCCGTGCCTATTCCTTTCGTACTGTATAGATTCAGCCCATAATCCTCCCCGAAAATCAGCTTAATTCTCTGGCTGACATTGGTAAGCGCGATTCCATTGCCCCGTTCTCCCGGAGATTTACCCTCCTGATCCGTTTCTTTCCTGGAGTTTTTAAGTGAATCCCGCATCCGCTCCAGTTCCTCTCTCCCGATTCCCACTCCATCATCCGATACAATAATAATCACATTCTTTTCCGTCATCTCTACCCGGATCGTAACCTTTCCCTTATCCGGTTTCGTCTCCAGCCCATGGAAAATAGCATTCTCCACAATCGGCTGCAGGGACAGTTTGGGAATCAGGCAGGAATATGCCTCTCTGTCCTCCGGCGCGGCCAAAATCTCAAAAGAGAATTTATCATCAAACCGATAGCTCTGAATCAAAAAATAGTTTTCGATATTATTGAATTCCTCCCGGAGTGTCACAATATTCTCCTTCTTGCTGATACTATAGCGGAAAAAGGATGCCAGTGCCTTGGCCATTCTGGCAATACTGTCACAGTCATAGAGAAGTGCCTCACTCCGGATGCACTCCAGCGTATTATACAAAAAATGGGGGTTGATCTGACTCTGGAGCGCGGAAAGCTTAGCCTGCTTGTCCACCATGCGGACCGAATATTCATCCTGAAGTTTTTCCTCCAGCTCAGACAACTGGCGTTCCCGTTCAGCTTCCACCTTTTTTATCCTGTTTTTTAAATAAAGGCAGTACAGCCCCAGCAGCATACAGGCTGCTGACGCCAGCACTGCCGTCGTCACGGCAATCTTCATCCTGCTTCTCCATCTCTTAATAATAAAGCTTACGGTATTCCATAGGCTTGATTCCGACTGTCTTCACAAACTGCTGGCTGAAAAATTTTGAATCCTTATAACCCACGGCCTCCGCCACCTCGTAAACAGGCATATTCGTATCCCTAAGAAGCTTTTTAGCCTCCTCCATCCGGACATCCGTCACATAGGCGGTAAATGTCTTTCCCGTCTCTTTCTTAAACAGTTCGGAGAAGTAATTCATATTGAACCCACCCTGCTCTGCAATTTCTTCCAGAGAAAGCTTCTGGCTGTAATTCTTTTTGATATACTCTGCCGCGGTTAAGACTGGTCTCCGCTCTTTCTCACGGCTTGCCTCCACGCACGCCATAAGATCGGCGGTTATCTGTTCTGCCACATATTCCGTTAAGGCCGGTACAGAATCACAGTTTTCAGCGCCCTCTTTCCAACGTTCCTTCAGTTCCCCATTATCTGCCGGACTTTTAAATGGATTAAGCTCCAGATAGCACTGAAACAGGAGCCCCGCCAGTTGATAATACTCACTTGCAAACGCCCTGCGCTTTCTGGCCTCGTGGAACGCCAGCCCGATCATATACTTCACCTCGTCGTATCTTGCGGTTTCCACGGCTCCGGCCAGCTTCTCCTCCAGCTCTCCGCAGATCTCCTCCGCACAGACTGTGGAATCCCGTTCTATGGACCGCTCGTCAATCTGTCTCCCGGCTCCGCCCAGAATCCGGCACGCCACGGCTTCCCTGGCTGTCTCCACTGCCACGTGAAGTCTGCCGAAATCCCCACATTCCATGCTCAGTCCCATCGTCAGCTCGTAGTGTTCAAATCCGCTTAAGTAGTCCATCTGTGACTGAAACAGTCTGTCAATCCGCTGTTCCACCTCGTCTCTGCATTCAGCCGTATAATTGATGACAGCCGTAACGGCAGAATTTTTCTGATAGGTAATGGCAATATCGCGGACACACCCCTGAAACGCCTGTTCCACCAGTACTCCCGTCTTTTTTAAGATCAGGTTTATCTGCTGCTCATTCTTCTCCACACGGTTGTCGCCGTCCAGTTTACAGCAGATAACCCGAAACAGACCGTCCCCGAAATTCAGGCCGTAATTCTTATTGACCTCCTCCAGATTCATCTCCCCGTCCCCGGATATGGAATTTAAAAACTCTCTGTGAAGGATATAACGGCTGTCGTGAAGTTTTTTTACCATCGTATCCACGCTGCGGCTCTCTTTCTCCCTGTTTGTCTCCGTGTCCGCAATCTTCTTCAAGATCTGGTTCAGCTCCACCTCGTCAATCGGCTTCAAAAGATAGTCTTCCACACCATATTTTATAGCCTGCTGAGCGTATTCGAAGTATTTATATCCGCTGATTACAATAAAATGGACACTGCGTCCCTCATCAATCACCTTCTTTATCAGTTCCAGGCCGCTTAAAACCGGCATACGGATATCCGTAATCACAATATCCGGGGCACACTCACATATCTTCTCATATGCGGTCATCCCATCCTGCACAAGCCCGGCAAACTCCAGATTCAGCTTATCCCAATCAATTAACTTTTTAACTAAAAAGCCTACCTTATATTCATCGTCTGCAATTAATACTTTAAGCATGTATTTCTTCATCCCCCGTATCTCTCATCTGCTGGTTTTATTCCGTCCTGCCGCCATTTACTGACTGCCCGCCGATTCTTTCGCCGCCCCTCTCAGAATCTCCATAAACTCCTCCTTCGCCCCAATCACCTCGCTGATGCTTCCATCCGCCATAATCTCCTCAGACAGCCCCGCCTTTCTCTCCTGCATTTCCAGGATCTTCTCCTCCAGAGTGTCCTTCATAATCAGCTTATACACCGTAACCACCTGCTGCTGCCCGATTCTGTGGGCGCGGTCTGTGGCCTGGTTCTGGGCCGCCTGGTTCCACCACGGATCGAAATGAATCACAATACTGGCGGCAGTTAAGTTAAGCCCCGTTCCTCCAGCCTTTAAGGAGATTAAAAAGACAGGCGGTCCATCCCCGTTAAAGGACTTCACCAGTTCATTCCGCTTCTCCTTGGAGGTCGATCCCGTCAGGATGTAATAACCGATCCCGGCTTCATCGAGCCGTCTCCGGATAATATCCAGCATGGACGTAAACTGAGAAAACAGAAGAACCTTGTTTCCTGCTTCCACCGCATTATTCACCAGCTCCACACAGGTGTCCACCTTGGCCGCTCCGCCGTTATAGTTCTCATACACCAGCGACGGATCACAGCACAGCTGGCGCAAATGAGTCAGCTCCGCCAATATCTGCAGCTTTCCGACCCGGTACTCCTCCTGGCTCTGCCTCGAAAGGGAATCCAGCAGCTTCTGCACTCTGGCCTCATAGATCTCCCTCTGCGCCGTCTCCATGCGGGAATACACCACCTCTTCCAGCTTGTCCGGCAGTTCCTTTAAGACCTCTTTCTTCAGACGCCTCAGGATAAACGGCCTTATCATCCGCCGCAGCCGTTCCGCAGCCACCTCATCCTGTCTCGCTGCCACGGGCTGCTCATACTTCTCCTTAAAATGCTTATAGCCCCCTAAAAATCCGGGCATCAGAAAATCAAAGATACTCCACAGCTCACTCAGTGAATTTTCTATAGGCGTCCCGGTCAGCGCAAACCTCCGGGCACAGCCAAGGGCCTTCACCGCTTTCGCTGTCTGTGTTCCATGATTCTTAATATTCTGCGCCTCATCGACGAAAACAGTATCAAACAGAGCCTCCTGATACGCCTCCACATCCCGTTTTAATAAATCATAAGATGTAAGCAGAATATCCGCCCTGCTCTTCCGTATCTTTTCCTTCCTGCTCCCGGCCCCTCCCACAACCGTCTCCACGGTCAGTCCGGGCGCGAACCGGTGTATCTCACTCTCCCAGTTATAGACAAGGGAAGCCGGGCAGATGATGAGACTGCGTCGTGGAGTATCCCCCTCATAATTTTCCTTCACCGCCACCAGATACGCGATCGCCTGTACAGTCTTCCCAAGCCCCATGTCGTCGGCCAGAATTCCGCCGAATCCCATCGCCCCCAGAGTCATGAGCCATCGGAATCCAAACTTCTGATACGGTCTTAGCTCCGCATTCAATCCGGCGGGGACCTCGTAGTCGCTGTCCTCCACATTTTTCATGGACCGCAGAAAGGCCTTATAGGATGAACTGCGCTTAACTTCTACGATCCCTTCATTCTCCCGCAGAACCTGGTCCAAATAGAAGGATCGGTATTCCGGTACCCGGATATGGCCTTCCTCCAGTTCCTCCACACTCAGTTCCAGCCCTTCGGCCAGTTCTGCCACTGCCGACAGTCCATTATCCTCCAGTTCCAGAAAATCCCCATTCTTTAAGCGGTAATATTTTCTCCTCCTCCGGTAGCTTGACAGCAGTCCCTCCAACTCTCCCGGCTCTAACCGCTCAGTCTGGAGTGTAATATCCAGCAGTCCGCTGTTCCTGGTAATTCCCATGGTTATTTTAGGTGACTTTAAGACCCTCAGCCTTTTTAAGGACTCAGAAATATATACCTCAGCTATCTGCTGAAACTGTGCAATTCCAGTGCTGAGCAGACGATACTGCGCCTCTTCGTTCTCTTCCGGAATATACAGCAGATTTTTCTCCTTGTCTGCATATTGGAAATAACTGCCTGCCAGTTTTGCCGCATACTGCTCCTTTTTCATATCACGATATAAATCCTTGACCTCCAGTCCCTCAATCAGATTATAACGCGCCTCTCCATACTGGCTGTAAACAGAAGCAATCAGAGTCCGTTCCACATAATCCAGATATAGGAGTATTTCACACGGCTTAGGCATATAACGTTCCAGGGAATCCGGCTTTTTAAGGACTGAATACTCCTCCAGCGAAGGCAGTACCGAGGTACAGAGCACCGGCATATCTTCTTCATTTACATAATATTCCTGTTTTTTATACGGCTCCATCAAGCCGCAGATACCGCCCATATGCGTTCCGAACTCCTCACTGCATAAATATATGGTATCTTCTGTAAGAACACACAGCCCGCTTTTACTTACAAACGCTTCCCCTCTGGGAACGGAAAGAAGACAGCCGCCACTGCTCCGTTCCGCAACAGAAAATCCAAGTACAGGATCCTTTTCCACTATCTGTATCCGGGTCAGATTGGAGAATCTGGATTGAAGCGCAATGACTCCCGGACCCACTGCCTGCAAAAAGCGCACCATCTTATCACCTGACAGAACCATATTCCGTGCAGAAGCTGCTGTGGGCAGGTAACTGCGCCGCATCACATACAATTCTGTAATAAAGTCCTGCTCCTGATTCACACAGTCTTCCAGAAAGTCCACCAGTCTGCGGCTCTCCTCTGTAAATGCGCTTTTTACATGGTAAAATGCCAGTTTCTGTCCATAGTGTACATACTTTTCTTCTTTCAGAGCGTTTACCATAGCGGTAATATCCTTTAATACATACAGATGATCGGAACCGATTTTAAACTCAACCATCCAGCCCTCTGCATCCCGGTGCAGAATAGGAACCAGCCTTATATTTCCATTTACCTCCGGCTGGAAATAGCAGGCATTTTCCCGAATAGTGCTGGCAAATATCAGTTTTTTAACCGCGGTATCTGTCGGCGGCTGCTTCAGTCTGGCGGCGGCCGGTGCTCTGTCTGTGTCTGCTGCCCCAGATGCTCTGTCTGCTGCCTCGGTTGCTTCCTCTCCCCCCTCATCACGTTCCATCATCTCCAGCGCGACTGCGACACAGTGCTTGCACATCCCGTCATAAGACTGGTAGGCCGGACATTCACAGTAGTACTGTGTAAATGTATGGCTCTTCAGACTGTATGTCATTTCCACCTGGTAGCGGTTATCATAAGATCCCTCTACCCATGCACTTGCCTCCAGCTTACCATCGGTTATCTGAAAATCCAGATCTTCCACCATTCCTCTTTGGTACAACTGATTTCCTTTCGTAAATGACTGAGGACTGGCTTCCGCTCTGATTGCCTTAATCTGTATCATACTGTATCTCTACCCCGTTTTCTCTCTGTCTGAAACTTTCTTCCCTACTGCTGCCCTGATTCTATATTCCTGCCCATATCTGGGTCTCGGACCGGACCGGACGCCCCGGACTTTTCAGCGCTTCATTGATCAGAATCAGCGCATAGGCGTCCTGAAGCCCTTCCGCCAGAGGATAGCACTCCAGCCCTTCTTCTATATACCGTCTCATTCCCATCATGAGAACAGCGATGGCGGTCTCGTCCTGAGGCAGAACCTGTTTCAGCCCCATATGTACAAATGGGTTTACATAAAGTTGCTCCTCTCCCAGAGAAATCCGGATGATGCCGCTGCCGGACGCGTTCCGTTCCACGCTCATCGTCTGTTCCATCGGCAGGAAGCGCCTTCCCGAAGGCTGTACCTCTTCCTTCACATACCGCACTGTCCAGTCATTTAATTCCCCCGTCTTACCCTGGACGTTCAAATGTCTGCTCCGGATATAAGAATGGTACTGCACACTGCTGAAATCGTAAAAAGCCGTTTTCCCGTCTTCAAATTCAAATGTAATCCGCCTTCTCGCCCGCTCCGACATATGGCCGTCTGTGATGGCCCCATCTCTGGAGTCTGTTTCCATCAGCGTAAACGGGTATTCCTTCCCGTAAATGGTCATATTCTGAAGTCCCGTCCCCAGCATACGTCGGATGATACTGGCGCCATGGTAGTCGTGAGCGGCTGACAGCGTCATCATAGAGGCCTCTCCTAAAAATCCGCGCCTGACCACTTCCGCAGCAGCGGCAAAGGAAGGATAGAGAAAATACTGCTCCGCCACCTGTATTTTTGCGCCTTCCTCCATCTTCATACGCCAGAGTTCCTTAAGCTCATCCAGTTCCAGCGCCGCCGGGGTCTCGCAGAGCACCGGAAAGCCCTTCCCGGCCCATTGCTTCGTTACCGGAAAGATCGACGTCTTGTTCACCGCCACCACCACGAAATCCGGCTTCATGGCCTCACAGACGGCCTCCGATGTCACGGCTGGAACACCGTACTGTTTTCTCATGTGCCCGGCCTTCTCCTCCGTCCTGCAGAGCATCGCCTCCATGGTAAACAGCTCCGGATACGCACAGGCAATTCTCCAATAAAACAGAGAACGCCAGCCGGAACCGATCACCACAAAGCGAAGCGGCTTTTTCTCCAGTGCAGTCCTGTCTATCGTCATTTTCATAGGAATCTCCTTTCCGGTTATCACACCTTCAGACTTTCCAGGAACAGCCGGTCCAGCACGTCCCAGCTCTCTCTCCTGTCGTCCGTCTTTTTGTCCAGCAGCGTTTTATAGTAGTCCAGCTGTCCTTCAATAAAATGGTTCAAAACTTCGATCCGTTCTCCTGCTCCGCTTTCCGGCGTCAGCGCCTTGATCTCCAGCAGCTTCTCAATGGCTGCCAGGACTTTTGCCAGGTCACCGCAGCCGCGGACCGCTTCCATCAGCTCCGAAAAAAGCACCGGCGGCGGGCACGCGTGTTCCTCAATCCACTTACACGCCAGGACCGGACGGATCACATAGAAATATTTCTTATATTTCACAGTGTCCCCCTGCAGAAACTCCAGGAAGTTGCTCTTCGCCGTTCCGTAATAATGGTACATGGCCGCCTTTTCGGAAAAGTACACGGACGCCGCCTGGTGTATCTGCCGCCATTCCTCTGTCGTGCGGTAGACAACCGGCGAGTTCGCCCATTCAAACAGTGTGGAATTCGATCGATGATACTGGCGCAGTGCCTTCTGCAAATCCCAGCCATTGATATCGAGCGTTTCGTCCAGCTCCCACTCGATCACGTCGCGGGCGGGTTCCAGCTTTAAGTAATCCTGCGGACGGCGCACATAGATAAACCGAACGTCGTAATCGCTGTCCGGGGATGCAAATCCCCAGGAACGGCTTCCGGATTCCACCGCGTGAAGAATCCGCACGTGTTCCTTTTCCTCTATCTCCTGAAGCTTCTGTTCCACCAGTTCCTCCAGCGTTCCCTCAAAATCCTTATATCTCATCTCTTACCACCCTTTCGTTGACGCTCATGACGAACTCCTGCACGCGCTCATAATCCGGTTCTTCCGGAAGTGATGTGTTGGCAGCAGCCTCATGCAGCCGCTTTTCGTAGTCTGCCAGGATCTCATAAAATTCCGTCCGGTAGGTGCCGTCCTCCTTCTGAAATTCTCCCCGCCGGATTTTCATCAGAAGCTCATGCTCGTCCTTCCGATACGTAATAATATCTTCCTTCTCCAGAATATCAATCGCCATCATAAACAGGCGGATCAAATGCATGGCATGCTTGTTTAAATGGTTGTCATCCTTCTTCCGGTTCCGTTTTCCAATCTTATCATACTCTTTTACGATGTTATTCATCTCACCCCATATGTTCCGGTAATCCCGAAGCGGATAGTGAGAAACGAAAGCATCCAGAAATATCTCCGTGTCCATCTCTGGATTTTCCGCCTCATCGATATAAATGTTCAGAGATCCGTAATCGGTAATCCGGTATCGTTCCTTAAACTCATACATGGCGTTCTTCACGGAATTGTAGATGTGTCTTTCCCGTTCCTCCGAAGCCATCCGGTCCCGCGCCAGCGCGTTCTGAAGCCGTCTCAGCTGCTGGTCCGCGTATCCCCCGAAGGACTGGATCGCCCTCCTTGAAAGGAACAAACGGCGGTTTTCCAGAAGCTCCCTCCCGATGGGAGACAGGTATAAGTAGTGCTCTTCATTCAGCCCCAGCAGCTCACAGGTGTTGGGATTGCACTCCAGCAAAAGCCGTATGATCTTGTTAAACGCATAGATTACCGTGTCCGTATTCTTATCTGTATACTGGTCATAAGAGGTCATTCCAATCAAATCGGACCTCCTGTTTAATGTCACTCCCCGGACATCAATATCACTGTTTTCCTGATTCGTCCCATATGCATAACTGCCCGCCAGCCCCAGCAGGATAATATGTTTTCCCAGATGGGGATCCGTTTTCAAAAAGCCGTACTGCGGTTGTGTCAGAAGCTGCTGTGTTAAATGCTGCTCTGTTTCACTCATGGGGGTTCCCCCTTTCCTGCAAATATAATACTTATAGTATAACTGCTCCCCGGAAAAATGCCAACAAGCGTTTAAAAATACCCGATTTTTCCATATCCAGGAACCATCGGGTACTTTGCAGCCATATCTATTCACTTTTCTTCAAGAGCCATTCAAGCACATTTCTTTTTTTAATTCCTTCATAATCCACATTGTTGAACAATTCATCCAACGTTAAGAGATACTTGGAATAATTGTCCTGGATTTTTCTGAGGGGTGCAAGTTTCCTTTCCAGAGTCGATTCCTCCAATGTGGTCGCCGCCACCTGATAATAGATGGTTTCCTCCGGACTTATCGCCACAAAATCCACTTCGCCGTCACTCAGCTGTCCGACATAAACCCGGTACCCGCGGCGCAGCAGCTCCAGATAAACAATATTTTCCAGGATATGCCCCACGTCGCTGTCCTTTCCCCGCACAAGGACATTTCGCAGACCGATATCGACCGTATAGTATTTGCTTTGCTGTATTAAATACTGCTTCCCCTTTATATTGTAACGCCCCGCTTCGTATAAAAGCAGGCTGTCGGTCAGACCGCGAAGATATTTGTCCACAGTTTTCTGATCCACTTTTGTCCCCTGCGATTTCAGCGTATTGGCTATCTTTGTGGGAGATACCAGATTCCCAATGTTATGCAGCATAAATTTTGCTACATTTTCCAAACTGGTAACATCGGATATATTAAGCCTGGCGACCACATCTTTCAAGAGAACTGTGTGATAGATATCCATCAGATACTCTTTTGCATCCCTTTGTTCCAGTCCCAGCCTCGTAACATACGGAAATGAACTAAATTCCAGATACCTGGCAAACTTCTGCTGCATGGAAAGGCCGGTCTCGGTCAGCGCACCACAGAATTCAGAAAAGGAAAGAGGCAGCATCAACAAAAGTTAGGATTTAATTCCTAACTTTTCTCCTTTTCATTCCATTCAAGGATTATTTTCCTAATTTTCTAAAAAAGCGGAAACCGCCTTCTTCAATCCGGCCGCTTCCGCTTTTTCACACATTACCTTCTGTTTTTCCAATCACATCTCAATACTATTTCCTACCGCTTCTTCCCACAGCACTTCTTATATTTCTTCCCGCTTCCGCACGGACACGGATCATTAGGATAGATTTTCTGAACGTTCCTGCGCGGTTCCGCGGCCTGGTTGAAGCCTCTGGTCACCATCTCATGAGGCGTATACCCACGGTTCAGCACCATACGCGTACTGTTCCACACGTCCATGATCTGGCTGGTGAACTTCTCCAGTTCCTCCTGCCCGCGGAATATGACTCCATATGTCTCAAGCTCGTCTACCACGGTCTGTAAATCGGAGCCGACACTGATTGCAGACTGGACATCCCGTAAAATATACGGAATCCGCTCGTCTCCCACGCCCAATCCTTTTGTTAAGAATTCTCCAAATTGCTGCAGCTCCCTGCTCATCAGGAATCCGCCGTTATCCGCCATCCACTCGATTTCCCGCAGATTCGGAATGTAGTAAGGGACGTTCCGCTGTCTGCTGTACAGTTCGTCATACGACTTCTGCTCGGCCAGCACACAGTCCACGAACCGGCCTTCGATCAGCTCCACCTCGGGACGGGCTGCATACAGTATCCTGTACGCGTCTGTCAGTTCCTCTTCTGTCAGTTTTTTCGCTTCATACTTATTGAATATCTCCAGAACCAGGGAGACCGGAGTCACCGCGTACAGCGCGTTAGCGGCGCACAGATAATCTCCGATGCGGCTGATCCGCCCCCTTACCGTCTGAAACGCTTCCGTATTGATGGCTTCATACGCCTGCTTCACATCGTCGGCCACCGTATAGAGTTCAGGGCTCATCTCCATTGTCACATAGCCCCCGGCATAGAGATAATCCATATTTTCCTGTTCAAAATAGGAAATATGGCCTTCTCCCTGCAGAACCTGTTCAAACAGCCTGATCTCTGCATCTCTCGCACAGACAAAGTAGTCGCTCATCACCTCCGGACAGAGCATATATTCCGCCGTCTTACGGATCAGTTCTTCCTTTTTAAGCTTCGAATATCCGCTTAAGCCGTGGCGCTTTGCCAGCTCTGTGATGGTCTCCTTGTCGTAAAACCGGAAGATGTCGGCCAGCGTTACACCTTCCTGCTCTGGCATGCCGCCATCAGGGAAAGCCAGCTGTTTAAGCGCTTCATTGACCAGATCCGCATCATACTCGCGCATTCCCTGGCTCTCGGCCCACTCTTTATAATCAAATCCGTTTTCTTCGTTATACGCGGCCAGCCTCTGCGGGTCCGCCAGCGTATCCAGAAGCTGATAGTATCCGCAGATTCCGCCGCAGTCCTCCGGTATGACGTCGCCCTTATACTTCGTCACCCGTGCATACGGCTCCGTATCTTCCTCCAGAAACTTTTCCACCTCGACGGTATGTTCCCAGTTATCTCCCAGATCGTATGTATATGTAAATTTCTTCGTATCAGCCACCAGTTCATCGATAACCGTACCGCTGGAGATGGTTCCGGGCATGTCAAAGTCTTCCTCCATCCTGTCATCTCTCACCCGAATTCCCATTGTACGGAACTCAAACTCATAGAGATGGTAATCCGACCAGCAAAACACGGCCTGAATAATCTGGTGCAGCTGCTCAAACGATATCCCCTGAGGAACCAGAACCCTTCTCCAGATTGGTGGTTTACTCCCTTTTATAACAATCTTGAACTGATAAGCTCCCATGAAAATTTCCTCCTGCTTTAAATAAAGAGTCCTGCGCCTCGCTTCATATATAAAAAACGGCGCCATGACAATTTACCACAAATCTACTGCTCCTGTCCAGTCTATTTGCATATTTTTCTTCGAACCGCCCGCTCCCAGACACACAAAAACAGGCAGCCGACTGCATAACAGGCCAGATCCTTCACGTCAAACACCGAACCGAGCACGATTCTGGCGAATCTGCTGCCGGACAGCCCCAACAGCGTCACAAGGTCAAAATACTGAAGCACCTCCACGCATGCCGCGAATAAAAATACGTAAAACGGCATCAGCCGTACCTTTACCGGTACAAAGATCCTGACGAAACAGTATACCACAAGAACCACCAGCATGTCCCCCACATAGGGTCGTATCACTCTGTCGTGAACATACAGGGCAATCAGCGTTTCCACCGCCATCAGCACCAGAAACGCAGCTCCGTACAGCAGACGCAGCTTCTTATCTCTCTCTGTCATTTCCCTCATCGCGAAAGCCCCTTTCCTCTTCATACGATTATCATAGCGGAGAACACGCATGATTGCAACAAAAAAGAATACCGCAGCAGTTCTACGCTTCCAACCGTTTCGGCCAGTCGCTTCCCTGCTGCGGTACTGTGATTTTTATCTTATTTCCATTCTCTGCAACCGGGGAATCATCCGATGATCTCCATCTCCTTGGAATCCCGATTCAAGCTTACGGCGCCGTCCGCTGTAATCAGCATCAGATCCTCGATCCTTACCCCCAGCTCGCCCGGAAGATAGATTCCCGGTTCACAGGAAAAGATCATGCCCTCCTGCACAACGTCCTGGTTCGCGGAAGAGACATCTCCTGCGTCATGCACCTCGATTCCGATGCAGTGGCCGAGACGGTGTGTAAAGTACGGGCCGTACCCTGCCTCCGTGATGATGTCCCTTGCCACCTTATCGATCTCACAGAACTTCATGCCCGGCTTCATGGCCGCCTGTGCGGCTAAATTAGCCTTCTTGACGATCTCGTACACTTCCCTGCCCTTTTCACTGGCGCTCTTATAGAAAAACGTTCTGGTCATGTCGGAGCAGTAGCTGTTCTTCTTGCATCCCACATCGAAAAGCACGCAGTCGCCGTCTTTTAAAACGGTTCCATCCGGCTTATGATGGCCGATGGCGGCATTGGCCCCAAAGCTTACCAGCGGGCCGAAGGAAGGCCCTTCTGTCCCCAGCTCCTTGTAGATCGCGCACATTCCGGCAGCAACCTCCAGCTCCGTCACTCCCTCCTTTATGAGATCGCGGAAACGGCCCATGGCCTCGTCATTTAACCGGGAGGCCAGAATCATCTTTTCTTTCTCTCCCCCGTCCTTGATCCGGCGGGCTCCGTCCACACATTCTGAGGCATTTTTATAGGAGGAACCGGCTCCCAGTTCCATCAGCTCCAGAAGGAATCTGGCCGCCATCTTCTTATCGATCCCCAGCGGCTTCTCATGGTCTGTACAGTCCGCTATCATCCGGCAGGCCGGGTCCGTATCGGAAAACCACACCTTTTCGATTCCAATATCACCGTCCACGGTAAACAGTTTATTGATAAACAGCTTATTGTTTCCATTTTTATTTAAATACAATGCCAGCAAACGTTCATTGGGCAGAATCCATCTGCCGGTCAGATAAAAGACCGACGGCGGATCGCTGATAATCATCTGCTCCAGCCCCATCTCTTCCATATTATGTAAGACGCGGCTTACTCTCTCTTCAAACATATTCCTGCCTCCTTTGTTCCCTTAAACTCCGTAGAATACAGGCGCTCCTGGTCCTAACGGCAGACCGATGATCATCCAGACAGCTAAAAGCAGCGACCAGAAGAATAAGAATGCCATAGAGTACGGAAGCATGGAGGAAACCAGCGTTCCCCACCCGGTATCCTTGTCGTATTTCTTCATAATCGTCAGGATATACGGAATCCATGCGATAACCGGGGCGATGATATTGGTTGTGCTGTCACCGATCCGGTAAGCCACCTGAGTCAGCTCCGGAGATAATCCCATCTTCATAAACATCGGCACGAATACCGGGGCAAAGATCGCATATTTCGCGGAAGCGGAAGCCATAAACAGGTTCACAAAGCCCGCAACCAGGATAAAGCAGACCACAAGAACTACGGAGTTGACGTTTAAGCTCTTTAACAGTTCCGCGCCCTTGAAGGACAGAACACGGCCGATATTGGTATAGCTGAAGTAATTGGTAAACTGGGCCGCTACAAACGCCATGGCCACAAAACCGGATATGGAAGCGATGGCCTTATTAAAGGAAGACACCACATCCTTATCGGATTTGAAGGTACCGCACAGTTTTCCATATACAAAAGAAGGAATGAAAAACAGCAGGGTGAACAGCGGAATGATCGCGTTCATCAGGGTGGAACCGTCGATTAAGCTGCCGGTCTCCGGGTTTCTCATAAAGGAATTTTTCGGAATACAGCAGATGATGTAGAATGCCGCGATTCCTAAAAATACCCAGTTGGCCACCTTAAGCGCCTTCTCTTCCTTCGCGGATATGCTGTCGGACGCCTCGATCAGCGTTCCGTCTCCATTTTCCTTATACGGCCCAAGGCGCGGGATAATCACACGCTCGGTGATATAGGTTCCCACAATGGTAATCAGGATGGTCGATACAATCATAAAGAACCAGTTGCCCAGTGGTGTAACCGTATAGGACGGATCCAGTGTCTGAGCCGCCGCAGTGGAGAAACCGGATAATGTGGCATCCGCGGAACCGATCAGTAAGTTTGCGGAGAAGCCGCCGGATACACCGGCAAATCCGGCTGCGATACCTGCCAGAGGGTGCTTTTTGTATGCCTTGAAAATCATGGCTGCCAACGGGATAAAGACAACGTAACCGGCATTTTCGGCCACATTTGTCATAACGCCGATAAAGACGACCATCGGAGTCACCAGCGCGGCCGGTGTCACCTTGACTACCTTGCGGATCAGGCCGTTTAAATAGCCGGAGCTTTCCGCCACACCGATTCCCAGCATGATAACGATGGTAAAGCCCAGCGGCGCATAGCTGGTAAAGTTGGTTACCGCGGAGGTCAGCATATACTGAAGCCCCTTAACGCTGAACAGGCTGACGATGGATACTGTGGCCTCCTCCACCGTGCCGCTGCCTGAATTGTACATATCGCCTGCGGCGCTCCACCCAAGGGCTGAACCGATACCGGAGACGATGACTACTGCCACTGCCAGGTAAAAGAATATGGTGAGCGGTGTCGGGAGTTTGTTCCCTGCGGCTTCGATCTTATCCAGAAAGCGCAGGATCCAGGAACGTTTTTTTGTCTTGGTTGTGTTTTTCATACTTTCTCCTTTATACATTATATTATTTACTGCCTATTTCGCAGTATTTGACGCGATCAGCGCGGCATCCCACACACCGGAAAACGGCGGGGAATAACACAAATCCATAAATCCCATCTCATCCACGGTCAGTCCGGCGTAGATGGCGATGGCGTAATAATTGGCCCTTGGAACCACGATTCCCTGTCCGTACGTCTCCGCCCCCAGGATCTTTCTCGTATCGGCGTCGTAGATCAGCTTGATATTCAGCTTCTCCGTGCCGTAATAGGAAGCGTAACTGTTGCCCGTAATCATATGGGCCTTGTAATGAAGCCCTCTTGCCTTCGCCTCCTTCTCGGATAAACCGACCTTGGCCGCATCGATGCCGAACAGCCGCAGCGCGGAGCTTCCGATCAGCTTAAATGGCTTCGGCTGCACACCGCCTAAAATGTCGCCGATGATTCTGCCCTGTTTGTTGGCATTGGTTCCTAAAGGCGCATACAGATAGTCGCCGGTGACTGCGGACTTCATAATGCTGCAGTCGCCTGCCGCGTAAACGTCCGGGATACTCGTCTCCATCCGCTCATTCACACAGATTGCCCCGTTTCCGGCCTTCTCCACATTGGTGATAAAGGATGTGGCCGGTGCGATTCCGGCGCTGTTGATCACCAGATCCGCCGGGATCTCCTCGGTCTCTTCCCCTCGCCGCAGCACAGCCCGCACGATGCGGCCGTCTTCCTCCACCAGACTCTGCACCATGGTTCCCACGCGCACGGTCACACCGTTTTCTGCAAGCTCGGCTTCCAGCGCCTCGCTGATCTCGGTGTCAAAGGCCGGAAGCACGTGCTCAGCCAATTCCACAACCGTAACCTCTTTGCCGTAATGTCTGCACGCCTCGGACAGCTCCAGCCCGATGAATCCGGCTCCGACGATGACTACATGGCGCTGGTTCTCATCGAATAACGCCTGTTTCACCCTGGTTCCATCCGCCACGTCGCGGATCTCGAATAAATTGCTGTAAGAACGGTCGAACGGCGGAAAATGGCGCACCCCCGCTCCGCTTCCGATCACCAGCTTATCATAGATATCGTCAAATACCTCTCCAGTCTGCAGATTCTTCACTGTCACGGTCTTGGCATCCGTATCCACGGCCGTCACCTCATGGTAAATCTTTACCGGGATCCCGCTCTTCGCAAATTCTTCCGCCGTTCTGGCGATCAGTTCCTTCCCCTGTTTGATATGATCGGAAATATAAAACGGAATTCCGCAGGCGCCAAAGGATACCTCTCCGCCTTTCTCATAAACCACGATCTCGACCGCGTCGCCCAGAAGCCTTTTTAACTTGGAGGCCGCCGACATTCCGGCGGCAACTCCCCCGATAATCACTGTTTTCACTCTCTCACCCTTCTTTCTACGATAATCGCATTTGTCATACAGCCAGTTACATTAATGAGTGTTCTCGGCACATCGCCGATGGGATCGACGGCAATCATCGGTCCGAGGCCGTTCACCGCGCCGGTGATACCGCTGCCCATCACGGCTCCGAATTCCGCCATGGTGGCCGTACCCGGAACACCGGTAATTCCATAGGAAACCAGTACGATAACCACCACCAGGCCGAACACCAGCGCCGGTGTCATGGTAAGTCCGCTTAAGCCTGCGGCAAATACCGCTGCCATCGCCGGGAACATGGCGCCGCATCCCTGCATTCCTGAAGAGATGGCGTAGGCGGATACCTCGTCGGTAATCTCCTTTTTAAGTCCCAGCCCAGCCGTAAGCGCTTCCTGCACATCGGGGAGGCAGGCGGAACCGGAACGGGTAACCAGCGCCTTTTTCATCGCCGCCTTTCCCGCCCGGAAAAATGCCGCCGGGCTCACACCGGAAACTGCGCACAGTATCAGCTGTACTGCCAGCATGGCCAGAGAGGCCGCACAGAGAACTGCCAGCATCTTCACCAGCATGAGGAGAAACGCCGGGCCATACGCCGCCGTAAACGCCGCCATGACAGCGGCCGCCCCCATGGGCTTGTAGGCGATAACGGCCTTGCACACACTCGTAATTACAGAGAAAGCGGCATCTGTAACGTCCAGAAACGGCTTTACCGTATCCATATATTTACCGGACATTCTCCGGGCTGCAATGCCAATCAATACGGCAAACACAAAGATTCCCACCACATTGCCGGTAAGAAAATCGAAACCGATTCCCGATGGAATCAGATGCGCAATCGAGTCGGTGATCTTCTGTCCCTCCCCGATTTCCCAGGAAAAGACTGCGGTATCTGCTCCCGGCGCCGCGCCCACTTTAAAGCAGAGGCCAAGGCAGGCCCCAATCAGAGCGCTGACCGCAAGCATCAGCGTATTGACCCATTTTTTCCATTTTATTAGCGGCGTCTCTGTCTTTACAAGAGGCGTGTGGATAACAAGACGTACCCCTGCGACAAAGATGGCCGGAGCGATCAAAAGCTGAAACAGGGAAACATATCCGTTCCCCACCAGGGAGAACCAGCGGCCCAGATCCGCGGCATATGCTCCTGTACGGCCGGACAATCCCCATACGATCAGCCCGTATACGGTTCCAATCCCTGTTCCGATCAGCACACGGGCCGCAAATGTAAACTTTTTCTTTGGCAGGCGGCTGATTCCGAACAGCAGACCGAAAAATACGGTCACTCCCGCCAGGCTCTCCACCCTCGTTAATCCTAAAAACTCTATTATATTCATGAAATGCATATGGAGACTTGTGTCTTTAGACATGAGAGGAATTATACCCCTCCTGACTCTATCACGAGCTCCTTCTCCTTTTTAGTTTTTCAAACATTTGTTTGCTTTTTACTCATATATATGGTAAAATATACTCAAAGTATAAACCTGTTATGAGGTAAAAAATCTATGAAAACTATTACTATTACTGCTAAAATCAAACTATACCCTACATCAGTGCAGATGGTTATTTTGAATAAGACCTTGTCTGTTATCCGGGATGTACTGAACTTTGTCTCTGCATTCGTTTTTGGACAGGAAGGTATCCGCTATCTCGAATTAGACCATGCCTTATATTACCCTGTCAGACAGCAGTTCGGACTACGCTCTCAGATGACTCAGAGTGCGTTTAGGACGGTCCTTGCAAAATATCAATCCATGAAAAGCAATGGACACCCATTTTCGAAAGTATCTTTTCGAAACTTCGAGTATGATCTGGTCTGGAACCGGGATTACTCCATATCGTGTCAGTCTGTCAGCTTAAATACCCTTTCCGGCAGGTTACATATTCCCTTTGAATTAAAAGGGATGGAACACTGGTTTTGTGCCGGCGGACGCTTTGGCACAGCCAAACTAATTCGAAAAAACAGGAAATATTATCTGCATATTCCGGTCACTCTGGAAGTAGAGAACAGGAATATCTTAAACCATATCGTTGGAATTGATCTGGGTGTCAACCATTTGGCAGTTTCCTTTGATGATGAAGGGAACACCAGGTTCTTTTCCGGCCGCGCAGTCAAGGAAAAGCGCGCGAAAACACTTGCCCTGCGAAAGCGCCTGCAGACATGTGGAACAAAATCAGCAAAGCGAAAGCTTAAAAAGCTCCGTGAGAAAGAAACCCGTTACGTAACCGCGGTAAATCATGCGGTTACGAAGGCACTTATCTCACAGTATGGAGCCGGAACGCTTTTTATTATAGAGGATTTAACCGGGATACGCACTATCACAGAACATGTCCGTTTAAAATCCCGGTATACAATGGTCTCCTGGGCATTCTATCAGTTCCGGGAGATGCTGGAATACAAAGCCGCGCTGTCGCAGTCAGAAGTCCTTGCGGTGGATCCGAAGTACACCAGCCAGAGTTGTCCGGTCTGCGGAAATACGACAAGGGCTAACCGTAACAGAAAAAAACATGAATTTTGCTGTACTGTATGCGGTTACCGAAGTAATGACGACCGAACCGGAGCCATAAACATCTACCATAAAGGGTGTAATACTCTGTTCGCAGAGGCCTGTCAGGCATAACCAAAACAGGCGGGCTGCCGTCAATCAGCCTATTGTAGCCAGTGTTTGAGGTAGGAGACATGAACCACATGTCGTACTACGCGTAGTTGAGTTACAAGCCCGGGCCCGCCCTGCTTCATCGGGCATTGGACATGAGTAATTGACGAATCGTTCCTTTCTGTCAGCATTCCGTCATAATACGGATTATTTCCTTATCTGTCTCTCTCATTCCATCTTTTCCGAGACGGCCCACATTGGTGATTGTATTTTCCACTCCCTTGGACACGATGCCGTCACCGCCTTTAAACTGCTGACCATTGATATACATATAGTATCCCATGATTCCGGCGTCCACCGCGGCCGCGATCTTACCCGCACAGGACGGCTTGGCGCCGTCGCAGATAATGCCCGACACAATGGCAAGGCCGTTGACGAGGGTGTGGGCGATGGTCTTATAATCGGCCCCCAGCAGGAAGGCGATTCCACATCCGGCCCCGCATCCCGCGCTGACCGCTCCGCAGTAGGCGGACAGACGGCCGATTCCCGTCTTCTGGTGGATCGTGATTAAATTCGAGAGCACCAGGGCGCGGTAGAGTTCTTCCTCGCTGGAGCCAAGTTCTTTCGCATACTCAATCACAGGCAGGGATGCGGTCATACCCTGATTCCCGCTTCCGGAATTGATAATAACGGGAAGCTCGCATCCGCTCATACGGGCGTCCGATCCGGCCGCAGCCGCAGCCCTTGCCCGGACGCGGATATCGTCACCGTAGGCCATCAACAGGACACTGCCGATATTGGCGCCCCAGTCGTTCTGGAGGCCGTCCTCCGAGATCGCGCTGTTATAGGCAATCTGGCGCCCTATAACGTCTCTCACCTCCTCCAAGTCCACCGTTTTGGCAAAATCGTAGATATCTTCTACATTTAAGAGGCTCCGGTCCGCCATCTGCGCCTCCCTGGCAGCCACGGCTCCCACTTTGTAAAGGACCTCTCCATCCTTCTCGATCAGCACAATATTTGTATGATACCCGGCAATCCGCACTTTCACGCAGGAACCGCCGCCGGATACCGTCACTGCCATGTCGAGGATTTCATCCGTCTCCAGCGGCCTCACAGATATCTCCGCATTCTGTAAATACGCTTTTATCTCTGCCTTCTGTTCCTCAGTCACGCCTGAGATAACTTCCAGAATTCTGGAGGCATCCCCTGCTGCAATGCCGGCCGCCGCCGCGGCTTCAATGCCCTTTAAGCCGCCTGTGTTGGGAACAATAACACTCTTTACATTTTTCACTATATTGCCGCTGGCTTCCACCACACAGCGTTCTGGAAGGCAGCCCAGCACCTCTCTGGCTTTCGCCGCACAATAGGCCAGAGCAATCGGCTCCGTACACCCCATGGCAGGCACGAGTTCCTCTTTTAGAATCTGTACATAGGTCGAATATTGAATTCCGGTACGTTCCATGATTTCCCTCCGATTGGTTTATGTATTTTTTATAATTTTATAAGAAAATTTTATCTTATTCTGACCGATATGTCAATGAATTTAATAATATTTTTTTATTGTAATAATAATTTATTTTCTCTTTCATCAAAACAATGGGAAAACACAAAAAAAAGCCTGAACTTTCGTCATTCAGACTTCTTTTCCATAGATCTTCCTAATCCATACATCTCCCTATCCATACATCTTGCTATTTAATTGTGCGGTTCCGGCCTTAAGATTTCTTTTGCAGCTTGGACTGATAGCGGTACACACTCGCCTCAGAGCAGCACAGATACTCCGCCACCGCGCCCACCGCGCCCTTTAACTGAAACAGCCCCGCCTGGCTTAACTCGCCGATGATCTCAATCTTCTCCTGCTGCGTCAGCCGCTCCCTGACCTTCGGTTCAGAAGATCCAACCACGGAGATCACGGCCTTCTTCATCATATCGCCGATCACGTCCTCAGAGAAATTCTCCACAGGCCCGGAGCAGACGATATCCGAATGAGGGCCCTGTCCCATCAGTCCCATGCCGCTCAGCTGCCGGATACTCTCCATGGCCTGCTCATACGGCGTCATATCGATGTTGATACAGAGCTGTCCGACCAGCTTCCCTTCCTCTCTGATAAAATACGTCGAGGCGCGAAGCCTCTTATCAGGCGCCGCCTTCCCCTCGTAATTCACCACGTAATCCTTTTCCTTCCACTCCTCATTGGCCAGTACGGACAGCGTAAAATCCGTAATCGGAGCCCCGATCGTCCGGCCGCTGACATGGCCGTTGGCGATCGCGATAATATCGTGATTTGGTTTGCGGCAGTCCCTTAAGACGACCTCCGCGTTTTCTCCCAGCACCTCTCCCAGAAAATCAACCAGTTTTTTATAATAATCGAGTATATCCAATTCCATATTTCCTTTCCCCGTCAATCAAAACTCTTTTTTCATTATAACAGAGGTAATTCTGTTCCGCAACCGATTCCACCATTCGCAGGAGTGAACTGTAACTATATATACGAATCCGCCTTAGTAAAAATAGAATCCCACTTCCTGCTGCGCAAAGAAAATGCCGCAGGCAGACGGCATAACCATCTCCTGCGGCATTTTCATCTATGTAAACTGTTCGTAATAATTTGGCGAAGCCGGTCACATCAAGCGCGCTTTTCTTTATGACCATGGCTTCTTCTATGTTCAATCCCTCTCGGGCTTTCTGATACCTATCATACACGGCAAATGTGTCCAAAATTTGTTGTATGCCTAAAGCCTTTCTAAAAAGTATGAAAAACTCTTTAACATTTTCATAAGTGCTTCTAATCCGGCGACTTTACACATCTTTTACAAAACCTATACTAAATCCTGATATCTTCTGCTTCCATTCCTTAGTATACTCCAGATGTCAGATAAAAGTCAAAACCCCCGCCGCAGGCGGCAGGATTTTTGACTCTCGCGGCAGTCGCCAAATGGACGCGCAAGCGTGACCGTTTAGCTCATTGCTCGCAGAAATAAATGTAAGAAATCATATCAGAAAAAGAGGAGAGGCAATTATGAAAAAGAATATGGTAAAAACACTTGCACTTGCCGGAATGGCAGTTTTAACAATGGGAGCCCTGGCTGGCTGCGGCAGCAACACAACCGAGTCAACCGCGGCGCCAACCACCGCACAGTCAGAGGCTGAAGCGACCACAGCAGGTACTTCCTCCGCTGAGACAACCACCGCGGCTCCTGCGGCTTCCGCAGACTTAAAGGGTTCCATCAGCATGGTAGGTTCCACCTCCATGGAAAAATTTGCAACCGCGCTCAGCGAAATCTTCATGGAAAAGTATCCGAACGTAACGGTTCAGGCCGAATTCGTCGGCTCCGGCGCCGGAGTGGAAGCAGTGAATAACGGCTCCGCAGATATCGGCAACTCTTCCCGTGATTTAAAAGACGAAGAGAAAGCTAACGGCATCGCCGAAAACATCGTAGCCATCGACGGCATTGCAGTCGTTGTCGATCCGGCCAATGCCGTGGAAAACTTGACGAAGGATCAGCTGACCTCCATCTATAACGGTACAATCACCAACTGGAAAGACGCAGGCGGCGCAGACCAGCCGATCGTAGTCATCGGCCGCGAGTCCGGTTCCGGTACAAGAAGTGCTTTTGAGGAAATCCTCGATGTCGCTGACGCCTGCAAATACAGCAATGAGTTAGACAGCACCGGCGCAGTTATGGCAAAGGTTGCTTCCACACCAGGCTCCATCGGATACGTTTCCTTAGACGTTCTGGACGACACGGTTAAGACCTTAAAGCTGGACGGCACAGAGGCCACTGCGGATAATATCAAGGCCGGCACCTACTTCTTAAGCCGCCCGTTCGTTATGGCAACCAAAGGAGAAATCTCCGAGCAGAACGACCTGGTAAAAGCATTATTTGACTACATCTATTCCGATGAAGGCACCGAATTAGTGAAATCCGTTGGTTTAATCCCGACAAACTAAAAGCCTGACGGCTGAATCAGACATCATAAAAAGGGACGTAGAAGGCGATCAGACACTACGTTCCTTTTATCCGCATAATGAAAGGAGCCATCTTATGCACCCGAAATCTTACTCCATCTTTGCCGGACGCGGCAGCAAATCCGCGGTGGAACATGCGGCGCAGATTATCTTTACCGTCTGTGGTTTCTTTGCCGTCCTGGCGGTCGCTTCCATCACGATTTACATGATTGTAAGCGGTACCCCCGCTCTCTTTAAAGTGGGAATCGTCGATATCCTGTTCGGCACCATCTGGAAACCGGAAGCCGCAGTCCCCGCCTTCGGTATCCTCTATGTTATCCTGACTTCCATTGCCGGAACCGCTCTCGCCATTTTAATCGGAGTTCCCATCGGTGTTATGACGGCCGTTTTCCTCGCCGAAGTGGCGCCGCCAAAGCTGGCCGGAATCGTTCGCCCGGCGGTGGAACTGCTGGCCGGAATCCCCTCCGTCATCTACGGCCTTCTGGGAATTCTGATCCTGAATCCGCTCATGTATAAGCTGGAACTTAAGATTTTCGAGGGCTCCACGACCCACCAGTTCACGGGAGGCGCCAATTTGATCTCCGCCGTCCTGGTTCTGGCCCTGATGATTCTCCCCACAGTCATCAACATCAGTGAATCCGCTCTCCGCTCTGTTCCCAGAGAGCTGCGAAGCGCCTCCCTGGCCCTTGGTGCCACAAAGATTCAGACAATCTTCCAGGTCGTGCTCCCTGCGGCGAAATCAGGTATTATTACTGCCATCGTTCTGGGCACCGGCCGCGCCATCGGTGAAGCTATGGCGATCAGCCTCGTATCGGGAAGTTCGGTTAATTTCCCCCTTCCTTTCAACTCCGTCCGTTTCCTGACGACGGCGATTGTTTCGGAAATGTCCTACTCGGCGGGCCTTCACAAACAGGTGCTCTTCACCATCGGCCTCGTCCTGTTCGCTTTTATAATGATCATCAATATTTCTCTGACCAGGCTGTTAAAGAAAGGAGATGTACAGCATGACTAACGAAATCGCAGTTCCTCTTCACAAGGATACCGTCATAAAAAACAGCATCTGCCGCAGGCAGACGCGGGTTTCTGACTCCATACTCACGTTTTTGATCTATCTGAGTGCATCCATATCCATCCTGATTCTGGTCGGTATCATGGGATACGTGTTCTTTCGGGGAATCTCACAGATCAACTGGGAATTCCTAAGCACTGTTCCCAGCACGATAAAGGGCACCTTCGGAATCCTTGGAAATATCGTCAATACCTTATATATCGTCGTTATCACGCTGCTCATCGCCACCCCGCTGGGTGTGGGAGCCGCCATTTACTTAAATGAATACGCAAAGGGAGGCCGTGCCGTCCGCCTCATCGAATTCACCACGGAGACGCTCTCCGGTATCCCTTCTATCATTTTCGGTTTGTTTGGCTACGTATTCTTCGGTACGACACTGGGTTTAGGCTATTCCATTTTAACCGGAGCCCTGACGCTCTCCATCATGGTCCTGCCGCTGATCACCAGAACCACACAGGAAGCGCTTAAGACAGTTCCCGACAGCTACCGCTCCGGTGCACTGGGAATCGGCGCCACCAAATGGTATATGATCCGTACCATTCTGCTCCCCAGCGCCATGCCCGGCATCGTAACCGGCGTCATTCTGGCCATCGGCCGTATCGTGGGCGAATCCGCCGCCCTCCTGTTCACCGCGGGAAGCGGCTACTTACTGGCAAAGGACTTTTTCGGAAAAATCTTTGAATCCGGCGGTACACTGACGATCCAGCTCTACCTTTCCATGCAGAAAGCCAAGTACGACCAGGCCTTCGGCATCGCGGTGGTTTTGCTCCTCATTGTCCTCGCCATCAACGGCCTTGCCAAATATTTATCCCACAAATTCAACACGGAGGTTAGAGAATAGTGAATACCAGTACAGTAAAAATAGCAACCGACGGCCTGGACTTATATTACGGCACCAATCACGCCTTAAAAAATGTCTCTATGGAGCTGTATACCAATAAGATTACCGCCTTCATCGGCCCCTCTGGCTGCGGAAAGTCCACATTTTTAAAGACTTTAAACCGTATGAACGACCTTGTGCCCAATGTGAAAATCGAAGGTGAGGTTCTGCTGGACAACGAAAATATCTACGACCAGAGAGTCGATACCACCCTTCTCCGCAAAAAGGTAGGCATGGTATTCCAGCAGCCGAACCCATTTCCCATGAGTATTTACGACAACGTGGCCTACGGTCCCAGAATCCATGGAATTCACAGCAAATCGGAGCTGGACGATATCGTGGAAAAGAGTTTAAAGGGCGCGGCCCTCTGGGATGAGGTGTCCGACCGCTTGAAGAAATCCGCCCTTGGCTTATCCGGCGGACAGCAGCAGCGTCTCTGTATCGCCAGAGCCCTGGCCGTGGAGCCGGAGGTACTTCTGATGGACGAACCGACCTCCGCCCTCGATCCTATTTCCACACTGAAAATTGAGGACCTGATGGATGAGCTAAAGAGCAGGTACACGGTGGCGATCGTGACCCATAACATGCAGCAGGCCACCCGCATTGCCGATTATACCGCATTTTTCCTGGTTGGCGAGGTGGTTGAATACGCCACCACCACGGAGCTGTTCTCCTCTCCAAAGGATTCCAGGACTGAGGACTATATCACCGGACGTTTCGGCTGATCCGTTTTAACTTATGTAAACTTAATTCAGAAAGGATTTACTTAAAATGACGACAAGAATCAATTATGACCACGAGCTGACGCTGTTAAACGATGACATCAAGCAGATGGGATACATGGTGGAGTCTTCGATCGAACAGTGTTTTATCGCATTTGAGGATCAGGATTTCGAAAAAGCGGAGGGAATTATCCGGGGCGACCGCACCATCAATGATTTAGAGCGCTCCATTGAGGCCCGCTGCCTCTCCCTGATTCTCCGCCAGCAGCCGGTAGCCGGCGATCTGCGGGTCGTATCCAGCGCCTTAAAGGTAGTCACGGATTTAGAACGAATCGGTGACCATGCCTCCGATATCGCGGAACTTATCCTGCGCATCCGTGGGGAGCACATCTACCATGTGGTGCGTCACATTCCGGGAATGGCCATGGCCGCCCGCGAGATGGTGCGAAGCGCCATAGACGCCTTCATCTCCCAGGACATCACCGCCGCTAAGACCATCGAAAAGCAGGACGATATCGTGGATGAACTGTTCACCAAGGTAAAAAACGATGTAATCGATCTCCTGAAGCAGTCCGCCGAGCACGCCGACCAGTGCATCGATCTTCTGATGATCGCAAAATACTTAGAACGCATCGGCGATCACGCCGTTAATGTCTGCGAATGGACGGAATTTGCGAAGACGGGCGCTTTGAAGAACGTTCGGATTCTGTAGGGTGGATTAGAAGAAGGTGCCGCTAGTGGCTTTAAAATTATTGAAAGCCACTGGCGGCACCTTTTATGAGTTATAGGCGTTTGATTAATGCCTCCCACATGTGTCCGCCGTCAGTCACTGGTATAGTATCCCATAAGGAATTTCGCACACGGTTCATCCTGATAATTGTATACATAAAGATAATTGCCGGACGTCCGGGTATAGAAGCATTCCTCGATAGTCGAGACAGCCCCGAACGCGTTTCTGGATTCCAGCGTCTTCACCAAAACGCCATCCCGGTATATGTAATCGCTGGAGCTCGATGTTCCCCCCGAATCATTGACAGATAAATAGGCCATATGATCGTTCACGATAATCGGAAACATCATAATCTCCCTGCCGCCGGGCAGCTTACTCTTATCGAACTCGAAGAGACATTTTCCCCTCATATCATAATAATAGTTACGGCTGCCTTTCTCGATCACGGCTATATTTTCCTGGAATTCAGTGCCAATTATGGAGACCGCGTCCGAAGTCACATCCAATTTCATCGCAATCTCCGGATTGTGCTCCATGAATTCCTTCACATCGTAGTAGAGCTCCTCGCAGCCCTCTCCTTCCCATATTTTCTCATCCGACTGCACGCCTGTTTCTGTGATTGTTCCATTTTTATCCGCGTAGTCGTAGGTATAATGCCACTCACCCGACACGCCCGATTCTACCCATACCGCGTGTTCCAGCCCATAGCCATCTTTTGTGATAAAGATATCGCTGTACACCGGTTCGCAGACCCAGCGTTCTTCTGCGATGGAATAGAGACCGTAATTGCCGGTCAGAGTATCCTGCATGGTGAGCAGGCCGCGGCCGTCCCACACCATAAAAGGAGAAACCGCCTGACCACTTACATGACGGATAAATTTCATCAGATTCATGGAACGGTCGAACACGGCGATTCCATTTTCACCGTAAAGGTAATCCCCGTCTGCAAGTATGACTTCGCCCTTTGAAAGAGGAATTTCCGCCTTAAATACCTCGCCCTCCTCTTCAAAGCCCTGGGGAAGCGGCTTCTTCACGTCCCGGATACCTACGTAGCCCAGTGTATTGATCAGCGCCTGACCGTCATCCGACGTAAGCCATTCAAAGAGGCGGTATGCGTTTGAGTCCTTCGGTTCATCTTTCCGGACTGCTGCATAAAAATCGCTGACATAGGGATAGCTTCCATCCCGTATGGTATTACCGGAAGGCATCACGCCGTCGACCGCCATAAACTTCAGTTCCGGCTTCTGATACATATTTTTTGCATAATAGTATACGGAATAACCGAGGGCTTCTCCCGTGTTATCGTAGGCAGAGACCTTTTCGATCAGCTCTCCCATCTCTGAAACCACATAGTCCTGCGGCGCTTCCTCCATGGCGGTTCCCTTCATCACCAGCTTCTCCATGAGATTCTGGCTGCCGGAATCCTCAGGCCTTTGAAACGCCCGTATGACCTGGCTGCTGCCTCCCACCGCCTTCCAGTTTTTAATTTTACCGGAATAGATATCGATCACCTGCCGCCCGGTCAGGGATTTTACAGAATTCCCCTGATTCGCCATAAAGACCAGCGCGTCCCGGCCGATCGGTTTGATAATCAGGTTGTCGACCTCCTCCAGCCGTTTCTTCAC
Source organism: Hungatella hominis (assembly GCF_014288005.1). NCBI lineage: Bacteria > Bacillati > Bacillota > Clostridia > Lachnospirales > Lachnospiraceae > Hungatella > Hungatella hominis. Next base: position 243,041 of record NZ_JACOPB010000007.1, read on the forward strand.
GCTCTCGCCAGGCTCATAGGCGATGACGAGATCCGTTCCCCGACCCCAAATCAGGTTTAAATACGCCTGGGTCGTCTTGTCATGCCGGATAAAGCGTTCCGCCTCCTGCTCCGTGGCTCCCGTTGCAAGGCGGTAAATGGCCTGTGACAGTGGTATCGTCGCGGTGGAACCGTCAATCTTCGGAAATTCCTCTCTTCCCATCTTTGGACACGTCACCATCTCGGAGGGGGCGTTCTCTTCGGCTTCCTTTACCGCGGTCAGATTGCCGGTTTCCGACTCATTCAGCACGCGGTCATCGAAGGCGTCCGCCTCGACAGATGGCTGATACCACGATTTCCCTGAAAAATACGTATTCAGATCATCACTCTTAAACTTGCGTCCGTGCCTTGCGTAAATCTCATTCCTGGCAATGCGGAGTTCTTCCCTGGTGAGGGATGAAAGCTCCTCCTGCGTATAGATATGAGTCTGTGCATCCGGAAGAATATAATCATCGTCCCAGCTCCCTACCGGATAGGCTGGGACCTCTTCGGCGGTCTGGCTCTCCGTCTCCTGTTTCGTACTTTCCTCTTCACTGACACCGGACGTCACCGTCTCCGGGGCCGTCCCAGCCGGTTCCTGCTTACTTCCGCAGCCCACAGTTCCCAAACCAATGAGGAAGGCCAGTGCCACGGGCAGCAAATGAACTTTTTTCTTCATATCACACCTCGTTCGCGTAAACTATCATTTCCCTGCTTTTCTCCATCATACCATAAAGTCATTTTACCGTCATGATTTTGCAGAATGTTCTGGAATTTGTAAGAAATATCACGTAACAGTTCAGACGGCGAGAAAAAAGAGGCCGCGGTATCCTGAAATACCGCAGCCTCTCTTCTTACAATCTTATCTCATTCTCTTACAGCATCGCAGTTCCTCTGCAGTACGTCTGTGCCACATCGTAATTGTCTTCCAGCACGACGAAATCGGCGTCGAAACCTGCCACCAGTTTTCCCTTCCTGTCATCCACGCCGAGACATCTGGCCGGATTAATGGTACATGAATTAAGGGCCTGATCAAAGGGAAGAAGCGCGTCCTCAACCAGAATGCGGAGACCGCGGTTCATGTACAGCGTGCTTCCTGCGATCGTATCGGTGCCCTTTAAATAGGCAAGTCCACTCTCACTGATCTCGATATCGTGACCGCCCAGCTGATAGCTTCCGCCCGGAGGGCAGTGCTTTGCACGCAGGGAATCCGTCACCATGATGACGAAATCGCGGCCCTTTGCCGTAAAGTAATTGTTCAGCGCAGCCAGATGGGAATGGCAGCCGTCACAGATAATCTCTCCATAGATATCTCTTACCCGGAATGCGGTTCCTACAAGGCCCGGCTTCCTGTGATGGTAAGGCGTCATGCCGTTGTATACATGCGTCATGGAGGTAGCGCCATTGGCTATGCCCATCAGCGCCTGCTCGTAGGTTGCAGAGGAATGGCCCATGCTGACCACGACTCCGGTCTCCTTACAGTATTTTGTCAGAGCAAAATCCACGTCATGCTCCGGCGCCAGCGTAATGTATTTAATCAGCCCTTTCGCAGCCTCCTGATACCTCCGGAACTGGTCAACGGCCGCCTGTGCGATCGCCTCCGGCGGCTGGGCTCCCTTATAATCCATGTCGAGATACGGTCCTTCAAAATGAATTCCCAGGATCTCCGTGCCCTCATAGCCTTCTTCCACGACCGAGGCCACATTAGCCACAGCCTTCTCCAGGACATCCGGCATCTGTGTTACCGTGGTTGGAAGAATGGAGGTCACTCCTTCCTCCGGTATATGTTTCATCCAGTTTCGTAAGCCCTCCGGCTCTCCGTCATTGGTATCATATCCATAAGCTCCATGGGTATGCACATCGATAAACCCAGGAACAATCCTTTTGGTTCCATAATCCTGATCCACGGATCTTTCGCCATATTCGCGGACAGCAGTGATCTTTCCTTCTGCGACCTCGAGCTGAGCTGGTATAAACTGGCCTGCGATCCAGACCTTTTTACTTTGTATTATCATGACCATACACCCTCTCTTTCTTATCGCCGGCAGTCATCTGTCCGGCTATCCTTAGTATAACCAGTTCCCATCTCTATTTCAAGACCATTTTGAAAATAATTTTCAAAATTAAATTGGAAATAAAAAATGCGGTCCAGCGACCAGGAATATTCTTTCCGGTGCCGGACCGCGTACTCAAAGACTCTTTTATGTGGCTTCTTACATTCTTCTTATATCCTTACTTATATGATTACATCTCTTCTTCGTCGTCTTCCTCAACCGGATTTTGCTCCACCGGCCACCGGATTATAATGCGGAATAAGTCCGCCTCTACCTCTACATTCATCTTCCCATTCTGCAGCTCCACGAAACTCTTGGCAATCGCCATGCCCAGGCCGGAGCCTTCCGTGTTGCGCGACTGGTCGCCGCGGACGAAACGTTCCGTTATCTCTTCCGGATTAAAAGTAAGCTCGTTGGCTGACACGTTCTTCATGGTGATGACCACTCCGCCGTCGTCCCGTTTCATATCAATATACGCTCTGGTATTCGGCATACCGTATTTCATGATATTGGTCAGAAGATTGTCAAAGATCCGGTACGTCTTCTGGCTGTCCAGCGGCAGGACGATCTTCTCGTCCGGCAGATTCCACCGGAAATCAATGGTGGACTCCTCAATCTTATCGCTCAGTTCCAGACTCACCTCTTTTAACAGGCTTACAATGTCCACATCCACCAGATTGAGCGTCACATTATTGCTGTTGGCCTTGCTGATTTCAAACAGGTCCTCGATCAGGGATTTCAGCCGCATGGACTTCTGTTCCAGCACATCAATATAGGCTTTTCGCTGTTCCGGCACCGCATTGTCATCCTTTAGCAGGTTTACATAAGTAATAATCGCTGTCAGCGGCGTCTTTAAGTCATGGGACATATTAGTGATCAGATCCGTCTTCATCTTCTGGCTCTTAACTTCTTCATCCACAGCCACTTTAAAGCCGCTCTGTATCTTCTGGATCTCCGTCTTAAACGGTTCAAACACGCCGAGATCTTCCGAAATCGTCACATCTAAATTTCCTTCTGCGATCTGATTCGTTGCCTTTAACAGGATTCTGTATTTCCGGGTTAAATCCCGATAGTATTTGCGCAGCACCAGGAACAGCACGATCGAATAGATGATCAGCGCCCCGATTCCAAAGAACCATAAGCTGCATAATACTGCCAGAATAACAAAGTTCACACCGACGATCTTGAAGATCGTCCTGTCTGAGTTATCCTGCAGGTTGATACTTCCCAGGAAGTTGTAAATTCTGCGGCAGAGCCCTGCGCACCAGCCATAGAACAGCCCGCATAAGGTTCTTTCCCTGATGTAGCGCCTGAATCCGATATGGAACACATCTCTCATACACAAAACGGCCCAGTAAATGATCGCAAACGGGATACACCACCAGAACACATTCCACAGCTTCACCATAATATCCGCTGCCTTCGGCAGGAAATTCGCACGGATCAGACCGGAATACAGGCTTCCATGGTTCGTCACAGCCACCAGGCTGGTCAGACTGTAGCCGAAGCCTATGCCTCCTGCACCCACACCGAGGACAATCCCCAGCGGCGCACGCAGCACCTTGCTGTCATCTGCCCGCGTCACATCGAAGCAGGATATTAGGAATGCGGCTAATGCCACAAAGATTCCCAGTCCTGCAAATACCTGAGCGACTCTTCCTGAGTTATAATAGGATCCCCAGGATGAACTTCTGGCCAGAGAATACTCCGCCAGCTGCTGTTCCGTCATGGCGTAGGCGAAGCTAATATTCTTCGGATTTGACAGTTTGAACTGCGGTTTACTGCTGTACTGTTCCCAGTAGTACTCTTCCATGGGATCGACTTCCCCAAACTTCTGGAGAATGTTTAACAGATACGAGGTATCCTGCCCGCCCAGCTGCATCACCTCCATGCGGCCATGCTCATCGTAATGCATCACAACCCGGAACACGTAGCTGTCATCGGTTAAGATGTTCCTGTCCTTTGCATAATTCATCAGAATGCTTCCGTTTTCGTCCAGTACCTGGAAATCAATGGCATTCCTGATACTTCCGAAATACCGGTTCCAGCTCTCATACTCCATCATACAGTTCTGGCGGAGATTGCGTAAGTATTCCTGCCGCTCCTCGGCCATATAGCTTTTTTCCTCGTCTGTGAGGTTCCCGTAAACCTCATCTTCCAGATAAGATTCGGTATCCTCTCCCGCTGCCAGCGCCTTGTCCTTCGGAATCTGACTGGCCGCCTCCGGTGCCGGTGCCGTCTCATCTCCCGGATTCCCTGCACCTTCCGACACCGCAGCCATCTGCTCTGCGTATCCGTCCAGACTTCCGTTTTTCAGCTCATAGGCTCCTTCCGGGAAGAAATGCTCGAACGGCGAAATCACCACACCGTTGGCATACTGATACTGTTCTAAATCCAGCACGTAGTTGCCAAAGACGAGGTGGCGTAAAAACGCCTGGTCCTCATATGCGGGTTCCTCATGGCGCCCCGCCTCTTTTTCAAAAAACGGGTACAATCCCGTCATGATAACAGCCGCCGCCACTACGATAAGAAAGGACAGCAGCGCGCTGATTCTATGCCTGTTTTTCAATTTTATATCCAACTCCCCACACCACCTTTAAATATTTGGGTTCCTTCGGGTTAATTTCAATCTTTTCCCTGATTTTTCTCACGTGTACCATGATGGTGTCCGTGTTGATCGCCCGCTCATTCCAGACGCGTTCGTATATCTCTTCCGCGGAGAAGACCCTTCCGGGATTCTTCATCAGGAGAGCGAGAATCTTAAATTCGATTGGCGTCAGCTTTGCAGGCTTTTCGTCCACCGTGACCTCCACGGTATCCTCGTTCAGCTCCAGTCCGCCGATGATATAAATGTTGCTCTTTTCCTTCTGTTCCTTTGCCTCCAGCATATCCAGATACTTTCTGTACCGTCTCAGCTGGGAATTAACTCTTGCAAGCAGCTCCATCGGAGTAAATGGTTTCGATATATAGTCGTCGGCACCGATATTCAGTCCCATGATCTTATCGACCTCCTCCGTCTTCGCGGAAAGGATAATAACCGGAAAGTCGTATTTTTCTCTCAGCTTGACAGTCATGGTAATGCCATCCATTCTCGGCATCATCACATCCACGATAGCCAGATGTATTTCTTCCTGATCCAGAATCTTAAGGCCCTCGATTCCATCGGCCGCCTGGAATACTTCATAGCCCTGGCTCTTTAAATAAATCTCGACTCCTTCTCTAATCTCCTTATCATCTTCTACCAGCAGAATGTGATTTGTTTCCATGGTATCTCTCCTCGCTTTCGGATATTTTATGGTTCATACAGATTCAAACTATAGTATATCATGAAGGCCAGATTCCTAAAAGACCCGCCTGACGTTTTATCATGATTGGCACTGCATAAAAGAACACTGTCTGCTTCCTGTATTATGCCACAAACACGCATATATCTTCCCTTCCTGCCTGCATTACTAGGATATATGGGCAATCTTAAAATGAACGACGTGTAAAACGAAAGAAATTCTAAATCTTTTATTTAAAAATGTACGCAGCCCCTTAAACCGCTTGCAGCCTCTGGTTGCGCAGGAAAAATATGCCGGTTGACAGATAGTTGGTAGTGTTTTTTTATCATTTCTGTTACACTCAGAAGTATCAAAAAGTGCTTCAAAGGGAAACGGAGGGATTCCACATGTCACTGGCAGAAAAAATACAGGAGTTAAGAACGTCTCATAATATGTCGCAGGAATGTCTGGCCGAGCTTCTGGGTGTCAGCCGCCAGGCCGTATCAAAATGGGAGACCGGCCAGTCAAAGCCGGGAACCGACCATCTCATCCATCTGGCGGAGCTCTTTCAGATTTCGCCAAAAGATCTGGCAGCTCCTGACATGACGGTAAGTCTTCTTCCTGATCTAAAAGAAGAAGTAAACCGTATGCGCGGGCAGGCAGCAAAATTCAAATGGTTTATAACCGGCTGTCTTCTGCTGTTTCTCGCGGCATTTTCGGCGGCGCTCTATACACGGTTTCAAGGCTTTAGCGACATCACGGTATTTCTGTGTGCGGCGGCATCTGCAGTTTTTATTCTCTCCGCATTTCTGCCGGTCCTCATCACAATCCTTGCCTTTATCTGCCGTGACTGCAAAAAACGCGGAATCCGGCCGGCTTTCTATGTTTTTATCTCCTTAAGCGCCGCCGGACTTCTTTACTACTTCTTAAACCGGGACCGTCTTGCAGTAAAAAAGGATTAACACTGCCGCCGGATAACCGGACACGGAACCAAAAGAAACCGCCTGTCACACCAGCACTGTGACAGACGGTTTTTTACTGCATAAAACCATATACTATATTCTGTTATTTGACCAGCCCGGCCATCGTCGGAAGCGCCATGCTGACAGCAGGAATATACGTTACCAGCACAAGGCCCACCAGGATAGAGGCATAATACATGACCATGTAAGGCATAACCCTGGCAAGTGACGTCTTTCCAACCTTAATCGCCACAAACAGCGTATTGCCTACAGGCGGCGTAATATTTCCAATACAGAGGTTGTAGACCAGGATCAGTCCGAAATGAACCGGATGCATGCCAAAGGTCTTGACGATCGGAAGAAAAAGCGGCGTAAAGATCAGGATTGCCGGAGTTACGTCCATAAAGGTACCAGCGATCAACAGGATCACATTCATAATCAGCAGGATGATTATCGGGCTGTTGGTAAGGCCCAGAAGTCCTGCGGAAATCGCCTGCGGAATCTGGGTAAATGCCATAACCCATCCGAGAATATTCGATACGCCGATGAGGAATACGATCATACCGCTCATCTTTGCGCTGTCCACCAGAATCTTCCAAAAGCTCTTCCATGTAATATTGCGGTAGCAGATGCCCAGCACCAGCGCGTAGACAACGGCGATGGCCGAGCCTTCCGTGGCGGTGAACACGCCTGCGATAATGCCTCCGATCACCACAACAATCAGGGAAAGCGCCGGGATGGCTTTTAAGGTAGCCGCACCCAGGTTCTTCCAGTCAAATTTTCCCGGAGTTCCCTTATATCCTTTTTTCCGTGCAATGATAACTGCCACAACAACACAGCAGACTGCCCATAGAATTCCGGGTATGTAGCCCGCCAGGAACAGGGCCGCCACAGAGGTTCCGCCTGAAACCAGTGAATATGTGATAAGAGCATTTGACGGCGGGATCAAAAGCCCCGAGGGAGCGGAAGCACCGTTGGTAGCCGCACACACCGCGCGCTCATAGCCCTGTTTGTCCTCGCCTTCCTGAACCATGCTTCCAACCGCTGCAGCCGCTGCCGATGCGGAACCGGAGATGGCTCCGAACAGGGCGTTGGCGCCGACGTTGGTCACCAGAAGAGCTCCGGGCAGTTTTCCCAGGATTGCCAGCACAAAATCCACCAGCCGCTTGGCAATTCCCCCCTGATTCATCAGGTTGCCCGCCAGGACAAAGAACGGAATCGCGGTCAGACTGAATTTACTCATACCCACAAAGGTTCTCTGCGCCGCGGTCAGCACGGATACATCCATAGTCACCATCTGAAGGATCGCCGCCAGCGCGGAAATACCGATTGCATAGGAGATCGGAACTCCTGCAACCAGAAATACCGCCAGAACGAAAATAATAATTGCTAAAGATTGGATTGCCATAGCTTATGCTTCCCCCTTTTCCAGATTTTCTACCAGGGTATCTTCCTCGCTGGTCGGCAGCACAGGAATGTTTCCCTTCACGATATCGTAGATGTTCATAGCAGTATAAATCATGTTAAGAACTCCGCTTAAAGGGAGTACAATATAGAAGATACCGATGGCCACACCCAGAGAGGAGGTCATCTGCCCCATGGCAAGGCTGGTGATCTGCATACCGCCGTACACCAGGATTACCGCTGAAAATACGAACGCCACGATCTCAGCGAAAACAGAAAATCCTTTTTTCATCGCCTGCGGCATGCGCTCCACCACGACAGGGATATTCATATGGCCCCTCTCACTCGTGATCAGACTGGCTCCCAGCAGGGACATCCAGGCAAATAAGTAGGAGACCAGCTCCTCCGACCATGTGGACGGATTTTTCAGGATATATCTTGTAAATACCTGCCAGCAGGTCAGGATAACCATAGCCAGAAAACTGATGCCCGCAAGGCCGTTTAATAGTTTTGTCAATTGTTTTCTCAACTGCTTCATCTCGTTTCCCCCTAATTCGTTTCCGCAGGATACTCTGCATTATACATCTGGATCGCATCATAGATCGGCTGCAGTGTCGGGTTGTTTTTCAGCACAGTGTCGTGAAGCGGCAGACACGCCTCCACAAATGGTTTCTGATCCGGATAGATGAAATTCACATTCTGCTCGTTCTGCGCGCGGTCCTTGGCATTGGCTACAGCCTTTATCCATTCCTCCCGCTCAACCTGATTTACCAGCTTAAAGCCTTCCTCGAATACTGCCCGGTCTTCATCGGACAAGCTTTCCATAAAGGCGTTGTTGCCGATCAGAATGTCCGGCACCATCTGGTGCATATCGTAGGAGTAATATTTACAAACATCGCCGTGTCCGTTATCCGTTAAAGCCATCTCGTTATTCTCCGCCCCGTCGATAATTCCCGACTGAAGCGCCGTGTAGACATCTCCGAATCCCATAGGCGTCGCGGAGCCGCCCAGCATTTTCATCATCTCGATGTTGGTAGGCGACTGCTGCACGCGGATTTTTAATCCCCTCAAATCCGCAGGACTCTCAATCGGTCTGTCAATGGTGTAAAAATTTCTCGTTCCCGCATCCAGCCACGTCACCGCAGTAAATCCTGCTTTTTTTGTAGATTCATAGATTGGTCCCGTCACTTCCGGATCATCCATCACGTGGTGATACGCCTCCGGACTTGCAAACAGATACGGCAGATTAAAGATCTCATAATTCTTGCTGAATGTTTCCAGAATGGCATTGCTGGCCACGCAGAAATCAATCGCTCCCGTCTGTGTCAGCTGTACCATATCGGTCTGGGATCCCAGAAGCTCGCTGGGATAAACCTCCACCACATACTTGTCGCCCAGCTTGCCACTTATGTAATCCTGAAAAGCCGTAAGCGCAATATGAGTGGGGTGATTGGTAGACTGGTTGTGGCCGATTCTGATCGTCCTCTTTTCCTGATTTCCCGCGCATCCGGTCACCGCCAGACACGTAAGAGCTGCGCAGCATACAAGAGCCAGTAACTTTTTCAACTCTTTCCTCATTGATAAATCCCTCCTGTTTTTTTACAGAGTACTCTCGGAAACTCCTTGTGCTCAGATTTGTGAGATAATTTTTCGTCAGATGTGTGCATATGGCGGAAAATCAGCCACAAAGATGAGTGCAAAGGAGTTTCCGAGAGTGCTCTTACACTGGCAAACTGCCTTATCAGCAGGTTCCGCAAGAAACATACCATATTAAAAAACGTTTGAAAATACGTTACGGCAATGCTTAACATGACCTTAACTTAAAAAGTAAAATCTTGTCATAAGAACGGTTCTTAAGTTAATATTTTCCACCTGTCCGGCCAGTACCGCCGACGTTTTACAAACCGCGCCCCTTATCGGTCCGAATCATTTCTGCACACCAAAAACGGACCGGAAATCACCCTGCTGATTCCGGTCCGCTGAATTTTAATACAAATATATAGGATCTTAACTTATTTGCTGCCTTTTATCCGGCTGCCCGGACAGTTTTGACCTCATGCGCCCCGGCACATCTCTCCAAATTCCGCAATATGTTTCCGAAACTCCTCTTCATACCGCTTAAACAGATATTCAGTTCTATGAAATCCAGTCCCAAATGGCTGCACAGCCGGGCACACTCCTCCAGAGTGTCCGTCTCCATTAAAAACGGCATACCATACTCCATATCCACTCCTCCCGCCGTTGTACCGGCCTCCCTATTCAAATGTCTGTATCACTTCAATCTCACCTACAATATGACGGTTAAATTCCGCAAGCTCCTCCGCCGGTATCCAGTATTCCATGTGATAGGACGCGCCAGCCTGATGCGGCTCAAAACGGGATATGTATTCATCTTCAACCGCAAACCTTGTAACATACCCTTTAAAACCCGAGTTCGCATCCTTCGTATTCCATCTTCCTGCGATTTCCCCCGCATAGCGGGCGTTAAGCACAGGATAGAAAATCGGCTGCTCCGGCAGTCTGGGCGGAAAGCTTTTCCAGCCCGCCTGTTTAATCAATTCCAATTCCTTTTCGCCCACAGGCCTGAATAATTCCATACTCTTTTACCTATCCTCTCTGATCTGGATGTCTCTCTAAGTCATTCTTATAACAAAACAAACCGATGTATCCGGAATGGTGAAACATCCAGACACGCTTCATTGGAAAACTGATGATTATGGCGTCGGTATCAAAAAACAGTTCCGAGAATATACGCTGATGGCAGCTCACAAGCTTTTCCATTTTCTCCGCCTGTAGACGGAATGGTCCAAACCCGTCTTTATAACAGATATCCGTGATGACATACAGTTCCCCGTCCGGCTCGCACAGCCCGGCTAAACGTAAATACAATTCTTCGTCACTTAACTCTTCGTAATCCGGAACCGGTATCATGGCCGTTCCAGGGACATTGATATCATCTACTCCAAATTTCATTCGGCAGACCGCCCCATCCAGTTCCTCCCGAAATCGCTCCCTCACTTCATGCCAGGTCTCTATCTGATACAGCATCCCGCAGCTTTGTCTTTCACTCTCTTTCACTTCTTTCTTCGCTTTTGCCTTCATTGCTTCTCTGTTCAAGACATCTTCTACCTCTATTTCCTTACAGTAGAACCGGATATCGCCCTCCTCGAAGTCAAAAATATAGAAATTGCGCCGGTCACCGAAGGCGTGATCCCCGCTGCATTCGATCTCAAATCCGCTGATTGACGTCGACTGTGCCAGAAAGAAGGAAGTGACATCACGAAAAAGAAGTGTCACGCGGTATTCCTGATCCTGCGACTCCATAACCAGCCGGAGATTCTGTATTTCCCACCACTCCTCATAATCGTAATCGCCATAAAGATACAGCGAATAAATTTTACTCAAGCAGCTCCAGCCATAAAACTCCGGCTTGAGCCCCAGTAATTTTTCTATGCCCTTTATTTTATGAAATGTTTCTCCAAAAGTCATGAGTAAATGCGGTGCCTCCTCTCCATGCTGCATTCCTCTGCTATGCTGTCCATTTCTCACCCTATTTCAACCAGTTTACCATGGATGACAGAAGGTTTCAACACATCGTTCAGAAACCAGTTTGGGAATCTTTATCTATTTATGCGGCAGTAATATTCGATTCTATCTAAGTAAGACTACATGAAATAAAGAGCCCGGAGAAATATTCTGTCTTCTCCAGGCTCATTTAATCCGCTTAATAAATTTTTTAATGTTACACCTCACCCACGTCCTGGACGCCCTCCATATATCGTTTTAACCTTTCTGAATCAGAATATTTGTTTCCACAATTCTGCTGAATCTCAACTGCAACCTCATGTGCGGTGCCATCATTGATTACATACTCCAAATTGATATTTTTCCTATCCTTCATACAATAATCTGATCCTTTCTTGTTCTAACTTAATACGAGTTCTAATTAATATAAGTTATATTCACTACATGATATGTTGGTATTTTACAATAAACTGGCAGTTTTTTGAACATACCGAAAGTACCATTTCATAATCTGCTGGAATTTTCAGCAGTATAATTTTAGGTCTTTTTTACCACATAATAGTGTTTTTCTATTGTCATCATAATCAAATCGTGGTATACTAAAAACACATTCTATATGGAAATTCATTTCCATTAAAACACTCATGTATATCTGGCGCATCTGCCGGCAATTCCATGATAATACCTGTAAGAAACAGTTTATTTTAGAAAGGGATGGTGGTGTGGCCAGACAGGATTTTTATATAAAAAAACTGCTGCAGGACCAGGCCCGTTTTGCGGACCTGTATAATGCTGAGATCTTTCACGGAAAGCAGATTCTGAAAGCAGAACTGTTGTCGCCGGTTTCTTTGGAATCCGGAATCGTCATAACAGACCGCAATGGCAGACGGCAAACGATACAAAGACGTCGTGATATTGCAATGAAAGCCTCCTTAGGAGCCTGCTTTATCGCAGCGTGCTGCGAGGCTCAGGGAGAGGTACACTACGGTATGCCTGTCCGGGTTCTGACTTATGATGCGCTGGATTATACGGAACAGCTTACGGACATTCAAAAAGAACACAGGAAAAAGAAAGATATTACAAAAAGTCCGGAGTTTTTATCCGGTATCACCCGCCAGGATAAACTCGTCCCCATACTCACACTGGTCCTCTACTGCGGAAAAAATCCATGGGATGGCCCCAAAAGTCTCATCGATATGCTGGATTTAAGCGGACCCGGAGAGTGTATTCCGGATCTTCTCGCCGCCCTCCCCGACTACCGCATCAATCTCGTCGATATCCGAAACATCAAAAACCTGGAGCATTACAAAACAGGTTTACAACAGGTCTTTGGTATGTTAAAATATAGTACAGACAAGAGTAATTTTTACAACTATATCGCGTCAAACCATGGCCAGATATGCCAACTGGACGATGACGCCCTGACGGCAGTCATGGGCCTTTTGGGAGAAAACCGACGGCTGATGAGGCTCTTGGCCGCTCCCGGACGAGAGGAGGAGTATACCATGTGTAAGGCAATCGATGATCTGATTGCAGATGGAAAAATGGAGGGCGAAAAAGAAGGCGAACTCCGTATGGCCAGCCTTATCTCCATCCTTTTAAAAGAGAACCGCCTGGATTTAATCGCGCAGATCACGGGGAATGAATCGCTGCGCAGACAGCTGTTCCAACATTACCATCTGTAAAAGAAAGGAGCTGCGGCCACATATCTCCGGCCGCAGCTCCTTTCGGAAATGCTTTTTATGTACACATCATTCTTTCCATATCTCTTTAAGTCTCCGATGTCTTCCTCACATTCGTCTCCAACAGCCGGTTAAACCCAAGCCAGCCATTGTTATCTCCAGCGCCTTTTAACACCTCGATCATGGTCTCCATCTTCGCATCGGTATTATCCGCGAAGTTTAATGCCAGCGCTTCCAAAAGAGCCGGTTTCTTCGGTGAACCGTATTCCAGTTCTCCGTGGTGTGCCAGAATACAGTGCTTCAGCTCTGTGGCCGCCTTCACCGGGAAATCCGGAATTGTACGAATCCGCTCAGATACCATCTCCGTACCGATGATGATATGGCCCAGAAGCTGGCCGTCATCCGTGTAATCATTTTCCGGGAAAACAGAAAGTTCCTTCGTCTTACCCAGATCGTGAAACATGGCAGCCGTGAGCAGCAAGTCGCGGTTGATCAGCGGATAGTAGCCTGCGTAATAGTCGCACAGCTTGACAACACTCAATGTATGTTCCAGAAGGCCGCCCACAAATCCGTGATGGACGCTCTTGGCCGCAGAGTGGAACTGAAACGCCTTTGCAAAAGCCTTGTCTTCCACGAAGAAGCTTTCAGCCAGTTTTCGATAATATGGTGTCCGGATGGATTTGATAAATCCGGTCAGTTCCTCATACATCTCACCGATGTTTTTGGAGGACACAGGGAGATAGTCTCCCGGTATGTATTCGCTTTCTTCTGCTATTCTGACACGCTTCACATTCAGCTGGTTGGAATTCTGGAACATGGTCACATCCGCGTCAATATAGACGTAGTCCATGGTCTCGAAATTCCCTACTCCCGGCGAATTTAAGTCCCAGATCTTTGCATCGATGGTACCGGTCTTATCCTGTAAAATTAAATTTCCGTATTCTTTGCCGGCTTTGGTCAGGGCAATCTGCTTGTTCTTGCATAAGTATACATCCGATATATGCAGCCCTTCCCGAAATGTTTCTATATATCTCATTGCTCTCCTCCATATCCTTTTATGAGTGCTCTTTATAAGCGCCACAGAAGCCAGTACTGCTTTGCATCAGCCACTGTTCCGCAGACAACGGCACAGTGGCTGATGCAAAGCAGTACTGGAAAACTTATCTGGCTCCTATGGTTATCTGATATTCAATCTCTTTATATTCATCTCTGCCGCTTCTGAGTACTGTTACCGGCAGAACCTCTCCCGGTGTCGCCGCTTCCAGCTTCACCTGGAAATCCTTCATGGTTACGATACTCTCACCGCCCATGACCGTGATAATATCTCCGCACTGAATGCCTGCGTTATAAGCAGGACTGTCTGCATTCACATCCACCACATAGACACCGAGCGGCATGCCGCTCTCGTTCATGATCGCGCTGACTTCCTGTCCCTTGATGCCAAAGTATGGGAATGCATTGCCGTTGCTCATCTTCTCCAGAATGCTCTTATAGTCAGAGATTGCCATGGCAACGGTCATATCTTCGCTGCCCTCGCTCTTATATTCATCTGTCACCCAGCCGATGATCTGACCGGCCGTGTTCATGAGAAATGTTCCGGTTCCTGCATTGCTCTTTAAATCGGAGTATATGATACGGGTCATTCCATCCGTCATCTGAACATTCTTCGCGATATAGGATACAGCGCCATAGCCGGTAGAATGCACCATGCCGGCCGGTCCGCCGATTGCGATGACCAGATCGCCCTGTTTCACGGAATAAGAATTCCCCAGTTCAATCGCTTTGACCTCTTCTAAAAGCGCCCTTCCCAGTTCTGCAGTCGGAACGCTTACAATTGCCATGCCCGACAGCTTATCAGTCTGCCTGATCGTTCCCTGAACCTCCGTTCCGTCTGAAAATGCCACACGGATAGAATCTGCCGCCTCTACTGCGCCTTCCGGTGTCAGCACCAAAAGTTCTTCATTGGCTGAAGAGATAACTGCCCCGGCAAAAAGGCCTGAATTCTCGACCGGATTATTAAACCAGTCTGTCTGTGTCTTAACGGAATGGACCGTCACGATTCCTTTATCCGCTTTTAATGAAACGGCTCTCAAATTCCCGTACAGGGTATTCAAATCATCTATGCTGAACGGATACTTTTTCATCGCTGACTCCAAAAGATCCTCAATAGGCTCGGACTCCTTTGTCGTAGCCTGAGTAGTCTCGGTCTCTTCCACCGCTGTCGTATCCGGGTCATCTTTCGGGATTGTTACCGGAGTAGTCTCCCTTGTGGTTTCTTTACCAAGGTATTTTTCCGCCACCGGCATGGAAACAACAAAAGTAACTGCAGCAACGATTCCGAAAAGGGCCGCAGTTAATAAAAGGGCAATCGCCCTTCTCATGATCTCTCTCTTTGTTCTGGGCTGTTTCACAATTTTCTCGCTGATAAAACGGCGCGGTTCCGTCTTTTTATCATCTGGCCCGCTTTTATCCGGCATACACACCCTCCTTTGCAGAAGACCTAAGCCTATTATACGTTTCTTCTCTGTTTTATGCAAGGAAAAGATAAGAAACGCTGTGAACTGTACCAATCTGGTTACAATTGATGGTATAGAATCTGGAATTTGAGGGACACTGTTGGTATCACATGAAAATTTATCCAAGGAGGACTTTACAATGAACGATTTAAAAAACAGCGAGACCGTCAAGAATCTGATGCGCGCGTTTGCAGGTGAGAGCCAGGCAAGAAACCGCTATACCTTTGCAGCCAGCCAGGCGAAAAAAGAGGGACTTCCGGTTATCCAGGCCGTATTTTCCTATACAGCAGGCCAGGAAAAAGAGCATGCAGAAATTTTTTATAATTATCTCAAGGACTTAAAGGGCGAGACCATTTTTATCGACGGCGGCTATCCTGTGGATTTACATGATCAGACCGTTGATTTATTAAAGGCCGCACGCCACAATGAGTATGAGGAATATCAGGACGTTTATAAGAATTTCGCAGAGGTGGCGAAGCAGGAGGGCTTCCTCCAGATCAGTTCTTCCTTCTCCCTGATTTCTGAGATCGAGAAAGTGCATGGAGACCGCTTCCAGATGTTTGCCGATTACATGGAGCAGAACAGACTCTTTGTATCCGACGTGGAAACCGGTTGGCTCTGCTTAAACTGCGGCCACATCCAGCACGGCTTTGAGGCCCCGAAGGCCTGTCCGGTCTGCCATCATGAACAGGGATATTTCGTCCGCGTGGAACTCTCACCATTTCTCAAGTAAAATCCCCGTCGTAAACGGGAGTATAACTTCCTGAAGCGGGATTTTCTGACTCACGGTTTCACTGGTATATTTCTCGTTGCTGTATCAAAACTAAGGGATTTATTTGATTGCAGGCCGTACTGTGTTTATGATATACTGTAATCACTACCGCCCATATGGGCGTCTGCCAGAAATTAGTCTGCCATCGTCTGATATTAGTTAGAAACAGAGAAAGGGAATCATGAATCAGAAAGCATTAAGAACGTTAGAATACGATAAAATTATAGCTCAGCTGGTAGAGTACGCTTCCTGTGAATCGGGAAAAGAACTCTGCCGCAAGCTGGTACCTTCCATCGATTACGATGAGATCGTCACCGCTCAGAGGGAAACTACTGACGCGGTGACCAGGGTACGCCAGAAAGGCGGCATTTCATTCGGAGGCGTCAAAGATATCCGCGCCTCCTTAAAACGGCTGGAGGTGGGGAGTTCACTCGGTATCGTGGAACTACTCTCCGTCAGCGCCTTACTTACTACCGCGGCCCGTGCCAAATCATATGGACGTCATGAGGATGACCAGCTTTCGGGGGATTCGCTGGAACAGCTTTTTTCCGTACTGGAACCTCTGACTCCGGTAAATACGGAGATCAAGCGCTGCATCCTTTCCGAGGAAGAGGTCAGCGACGACGCCAGCCCAGGTCTTCACCACGTCCGGCGCTCCATGAAGAACATTCATGATAAGATTCACACACAGCTGAATTCTATCCTGAATTCCAACAGAACTTACTTACAGGACGCAGTCATCACCATGCGTGACGGAAGATACTGTCTCCCCGTCAAATCCGAACACAAATCCAATGTCCCAGGCATGGTTCACGACCAGTCTGCCACCGGTTCCACTCTTTTCATCGAACCCATGGCAATCTTAAAGCTGAACAACGACCTGCGCGCTCTGGAAATACAGGAACAGAAGGAAATCGAGATGGTACTGGCCGATTTAAGCAATCAGCTGGTCCCGTATCAGGACGAATTGCTGGTCGATTTCCAGGTTCTCACAAAACTGGACTTCATCTTTGCAAAAGCGGCGCTCTCCCGGCACTATCAGGCCAGCGAGCCGCGTTTTAATAAGAAGGGCGTCATCCACATCAAGGATGGCCGCCATCCGCTTTTAGATCCGTCAAGGGTCGTTCCCATCACCGTGCATCTGGGAAGGGATTTCGATCTGCTGGTCGTCACAGGCCCCAACACGGGCGGTAAAACCGTCTCCTTAAAGACCGTCGGATTATTTACACTAATCGGACAGGCAGGCCTCCATATACCGGCTTTCGACGGCTCGGAGCTTTCCGTTTTTGATGAAGTATTTGCAGATATCGGAGATGAACAGAGTATTGAGCAAAGCCTCAGCACCTTCTCCGCCCACATGACCAATATCGTACAGATTCTCGGTCAGGCCGACAGCCGCTCGCTCTGCCTCTTCGACGAGCTGGGAGCCGGAACGGATCCGACCGAGGGCGCGGCGCTTGCCATCGCTATCCTGTCATTTTTACACAACATGAAATGCCGTACCATGGCGACCACTCACTACAGCGAACTGAAGGTCTTTGCCCTGACCACACCGGGCGTTGAAAACGCCTGCTGTGAATTCAATGTGGAGACGCTGCAGCCCACCTACCGTCTTCTGATCGGTGTCCCGGGCAAGAGCAACGCCTTCGCCATCTCATCGAAGCTGGGACTTCCCGATTACATTATCGAGGATGCGAAGACCCACTTAGAGGCCAAGGATGAAACCTTCGAAGACCTGCTTACCCATCTGGAACAGAATCGGGTTACCATCGAAAAGGAACGCATCCAGATTGAGTCATACAAGATGGAGGTAGAGCAGCTGAAGGCCAGGCTGACGCAGAAGGAAGAGCGTCTTGACGAGCGGCGTGACAAGATGATCCACGATGCCAGAGAAGAGGCTCAGCGGATTCTGCGTGACGCCAAAGATACCGCCGATCAGACGATCCGCCAGATCAACAAGCTGGCTTCCGAATCGGGTGTCGGAAAAGAGCTGGAAGCAGAGCGGGCCCGTATCCGCGGCAAATTAAAGGAAGTGGATTCCTCACTGTCCTTAAAGAACCAGGCAAAAGAGCCGCAAAAATCTATCGATCCGAAAAAGCTGAAACTCGGCGACGGCGTGCGCGTTCTCAGTATGAATTTAAATGGAACGGTGAGTTCTCTTCCGGGTCCCAAAGGGGATCTGTATGTACAGATGGGGATTCTCCGCTCTCTCGTCAATATAAGCGATCTGGAGCTGTTAAATGAGCAGTCCGTCTCAGGCCCGACTCTTGGAAGCGGCAACGGCAGGAAAAAGACAGGAAGCGGAAGCAGTTCTACCCGTATGTCCAAGTCTCTGTCCATCTCACCGGAGGTAAATCTGATCGGAATGACTACCGACGAAGCCATTCCGGAACTGGATAAGTACTTAGACGACGCCTACCTGGCACACCTGCCTCAGGTTCGTGTCGTACATGGGCGAGGCACCGGAGCGCTCAAGAATGCGGTCCATAAGCACTTGAAAAAACTGAAATACGTCAAAGATTTCCGGCTGGGTGTATTCGGCGAAGGGGATTCCGGCGTAACGATCGTCACTTTTAAATAGGAATCTATTGCTGTTCCCGGCCCCGCCGTCCGTTGCTTCCCGGTCTGTCCCGGCCCCGGCTGGCTCATGCGGCCTTTCCAGTTCCGGTTTCGGGTATAAGCACTTCTAAACGTGCAGAATTTTTCTAAAAACCAGAGGAAATCCCCAAACTCGCTGCGCTCAAACAGGTGGGGATTTTCTCTGAACGAAAAATTTTGCGCGTTAAGAATTGCTAATACCCTGCAAAGTCACAGGAAAGGCCGCATGAGCCAGCCGGGGCCGGGACAGACCGGGAAGCAACGGACGGTGGGGCCGGGAACAGCAACGGGAATCTTGAATACAACGCAAGGAGGATTTGGCTATGGCAGAAAAACAGAGAATATTGATCGTAGACGATGATAATAACATCGCCGAATTGATTTCTCTTTATTTGACGAAAGAATGTTTTGAAACGATGATTGTAAACGACGGTGAGGAGGCGCTCCGGGTATTTCCGGAGTTTAAACCGAATCTGGTTCTCCTCGATCTGATGCTTCCGGGCATGGATGGCTATCAGGTATGCCGGGAAATGCGGGCTCAGTCCCCGGTTCCCATCATCATGCTGTCCGCAAAAGGCGAGGTCTTCGACAAGGTGCTGGGCCTGGAGCTGGGCGCCGATGATTATATGATCAAGCCCTTCGACTCGAAGGAACTGGTGGCCAGAGTCAAGGCGGTGCTTCGCCGTTACCAGCAGGCCGCAGTGCCGGCGGCCGCCCAGACCGACCAGCAGGGCGATTACGTGGAGTATCCTGATCTGATT
Source organism: Hungatella hominis (assembly GCF_014288005.1). Lineage (NCBI taxonomy): Bacteria > Bacillati > Bacillota > Clostridia > Lachnospirales > Lachnospiraceae > Hungatella > Hungatella hominis. The sequence goes on from NZ_JACOPB010000007.1 coordinate 262,595, forward strand.
GTAAACCTGACGAACTATTCCGTCATCTATATGGGCCACTCCATCGAGATGCCGCCGAAGGAGCTGGAGCTGCTTTACTTCCTCGCTTCCTCACCAAACCAGGTATTTACCAGAGAGCAGCTATTAGACCACATCTGGGGATACGAATACATCGGAGATACCAGAACCGTGGATGTACATATCAAACGTCTGCGGGAAAAGATTAAGGATCACGCCAACTGGGCATTGACCACAGTGTGGGGAATTGGTTATAAATTTGAGGTAAAACGGTAGGGTATTTGAAGTAAAACAGTAAGATACTTGATGTATAGCAGCAAAATACTTAATGGGAGGATGCCAGGATACGGCCTCCTCCCATTCTCACTTATTCCAGTCCCCGGCTTCCAATCGCCTTCATCCTTCGCACTCCCATATCTTCACAAGACCACTCCTGATACCAGTAGCCTTTCGGATGCACCTTTGTCCTATAGCGTTTATGGGGCACAGGAAGAGTATCTGCAGCCTTCATCATGGCCGCCGCAAGCTCCGTCAGGAGTTCGTTTTTCACGCCCTGCATATCCGGCTCTTCCCAGAGATTGTAAAGCTCAAAGGGATCCGTTTTTCTGTTATAGAGATACCCCGATCCCATCATATCCACCTGGATGTGATACGTCCCCTTCCACAGCGCCCGCACCTGCCCGCACTGGGTCCAGGTGTTGAGACAGTCGAAACGGTCCCACTCCGGCGATACCGCATCTTCGGCCGGCAGCGTCAGTCCATCGTGCTCGTTCCAATACTGTCCGGAAAATCCGCTCTCCGCATAAGCAGTATCGAATTCCCGCTCCGGGATGTCCCTGTTTTTCAGAATCGGAAGGAAGCTTTTGCCCTGGCAGCCCAGCGGAGCCTCCAGTCCGAGCATATCGCACAGGGTTGGTAAAATATCAACAAGACTTACGAAACACGAAACACGCCTTCCCTGAGGGACAATATCAGGCCCTTTGAAGATCATGGGAATATGAGTCAGCACATCCGGCAGATCCGGCCCCTTCCGTATTAATCCATACTCACCGACGAAATCTCCATGGTCCGACACGTAAATGACGATGGTATTCTCCTCCAGTCCGCGCTCTCTCAGCCCCTCAATCAGACGTTTTACCTGATCGTCAATCAAACGCAGCATTCCGTGGTAATTGGAACGGGCGCGGAGAATCCTTTCCTCAACCGATTCCCCCAGCACCTTCTCCCACAAATTCCGGATCCATGGATAGCGATCCCCTTTCTCCTCCAGATTCTCTGTCGTACTGTGGAGAGGCGGAAGCTGCTCGGGAGGGAACATGTTAAAATAAGGTTCGGGCACCTGATACGGATTATGAGGCTCCGCAAATGAGACCCAGGCGAAGAACGGCTCGTGATCCAGGCTGTCTATGAACTGAAACGCTGACGATACATTTCGATAGGGATGCTGAACCTCGACGCCTCCGGGAGAGGGAACGTGCATCTCCATATGATGCGTGGAGTTTAAGAAATCGGCAAATTCACATTCAGCGGGAGTCGTATTGATTTCCCCTTCATTACCAAGATGACCCGTACACTCATGGAAGTCGAAATCCTCTGAACTGCGGTGAGAATGATTTTTTCCACAGAGAGCCGTCACATACCCATTCTTCTTCAATACATCCAGCAGGTCCTCTGTATACAGGGCATCCTGGAGGTTATGATTGGTTCTCACCTGATGGCATTCGCTGTACCGCCCCGTCATCATGCTGACTCTTGCCGGCATACAGGTGGGATTGGGCGTATAAGCATTTTCAAAATCCACGCCGCCCTTCGCCCACTCATCCAAAAATGGCATCGTGTCCAGCTCGTATCCACAGCCCTTACGCAGATCAGCCCTCTGCTGGTCCGTCATGATAATAATAACATTCTTCTTTTTTTCCATTCCAAACCTATCCTTTCACGGCGCCAATCATGACGCCTTTCACGAAATATTTCTGTACAAATGGATAGAGAAGCAGCATCGGAATGCTGGATACTACGATCACCGAATACTTAATTGCCTCCGCCATCTTAATCTTTTCCGCCATCCCGACGTCATTTGTCCCCATCTGTTCTGTCTGGCCCAGCAGAAGAATATTTCTTAATACAATCTGCAGCGGGTGCAGGCTCGAATCCTTTAAGTAAATCAGCGCGTCAAAATAGGAATTCCAGATTGCAACGGCATAATACAGCACAAGAACAGCCAGAATCGCCTTACTAAGCGGAAGCACGATCCGAAGCAGCATCGAGATGTTGCCGCAGCCATCGAGACGGGCCGATTCATATAGTTCTTCCGGAATGCTGTTTTCAAAGAAGGTCTTGGCCACAATCAGGTTATACGTAGAGAGTGCATTGGGAATCAGAATCGCCCAGATGGTATTATACATTCCCAAGTCCTTCACCAGAAGATAGGTGGGAACCATGCCTCCGCTGAAATACATGGTAAACAGCACCGCCATCATGATAAAATTCCGGCCCCTTAAGTTTTTCCTGGAAAGGGGATAAGCCGCCAGGACCGTCAGCGTCACACTGATTATGGTTCCAAGCGCCGTGTAAAACATGGTATTGCGAAATCCCCTCCAGATGTCTTTATTTTCAAACACCATGGTGTACGCCTTCGTCGTCAGCCCTTTCGGCCAGAGCAGCACCTCTCCCCGGATGACCAGATCCGGATCGGAAAAGGAGGCCGCCACCACAAAGATCAGCGGAACCATGACAATCACAATGATAATACAGCCGAGAACCGCCGCAATCACATCAAAGGTCCTGTCACTCCTGACGATCTCACCATACTTTCCTTTCATCTTCATCGTTCCCCTCCCTACCACAAACTGGTTTTTGTTGTCTTCTTACTGATAAAATTTGCACCTGCCAAAAGGGCAAAATTAATGATAGAATTGAACATTCCTACCGCAGTGCTGTAGCTGAACTGCCCTTTCTGAATACCGTTTTTATAAATAAACGTTGATATTACCTCGCTGGAGGAGATGGTGACGTCGCGCTGCATCAGAAGTACCTTCTCAAACCCCACACTCATCAGATTCCCGATTCTCATGATGAATAAAATCAGAATGGTTCCCATGATACACGGAATCGAGATATGTATAATCTTCTGCATCCTCGTAGCCCCGTCAATCGAGGCCGCCTCATAGAGCTGGGGGTCGATAGCACTCAGCGCGGCAATATAGATGATCGCGTTAAAGCCCATATTCTGCCATACATTGGAAAACACGTAGAGCGGCTGGAAGGCCGACGGCCTCGACATAAAATCCACCGGCTTCGCCCCAAAGAACGCGGTAATCTGGTTAAACAGGCCGTATTCTTTATTGGAAAACAGGCTCAGCATGCTGACAATTACAACGATGGAAAGAAAATTAGGCATGTACGTGATATTCTGAACCGCCTTTTTTAATTTTGTGCTCTTTATTTCGTTGATTAAAAGAGCCAGAAAGATCGGTACCGGAAAGCCGACGAGCATGGTGAACACACTGAGAGAGAGCGTATTTACCAGAACGTCCTTAAAATAATAGGACTGAAAGAACTGTTTGAAATAGGTTAGCCCCACCCAGGGACTCTTCGTAATTCCCAGCGTCGGGTTGAATCTGCGAAACGCGATCTGAAGCCCATACATGGGGATGTATTTGAATACAATATACCAGATGATGGGAATCGCCACCAGCGCGTAGAGGCCGGCATTCTTGCGGATATCCAGCCAAAGCTTTTTCTGTTTTTGTTTCATGGTATTACCTCCAGCTTTCTCTTCATACCGGACAGGCCGGAAGCCCTGCCTCCGGCTTCCGGCCCTCCTTCTTACTTCGTGGCATCCAGCGCTTTCTGATAGATTCCCTCCAGTTCGCGGATTCCGATCTGTTCCAGTGTAGCGCAGTACTCAGCCCATTTGTCAAAGCCCCACTCACCGATGACGAATTTGGCTACCGCCTCTTTTTTATAGTTAATGATATCCTGTTCTATGGCGTTCAGCCGGTCCATATCTTCCATGGAAACCGTCGGCTTTGCATATACCTTCTCAGGCATGTAGTCCACCAGAATGGCGGCTGCCTCCTTGGTCCGTTCGCTGGCCACTACATTGTCGGTATTATCCGTAATCATACACGGGAAACCGCCGCCCGGCACGAGGTTGATCTTGCCAAGAGCCGTCATAAACCCATCCGGACTGTTTAGGATCTCATCTTTGAAATGCGGCACATGGTTCGAATCGTAATCAAAGGTCTCCCCCTCTATGCCGTAACGGAAAAACATCTCCCCCTCGGCTCCATAGAAATAATCCACCCAACGGACAGCCGCTTCCGGATTGGAACACGTATTGCTGAGCGCGAAGCTGCCGAGCATACTGATACTGCCGGTGGCGTCCGTCCACATCTGATCCCCATTCGGACCGATCAGTGGTTTGTAGCCCACATAATCTTCCTCGCAGTTCACGAATACGTCCGAATACGGCATATACATGGCTCCGTACATCTCTCCGGCCAGATTGCTTCTCCATGCCGCTCTGTCGTTCTTATAATAATCCTGCCATAACAGCTTTTCCTCATAGAGATCGTTTAAGTAAATCAGGTATTCTTTAAAGGCATCGTCGCACAGCCAGTTATGTACCGTTCCGTTTTCGTCGATATTATAAGTATCTTTCATCTGGAACTGAAGGCCGAAGCTGCCCGCCAGCGGGTAGATCGAATCGGGTTCGCGAATTCCCAGCGGGATTTCATCCGCCTGGCCATTTCCATTGGGATCTCCGTCACGGAATGCGATCAGGACATCTTTAAATTCCTCCAGATTCGTCGGAATATCTTTTCCAAGCTTATCGAGCCACGCCTTGTTGATCCACTGTTTAAATCCCATGCTGCCCGTCGCGCTTATATCGATGGCAGGAATTGTATACATATGACCGTCCGCCGCAGTTACCGCCTGCTTGATCTGAGGGTATTCCTCATAAATCTTCGACAGGTTGGGAGCGTATTTCTCAATCAGATCGTCAAGCACCATCAGCTGTCCGCTCCCCACCCCATAGGTGGCAATCTGGTCAATCTTGATATCGCTTTTCAGGAAAATGTCCGGCAGCTCATTGGAGGCAAAGAGAAGCTGCTTGTTCTCTTCAAATCCATCGGCCGGTACTTCCTGATAGTCCATATGGATGTTTGTTAAATCCTCATATTTGTTCAGAGTGAGGACCTCGTTCCAGGGCGCATGGTTCTGATCCCGGCAGCCGTACACCGTCATGGTAATCTTTTCATTTACGATGGGAAAGCCCTCCATATTCAGATTCGCAGCCTCTTCCCCGCCTGCTTCCTCTGTCACCGCTCCCGTCGTCCTGCCCTCTGTTTCCGCCTTTTTTCCGTTTTCAGCAGATTTCCCACAGCCTGTCATCAGCCCTGCTGCCAGGATACCGCCAAGTAATAATACCGCTGCTTTCTTCATACCTTCTTCTCCTTTCGCTTTCTAGTACTGCATTGCGTAATTAATTGTGAATAAAATGCCTGATATCTGCGTCAGAGGGTGTTTTATCACAGTTAATTACGCAATGCAGTACTAGCACTTCCTGATAGAAAAATTTTACCATGTAAAAGGATTGGAATATGGTCTGTTTTCTTTTCTATTTTTACTTTCCTGTCCACAATTTTTACTGTTTCGCCAGATACTCCTTCGGCGTCTTCCCCACGTATTCCTTAAAGACTTTCAGAAAATATCCATAGTTTCTGAAACCGCACCGGGACACCACCTCTTTTAACGGAACCCCATCCCGGATCAGGCGTTTTGCCTCCTCCAGCCGTATCGTATTCAGATAATCGGTTACGGTCTGTCCCGTCTCGTCATGGAAGATACGGCTTAGATAGGAACTGCTCACGCCGATCCCATCGGCGATCATCCGCAGGCTGATGGGGCTCTTATAATGTTCCTTCTGATAGGCAATCGCATTTCGCACCATGGCAGAATAGCCTCGTTTTTTCTCCTCCTTCTCGCTAATCTCTCTCAGCACATTCCGGTAAAGGCCGGATACACTGGATACCAGCGCTTCCCTGCTCTTCACACGGGCATACTGAAACAGCATGAATTCTCTGGGGAGAAAGTCCAGTTCAATCTCATATTCCACCGATATCTTTTCGATCAGCTCCAGAAGCTCTTTCGTCACCATAATGCAGAGTCCGGCATGATCGGCAGGAATCCCGCCGTATATCTCTTCTATCAGCTGCGCCGCCGAGGCTGCATCGTGTTCTACCGCAACGGCCAGAAGGCGTTTATGCTGGCCGATGGTCAGGGAAAGAGAGGCCTCGCTTTCCCGTTCCGGCCCCGCCTCCTCCAGCTTATGCAGCAGGAAGCTCTTCAGGGAATTGTCGTTAAAGAACAGCGGACACCGGGTAAAATCAAGGCGCAAATGGAAGATGCGGCGTACACTGTCCTGAATCAGGGCCATGATACACTCCAGCTTATTTCTTATCTCCGCCTCTGAGATAACACCGTAGAACCGGGTCAGAAGGACAATGCAGTCCGGCTTTCTTAAGCAGGCCAGAGACTTTACGCCCTCCAGTCGGGCCGCCTCCGCCGCCTTTGCGACGCCCTCCAGCAGACCGCCGTCATCAAGCATGGCCGTCCGGTCCATATCCTTGATCCGGATGATAACCGCAGCCTTTCTGCTGTTATCGGAGGTGAAGGGGTTGACCCCTTCCCCGAAGATCCATTCCCGCGTCTGTCTTCTTAATTCCGCCTTAATCTCCCAGGAGGAGAGTCCCTTTAGGCGGGTCGCTATGTTTTTTAAGGTGAGCACCAGAAACTCTTCCGACAGGCGGCTCTTCAGAATATAGTCATACGCGCCGTTTTTCAGAATTTCACGGACGTAATCATAATCATCATAGCTGCTCATGGCGATGATGGCGGTTCCCGGATATTTGCGGGAAATGATCTCCGAAAGAACGATCCCGTTCTTTCCCGGCATGGAGACATCCATGAGCACGAGATCAATCTCCCGCTCCGCCAGCACGGCAAGCGCCTCGTCCCCGCTTCCCGCTTCCCCGGACAGCACAAACTCCCCGGTCTCCCAGAATTTCATCTCCCGGATGCAGGTTCTGAAGACCGTCTCATCGTCAACCAGTAAAATCTTCAAGGCCATCTTTTTCACCTCCCGCTGGCAAACGCAGTTCCACGCACGTAAACATCCCCTCGCAGCTGTCTATGGTTCCGCCATATCCGTCGCCATAGATCAATTGAATCCGGTTAAACACGTTGGTAATACCAATTCTGCGAAATCCCGGTTTTCCTTTACTGGCCATATGTTGTTTCAGCTCTCCCAGCTTGTCCTCACTGATTCCCCTTCCATTGTCCATCACCTTCAAAATCACAACCCCCGCCGCTCGCGGCGGGGTTTGTGACCCTCGCGGCAGTCGCCAAATGGACGCGCCAGCGTGTCCGTTTGGCTCGTTGCTCGCGGGAATAACGGTATCCTGCTGCCTGTATATCTTCACATTGATCACTCCGTCTCCATCCATCGCCGCAATGCCATGAATCAGGGCATTTTCCACCACTGGCTGCAGCAGAAGCTTGGGCACGGGATAGCTCCACAGTTCCTCCTCCACGTCCCACAAAACGGTAAACGGCCTGCGGTACTTGAAACGCTCAATTGTCAGGTAATTTTCTATGTAATCCTTTTCCTCCCACAGTGTAATAAATTCATTGTGGTTGGAGAGAACACTCCGCAGCAGCTCCGACAGCGACGCAGCCACCGCCTCAATCTCCTTCTCATCCCTGCTGTGAGCCACATACTGGATGCTGTCGATGGAATTATAGAGAAAATGCGGTTCAATCTGGGATGCCAGCACATCCTGCTGGGCCTCTCTCTTCAGCTTTTCTTTCTGCCGCACCTCGGCCATCAGCGCCTCGATCCGATCCATCATCACGTTGAAGGTATCCGCCAGAGCGCCAATCTCATCCCTGGCCGGAATTTTCATGCGCACGCCCAGATTCCCGGAACGGACAGCCTCCATTCCGCCGGAAAGGCATTTCAAATCGGCACAGATCCGCTTCGATAGATAGGCCGCCGCCAGGAGTGCCGCCGCAGAAGCCGCCGCGCCGATCAGGAGAAATTTCGTCTTCAGTTCCTGTGCATCTTTCAGCAGCACATCTTGCGGAATCAGGCTTATAAGCGTCATGTGGCTGGTGTCGGACACATAGCGGATATAGTAATAGGGATTGCCCTTCCATTTTACGTAGCCGGCAGAGGGCGCCTTCTGACGGACCTCTTCCACCGGTCCCTGTCTCTCCTCCTCTCCGCTGTTGGTGTAGAACAGCTGTCCATCCGGCAGATACAGATAGAGGGCGACCGACCGCAGGAAGTCAATGGTGTATACGCTGGTGATAAATTCGTAATTCAGCTTTACAACAATAACTCCCCTCGTGTTCCCCTGGCAGTACGTAACAGGATGGCTGAGGAGCAGGCTTTGGCCTTCCGCATCATAGATAAGCTCCATGGAATCGCTGGACAGCGCCCGCTTCATTGCAGGAGTATCCAGCTCCCGCTTCATTACAATCCCCGATCCCGCCTGATAGATGAGTCCGTCCCCGGTAATCAGAAGAATATCCTCTATGTATTCCTTCTGCGAGAGAAAACCGGCCAGGAAGCTCTTAATCTGTTTTTTCTGCTGATACCCTTTATAGGATGCCTCCTCCCCTGCCCTGACCAGATTGGGGGAAATAAATTCCTGCGCCAGCGCAACAGACAGTACGATTTTCTTCGACTCGGACAGCATACTGTTAAATTCCCGGTCCGCAAAGGAAATATACTGTTCCGTATACCGCTCTGTCGTGGATTTAATGGTATTGATCTCCGCATAGAACGAGATGATCAGCGAGGCGACCGCGGTGCCTACCGCAATCAACAGGCTGACCGTCATGATTTTTGTTTGTATGGAATGCAGACTCATATGTATCCTCCCTCCTAGTTATGAGCACTTAGCGGGCGTCCTTTGGCCGCTTACGTGCGATACATGTCATCTCCACTTAGCGAGGTTTCTCACGAGCTTAGTGGAGTGGCTTTACCCCTGTGATCGCGGCTCACAGGTATAAGCCGCAAAAAGCTTTTGCACGCCGATCACGGGACGTGCAAAAGCTTCCGTTCTTCTATTTCTTAAATCTCTCCATAAACATCGGCATATAGATTCCCCCCTGGACGCTCCTGGCGATAAAGTGGCAGTATCGGCCGCTCACCGTATCGTACCAGTCGGAAAATGGAACCCGGCTCTCTGTGTCCCTTACATAGGCAGCCACCGGCGCGGTCAGCGCCTGAAACATCTCCTTGTCTCCCGCCATGGAAGCGCACCAGAGTATCCAGTCACTCTTCGTATAGCTGCTCCTGCTGTCCAGCGGAGTCCCATACTCCCCGCATTTTTCGACATACCATGCCAGGTCGCCGGATATAATATCACCGGAGAACAACGGATCACCGAAAAAGCGGTCCCAGACGAGATTGTATTTTAAGCTCCAGGAATCCGTGTCTCCGAACGTAAGCGCCGTGTGGCCTTTTCCACTGGCCGTTGTCTCCCAGACCGCAGCCATGGCAGCCGCCCGGCTCCGGTATCTCATCGACTCACTGTCCTCTCCCAGAAGCTCCAGGATTCTGGCGTATGCCTTGATTCCCATGATCGCCTTGACGGCCAGATTCGTATTATGAGCCAGATGGCCGGCAAAATCATCGGTACAGAGCTGTTCTCCCGGGTCCGCTCCGTAGGTGAGCAGATACTCCGTCCACGTCTTAAGAAGCCCCTGATACGGCTTTGCAAACTCCGCATTTTTGTCTATTTCACAGCAGGCAGCCGTCATGATCAGCATATTTCCGCATTCCTCTACGGGCATCTGAAACTTCAGATCGTAGACATCACACGGCGGATACTGGTAATAGGGCGGAAATACGGCTCCGTTGGCCTGAAGGTACTGCTTTCCCTTTTTCTCCGGATTCAGTCCGTAGACCTGTCCCCACGCATACGGATAGCGGCCCACATCATGCGGCGCGAAGTCATACTCCCACACGTCACAGGAGGCAAAGCGGAACACCGGCCGCAGCATCCCTTTTATGTAATCCGTGCTGTACATGAGGAACAGCGGCACTGACGGATAGCTGACATCGGCGGTACCGATGCATCCGTTGGAATCATTTTCCTTGGACAGAAAAATCAGATTTCCGTCCTCGTCCTCAATCAGCTTATGGGCCGCCACCGCCTGGCGGTAGCTGAGACAGCACAGGAGCTCATAGTCCTCTCCGCCCATCTCCCTTGCCCGCTCGGTCAGGCTGCGGTCCAGAGCCTCGCTCTTTTTCAGCACATCCTCCCGCTCATCAAGGCTGGCTCCGATGGCGTCGATAATCGTGGGATATTTCTTTGTCCAATAAGCCTTTCTCCACTGGCCGAAATAGTTGATGGAGACAAGGTCGTCGTAGGCCGCCACGATTCCGCCGCTCTCCGACTCCGTTCCCAGTTCGACGATTCCATCCAGCCGCTCCTTTTCGCTGTCATAAGCAAATCGGGCCTCCGGGCCACGGCCGGCCAGATATAAGTATCCCCAGTCAATGGTCGTGTGGTCTCCGCTGTGCCCCAGTGGGGTCTGGAATGCCTTTCCCATGACGCCATATCGGAATTTCTCTGTCTGCTGCACATCGCCGTTTACCGGTCCGTCCGTAAATTTCACAAGATCGGAGGAAAAGGCAAATACCACGCGGACGCCGGCCGGCTTCTTCCGGGAAACGGTGACATCAAGATACGTGCACGGACGCGATACCAGCAGCAGATCGTCAAGCAGCAGCGGGGAGGTAAACCGTACCTGCATGGTGATCCATTCATTTTCAAACTGATATTCCGTGGACGTCGGTGTGATGGACAGCCCGGTCTGGCCGATCGTCTGACTGAATTCCGGATCACCCATAAAACAGTAAGGCGTTCCGTCAATCACGACGTAACCGCGGACCGCCTGGCGTGCTCCGCTCCAGTGGGAGGTATCGCAGTTATTTAAATGGTCACCTCCCGACCAGATGCTGAAATATGGATCGTGTACAATCAGCGGTACACTCGCTGCTCTCTCTATTTTCATAATTAAAGTTCCCCTTTCGCTATATGGTTGCGGTATGTCTGATGATTCTGTCTTCTACCCAGTGGTCCCGGTAGTAGGTATTGCTCTCAAAACGGTCTCCGACCGCCTCCATTCTGGAATACATCTGCCTCTTTAAGTCCTCCAGCCGGCCGCGGTATTCCGGATCTCCGGCCAGATTATTCCTTTCATACGGATCATTCTCCAGATCGAATAAAAACTCCTGTTGGTCGGAGCGGTATACGGCATACTTATACCTCCGGGTCCTAAATGCCCTCCATTCCTGCCCGTCGCCCCAGGCCGCGGTAGGCCCGGTACACATCATAAGCGCGCCGTCGTCTCTGACCTCCTCTCCCTTTACCGCCATGCTGAAATCCTTTCCCTCCGCCCCCAAAGGAACGGGAAGGTCCATGAGCGACAGAAGGGTCGGCATAATATCCACCGTGTTCATGACACAGTCTCTCCTGACATGTTCCTCCAGATGTCCCGGCCACCGGATCAGCATCGGCACCCGGACTGCCTCCTCATAGAAAATATTCTTCGCCCTCCTGCCATGGGCCCCAAACAGCTCTCCGTGATCGGAGGTAAAGACGATGATGGAGTTCTCTTCCAGGCCAAGGCGGCTGACCGCCTCCTTCAGACGGCCGATGTTGTCATCTAAATTGGCAGTCATGGCATAGTATACCCTCATCCATTCAGGGAGGCACTTCCTCTCCTCTTCGCTTAAGCGGGCCCACTGGTCGGCGTGCGGATCGTTTTCCGGAAGGTAATTGGGCGGATAATCGAAATCCGTATGTGCAAACCGCCTTAAGCACTCCTCGGGCACATTATCCGGTTCCCACGGATCGTGGGGCGTGCCGATGGATAAAAACAGCGCAAAGGGGGAGTCCACACGGGCCAGCCGCTCCAGCTGCTCTATGGCCATGTCGGTCTGGGCGTCCGGCTCGTATTTGTCGTAGTAAATCTTTTCCGGACTGTCCAGATGATAGTAGGCCGTCCCCACGGAATACTCATGGCGGAAATTATAGGCTGCAAAATACCCGTTAAAGCCCAGCCGGTCCCTGCCCTTTGGAATATAGGAGTTTTTCGGATTGTAATGGTTGCCCAGCTCCGACGCATACATATGCCATTTTCCGATGTATGCGGTCTCATAGCCATTTTCATTTAACACGTCCGCAAAGGTGTGATGGTTCGGATTCATCCGGATCTCATTGATCACCATTCCCGTACTCGTCGTATATTTTCCCGTAAACAGTGAGGCGCGGTACGGCGCGCACACCGGATGGCCGCTGACCATCCGGCACATATCCGTGCTCTTCGCACACAGCGCGTCAATGTTAGGAGTCTGGGCTCTTAAGTCTCCTGCATAGCCCAGGCTGGAGTAACGAAGCTGATCTGCAAAAATGTATATCAGATTTGGCTTTTTACTTTCTCTGCTCATTGGAACCTCTTTCCTGTGTCATTTTTCAGTTCTGACTCTATTTTAACAGGATTTTTTATGGAATCCAGAACACTATTTTTACTACTTTCTCTACTATTTTGCTTCCTCCGGCGAACTGCTCTATTTCACTTCCTTCGCCATATAGGCATCGAGTCCATCCTGCTTTAACTGCAGCGCTTCGTCAATTCCCATTGACTTGATGGTCGCACGGAAATTATTGAAATTATCCAGCGGCTCCGCGCCCGTGATAAATTTAAGTGTCATCTCATCGATATAGGTATTGACCGGAGTCATAATTTCACCCAGTCTCTGCTGCTCATCCTCCTCCAGCTGGTATGGCGGAAGCTGAAGGCTGCTGTCGATCTTATCATCATCCGACCATTTCATACGGATTGCCAGAGCTCCCTCACTCTTTAAGAGGTTCGCATGGCACTCGACATCGGGGTAGTTGATCTTCGGCGCAAAATGTACCTTGTAAATAAAACTGGCTTCCTCTGTTCCAAACTTTGGATTGTTCAGCATGGTGTCGTTATACACCCGCTTGTCTCCCTGCCAATTCCAGTTGACACCTTCCACGCCCCAGTTGTAGAGATTGGCGCCCTCCTCCGTGTAGCCGTAATTTAAAAATTTCATGGCGGCTTCTACGTTCTGACAGTCCTTGCTGATGACCACCGTGGACTCGTGCTCCCGCGTTCTCGGCCATACATTGTATTCCTCCCAGTGGAGCTGCTGTCCCTCTTCCAGCCTGATATACGGAGCCGACACGACTTCAAAGCCCTGCCTCTCGCCGCGGTTAAAGGTGGCAACGGTTGGAGCAAGATAGGTACCGATCTGATCCGTGTCAAACAGCGTATTGGCCTCCGCGTCCTTGATGCTGCTGAAATCCTTGGAGATATAACCGCTTGAATACCACTTGTTAATCAGGGTCAGATAATCCTTAAATCCGTCCTCCAGAGGCGCACACTTGACGACGCCGTCTTTCTGGAAGAAGTTATTATCTTTATTGTAATAAACATCAAACAGACCTTCCAGCTGTACCTCATATCCAAACTTATCCAGGAGGTAAGGAGTCATTCCCTTCGCCTTGATCTTTTCAAACATGGCCTCGTAATCCGCCACCGTTTTCGGTATATCACAGTCCAGCTCGCTCAATAAGTCCTTCTTGAAGACCCATCTGCGGAAAGGCGGGTCGGCAACGGGCTTGCAGTTGTTGAAGCTCACGATATGGCCGTTGTTATCGGTGGACTCCCTGTAAAACTCTTCATTTTCCGTCAATACCTTATAGTAGTCCGGCGCATACTGAGGAACCAGCTCTGTCAGATCTTTAAACACCCCGTCTCTCATTCCCTGAAATTCACCGCCCGCATAACGATCCGCATAGGCGATGATATCGGGAAGCTTATCTCCCAGGAACAGCAGGTTAAATTCTTCCTGTTCCTGTCCGATCGCCGGATGGATAAACTCAATGTTGATCCCCAGACGTTTCATGGCCTCCTGATACGCCACATTGTCATTGTCACCGGTCACGTATTTTGACGCGCTGCTGCCAAATGGAACCCAGTAAGTCAGGGTAACCGGCTCACTGCTGTCCCCGTCTTTTCCCGCTTCCGTGGTCTCCGTACTCTTCGTCCCCTCTGTTCCTTCGTTTTTCGCTTTTTCAGTTGATGCCGCGGTACCTGCGCTCTGTGCATTTCCACATGCGGTAAGACCTAACAGAGCAGCCGCCAGTGTCAAACATACGATTTGTTTCTTTCTCATTTTGGATTACCTCCCAATCAATAATTTTAACTTTTTTACTCTTTTACAGACCCCATCATCACACCCGACATAAAGTATTTCTGCGCAAACGGATAGATAAACAGAATCGGGACCGTCGCAACCACAATCGTGGAATATTTTACGATTTCCTCCAGGAACATCGCATCCGTATCCATCATGCTGTTTCCGCCGGATGAATTGGCGATCAGAATCTCCCGCATGACAAGCTGCAGGGGAAATTTGCTCTTATCTCTCAGATAAATCATGGCATTAAACCAGGAACTCCAGTGCGCCACCGCATAGAACAGCACCATAACCGCCATCGTCGCCTTGGACAGCGGCAGGATGATCTTAAACAGAATCACGAAGTCGTTGGCGCCATCCAGCCTGGCGGACTCCTCAAGGCTGACCGGGATCGACTGAAATGACGTCTTCATAACGATTAAGTTCCATGTGGAAATGGCACCGGGAAGAACTAACGCCCAGATCGTATTATAAAGGCCCAGCCCCTTCACCAGCAGGAAATTCGGTATGAGTCCCGCATTAAAATACATGGTAAATACGATCAGCAGCGTGAGCGGCTGTTCCAGCATGAACCCTTTTCTGGACAGCGCATACGCCCCCAAAATGGTGAGAAACATGTTAATGGCCGTTCCCACCAGCACATACACAATTGTATTGAAGTAGCTCGGCAGTATATTGGGGTTCTCGATCACCACCCGGTACCCCTCCAGGGAGAATCCCAACGGCTTCAGGATCACCCCCGTGTGCCTCATCAGCTCGATGGGATCACTGAAGGACGCCATGACCACGTGCCACATGGGGTAAAGGCAGATCAGCCCCATGAGTCCCATCAGGACATATACCATAGAAATAAAGATTCTGTCTCCCGGAGATTTCTGTTTCTTCATTCCTCTCTCCTTTCCGGAAGCCCGCCCTACCACAGGCTTTCTCCTGTCGCTTTTCTGCTCAGACGATTCGCCAGCACGAGAATCAATAGGTTGACCGCCGAGTTAAACAGCCCCACCGCCGTACCATAGCTGTAATTGGTCAGTTCCAGGCCCTGGCGGTAAATATAGGTGGAAATAATATCCGCCGTGTCGTATGTAAGCGGGTTGTAAAGGAGAAATACCTTTTCAAACCCCATTGTCAGGATATTTCCGACTCTCATAATCAGCTGTACGATAATAATCGGCACCAGTCCGGGAAATGATACGTAAAGCATTCGCTGGAACCGGCTGGCCCCATCGATGGTGGCGGCCTCATATAAGCCGGGATCAATGGTGGAAAGAGTGGCCAGATAGATGATGCTTCCCCAGCCCGCCTCCTGCCAGATCCCACTTAAGACATACATCGGCCGGAACAGCTTTGCATTTGCCATCAGATTGCTTCGCTCTACACCGAAGAGGGCAAGGAAGTCATTAAAGATTCCATCCGAACGGCTGAACGTTAGGAGCAGGCTGCACATGACGACAAGCGATATGAAGTGAGGCATATAGCTGACCGTTTGCACCAGCTTCTTGTAGGGGCGGCACTGTATCTCATTAATAAGAAGCGCCAGGATAATCGGCACCGGAAAGGCCAGAATAATCTGCAGTATATTCAGAAGCAGCGTATTCCGGATCAGTCTCCACGCGTACGGCCCGGTAAAGAAATCAATAAAATACTTCATGCCTACCCATTTGCTCCCGGAAATTCCAAGCGCGGGCTTAAAATTCTGGAATGCAATGACGATTTTGCTCATGGGACCGTAGCAGAATACCGCATAGTAGATGACTACCGGAAGGAGCATCAGATAGATATAGCGGTATCGGATAAAGTCCTTTTTCAGCCTTACGGCAAATGCTTCCTCCTGCTTTCGTTTCTTTTCCCTCCTCATAATACTCCCCCTCTCATTTCCTGATCTCTCACGTTTCACTCCTCCTTTCTGCCCACAGTATAGAGGATTGCCTTCTTCCTTTCAATTTGTGATTCCGTTTCCATATGTAGCCCTGTACCAGCAAGGATATGTGCTTTTTAAGCAGTATGTCATATTCTCATCTTTTCCCTGTACTGTCCCGGCGTCACGCCCTCATATCCCTTAAACTTTCTGACAAAATTAGCAACATCGATATATCCGATCTCCGCCACGATCTCCTTGATCTGTTTATTGCTGTTCACCAGCAGTTCCCTGGCCCGGTCCATCCGGATCATGGTGACATACTGAATAAAAGAGCAGCCTGTCTCCTGCTTGAAAAACCGGCTGAGGTAATTGGAGGATACGCCGAATTCGTCTGCGACGCTCTCTAATCCCATGCTGCTGTCGCCGTAATGGCAGTTGACATAATCAAGTATTTCTGATTTGCGCTCATTGTTTCTGCTGTCCTTAAATTCGGCAAACTGGCGGCACATCTCGATCGTAAGGCCGGCCATCTTTTCGCGGAATTCCGGCAGACTCTTAAAGGTGATCAGCTTCTTTAAATCCACATTCTTCAGTTCAAAGCCCTTTAGCTGGTCCAGCGTCTTGATCGTAATATTGATGATATCGAAGCAGAGGCACTGTGTGATGACAAACGATTTCAGCGGTTCGATCTCCCCGATCATATTGTCCAGCGCCTTTAAAGCCGCCTCCTCGTTAGCCTGTTTCAGACACTGGATAAACAGGGCCTGTTCCAGAATGGGATACTGGATATTCTGTTCCTCGTAACCGATCTCCTCAAACAGAATTATCTTTTGATTTCCCAGCATATGGTAATCCGAAGCGATGGCCGCGGACTCCAAGAAAGAGCGGTTTATATCCATGACATCTTCGTAGATTCTTCCTATATAAAAGGGGATGGAAATCTCATAACGGGTCTCCAGTTCACGGCATAGGTGGTCCGCCACGGACAGACGGATATCCACATTTTTCTCACCCGCGGTCCGCTCCCCGCAGTTGACAATCACCGCGATTCCGTTGTCCTTCAGCATGTCGAGGCCGTAGACGTGGATAAATGGCTGCATAAAACCGGCCAGAACCGTCATAATACGAAGATTTTTATCTTCCTCGAAGCTGTCCTCCACGGGAATCGGAAGCAGGATCACGAAATTATAGCGGTAGCTTAAGTTAATATTCGCCGATTTCAGCGTCGCCTCCATTTCCTCCGAGGTCTTAAACTTGCCTTTTAGAATCCGCCTCAGACAGGAGGCCACCACCATGGGCCTCTGACGGTTTAAAAGTGCGCTCAGCTCTTCATTTTTATTTTGGACATCGGTCCATTTATTTGTGATGATCTCAAATTCATTAATTCCTTCCTGCTCCTGATCTGCCATGGTGTCCTGATCCACAATTTTCTGGACCAGCTTCTGAATCGGCTTGTAGTTGCTCCGTGACAGCACGAGGGATAGCAGAATTCCACCTATAAACAGGACGGCAATCAGGAAAATATACCAGGAGGCAAACTCACTGCCCGACTGATAGAATTTCTTACTGTCCGTGATCGACACCACTGACAGCCCGGAATTTGCCGAAATCTCCCTCATAATGATGAAGGAACCTCCATCCACCCGTTCTTCTACCAGCTTCCCTCCGGTTCTTCTGTACTTTATGGCCAGATTGTCAAGCGACTCCCGGCTTAACCCGGAACAGTTCTCCTGCCCGCATTGAAACAGCGTTAAATACCGTTCATTGAAAATATAGATGGCAGAATCCGCCGTATAATACGTTTTTATCAGCTCATTCAGAGAATCGGAGCCAAACCCAAAGCCAATCGTGGCAATCGGAATATTATTCATATACGGAATCGGGTACAGAAAATAAACGATGGACGATTCTTCCCCCGCCTGCTTCTCTTCCCCAATCTTGAGAGAACGGTCATCCTTAACCGAATTTATGGTTCCGAAAAACGAAGCCTCGTTTAAGTCTCCGTACTGGTTCATGTCCTTTTCAAATTCGGAGTAAGGAATCTTCCCATCCATTGTGTAAACAGATTTATCCCCTCTTAAATAGAGAATTGGCTTTACATCATTTTCCGTGTCCCCCACGATTTCCGAATATGTCATCAGCTGAGAGGCCACCAGGCCCTCATCGATCTCCGTCCGCTCGTATCTGACATCATTTAACTGGTCCTCTATCTCGCTTCCCGAGAAATGGTAAGCGGCGCTGTTCATCTTTTCTGTCACATAGTCCAGCTTCTGGAGTACCTGCGACAACATGGCCGAATTGGATTTCTCCAGTTCTTTCCTCTCCGTCATGCGGTTTCCATAATAAAAAAATGCCCCCAACACCAGAAGCGGAATCACCCCGATAAAAATATAGGAATAAAACAGTCTCTTTCTCCAGCTCATTTTTTTCATAGTTCCCCTCCTATCCCCCCACAGCCCAATATCAGGCCAACACCGATGGAATCATATGTTCAAGCATCTTCTCTTCCAGATGCGCTGCCTCTGCCTGATATTCCGGCCAGCTTACCCGGTTATCAAACTCATGAGGATCTTTCATCAAATCGATCAATTCTCTTTTCTTTCCATTTTGACGCTGCAAATGGATGTATTTTCTCAGGCCGTCGGTTTCATCGTAGGCACATATGATTTTTCCCCATAGCCCGTGATTGCCCAGCATCTCCCCGTGGTCTGCCGGAAACAGGATGACCGCGTTGTCTCCATATCTCTCCCTGACCGCGTCCTCTAAGCCAGAATGGCCGGAATCACATGTTCAATCATCTTTTCCCGAAGCGCCGCCAGGGCTTCCTGGTATTCGGGCAGTGCGATCCGGTTTTCAAACTCGTTCGGATCTTCCCGCAGATCCAGCAGCTCTCTTCCGTGTTCCCTGCCCTTCTGTACGTGGACATACTTATATCTCCCGTCCGTGACAGCCAGATACCCCTCTCCCTCCGCAAAGGTATAATCCCGTTCCCAATCCGGATCGCTGAGCGGTCTGCCGTCGCAGACCGGTATCACGGCCCCCGCCGCCTCCAGGCACGTCGGCAGGAAGTCCACGGAGTTCACGAGCCGCCGGTCCGCCGTCCCCGTCTTTTGGCCCGGGTACTTTACCAGAAGCGGAATATGCCACACCTCGTCGTACGCGCAGTTATGTTTTCCCCACAATCCATGATCTCCCAGCATCTCCCCGTGGTCAGTGGAAAACAGGATCAGGGCATTGTCCCCGTATTTCGCTTTGACGGCTTTTATAATCTCTCCGACCTGGTCGTCGATCAGCTTTACATTTCCGCAGTAGCTTCTTCTGAGCCGGTCCCAGTATTCATCGGTATAATTTTTGCACGCATGGCCGTCAGCATGGCCGCAGCCATCGATGTTGCTGTTTGGGCCTCCAAAGTAGCTGTCGTGATGAATACGGTCTTCCCCGTCCAGTTCTCCTTCCCGCTTAATAAGCGGCGGCAGCCCGGCCATGTCCACCTGACTCAAATACTCCTCCGGCGCATCGAAGGTATAATGGGGGCCGCTGAAGGATATCCAGGCAAACAGAGGCTTTTCCTCCTCATAGCTGTGAATATACTCCACCGCCTTTCTGCCGGTCCAGGCATCCGGATGCCAGTCTGCCGGTCCAGGGAACGGGAAGACCTTCCTGTAGTCCGGATTCCACACCGCATCCCGGTATGCTTTCAAATATCCGGCCTGATCCAGCTCTTTGCTGTAATCATCGCAGAACCAGACGGATACCTGTTTGTCATCCTCCAGTTTCAGATGATCGATCCCCAGACTCTCGTAATATGCTTTGAACTCCTCATACGGCAGAGTCCGGTCCGCCCGCGTCTCCGAGTAGGGAACCGGTGCAAAATGACATTTTCCAAACACGGAAGTGCGGTAGCCGCTTTCCCTCAGCGACTGGAACAGGTTGCTGATTCCCGTATCCAGCGCGCACTTGCGGAAATTGCTGTAGGCGCCGCTGTTGTGCGGATAACGGCCTGTAAGGATCGAGCATCTGGACGGCAGGCACCAGGGGCTGACGGTATAGCAGTTCTCATAGTTTGTGCCCTCTTCCGCCAGACTGTCGATATGCGGCGTGGTAATTGCTTTCCCTCCGTAACATCCCAACGTCTTCCGGTTCAGTTCATCACAGGTAATCATCACGATCGCCGGTCTGTCTTGTCTTTCGCTTTTCTCCATCTCTGCATTTTTTTCCATATCCATCGTTACCATTCCTCCAGTCATCTGACCAATTGTATTACTGTTATCTTAACAAGGAAGAATTGCGCTTACAATTTGTAACTCCCTGTCAATATGTAGGATGCCGGTCCGTGGATATGTAGTTTAATTTCAATATGTATTCTTTGTTCCCCGCCTCCTTTGCTGTTTTGTTCCTGCAGCAAGGGATTCACTGTCGGATATCTGTGCGGCAGCTCAGGATTCCAGGGATATGGGCTCCTTTTTAGCAAGACAATTTTAAGAATACCATACTATTATTTGAAAAAGTTATTTCAAATAAAATCTTTCCGTATTTTTCCTCTTTCCCCCATATCTTTCCGTTATCCACACTCTTCATTCCCTTTTTTACGTTTTCCACATACCAGTTCACACAATTTTCAGATATTAACAATTAATCCACAGACATTTCCACATTATTGTGGATAACTTTGTCCGCCATGTCGATAAGTGGCTGAAACATTTTTTTCCATCCTTTGCAACTTTTTACTTCTCTTTCACGTCTAATTCTCTGTAATAAAAAAAACATCATATGGAGGAATATTATGAAGAAGAAATTATTAATCATCGCAGCTGTCCTGGTATTCGCATTATCTGCGGCCGCATGCTCATCGAAAAAGGAAGCTGCTGCCCCGACTACATCTGCAAAGACGGAAACTTCCGCCAGCACAACCACCAGGGACGAATCCGGTGCTGCCGATTCCGGCTCCGATTCCACAGGAGATTCCCAGAACAGCGAAGGTACTGTAACCGGAGTTGTAGAGGAAAACAAAGGCTTTATGATTACCATTGTTGCGGAAGAAGGCGAGGAAGCGTACGTCTTCCCACTGGATGAAACACAGAGTGAAGAGTACAAAGATATCAAGTCAGGAGATAAAATAACCGTGAGCTATACCAACGGACTGCCCACCCCGGACAACCTCGATACCGTTGTCACCGATATTCAGCCTGCAAAATAAACGGATTTTCCAGAACAGAGTTAATGCTCCGCCAACCGGTTTTACTGCCGGAAGGGCGGAGCATTCGTTTTATTCCATGAAAAGTAAATTAATAACAGTCTTTCTCCCCGTCCTGTTAAAATCCGTAGTGACTTAATGGCCAAAAAGTATTATACTTAATTTATCATATCGAACGATACCTAAAGATCAATAAAAATGGAGAATCACAATGACTCATTCCCTTTATTACAAGTTTATTCTCGGCTACCTGGTATTCGGCCTTTTAGGTTTTGCCTCAATTGCCACCCTGTCTTCCCGAATGACGGAGCGCTACCTGATCCGCGAACAGGCTGATTCGCTGTACGATGAAGCCAATCAGATCGCCTCCACCTACAGCGGTATGTACCATGGAAAAGACATGGATCTGATCTCATCCTACCCTCAGCTGGTGGGATCCGCCCATTACCTTCACGCCCAGATCTGGATCATCGACCGCCAGGGAAAGATTGTGGTGGACAGCGACCAGTCAGAGCGGACCGGCCGGGTCATCGACCGCTTCGATCCCACGGCGGCCGGCAACAAGTCGTATACCATCGGCACATTCTATGACCAGTTCACCTATGATGTACTGAGTGTCCACGCCCCCATTACCGGGAATTACACGACTTACGGCTATGTGGTCATCCATATGCCGCTCTCTGTTCTGCAGAATACGAGAGATGGCATTTTGAATATTGTATACATTACACTCGCCGTGGTATTCGGCCTCTCCCTGATCATCCTTCTCGTCTTTACAAAGACGGTATACTTCCCGCTGAAAAAGATCACGGCGGGCGCCAACGAATACGCTCAGGGGAATTTAACGTACCACATTGATGTGAATACCAGAGACGAGATGGGATATTTAGCGGCCACCTTAAACTATATGTCGGATGAGCTGAACAAGATGGAGGAATACCAGAAGACGTTTATCGCCAATGTGTCTCATGATTTCCGCTCCCCGCTGACATCCATCAAAGGGTACTTGGAGGCCATTCTGGATGGCACCATCCCTCCTGAGATGTATGAAAAGTATTTAACACGGGTGATTACAGAGACCGAGCGGTTAAACAAGCTGACGCAGGGAATGCTGACGCTGAACACGCTGGACAGCAAGGGCTATTTAAACCGGACGAATTTCGACATCAACCGGGTAATCAAGGATACGGCGGCATCCTTTGAGGGAACGTGTGAGGAGAAGAATATCAACTTCGACCTGACCTTCTCCAACAATATTCAGATGGTTTACGCCGATCTCGGAAAGATTCAGCAGGTCATGTACAACCTGATCGACAATGCCATCAAATTCAGCCACCATGATTCCACCATCTACATCCAGGCTTCCGGGAAATACGAAAAGATCTTTATCTCCGTAAAGGACACCGGAATCGGTATCCCGAAGGACAGCATAAAGAAAATATGGGAACGTTTTTACAAATCTGATTTATCACGCGGAAAAGATAAGAAGGGAACCGGCCTTGGCCTGGCGATCGTAAAGGAGATCATCCAGTCTCACGGTGAAAACATTGATGTAGTCAGCACAGAGGGCGTTGGAACAGAATTTATATTCAGCCTTCCGAAATCTACTAATCTTTAATAAAACAGAAAAAAAGGAGGGCTGAATGACTCAGCCTTCCTTTCTGTTTATCTTACCTGTTCTTATCCTGTACACGCTGTCATACTTACTCTTTCCAATGCAGATGGTGCAGCTGCCCCCGCATGGTCATCTTCTCAAAACCGTTCTGTCTAAGCGCCTCATACAGCACAATCGACACCGAGTTTGACAGGTTCAGCGAACGTATGTCTCCCCACATGGGAATCCTCACACACTGCTCCTGATTCTCCAGAAGAATATCCTCCGGAATTCCAGCGCTCTCTTTCCCGAACATCAGGAAACAGTCCGGCTCATACTCCACATCTGAATAAACATGAAGCCCCTTCGTCGTAGCCATATAAATCTTTGCTCCCGGATTCCTGTCCAGGAAATCCTGGTAATCACAGTAAACCGTCACATCCAGCTTATCCCAGTAGTCCAGTCCGGCCCTCTTGATCAGCTTGTCATTCAGTTTAAATCCCAGCGGCTCGATGAGATGAAGCTTCGTCCCCGTGGCCACACAGGTTCTTCCGATATTGCCGGTATTGGCCGGCATCTCTGGTTCCAGTAATACAACGTTCATAATGATTCTATGCCTTTCCGTCCAGTCTCTTTACAAAGCGTTCCATACGTCCCAGCGCCTCTTTTAAGCTCTTTAAGGAGTATGCATAGGAAACACGCAGATATCCCTCGCCGCAGTCGCCGAACGCCGTTCCGGGAACGACGGCCACCTTCTCCTCCTGGAGAAGCCTTGTAGCGAACTCATCGGAGGTCATGCCGAAACGCTTAATGCTGGGGAATGCGTAAAATGCGCCGTTTGGCTCAAAGCATTCCAGTCCCATCTCCTTAAACGCGTTCATGAGAAAACGGCGTCTCTGGTCGTATGACTCTCTCATCATCTGCACGTCCTTGTCCCCGTCCCGCAGAGCCGCGATGGCAGCGTACTGGCTGGTGGTCGGCGCGCACATGATGGCGAACTGGTGAATCTTCAACATCTGTTCCAGAATAACAGCCGGTGCGGCCAGATAGCCGAGACGCCAGCCCGTCATGGCATAAGCCTTTGAAAATCCGTTAATCAGCACGGTACGCTCTTTAAGGCCCGGGAAGGAGGCGATGGTGGTATGCTCCATTCCATACGTCAGCTCCCCGTATATCTCATCTGTCAGTACAAAAAGATCCTTCTCGATGACGATCTCCGCGATAACAGCCAGCTCCTCCGCTGTCATTACCGCGCCGGTTGGATTGTTCGGGAACGGCAGAACGAGAATCTTAGACTTCGGGGTGATATACGAAAGCAGTTTTTCCTTTGTCAGCTTAAAGTTATCCTTTTCCTCCAGCGGAATCGGAACCGGCACACCGCCCGCCAGAATGGTGCACGGCACATAGGAGACGAAACAGGGCTGCGGAATCAGCACTTCGTCGCCCGGATCCAGCATAGCGCGCAGAGCCACGTCAATGGCTTCGCTGCCGCCCACCGTCACCAACACCTCATGGTCCGGATCGTATGTAACATCAAAGCGTCTCTTTAAGTAGCTGCTGATCTCAACCTTCAATTCCCTCAAACCGGCGTTGGACGTATAGAATGTGCGCCCTTTCTCCAGAGAATAGATTCCCTCTTCCCTGATATGCCACGGAGTCTCGAAGTCCGGCTCACCGACGCCCAGGGAGATCGCGTCCTTCATTTCACTTACAATGTCAAAAAATTTACGGATTCCTGATGGCGGAATTTCTACGATTTTTTCAGATAATGGGTTTCTCACGGGGTAATCAACATCCTTTCATCCTGCGTCTCTTCAGCGAGTACGGTGCCATGATCCTTGTATTTTTTAAGTACAAAGTGAGTTGCTGTGCTTAATACGGAATCCATCGGGGAGAGCTTCTCCGAGACAAACTGCGCTACCTGTCTCATGGTCCTTCCCTCGATAAACACGGTAAAGTCATACGCGCCTGACATCAGATAAACCGCTTCCACCTCGCTGTACTGATAGATGCGCTCCGCAATCTTGTCGAATCCCATGCCTCTCTGCGGTGTTACCTTAACTTCGATTAAGGCAACCACTTTTTCATCACTGGTATTGTCCCAGTTAATCAGGGTATGGTAACCGCAGATGATATGCTCTTTTTCCATCTCGGCGATCTCATTGGCGACCGCGGCCTCACTTTCCCCTAAAAGAACCGCCAGATCCTTCAAGTCGATTCTGCTGTTTTTTTCAATAACCGCCAATATCTTCTCTCTCATAACCTTACCTCCTGATTAAAATGATTTATTATAATGATTGCTTATAATACTTTATGAATCTCATCCTCCGCGGGCCGGTCTAAGTAACCGGAGCTTTCTCCGTGGCGGATGATTCTTCCGATTCCTTCCGTCACCCGTCCAATCACCGCGGCGTGGATTCCTTCCCGTTCCAGGGCCAGAACCATCTCACCGCCGTTGTCTGTGACAAAGAGCAGGCAGCCATCCGAATAAAGCCGGTACGGGTTTAAATCGTACCGCTCACAGACCTCAATTGTCTCCTGTTTGACAGGAATCTGGCGCAGTGAAAATTCGATGCCCGTCATGTATGCCCCGGATAAATTCCAGAGGGCGGAAAGTATTCCGCCCTCCCCTGCCGGTTCACACTCCGTGGCTCCCAATGCTTTCCACCGTTCCAGATTCCCACTCAGTGTTCCATCTTCATTTTCCATAATCCGGTCTAAGTAGCCTTTTGTAAACCACTGAAGCAGCTCTTCGCGCTTCTGCCTCACGATCGCAATCGTACCGGCATATCCCGCGTACCCTGCCACCACCAGATTCTGCCCCGGCCGCATAAGGCCGGTGTTATCTCTTTCAATCTTTCTCATACCGGACTCCCGTTACCCGGCAGGAGCCGGATCAACTGCTTCAGGTACTGGTACAGGGGCTGCCGCTGCTTCTGGCGCCGGAGATGGATCTGGAGCCGGAGGCGGACTCTGCGTCCCTGCTTCCGGCAGAGTCACGCCCGGTCCTCCGTCCTCGCCTTCCACCGGTGCCGGCGGCGTCTCTGGTGTCGGTGTCTCCACCGGCACTGTCGTCTCCTCCGGAAGCGGTACCGTCACAGCAGGAGCTGCCGGACCGACCTTCACAATCGCCTTGGACGCATTATATGTGTCTGTATGCAGAATCTCCTTGCTCTGCTCTACTCCGTCAATATAGACGTATTTCCACAGTCTGGACTTATAGCCCCTGTGAGCGGACTGCACCTGTTTTCTGGCGCCCGGCGCCATGGTCGGATCCACCTCTTCCTTTGGCGGTCCCGGATCCACCGTTCCAAGGGTCTCGGACACAAACTTAAATGTCCGGTTGGCAGGTCTCGTCTCTTTCCCATAGATGGTAAAGGTCAGCGTTTTCCCTGACGTATAGCCCTCCACGTAAATCGGAGTGCCGTAGTTATTCGTAATCTTCAAATCCTTATAAGTACCGGCGATAGCCGCGTCCTCCGAGGGTTTTACATACGTAACGATCATCGAGTGGTTCTGTCTCTGCGTAATCTCCAGTTCTGCGCGGAGAGACGCGTTGTAAAGCGTCGTGGAAATCTGGCATACGCCGCCTCCCACACTGTCAACCACCTGACCGTTTTCATAAGCGGCCGCAGTGGCATAGCCGTTGGCTGTCGTAAACGGATGCATGCATTCGTAACCGGACAGCGTCTCGCCCGGCATCAGCACATGGCCATTGATCTTGCCCGCTCCCACCCGTAGATTGGTGGCACGGGAATTACCGCTGCTGGAGAAATCCGTGGAAAAGGTTCCCAACACATCCTGAATCGTTGAAAGCGCTTCCGTTGTAATGTTGGGCTGAGCCTCCGTCACTGCTGCAGTCACTGTCACCGGTTCCTTAAGGCCTCCGGAGATCGCCTCATCGAGGGCTGCTTTCGTCGCCCCTGCATCCACACTCTTTCCAACCACGGCGGGAGTTACGACAAACGCCCCATTCTCTCTCGTGATCGACGCATCCTTTGGCTCTGCTACGACAGAAGCACATTTTTCCTCTACGAATGCCGCCACCTTACCATCGTCAAAAGCTGTCTCCAATGGAATAACGACATGGTTATGTTCGATGTCTTTCAAGTTTAAATAACGGTGGATTAAATTCCCTCCTGTTACGGATGCCGCGGCCTGGTTTACTGCGTCGGTATTGGACCAGTGAAAGCCCAGTTCCTTCGCCGTAGTATCCACGGACTCTCCATCCACTACCAGCGTAATCTTCTGATTCTCCATCTCGCCCACAAGGCTCTGGATCTTTTCGCTGGCTTCCTCTTCTGTCATTCCCCCCAGACTGTATTCTCCTACATAGAGACCCTCCGGAAGGGTATCAGCCCGCGACGGTGCCGGAAAGGCCAATGTAAGTCCCACCGCCAGCGCCATGGCCGCAAGGCCTGTTGCCAAGTTTTCGTTTTTCATAATCATTCCTCAATTTTCAAGTTGCTGCCTGCTGCTTCCTTCTCCTAGCGGACCAGCATCATCGGCAGTACCATAGCTACGATCAGCAGAATTACCACTGCGATAAGGACTATGGAAACTACCTTCCTGTTTTTTTTATCGTTAAAGTTAATCATGATATTCACCTCTCTTATATTCTTCCGTACTGTGCTATGATTTTATCCGTAATTCTGGAGATTTCATTGCGGGTTAAGTGGTCAATTTGCACAGTTAAGCCTATTTTATGATATTTTATTAAATCCTGCAAGTGTTCTTTTTGCCTTTTTGAGGCTGGCTGCTCCTTTTTTACCCTATAAATAAGATTTTCTTCGGAAAATACGTCCGGGCGCTCCTTTCCGTACCTCTTTTTCATCGCCTGATAAAGCTGGTGCGCCGCCATGGCGTCAGCCATGGCGCGGTGCGTTTCCTTCTGTTCCACCCCAAACCACCCGCAGGCCGCCTTTAAATTCTTCTTCTCATCCTCCGGCATAAACAGCCGGGCAAGTGTCAGCGTATCGATACCGGCCCTGGCAAATTCTTCTCCCTGATTGACCGCCGCCCTCTTTAAGAAACTGTAATCGAAAATAATCCGGTGCCCCAGAAGCGGCAGTTCCCCTGCAAAGTTCAAAAAGCCGGGAAGCACCGCATCGATTCCCCGCGCATCTGCGACATCCCGGTCACGGATTCCCGTCAGTGACTTCGTCCTCGCCTCCAGCAGACGGTACGGGTTTACAAACGACTCAAAATCCGCCGTTATCTCGCCCGCCTCGACCCGCACAGCCCCTATTTCTATAATTTTATCCCGTTTCGGATCCAGCCCTGTCGTCTCCAAATCCACTGCCACATAGGAATTTACCATCTTATCCCCCTACTGATCCGCACTGGGACAGTACTCCCGAAGGAAGCATTCCTTACACTTCGGGCTTCGCGCAAAACAGATACTCCGTCCCAGCGTGATAATCTGGATATTCCAGAGAATCCAGTGCTCTTTCGGCAGTACCTTCATAAGCTCCATCTCGATCTTCTCCGGATCCTCCGCCTTCGCAAATCCCAGCTTTCTGGATATCCGCTTTACATGAGTATCCACCACGATACTCGGCTCATTGTAAATATTTCCCCGGATGACGTTCGCCGTCTTCCTGCCCACGCCCGCCAGGCTGGTCAGTTCCTCCATGGTTCCCGGCACCTCGCCGCCAAACCGCGTAACCAGATCCCGGCAGCAGGAGATAATATTCTTCGCCTTCATGTGGTAAAAGCCGATGGAGTGGATATCATTCTCCAGCTCCTTTAAATCCGCATTCGCAAATTTCTCTATGGAATCATACTTTTTAAATAAATCCGCCGTCACGATATTTACTCTGGCGTCCGTGCACTGCGCACTCATAATAACCGCAATCAACAGCTGCCACGGGGTCTCGTGGTTCAAATAGCAGACGTATTCCGTTCCGTATTCCTGGTCAAGGGCCGCCAGCACATGATCCACACGCGCCTTAAGTTCCGCTTTTGTCTCTCTCTTTGCCATATTCATCTCCTTTTTGCATCAATACACGGTCAGTTAAAGAAATCCTCAATTACATAAGCCGCCGCATTATAGCTCAGTGGATCCCGTTTCCTATAGTCAAACAGCACCGCGGTCTTCCCCGCAAATACCTCAAGATGAGCCATTTTAATCAGCTGTCTCGCCTCAAAGCCCTCGTATCCGTCGCTTAAATAGCGGTGCTTCACCGCCTCTTCTGCGAAGAATTCCCGCACCTGCTCCTTGAACGGAGTCTGATCTTCAGCGAAATCCGGGCGGCTCTTTAAATTCTCCCTGAGATACAGGTCATATACCATGAGCCGTCTGTACACTGCCGCTTTCCCCGGAATGTGTTCCGCCACAAAGCCGTCTAAAATCTCATATCTTGCCATACGGCTGTGGCTGGCCCCCGTCAGCGTGTGCGTCTCATAATACTCCGCCAGATCAGAGAACAAGTCAAAGGTTGTATTAAATTCCTTCACCAGTTCCTTCATGGTGACGGTAAACTGTCCGCTGTTCTTATAGACCTCCACCATCTCTTCCACGCCCTTTAGTTTAAGCAGGCTCCCATAATCGAGCCATTTCGTGCCCAGCACCTCGTAGGGCTGCTTAGCGCTGTAGACCAGGCCGTAGGCTTTTGCATTTTCAGCCATAAAAGAACCCTTCAGGACCTTTAAAAAGCCCAGCTGCAGCTGATCCGGCTTCATCTCATAGACCTCGTTAAAGGAATTCCGGAAGCTCTCATAGCCCTCGTAAGGCAGACCCGCGATCAGATCGAGGTGGCAGTGGATATTGCCAAACCCGTGTATGCGTTCCACCACCGATTTGAGGCGGTTTAAATCCGTCTTCCGCCTGATCTCGCGGATGGTATCCGGATTCGTACTCTGTACGCCGATTTCCAGCTGAATTAATCCGGGACGCATCCCCGCCATCAGCTCCAGTTCCTCCTCATCGAGCAGATCCGCGGATATCTCAAAATGGAAGTTTGTCACCCCATTATCATGCTCTGTAATGTGGCGCCAGATCTCCATGGTATGCTTCTTGCTGCAGTTAAAGGTTCTGTCCACAAACTTCACCTGGGGAACCCTGCGCTCCAAAAAGAAATCCAGTTCCCGTTTCACCAGCTCCATGCTTCGGAACCTGACCGACTTGTCCAGAGAGGATAAACAGTAGCTGCAGGAAAACGGGCACCCCCTGCTGCTCTCATAATAAACAATCTTATGCTCAAAATCATCTAAATCTTCATACGGAAATGGAATAGCGCTCATGTCCACCGCTTTTTTCAGGGGCCGGATAACCGGCTCCCCCTTCTCATTCCGGCAGGCCACTCCGTCGATCGAAGAAAAATCCCTCCTGCCGTCCGCGTAAAGCTTAAGCACCTCCAGAAAGGTTTCCTCCCCTTCTCCCATCATAATACCGGTAACTCCCGGCTCCCTCCGAAGGACATCTGCCGCATCATAAGAAACCTCAGGACCTCCCAGCCAGATCTCCACTTCGGGGAGAACTAACGGAAGGTCCCGCACCAGCTCCATAACCCAGGATATATTCCAGATATAGCAGGAGAAGCCGACCATATCCGGCTTTCTTAAGTAGATGTCCTTTAAGATATCCCCCATCTGGTTGTTGATCGTATACTCTCCCAGCTCCACCGAGATTTCCCGCTTCCTTAAGGCGTCAGAGGGATCGCGCTCCATCTGTCTCTCCGCATAGGCCTTCAGGCTGTAAATCCCGGGGTTGGAATGAATATATTTGGCATTCAGCGCCGCTAGCAAAAACTTCATAGTTAATCTAAACCTCGATTTCTATCTTCCGGCCTGTCGGCTGATACTGGTAATACCGCACCCCCGCCGCGTTCAGCATGCGCTTGGAGGCATTGACCGCCGGCGTCCCGTCGTACTTATCACTGCCGTAGACGATCGTCTTGATTCCCGACTGGATGATGGCCTTTGCACATTCATTGCACGGAAACAGCGTGACATACAGCTTGGATCCCTCCAGACTGCCGCCTCTGTAGTTTAAGATGGCATTTAACTCGCTGTGGGTGGAGTAAAAATATTTTGCGTTATACGGATCGTCCTTCTCGTGTTCCTTTCCCCAGGGAAATTCATCGTCGGAGCAGCCCTTCGGAAATCCATTGTATCCCATGGACAGGATCTTGTTGTCCTGGCTTACGATACACGCTCCCACCTGTGTGCTGGGGTCCTTGGAACGCTTTCCGGATAAAATGGCAACTCCCATAAAATATTCATCCCATGTAATATAATCTTCTCTCTTCTCAGTCACTGACATGATCTCCTCCTTGTAATGAGCACTTAGCGGACGTCTTTTGGCCGCTTACGTGCGATACATGTCACTGGCACTTAGTGAGGTCTTTTCGAGCTTAGTGCAGTGACTTTAATCATATGGTATCCCGCCGCCTTCTTCAGACGGTTCATAATCGCCTGTCCCAGATGGTCGGCCGAAAAACTCTCTGAATAGATGTAATCCGCCTCCAGATCATCAAATTCCCTTAAAACAGCGTATAAATTATGGGCAATGGTCTCCTCCCTGGCGCGCAGCCCCAGGCTTCTCACCATGCCATCCGGGTACAGCTCCATGGTCTCGTCCGTGCAGATAATTCCCACGCGGTACCCCGCCTCCAGCTTCTTCCCTGCCAGATGGTTGATGGTGCGGACCACATCGGCGGGCGTCCCCTCAACCAGGGTCAAATCAGCCTTCGGCGCATAGTGCTTATACTTCATCCCAGGCGCCTTGGGCTTCACATCGGCGTTCATCGGGCCGTCACCGGTAATCGCCGGATCGAGGCCGATCTCCATGCCCAGCACCTCGCCGGCCATCTCCTGTGTGATGGCTCCCGGGCGCAGAATCACCGGATACTCCCCGGACACATCGATAATCGTGGATTCTACACCGATTCCCACAGGTCCGCCATCCACGATCATGTCGATCTTTCCGTTCATGTCCTGCCATACGTGATCCGCCGTCGTAGGGCTGGGCCGTCCAGACGTATTGGCGCTGGGGGCCGCTACCGGTACACCGGCAAGACGTATGAGCGTCATGGCCACCGGATCGCTGGGCATGCGGACCGCCACGGTATCCAGACCTCCTGTCGTGCCGTATGGAACGGCGTCACTCTTAGGAAATATCAAGGTCAGCGGCCCCGGCCAGAATGCCTCCATCAGCTTCCCCGCCGCCGCCGGAATCTCCGCCACCAGGGGCTTCAAATCAGAAAAATCCGCGATATGTGCAATCAGCGGATTGTCCGAAGGTCTTCCTTTTGCTGCGTAAATCTTCTTTGCCGCTTCCTCATCGAGGGCATTTGCCCCGAGCCCATACACGGTCTCTGTGGGAAATGCCACCAGACCGCCCTCCCTTAAAATCTCCGCTGCTCTCTCCAGCTTTCCCGCATCTATCCTGTGCGTATCTTCTATTATAATTCGTTCCGTAACCATCTTTCTACGCTCTCTTTTCTCCAGTACTGCGCTGCGTAATTAACGGTGAATAGCGGGTGCTATATTCACTGTTAATTGCGCAATGCAGTACTGGCTTCTCTCAGACAGGGGCTTTCCCCCTGCATACTTACTGCTTATCATAGCACAACCCTAAGTCGCATGCAACTTTTTACTTGACTTTACAGCTTTGGTTCAAATTTACTTTTTACTGCAATTCATCCTTGTAATACTTGCGGAATCTCTGTAATAATGATACCATAAAAGGGATATTATACCGGGAGGACAATGAAATGGCACTCATCATACCAGAAAACTATGACCCCCATCTCACCGTACGTGAGACGCAGGAGGCCATCAAATACATACGTGACACCTTTCAGAAGGAATTTGGAAGGGAAATGAACCTGGAGAGAATCTCCGCCCCCCTCTTCGTAGAGAAGAGCAGCGGTTTGAACGACAACCTAAACGGCGTAGAGCGCCCCGTCCAGTTTGACATAGCTGGAATTCCGGGCGAAACCGTCGAAGTCGTACACTCTCTTGCAAAATGGAAACGAATGGCTCTTCACGAATACGGCTTTCTGCCGGGCGAGGGCCTCTATACAAACATGAACGCGATACGGCGCGACGAGGACCTGGATAATCTTCATTCCTGCTATGTAGACCAGTGGGACTGGGAAAAGGTTATTACGAAAGAGGACCGCACCATCAAAACATTAAAAGAGACGGTCCGCACTATTTTCAAGATTATCAAGCACATGCAGCATGAGGTCTGGTATAAGTACCCGAACGCTGTCAACCATCTTCCAAAGGAGATCACCTTCATCACGTCCCAGGAGCTTGAGGACCGTTATCCCGACAAGACTCCGAAGGAGCGGGAGAATTTAATCACCAAAGAGTACGGCTGCGTCTTTTTAATGCAGATCGGTGATAAGCTGGCCAGCGGCGAGCCCCACGACGGGAGAGCCCCTGACTACGATGACTGGCAGTTAAACGGAGATATTCTCTTCTGGTTCGAGAACTTAAACTGCGCCCTGGAGATCTCCAGCATGGGCATCCGTGTAGATGAGAAATCCCTGGAAGATCAGCTCCAGAAGGCGGGCTGCGAGGACCGCCGTTCTCTGCCCTACCACCGCATGCTCTTAGAGGGACAGCTGCCTTACACCATCGGCGGCGGTATCGGCCAGTCCCGTCTGTGCATGCTTCTCCTAAACCGCGCCCATGTAGGCGAGGTACAGGCAAGCATCTGGCCAAACGACATGATCGAGGAGTGCCGGCAGCATAAGATATTCCTGCTGTAACCGGATACATACGCTTTCACTCCCTGCCAAACAGGAAGAGCGGGCGACAAGGAAGGAAATTGGCTCACGGATATAATGGAGTCTCCTTCCGGTTGCCAGCCCTTCTTTTTTTTGGAGCCATATTTCCAGGCTCTAAAACAGGGCTTGTGTCAAAAAACCTCTCCGCTGAATATTATGATATTGTAAGTAAATATTTTAGGGGCGTAATTTTATCATGAATCTACAGGGACAAGATTTAGAAGTATTGAAAGAAGAGGTATTAAGATCTCTTGAAGGAAAATCCGACTATGAGAAACTCGAACTGTTACGAAAAAATTTTAATATTGATTGGGACATGCCCAGATGTGGAGAGCGCAGATCGTGCAAAACGTGGTATGCTCAGGTTTTCACTTATTGCAGTACAAGCGAGTTAGAGGAAGAACTGAATTTTTTCTTATTCCTGATCAACCTTTTTGGCCGTATCTTCGGTTTTTGCTTCAACCATGAGAGTACCGTATATTTGGGCTGTATCTGCCCATGTGGAAATAAACAGACCATCTTGTATTATACAATTGCATTTAGAGACTGATCCTTTTCCGTCATTGGACACACATTTAAAGCGGGTTCAAACTATCTGAACCCGCTCTTTTCCATGACCAATTTCAATTACCATTATCTTCCGTTCAAATACTCCATAATCCCCATTTATTTTTTGGTGGAATTTAGTTTGCATTTACTATCATATATAGTCCTTAAAAAACGCTGTAAAATCAAGGGTTTATGAGAGTTTTTAACTTTTTTAGGCATATAATTACATGAGTAATCTTATAGCTAAATTTTTTTAGCGTAGACAAATGGTAGACAAAAAATCGGATATTTTAACGATTGAATAATCATTAGGAGACAGGGCGGAGCTAATGGGGTGGCTACCGCCCTGCTGATATGAGCATACTTATTTAACAGTTTGCAGACTGCGTTGTGACGAATTCACATACAAATGCCGCTCTGGTAGTGGGGGATTGTGCAAACCAGGGCGGCCGTAAGAAGGGTTGACACACAAATTATATCACTTTATACAAATAAATCAATATTATTATTGTCAATTTATCAACAAATTCATATAAAAATACGGCCCGCCAAAATGGCTAGGCCGTAAATTAGAAAAGCAAAAACACAGTGATTATAGCACGCGTATTTCATTCTGTAAAGAAGGAATTTAAGGGTACCCATTTACTGATCACCTATACATGAATTACACACAAAAACCGCCCAGTGTATGGGGATACTGAGCGGCTTTGCATGAATACTCTTCTGATACGCCAGAAAAATATATGAAATAATACGAGCGAATTTATTATATCATTTCTGAGATCTCCTGGTAAGAGGTGTGTTAAAAAAATCGACGGTCGTGAAGCCCCCTTAGAAGTAAGGAGTCCCAAGCGGACCGCCCTTTTCTTACCACTCAAACTGGCGGCTGAATCTTCAGCCGTGAGATTCCTACAGCGCTTCAATAAACTTTTTTACGCCCTGATATATCTCCTTGTATGGCAGCCCCTCCGCCATCAGCGTAGCCAGATGCAGCTCCACCACCGTTTCCAGTGATTTTAAGTGCATCAGCGTCCTCTGGTCTGCCTTGTCCCTCCCGCCGCTCTCTATGCCTAATCTGCGGTTTATGAGCTTGGTCAGTGACACATAATATCTGTCTGCGTGCTGGCTGCCCTGTGCCCTCGCGTACTCTACAAAGAGCTTAATCTGATCTGTTTCGGCCTTGCGTACCTCTTTGGTCTCCTGACGGATTCCCAGCCACTTTGCATCTTTTTCAGTGGCGATGTAGTAGCCGTTCTTTTTGATAGACAGGATCGTATCGTAAACCCAGTCGTTGAAATCGTCTGCTATTGGCTGTGCTGATCTACGACATATTTCATAAATTCCTCGTTCTACATACAGATACATGTCAGAATTAGGGTCTATATGCCTGGACCCTCCCTCAATTTGAGACCCCCTTACGATTACACTAAATCTGTCCATTCTTTTGTTATTTCTATTATGGACGTTTTCAATACCTTTACTTGGATTCTTGTATTTAAGCGCATATCCGATCTGCGTTCTGCTCATGAAGATATCGCCTGTTTCATTTACGTAAAAATCACATTTTGTTCCCAAGAAATCTCCCTGTTTAACAAGTCTCAGTTTCATAAAATATACCTTCCTTTCAATTTAAAAAGCCCCGGGATTCCTCCCAGAGCTTCAGTTTCATTATTATTCTATTGTTTGCTATTCCACCCGCTGCACCTCAAGATTGCCTTGTGCAAGATTGTTCGTTACCATCAGCGCCCCATACGTCGCCATATCCGCTTTGGACGGATTAAGCATGTACGCAAGGCCACCAATGACCGCATACCCCGTGACCATATTCCCGGCATCGTCCACATAAAACCACTTATTCTTATATTTTACCCAGCGCGCTTTCTGGAGTTCGCCATTAACCGTAAAGTGCCAGTTCCCTGCGCCGTCCTCGAAACTCTTCACTTCATCTTCCTGGCCGCGGATCCGCAGGCAAAAGTCCGTCCATAACTCCGGGCTGTCCATCATCTTACGCGGGCACCACTTTCGTTTGGCATCGTAGTGCCGGATCACCCGATCTGCAGGGATCCCCGTCTCCTGTATCAGATGTCGTACCAGATCCACGCAGTTAAGCCGCGCCTTATCATAGTTGCTGTCCGGATTAACACAAATCTCAATGTTAATCGTATTGTTGTTATTGACTCCAGCCACCAGCGGCGTACCGTACTGCTTGCCGACAGCCCATGCTCCGTCTGTATGGTTGAGTGTCTGGTAGATTGCTACATCATCAACGTAATAATGGACCGAGGTAGACAGGTTGTTATTGTTGTGCGCTTTGGCATGATTTGCGGCGCCGGCGCCACGGTTGAAATTGTCAGTCTCATGGATTACGATGTACTTTGGGTGATTCTGACTTGCATAGCAATTGATCTGTTTAATCTGTTTCGTAATAGGTAACATAATCGTCCTCCTTAAAAGAAAAAGGCCCAGGATCTCTCCCAGGCCCCAAAATCTTGTGACGTCACAAGTTGTGATATTACAACTTTTTGCGATCTCGCAACAGCTCCAGCTCTCACCCTGCCGGCGGGAGTTTCGACCGTCGAAACTATTTCTCACCCGTATCTGCTCCGGCGCTGATAAGCTTTTCTGTGATCGCCAGGCCCCTGATCAGGAACTCTGGAACGTTGATACCATACTCCACCAGATTTTCCAGAATGCTGCGGATCTCATTAACCAGCAGCGTAGCCAGGGTAAACCATCCGAGCAGCGCCAGGAAGCTTAAATTTATACCTAAGAGGTCCTGTCCCAGGTGGATAAACAATTCCGGAATCATGAATGCCACCAGGACGATAATCCAGTATCCTACCTTCTTAACAATTCCTACAATCCCGATACTGCTCGACTCCTTATGCGTCTTCCTGGCCTTTGCCCAGCCTGTTATGTAGTCCAGTGCATTACAAAGTAAATATCCAGCAAAGACGTACCAATACACTCCGAAGATCGCTGTCAACACGGTTACTGCTGCTCCTACAACTGCATTATATTTATCGATAAATTTCATAGCTCATCTCCTCACTTTCTTCTATATCATTTTATACTTCGGTTTCTCCTCGCCCCACCACCAGTACCGCAGCCAGTCGTCCAGGACGATCCCGGCCAGGCTTACCGGCAGCCACAGAAGGCAATACTGCGGGCAGATCTGACCAAGTATATTACCAGGCAGCCCGTTGTAATTCCACACATTCCAGCCCAGCCATAGGTTGACCGCACAACCGGTCAGGAACTCCAGTACTGTGATGATACCAGTGCCGATCAGGATCTGCTTCCACAGCGCCATGCGCCACGGCAGGATCTCATTGATCAGCCCCAGGCAGATAAAGCAAGTCCCGCCCAGTAAAAACATGGTCCAGTGGCTCCGGCCGCGCCAGACCATCTCCAGCACTACATACAACAGACCGCCGGTGTACATTAATGCAAAATACTTACGCATAATCCTTATCATCTTCGGCACCTCCCGCCATAGCAGCGATCTGCGCCAGGTATGACTGCAGCACCTCTGACTGGTATGCCGGCGGGACATCTGCACCGTAAAAAATGGCCTGTACCTCCTCCGCAGCCTGGCAGCCAGCGATCCACATATTAATCGCGTTACAGTAGGTCGTGTGGTAGCTTACGTGCCACATAGCAGCCGTGATAATAGCCTGCATATCTGTCGCGCTATAAAAACGACATGGCCGGCCGTCTGCATGGTACTCAATCTGAGCAGCGCCAGAGGTTACCTGAATCTGCTTACCGAAGAGATTAAGCTGGTCTTCGATCGTCAACGCGAAATGATCGCTTGTGCCGTCTGATAACGGGACATTAACGCCCTGATAGATAATCTGTTGACAAGCTTCGGATATTTCCCGGCGTTTTGCGGCCTGCAGCTCCTCCAGTGTCGGAACATATGGCTCCGGCGGTTCTCCCGGTCCCTCTGGCGTCTCAGGCGCTGTATAGACACTTCCATCATTACTGAGATACACTGTCTGTCCCTCGTCACGATACAGAGTCTCATATCCTGTGATCGTAGTAGCTTCTGTTCCGTCGTCCGTATAGATGGTAATATCCCCCCATACAGATGGCATGGTATCTGGAAATACAAGCTGCATGACATTTTCGGATACCGGACGGATCGTTTCGATCTCAAAAAGAGTCTCCTGATTTCCAATTCTGATTTTTTCCATAATTTTACTTCCTTTCTTGATTTTTTGTATATAAAAAGGCCCTTTAAGGGCCAGAATTTTCATTTTTATGGTGTTGACTAAATGATATAGTGATTTAGGTGTGTTTAAAAACAGTTTTGACACGGCTTTAGTAGATATTACTCCATACAAAGTATCTAGTATTGTGGGTACAACATCTATATGTTATCTCCAGAAATACGGGAGG
>NZ_JACOPB010000008.1:0-265939 GCF_014288005.1 Hungatella hominis
TAATTATTAGCAATAACCTCTGATGGAGGGAGAGCCTCTCCTTCAGTTATTCATTAGAACAGATACCGTAACTATTAACTTGTAGTCTTGATTGACTACACCATTATTATACTAGGAGGAGGAATCGTGGTACCCGCAGGAATAGGCGATCTCGGTGATCCGGTATTCCGTCTGCACAAGCATCACCTTCGCTTCCTCTAAACGGTACCGGCTCAAATACTTCTTCGGAGACACGCCCGCCTGATGCATAAAGATACGGTAGAGATACGTCCTGTCGATCCCTACGTAATCGGCAATCTCGCTTACCTGGATCGGATAACTGTAATTATGGCGGATAAACGCGACGGCCCTCTTAAAATAGCCTTCCTCATCCACCGGGACACCACCCTTTCCCGTCCTTAAAAGGCAGGCCATAATTAAATAGAAGTATCCCAGAACCCTCTCCCGGTTTTCCTCTGCGCTTCCAAAGGAGCCAAGCAGCCCCTCAAACCAGCCGGAGACAGCGGCGATTTCCCCCATGGCACATACGGGCAGGCGGCGGTCCGGATAGTACCGTTCCAGCAGAGCTTCCGCCTCGTCACCGTCAAATGCAATCCACGCGTAACTCCACGGTTCCTCCAGATCCGCCCGGTAATACGTCACCTCTCCCGGCCTGATTAAAAATGCTTCCCCTTCCTTTAACTCATACTCTCCATATTCTGTCCGATAAATCCCCTTTCCCTTCAGGACGAAATGAATCAGCTGATGGGACCTCACCGCCGGTCCGAAGAAATGCCCCTTCTCACAGTCCTCCCTGCCGCAATAGTATACCTTCACTCTTCTCTCCCTCTCCCCTTCCGGATGCAACAAAATGACAATAAATCGGAAACAATTTTTCTATCTTGTTTTCCCGTCTCATTATATACTTTCTTCATAAGCAGCACAACAGAAAAATGAAGAAAAAGAGGAGAATCATCATGGTAAAAATTACATTTATGGGTGCCGGCAGCACCGTATTTGCAAGAAACGTCCTGGGTGACTGCATGTGCACCCCGGCTCTGTGCGACGCAGAGATCGCGCTGTACGACATTGACGGGGATCGTTTGAATGACTCTTACGTCATCCTGTCCGCAATCAACAAAAATGTCAACGAAGGCCGCGCCTCCATCCACACCTATTTAGGCGAGCCGAATCGGAAAGACGCGCTTCGTGACGCCGACTTCGTCGTAAATGCCATCCAGGTCGGCGGCTACGATCCCTGTACCATCACAGATTTCGAGGTTCCGAAAAAATACGGATTGAACCAGACCATCGCCGACACACTGGGCATCGGCGGAATCATGCGGGCGCTGCGCACCATCCCTGTGCTGGAAGATTTCGCACGCGATATGGAGGAAGTCTGCCCTGATGCTTATTTCCTGAATTATACCAATCCCATGGCCATGCTGACCGGATATATGCAGCGCTATACGAAGGTGAAGACCGTAGGATTATGCCACAGCGTTCAGACGTGCTCAAAGGCGCTTTTAACGGAGCTGGGTATGGAAGATAAGCTGGAGGGCCGCACCGAGCTGATCGCGGGAATCAACCACATGGCATGGCTCTTAAAGCTTCACGACAAAGACGGCCATGACCTCTATCCCGAGATCCGCCGCCTCGCTGATCAGAAAAACAGGGAGGAGAAGCATAAAGACATGGTGCGCTTCGAATATATCCGCCATCTCGGTTACTACTGCACCGAATCCAGCGAACACAACGCCGAATACAATCCCCTGTTCATCAAAAGTAAGTATCCGGACATGATAGAGGACTATCAGATTCCGTTAGACGAGTATCCGCGCCGCTGCATCAAACAGATCGAAGGCTGGAATCAGGAAAAGGAAAGCATCCTGAAGGATGGCGCTATCACGCACACCCGTTCCCTGGAATACGCTTCCTATATTATGGAAGCAATCGTCACCAATAAACCGTATAAGATCGGAGGAAATGTGCTCAACCACGGCCTGATCGACAACCTCCCGGCCGACGCCTGTGTGGAGGTTCCCTGTCTCGTGGACGGCAGCGGAATCACGCCATGCCACGTAGGCGCTCTCCCCACGCAGCTGGCCGCCATGAACTCCAGCAATATTTCCGTCCAGCTTCTCACTATCGAAGCGGCCAGAAACAGAGACCGACGCACCATTTACCAGGCGGCCATGATGGATCCTCATACCGCCGCCGAGTTGAATATCCCGGACATTATCGCCATGTGCGATGAGCTGATAGCAGCGCATGGGGAGTATATGAAGGAATATTAGAAACACCGCTGTAATACAGGAAGCAGCCGCGGCAGATGATTCACGCCGCAGCTGCTCTGTTTTGCCCTAAAAGCCATTCTTTTCCTTGTGCATTATGACGAAAAATAAAAATTTTTGTAAGCCCGTCTCCTAATTTTCTCTTCAAATACCAAATGGGGAAGCTAAATAAGTAAATTTCTATCGGTTCATTAAGTAATTAATTACCTTCCCCGGTTTCCAGACTCTGAACAGAATCCCTCATCACCATCTCTCCCCGGACCAGCACCATATCCGGAAGGCTTTCCGACCCCCACATCAGGCGGAGGCCGGCATTCACCGCGCTCTCCGCGATTCGGTGGGCATCCACGCGGATCGTGGTTATGGCCGGAGTTCCTGCTGTGGCAAATTTGTTGTCGTAAAAACCTGTCACAGAGACATCCTCGGGGACACGAAATCCCTGGGACTCCAGGTAATGGATAAAATAGTATGCGGTCTCATCATTGTTGCAGACAAAGGCCGTGGGCATATTCTCCGGGAGTTGGAAGACTCGTTTCGGCACGGTACCGGAGACCTCGTCCCGATCCTCAAGCACCCAGTCCTCCTGATAGGGAAGACGCCTCCGAATCACGGATTTATAATATCCCAGATACCGGTCCTCAATATCGCTGGTTGCATGGATGCTTCCCACAAATCCAATCCTGCGGTGTCCGATGCTGTATAAATACTCGGTCATCTGGTACGTGTCGTACAGCATGTCCGCAATCACCGCCGTGGCTCTGTTGGCCTTACTGTAAAAATCCACATACAAAAGAGGCAGCCCCGCAGCGTCAAGGGCGCGCAGATACGTACGCCCCAGCCATCCCAGGACAAAGATAATGTCTATCTTCTCCTCTCTTACAAAGGCCGGAATATTGCCCTCCTGCTCGTCCTTCACGGAAATCATCTCCAGCATGGCATAGTAGCCCCTCTGCCGCAGAGATTTGACAATGCTCTGATAGATATCCCAGTAAAAGGACTGCCCCGAAGCCACGAAATGGTCGGCCACCAGGATACCAACCGTGTTCGTCGCGCTTCCGCTGCGCATGCTGTCCCTGTTTCGGTATCCCAATTCCCTGGCCGTCTCCTTGATCTTCTTTTTCAGTTCCTCGCTGACACCGTCTTTATCGGCCAGCGCCTTAGACACCGTCACCGTGCTGACCCCAAGCATATTGGCGATATCCTTCATCTTAATTCCTTTTTTACTCACATCCGTATCCCCTTCTCCTTAAATTAGCTTAATTATAGGATATTTTTAAGTAATTTACAATACAGTATTTTAGTTAATTATTAGCCTCCCTGTTTTCGCAGACTAGTCTGTTTTATGTGTAAAATTCGATCCCCCCTTAACTTTGTTAATTTATTGACACAGTCTTGTGCCACTGCTATACTCCAGGCATCAACAGCATTTACGGAGGTAAATCATGGACGAATTGATCGGTACAGAAGGGCGCCTTCCTTTTAAAAGATGGGTGTCCCTCAGTTTTCAACATTTATTTTCCATGCTCGGCGGCCTTGTGGTAGCGCCGCTGATCATCGGTATTAATCCTTCCGCCACGATGTTCTGCAGCGGTGCCGGAACACTTTTCTATCTCTTTATCACCAAAAAGAAAATGCCCATATTTCTGTGCACGTCCTTTGCATATACCGCTCCGCTTCTGATTGTACGGGAAAAATACGGAGTTGAGGGCATGATGTTCGGAGTCCTGACGGCAGGCCTCATGTACGTGCTCCTCTCCCTCCTCGTGAGGCTCTGCGGAACCGGATGGATCCGCAGGCTGATGCCTCCGGTGGTCACGGCCTCTGTCATGATTGTCATCGGCCTCTCGTCCGCACTTACTGCGGTCGGTTGGTCGGGATACAATGCCTCGTCCGGGGCTGCCGCGGCACTGGAACCGTCCATGCGTCTGAAATGGATTGCCGTATCCACGATCACACTGCTGGTCGGAATTCTGGGAACCACCTGTTTCCGCGGCATTTTTTCGGTAATCCCCGTGATGCTGGCCCTGATCGCCGGCTATGCGGCCTCTCTCGTACTGGGCGTCGTCTCCCCTTCCGCCATCGCGGAAGCCATCTCCGGTCCGGTATTGGCGCTTCCTAAGCTCTGCCTGCCCCGGGCCAATATGGAAGCGGCCTTCATGACAGCTCCGCTGGCGCTGGTTACCGTTGGGGAGCACATAGCCGATGTGACGGCGGCCGGAAACGTATGCCGCCGGGATTTCATTCATGATCCGGGCCTCCACCGCTCCCTGTTTGGAGATGGGGTGGCCTCTGTGATCGCCGCCTTCTTTGGCGGTGCTCCCGTTACCACCTACAGTGAGAACATCGGGATCATGGCTCTGACCAAGGTCTGCTCCGTATCCGTGGTCTTTCTGGCTGCCTGCATAGCCATCGTGATTTCCTTTTTCGCCCCGGTGAACGCCGTTATCACAGGGATCCCCACTCCCGTGCTGGGAGGAATCAGCATTCTGCTGTTTGGAATCATCGCCATAACCGGAATCCGCATTTATATGGAGGCCCATATTGATTTCAGCAGCAACCGGAACGCCGTTATCGCTTTGTGTGTCATCGTTCTGGGACTGGGAGGTGCTTCCATCAGTTTCCATACAGGCGGCCTGTATTTTGAAATGCCTTCCATCGCGGTCGCCACCTTTACCGGTATTTTTCTGAACCTGCTGCTTCCCGGAGACAGGAACCAGCTGAAACCCGTGTGAGTTTTACAGGCCAAGCCTGTATCAAATATATTTATAAGGAGGATTTACCATGTACCAGTTAACAAAGGATTTATTCCGCATTCCAATGAAGGCGGAGGAAGTATTGTGCAGCACGGTCTATGAATCGGAGGCCCTTAAGGAATTTACGGAGGAACCGGTGAAATCGCCGAAAATCGAAGAAGTTTACGGCCACTTGAAATTTCCGAA
Organism: Hungatella hominis; assembly: GCF_014288005.1. NCBI lineage: Bacteria > Bacillati > Bacillota > Clostridia > Lachnospirales > Lachnospiraceae > Hungatella > Hungatella hominis. The sequence continues at coordinate 5,213 of NZ_JACOPB010000008.1, forward strand.
GGCGCCGGCAGACCGTCCTTACGTCTACGCGTCCTTTATCACCACCATAGACGGAAAGATCGCGTTTCAGGATGCCAGAGACAGCGCCCTTCTTCAGACGAACAACTTTCTCGACAAGACCGGCGGCAACGCCCCGTTTTTCGTCTTCATGCTCCAGCGGGCCGCTGCCGACGCGGTCATCTGCGGCGCCGGAACCATGAGGGAGGAGCCAAATATGACGGTTCACTTATACGATGTGGATTTAGAGCAGGCGAGAATTGACAACGGTCTGCCGCCGGTTCCGCTCAACATCATTTCCACGCTGGATGGCACCGATCTTCTGTTTGACCACACCATTTTCAAAAAGGACGAAGTTCCGAAGATGATCAACACCTCCCCTGTCGGCTGGGAAGTCGTCCGTGAAAAATGCCAGAACCCGATCTTCCTGGTTGGCCCCTACCACACCATGGAGGATGTGGACTTTGTTAAGCTTGAACGGCTGCTGGAAGAAAACAAAGGAAAGATTCCCGTCGTTGTCACCGGAGAGGGTGCCCAGACCGATTCCAACATCCTGTTTCGAATCCTGCGCCATATGGGAATCGAGCGTCTCTTGATTGAGACACCGGTATATACCCACCATCTGATGATGAACGGCCTGATGGATGAATTGTTCTTAAACTATGCCTGCATTTACGTGGGGGGCGGCGCCATGTCTATCGGTCTTCACTCAAAATCATGCACCTCAACGGACCATCCGCATACAAAGATGCTGAGCATTGTCAACGCAAAGGCTTCGCCTGATCACTGGTTCTGCTTCCGCGAAGCGGTCATCCACGGTGTAAAGGGAAGGGAATAGAGCGAACTGCAAAAAAGGAGAAAAGGAAACCATGAAAAATCAGTCAACCGTTAAAAACCTTCTGGGCGGACTCCAGTGGGCCCTTTATATGATTTCCACGGGTATCGTCATGCCCGTGGTCATCGGGCAGAGCTATCACTTAAGCCCGTCGGATGCCAGCATGTACATCCAGGTTACACTGCTGTGCATCGGCCTCGCCACGATCACGCAGGCGGTCTTCGGCCACCGCCTCCCCATCAACGAAACGCCCTGCGGCCTCTGGTTCGGCATCTTCACCATGTATGCCACCATCGGAGTCACGTTATTCGGCTCAGAATCGGAAACGCTTCGCGTTCTGGAATTCTCTCTGATCCTGTGCGGTGTATTCGGATTTATTCTGAATATGCTGGGCGTCATTGAGAAGCTGGAAAAGTATTTTACACCCACCGTCGTCGGAACAAACCTGCTTCTTTTAGTGGCCCTGTGTTCGAAATTCTTCTTCCAGGCCATGACATCCGTCTACGGCGACGGTTACGGAATGAATTTGAAGGTGGTGCTCTGCTCCGTTGTCATCATCGTACTGACCTTTTTCCTGATGAACACCCGGTTAAAGGCCTATTCCGTCCTGATCAGTATCGTGGTGGGCTGGGGCCTCTACACGCTGCTGGGACTGTCCACCCCCTATGAGATGCCGTCACAGCTGGTGCGCATGCCGAGAATTTTCCCCTTCGGACCACCGCGGATTGAGCTGTCCATGATTATCACCTCGTTCTTATGCACCCTGCTGCTGGTCACTAATTTACTCAGCAGCATGAAGATCGCCCAGCAGATGGTCTCCCAGTATGATGAGGTGGCCACCGGGCGCACGAAACAGGCAGGCAACTGTTTTTCCTTTATCTATATCCTGCTGGGCTGTTTCGGTGTCACCGGACTGATCCCCACGTCGGAGGGCGGCGGCTTCGTCGTAAGCACCGGCATGACAAGGACGAAGCCCCTGATCATCGGCGGAATCATCATCGCGGCGATCAGCTTCTTCCCGCCGGTCACCAGCCTGCTCTCCATGATACCGGAGTCGGTTGGCTATGCGGCCCTCTTCGTTCCATTCGTAAGCCTGTGCGGCTTTTCCATTGAATGCCTGGAGGGCGCAGAGGACAAGAAGAGCATGTATCAGACCGTAGGACTTTCGGTGCTGATCGGCATCGGAATCATGAACGTCCCTGGAACCGGATTTACCATGGCGCTTCCGGCGTTCCTGTCCACATTTTTAAGCAATGGCCTTATTGTTGGTACCATTATCGCATTGATTATGGAAGTAATCAGAATTCATAAAAAAGAAAGGGAGAATTAAAATTATGAGTCGTTTAGAAAGAAGAGTCGCAGTCATTACAGGAGCAGCATCAGGAATCGGAGCCGGCATGGTGAGACGCTGGCTGGAAGAAGGAGCCTGTGTAGTTGGCTGTGATATCAAAGACTCCATGCCTATAGAACACGAGCGCGCCGTCTACGTGAAGGGAGATTTAAGCAGGTATGAGGATGCAAAAAACGTGATCGACACTGCCGTAAAAACGTTTGGAAAGATTGATTCCATGGTGAACTGTGCGGGGATCGCCCTCCTCGGCGGTCTGGAGGACTTATCCGTGGAAGATATGCAGAAAGAATTTGCTGTCAACGTCTTCGGCATGTTCCACATCTGCAAGGCCGCTATCCCGTATTTAAAGGAGCAGAAGGGCGCTACCATCGTCAACATCGCCTCGGACTGCGCATTTAAGACCATGAAGGGCTGGATCGGCTACGGCCCCTCAAAAGCCGCTGTGATCCAGTTAAGCCGCTGCATCGCCATGGAATATGCGCCCGATGTCCGCTGCAATATCATCTGCCCTGGCATTACAGAGACTCCTATGATCACCTGCCGTTTTGAGACCGCAGAAGATCCGGCCGCCTTACGCGCCAGCTACGAGAACCAGTATCCGATGAAACGAATCGCCCAGGTTTCCGACATGGAAAACGCCGCCCTCTTCCTCTCCACAGAAGAAAGCTCGTTCATTACAGGGGAAACGATCTGCGTCAGCGGCGGCAGCCAGATGGAATAGGCAGAATGTGAAATATCATTCATAGCTAAATGTGTCAAGTGGTCAGCCGTATTAAATTTTCATATACGGCTGATCCCTATTTAATCAAATGAATCGTCCCCTCATCATTCATTTTCTTCACAATGGTAGCGATAACCGGAAATGTAAAGATCCCCAGCACCCCGATCAGCTGCGCCCCCGCAAAAATACACAGCAGGGTGACAATCGGATGAAGCCCCACCTGCTGTCCGATCACCTTCGGTTCCAGAGTCTGCCTGACTATAGTGATAATCACATACAGAACAAAAATCCCCACTCCTAGTCCGGTCTTCCCGATAATGCAGAGAATAAGCGCCCACGGAATCAGGACCGTTCCGGTTCCCAGCACCGGGAGAATATCAACCACAGCCACCAGAAATGCCAGCAGCAGCGGCATCGGAATCTTCAGCAGCACAAATCCCAGATACAGCTCAGCAAAGGTAATCGTCATCATAAGGGCATAGACCCGGAGAATCTTCCAGATCGTCGTTCTCGCCCCCGCCGCAGTCTCCGCAATCATCTTCCTCTGCTCCTCTTTAAACTGCCGCAAAACAAAGTCCCAGATCCGGTCATAATCGATTGTGAAGAAAAAGGACGAAATAATCGTAAATATCGTCTGTACCAGAATCGCAGGAAATCCCACGATCCAGGAGGCACCCCAGCCGATCAGAGTACCTGACACGGTCATAATCCCGCTCTGCAGGGCATTTTCCAGGCTGGCGGACATCTGACTCACCCAATCCTGATATTCCGGGAAGCTGACCACGATCCGTTCAAACAGAATTCCCAGTTCCGGCTCTATCACCTCCACATAAAACTGAGGCAGCTTCCCGGCCAGGTTCTGAATAAAGGTAACGACATGGCTTGCGGAAAACAGGGCCGCCAGCACCAGAAGCCCATAAAATACCAGAAGTACCACGATCGACACCAGCGCACGCTTTCCTCCTGTCTTCTCACACAGCTTTCCGATCAGCGGCGACAGCACGGCCGCCACCGCAAGTCCTAAAATAAACGGGAAAAACATGGGAACAAACCGCTTCATCACAAAGAGAAAAATCCCTCCTAAAATGATAAAGTAGATAAAATTCGTTATAAACCGTTTCCTGCCTTCCATCCTGCGTTTCTGTACTGCACTTTCCTTACTCTCTTCCATATTTGGATATCCTTCCCTTCCTCATGCATCTTATTATGATTTTGTCCAATTCATGCACAAAAAGGCACAACCTGCCATAAAAAATGCAGGCCATGCCTTTTCTTATCATTTTTATCTCTGCGTCGCTGTCGGCGTGGTTCATTGTTTCCTCTTATCGTCATAATTTGAGCAGGCGTCTGCATGTCCACCGCTTGATGGGATATGCCGGAACGAAGCCTGCATCTGACGCCATTATAGAAACAGAAAGCCCTTTCGTCAAGCGAACTTGAGGAAGCTTAACGACATCTTTACAGAGAAAACAGTACTTCCTCCGCAAACGCAGTCTTCGCCATCTTTCCTGCCAGTTCTCCTCGTAAAACCTCCACGCTCTTTTCAGCCAGCTTCCCATCCTTTACAACGCACGTCCCTTCCACAAACACCATGTCCACATTGGAGGGGCCGGCGCTGTAGACCAGAGCCGAATAAGGATCGTAGATGGGGAACATATTGGCGGAGCGGGTCTCCACCAGAACCAGATCCGCCCGCTTTCCCACTTCAATGGAGCCGATCTTCTGCTCCATATGAAGGGCCTTCGCGCCACCGATCGTAGCCATCTCCACCACCTGCCGTGACGGAAATGCGCTCCGGTTCCTCGTCTCATTCTTATGGAAGTTGGCAAACAGCTTCATCTGCGTAAAAAGGTCCAGCGTATTGCCGCTGGCCGGCCCATCGGTGCCGAGCCCCACAAAAATCCCCAGTTCCCGCATACGGCTGACCGGAGCGACCCCCTTGGCCGCCTTCGTGTTGGAACCGATACAGTGAGCTACCGAGGCCCCCCTCTTTGCAAACAGCCGCAAATCCGCTTCCGTCATCTGGATGCAGTGTGCAGCCAGCGTATGTTTTCCCAGGACTCCCAAGGAATCCAGATATCCCGCCGGAGTCTGTTCAGAAGTCTCCCGGAAATAATCCATCTCATAATCCATTTCCGCCGTATGAAGGCTGAAGGGAGCCCCAAACGCATCGTCCAGCTTCCACGCCGCCTTAAGGAGGCCGGCAGAGCAGGTAGTCGTCCCATGCGGCGCCACACAGGCGGAAATCCTGGGATGGCCCTTGTACTTCTTCATGAGGCTCTCCCCATAGGAAAGCGCCTCATACGGGTCTTTAAAATCACAGGCTTCCTCTTCCATTATGGTTTCTCCCGCAATACCACGAATCCCCATCTCATCCATGGCACGTGCAGCCTCCGCCTCGAAATAATACATATCAAAAACTGTGGTGACCCCGGCCAGCAGCATTTCCGCCGCAGCATATTTCGTGGAAAGATAGACCAGCTCCGCATCCATGGCCCTCTGTTCCATAGGCAGCAGAAATACTCTCAGACGGTCCTTGCAGTCGTCGCCCAGACCCCGAAACGGTATCATCCCCATATGCGCATGAAGGTTTACCATACCCGGCATGAGGATTCCGCCCTTCCCGTCGATCAAACGGAGACTTTCCCCTGTTTCATCGTCCGTTTCATCGTCTGTTTCATCGTCCGTTTCCTCCGCAATCAACATATCCAGCATATCCATCGTTCCAACCGCGGTGATCTCCCCGCCTTTCCATGCGGCAAACCCGTGTTGTATCACTTCACGTGTTTCATTCATCGTCACCACGGTTACATTCGTAATAATTGTACTCACTGTTCCACTACCTTTTCTTCCTGTATCTGAAATGCTTCTACCAGAGGAATTTTTCTCTGGCTCTTCACATCGAACATACCCTGATCGCTTAGCTTGAGTTCCGGAGACACCAGAAGAGACAGTGTGGAAATGGACATAATGACATTATTGTTCACATAACCCATTCGCTCGATCTCTCCCCTCACAGCCCTGATCTCTGCCGCCAGCTCCGGAAGGCTCTTATCGGATATAATTCCGCCCACCGGCAGTTCTGCCGCCGCTGTCACCCTGCCGCCGCTCGCCGTCACATAGCCGCCCTGCATATGCACCACCTCATTCTGTGCCAGAACCATATCTTCCACAGAATTCCCCAGCACCAGCAGATTATGGCTGTCATGGGACCACGTAGTCGCCACGGCCCCTTTCTGCTCCAGCGCGTGTTCCACGAATCCCCACGAGACATTTCCATTTTTTCCATATCTCTCAAAAACAGCAGCCAGGCACAGCCCCGCCTCCTGCCAGCAAAGGTTTCCGTCCTGTACAGGAATCTCTCTCTGAACATGCTTCGCCCTGGTTCCAAAGGTCTGGATCTGCATCACATTCACCACAGCGGTTCCAGACAGTTTTTGTGCCTCACTCCCGCTTGGCTTCCCGAACAAAGCCTCTTCCCCGCACTCATTCCGACACTCTTCCTTTCGGCACTCTTCCTTCTGGTACTCTTCCTTCCAGAAATCATCAACTGGCAATATAAAATCCGATGCCAGGGCCAGCCTGCACTTCACCGAACTGTAAAAATGGTCAGGAAACCTTTTTTTCAGACTGTTTTCCAGGTCCTCCGCCGCCGCGTCCACACAGCGCTTTCCGTCTTTAAAAACCGCTTCCGGCACAAAGCTCTCCAGGTCGGGAAGAACGACGAAATCCGCCTTCTTCCCCGGCGCGATGATTCCCCTGTCGTCGAGATGCATTCTCCTGGCCGGAGTAAATGTAGCCAGATAAATTGCTTTCTCTGCCGGCATCCCCTTCGCCACCGCCAGCCTGACAATCCGGTTCAAGTGTCCTTCCATCAACCGGTCCGGCATCGTGTCATCGGTTACCAGTGCAATATTTTCATAGAGCTGCTTCCGTTTTACCACTTCCACGACTTCCTCTTTTAAAGATTTCTCCTGCAATTCCAGAAACATCCCCATATCTGTCTTCTCCAGGACCGATTCCGCCGTCTGTTCCGTATGATCCGCATCCACGCCCGCTCTGATAAACGCCGCTAAATCTCCGCCTGACAGCCCCGGACAATGCCCTTCAATTCTGACTTTTCTGCCGCATTCCCCGCAGACTTCCAGAAATCTTTTACTCTTTGTATCCCCTTCCGACACCAGATCTTTAAAGTTCATCACTTCCCCGAGACAAACCACCCGCTCATCCCGCAGAAGCTCCCGAAGTTCCTTTTCTCCAAACTCCGCCCCTGATGTCTCCATCTCTGTTCTGGTAGCCGGAACACTGGACGGAATACCATAAAAAATATCCAGCTCCGTCTCCTGTTCCATAAAACATAATATCCCTTCGAGTCCAAACACATTGGCAATCTCATGGGGATCCGCCACCACAGTTGTGACTCCAAACGGCACCACGGCCCGCGAAAATTCCTCCGGATACGTCATCGAGCTTTCCACATGCATATGAATGTCCACCAACCCGGGAATCACGAACTTTCCGGTCCCATCAAAGACCGACTCCGCTTCCCATTCCCCGCGCCGTGCTCCTACCCGCTGCTCCGAATCTCCCACAAAATCAGAAACAGGAGAAACGTCAAAAAACTTTCCTCCTGTCACTGCAATATCCATCCGTTCAAAGCACTGCCTGAAAGTCCGATAAACCCAGGCATTTTCTATCACCAGATCCACTTTCACAACCACAACACCTCCGTCATTCCCGTTAGCCAAAGTTCTCCAATTATCCCGTTTTTACTCCTCAGCCCACTTTTTACTTTCCTTCTCTCTGTTTATCCGGCTTTCTTACAGCCTCATCATCTTTCCAATCCTTTTTCTCATCAGTATCTCCGCCGCCCGCCATCTCCCACAGCTCCCCTTCGTTCACAAATTTCTATTGCCGCCTGCCCCAGCGGACTTTTCACAACCTCGCCGGAAAGCGGGCGTGGGAGAAGCGGTACCCCTGCGGAGGTACTTCTCCAGACTTAGACACATCCCCCGCAGGAGCTTAGCCCGTGCCCTGCCCGCGTCTCCCGCGCCCGCTTTCCTCAATCCACTTTGCAAAGTCCGCGTCCCTTCGCCATCACCCAAAATTTTCGAACTAAGAATTTATAATCCGATTCCACTGATCAATCCACTCTCCCAGTATGGGATTCACAAACGAATAATCAATCACCTTCGCGTTCTCCGCCGCATCGCCATACGTCATATTCGCGGACTCTTCCTCTGTAAATGCCACCTGGTTATTTGTAGGCGCCTCATTCAGTGCTTTTCCTGTCTTGGTCTGAAGCTCCTGGCTCAGTCTGTAATTGATGTACTCATAAGCCAGTTCCTTATTTTTCGAGTTCTTCGTTATACTGATCGTATTAAAGTTCGCGTATGTCACATCAGGAGTCACGTAGACGAGGCTCTGATCCGCCGCCTGAATCGTCGGCACGCCGAAATCACCAACAATGGCCGCAGAGATTTCTCCGGAGGTAAACATATTAATCAGGTCCGAAGACTTCGCATACGTCTTGACGATATTCGGTTTCAGTTCCTTAAGCGCTTCAAAGGCCGCGGCTCCCTGATCTGCTGTCACGTCCGCCCCTTTGTAATCACTCGCCATATACACCATGGCCGGTCCAAAGGTTGTAGTGATATCCGGAATGGCAATCCGTCCCTCGAGTCTCGCATCCCAAAGGTCATCAAAACTCTTAATCTCAAATCCCACATCCTCCGGATTGTACATGATACCGATGCTGTTGATGGTATAAGCGACGCCCTGTCCCGCTTCCGCCATCTTCTTCGCAGCACCGATCAAATACTTGCTGTTTTCAATTTTACTTAAGTCGATCGGCTCGAATAAGCCTTCCTCGATTCCCTTCGCTGTCATGGCCTGAGACAGCTCGATCACATCAATGACTGTTTCCGAGTCTGCCGACAATTTTGTATAACGTTCATTGGTGCTTCCTGTCTCCGTTACAATTTTGCAGCCAAATTCGTCCTCGAACGGCTTATAGACTTCCTCCTCGGATATATCCTCGCTGAGTCCATAAGTGGAAAGAATCAGTTTCTTCGTACCCTCGTCATTTTTTCCGCCCTCTGCAGAATTCGAGCTTCCACAACCGGTCAGCGCCAGCGCTGCGCAAAGAGACAATGCAATGATTTTCTTCATAATAATAGTACCTCACTTTTCTCAATTATTTATTTACTGTAACAGTTCAGACGGCGGGAAAATTGGCGCAGGAAGCAGCGTCAAGCTCGCTTGTAAGCAGCTTTATGCCCCAATTTTCACATCGGATAAATATCCGATGCTTCTTGACCGGATTTTTCGATCAAGAAGATGAGCCGTCTGAATTGTTACCGTTTACTAAAATCAGTTTTTCTTCCGGCAGGTACAGGCGAACCACCTGGCCCTCTTCATACGATTCATCCGCTGTTCTGTTCACCAGAAATTTTCCGGCTGCGGTATTAACCTCATACTGATAGCTCTTCCCCAAAAAGGTGCGCACTCCCACAGTTCCTGCCAGCACATTTACGGTCCTGTCTTCTGTATCCACCAGAATATCTTCCGGTCTGATCGTTCCGATAACCGTTTCTTCGGACGGAACCGTACCATGAGCCGTCTTCACGGAAAATGCCTCCCCGCCGTCTGTCCGGTAAATATCCCCGCCCTTATGAAGCGTAAGGAAATTCTCAAAACCGATAAACCTGGCCACAAACTCCGTCTCCGGCCTGCTGTAAATGTGCTCCGGTGTGTCATACTGTTCGATCACACCGCGGTTCATAACAGCCACCTTATCTGAGATGGAGAAGCACTCCTCCTGGTCATGGGTGACGAACAGAGTGGTGATTCCCAACTGCTTCTGAATCCGTTTGATCTCCATTCTCATATTGATGCGCAGCTTGGCATCTAAGTTGCTGAGCGGCTCATCGAGCAGCAAAAGCTTTGGCTCGATCACCAGCGCCCTGGCAAGAGCGACTCTCTGCCGCTGTCCGCCGGACATCTGCTGCGGAAAACGGTTCGCGAATTCCGTAAGTCCGCACACTTCAAGGATGTTCTTCACCTTTTTGTCCATTTCCGCCTTGTCCAGCTTCCTGATTTTCAAACCAAACGCAACATTATCATAGACTGACAAATGAGGAAACAGCGCATAACTCTGAAATACGATACCGAAATTTCTCTTATGCACCGGCACCTTTGTTAAATCCGCTCCATCCAGAGAGAAGATTCCGCCCTGCGGTTCAATAAATCCAGCCACCACCCGGAGCGTCGTCGTCTTGCCGCAGCCGCTGGGGCCTAAGAGAGATACCAGCTCACCCTCCTCTACCTCCAGATTCAGTCCCTTTAAAACCTGTTTTTTCTTATCATAACAGACATCAATATCCTTAAGTGTCATAAATGCCATCGTTTTTTCCTCCTCATTATAAGCACTCCGCGTGCCCCGCTTTCCTGCTATTTTGTCAGCGCAGCGATTCCCAGCGTCTTATCTACAATTACCATAATGATGACCGTGGCCGCCATTAAAAGCACAGATACCGCCGATACGGTCGGGTCATAATTATATTCGATATAATTCATCAGGGTTGCCGGGAACGTGGATACCCCCGGACCGGAAAGAAACATGGATACCGGAATATTATTGAAGGAATTGATAAACGCAAGCATAAAGGCCGCAGAAATTCCCGACGTGATATTCGGAAGCACCACCTTGAAAAATGCGGAAATCTTGCCGCAGCCCAGGCTCCACGCTGCTTCCTCCACCGAGAAATCAAACTGGTCCAGACTCGATCCTACCACCCGGATCACATATGGAAGCGTCACCATGAAATGGCCTGCCAGAAGTCCCGCATACACCGGAATTCTCAACGACAGCACAAGAAACTGGTAAAGCACAAAACCGATGACAATACCCGGAACAATGGTAGGCGACAGGAACACCGATTTTAAGATCCCTTTTCCCTTCATCCCGGATCTGGCCAGCGCGTAGGCCGCCGGAATTCCCACCAGAAGAGCGATAAAGGTAGCCAGAAACGCAATCTCCAGGCTCGTTAAAAACGATTTCCGGAAGGATTTCAGAGAGAAGACATTGAGAAACCATTTCATGGAAAATGACTCAATCGGAAAAGTTATGGCATTTCCCCCGCCAAACGCCGTCACGGTGATGATGATGAGCGGTATAATCAGAAATGCAAATACCAGCACCGCAAAAATCGTGAGCAGTTTATTCTTACGCATGGCTTCCTCCTCTTCTGTCCAGCCTGTTTGCCAGAGCGTTAAATCCTTTGATGACAATCAACGTCACAATAATCATAATCAGGGATATGACCGCCGCTCCATTCCAGTCACCCACAGTCATGGCGCGCTGGTAAATAAAGGTCGACAGCACCATATTTTTATTGCCGCCCAGCAGCTGCGGTGTGGTATAGGCTGTCAGCGTTCCGGTAAACACGAGGATACCGCCCACAATAATTCCCGGAAGGCTCATGGGGAAAACAACCTTCAGAAACGCGGTAAACCGGTTGGCGCCCAGGCTCTGAGCGGCTTCCATCATATCGTCCCCAATGTTCTCCATGACACCAGCCACCGTAACGATCATCAATGGAAGGAATAAGTAAACAGAACCGATGATAATGGCGAAATCGGTATATAATAATTTCACCGGTTTATCCGCAAATCCCGCGGCCATCAGAAATCGGTTCATAATCCCATTGCTTCCCAGGATATTGATCCATGCGAAGCTTCGGATGACAGAATTTGTCATCATCGGGAAAATGGAAACTGCAAGAAGGATTCCCCGCCATTTTCTGCCGCACCGGCTGATAAAATACGCGGTCGGAACACCTGCCGCCATACATGCCGCCGTCGTAATAACCGCCACCTTCACGGTCCTTGCGAATATCTTCAGATAATACTCGTCCAGGAAAAAGTCCACGTAAGAGCTTAACGGATACTCACCGGCAAAGAGCGTGGGGACCAGAACCTTCAAAAGCGGAAGAAACAGACACACCACCAGGATGACAAGTCCGGGCACCACCATAACAAATGCACTACTTTTCTTCATCTCGACCTCTCCAAATTCATTTTTATTTATTAGTTTAGTTAATCCAACGATGTACATTTATTATAAAATGTGATATACTGTACGTCAAATACATATAATCTATAATTTTTATGCAGTAAAGCTATAATCCCCCGTTGATCCATTTTCTTTCACCCAGGAGGAGTCCGCCATGGAATTAAAAGAAGCCCGCTACATTCTCGCCATCGCCCGCCACAAGAGCATCAGCAAGGCGGCCGAGGCCCTGTTCATCTCCCAGCCTTCCTTAAGTAAATATTTAAAAAATTTAGAGCAGCAGCTTGGAACCCGCCTGTTCGACCGGATTGGAAACGGCTACTTCCCTACCTATGTGGGCGAGCGCTATCTCCATTACGCGGAAAAAATCGTGGAATACGGCCTGGAATGGGATACAGAGCTTGATGATATTATGCACCAAAACCACGGCCGTTTAAACATTGCGATTCCGATCATGCTTGGCAACAGCATAATCGGCCCCACTCTGCCGCGTTTTCACAAACAATTTCCCCACGTAACGGTAAATATGATGGAAGAAGTCAATTTCGTCGCGGAGCACACCCTTAACGACCATACCGTGGATTTAACCTTCTATAATGTTCACGAATATCCCAGGGATTTAGATTATCAGATTCTTGGAAAGGAAGAGATGGTCCTGGTACTCTCCGCTTCCAGCCCCGCGGCCTCAAAGGCTGTGGAGAGAGAAGGCTTCAAATACCCATGGCTGGATTTACGGCTGCTTGCGGAAGAAGACTTCATCCTCCTCTATCCCGACCAGAATACCGGAGGCATTGCCCTGAAACTGTTTTCCGAATATGGAATGGAACCTCATATCCTGATGCACACCCGCAACAGCGAGATGTCCATCCGCTTGGCCATGGAAGGCATGGGCGCGGCCCTCGCACCAGAGAGCTATTACCATTATTTAAAGAAACAGTCCAGTTCTCCCTGTGCATGCTTTTCTATAGGAAATGAAAAAATCGAAAACACCCTGATCGCTGCTTATCAGAAAAACCGGTATCTGCCCCAGTATGCGAGGGTTTACCTGGATATGATACTGGAGTATTGTAAGGGAAATATTGTAAGATAAAAAGAGAGAGTGATTTGTCGAAAATCAAAAGGGGCTGCAATAAAAACTGCCATTGATTTTACCTTGTTATTATGTTAAAATAACTTTGTATAATTGTGCAACGGTCAGAGGATAGTCTGATGGTTTCCTTCGGAAATATGCGAAGGAGGATATGTGGTATGAATACACTTGAAGTGTTGACACTGGCGCTGGTTATCTTCACAGCACTGGCCTACATAGATAATCGTCAGAATAGAAAATAGCTATCCTCTATAGCCAGTAGAGGATAGCTTGTAACTATAAATTACTCAGTTATCCGAAGTTTTGATCATCAGACAACTCAAATCTTTTGATCACTTCTAAGTACATTATACCTGAGGTACTTGTATTTTACAAGTACCTTTTTGGATTTTATCCATATTTTTACCGTTTCTGTTTTACTTATGATACCTCCAGTGGTATGATAAATAAAATCGCTGTAAGGGAGGCAAATCATGAAAGAAATACAGACCACCGCCATCGTCGGCATGGGCGCGCTAGGCTTATTATACGGTAATCAGATAGCAGCAGAGCTCGGGACATCTGCCGTCCGTTTCATTGCAGACAAAGACCGGATTAAAAAATACAGAGAAATGAATTTTACTGTCAACGGGGAGCGCCGTTCCTTTCCGGTTGAGGACTGTGAAACGGCTGCCCCTGCTGATTTTATAATCGTTGCAGTCAAATACAACGCGCTTCCCGCTGCTTTGGATACCATGAAACACTGTGTAGGGCCGGATACCACCATCATCTCTGTCATGAATGGGATCAGCAGCGAGCAGATAATCGGAGAACGATACGGTCACGAAAAAGTACTCTACTCCATCGCCCAGGGCATGGATGCCATGAAATTCGGAGCCGCCCTGACCTACACAAAATTCGGTGAACTGAGAATTGGTGTCCGGACACCGGACCAGGCTGACCGCTTAAAAGCCATGACTGACTTCCTGGACAGGGCAAAGATCGCCTATGTGGCTGAAGACGATATCCTGCACCGCCTGTGGGGGAAATTCATGCTGAATGTCGGTGTAAACCAGACATGCATGGCGTACGAAACCACCTACTCCGGCACCCTGACGACAGGCGAAGCACACGATACCATGGTAGGCGCCATGCGTGAGGTCATTGCCCTTGCTAAAGCGGAGCATGTCAATCTGACAGAACAGGATTTAGAGGATTACATCAGACTGCTGGAGACACTTTCCCCCGACGGCATGCCGTCCATGCGGCAGGATGGGATTTCGCACCGCCCATCGGAGGTGGAAATGTTTGCCGGAACCGTAGGCCGTATGGCTAAAAAACATGGCCTCTCTACACCTGTCAACGACCGGCTGTATGAAAGAATTAAAGAAATGGAAGCGCAGTACTCCTGATGTTTGTAAAAAATGAAGCAATAAGACCGTGTATCCCGGCTGGTATTGATTGGCCAGCAGATACACGGTCTTTTGACTTACATTACTTTTCGATTTTTAAATCCATACTTCCAGACCGAAAGCCCTCCAGATCCAGAGTGATATATAGAAATCCCAGTTCCTTTAGGCCTCTGATTATCTCATCCTTTATTTCCAGTACCCTTAAGAAGGCATTGCCGTCTACCTCAATCCGCACAATGTCACCGTGCAGACGCAGACGTACATTGCCGTCAATCTGTGCTCTCAAGCGTGCCTCACCTTGCGCAATTCTTTCCAGCACCCCATAATCAATATCCGTATCATAAGGTAATCTGGTTGCCATACACGGTGTAGACGGCCGGGAAGCCACAGAGATTCCATATTCTGCCGCCAGCTCCTTTACCTCCGCCTTCGTCATATGCACTTCAGCCAGCGGGCTGATAATCTCCAGTTCCTTTAAGGCCTGGATTCCTGGGCGGTAAACGTGCAGATCGTCTTCATTCGTCCCGTCAAGGATAATCCGGACACCCCTCTGTACTGCAAAATCCCTGAGTCCCTGAAACAAATGGCGTTTACACAGATAACAGCGGTTTACCGGATTATGGCGGATTTCCTCCTGTTCCAGTTCATCTACCGTAATAACCTCATGAATTCCGCCCAGCTCCTTCGCCACACGGCTCGCAATCTCTAAATCACAGGAAGGATGAAGCCTGCTGTCGAAGGTCACCGCGTAGACTTTTGTCCCATTTTCCCTGGCCGCATCCGACGCCGCCTTTAAAAGGAGGCTTGAATCCACACCACCGGAAAATGCAAGGCAGATGTCTTCTTTTCCATACTGCGCCATTGCGCTTTCCAGCTGTCTTTTCTTTTCTTCTGTCCGTGTCATTGTAATCTCCCGTCTTTCCTGTCAATTTGCTTACTGTCGGCAGAACAAATCTTCTGCAGCTTTTCTGATCTCGCAGTATACACTTTGGAAATCCGCGCCTGTCTCTCTGCAGATGGCACGCACACTCTCATATTCCGGATAACAGAACGTTTTCTCGTTTCTGGTACAGATTTTGACCGAGGCATTACCAAACCGGGTCTCGACTTCCGCCTTCCTTCTCTCCAAAATAGTTCTGGAAACCGGGTAGCGGCGTACACCGATTGTCGTCGTATGTACAAAGATCAGATCTTCCATCTTTTCGATGTCATTTTCCATGCAGAGTGTGGAGAGCAGATAGGCCGGCCGGTTTTTCTTCATGTAAATGGGCGTATCCCACACATCCAGTGCTCCTGCGGCGAACAGTTCTTCCATCACAAATCCCAGCATCTCACCGCTGCAGTCGTCTACATTGGTCTCCAGCACCCAGGCCTGGTCATTCTCCTCTTCATTCGTCTCAAGAAGCATGGCGCGCAGTACATTGGCATGATCGAAATCCTTTTTACCAGCCCCCAGGCCAGTCTTTACGATTCTGCAGGAAGCAGGCAGTTTTTCTCTCGTCCGGACCGCCGCCGCGATGGCTGCTCCCGTAGGCGTCACCATCTCCCCCTCCTGATCCGTCAGCCGCAGTGCAAGGCCGTGAGCCGCTGCTATATTAGCCGTAGCAGGCACCGGTACCGGTATCACTCCGTGCTGACACCGGATCTGGCCATGTCCCTCCGCCAGCGGAGATACCACTACGTCCTTCACCCCCAGGTTGTCGAGGCAGACTGCCACACTGATGATATCGACGATAGAATCAATTGCCCCCACCTCATGGAAATGGACTTCATCGATGGGAAGGCCATGCGCTTTCGCTTCCGCCTCTGCCACAATAAGAAACATGTTCCTGGCCAGTTCCTTTACTTCTTCCTTGGAATCCAGGCGTTCAATAATCCTGTAAATATCCGAAAGATTCCGGTGGATGTGTGAATGGGAATGTCCATGGCTGTGAGAGTGCGTATGCTCATGATTATGGGAATGGCCTTCCCCGTGCTCGTGCTCATGATCATGCCCATGGCTCTCTCCACACTCATGGTCATGCCCATGTTCATGCCCCTCTTCCTCCAAATGCACATCAAAATCATACGCATCCAGCCCGCATTTCACCGCCCTGCCAAAATGGAGGTGGTATCCCTCCACTCCCAGGCTGCCGAGTGCCCGCTCCAGAACTTCTCTGTCGGCGCCAAGATCCAGAAGCGCTCCGACCGTCATATCTCCGCTAATTCCCGAATTACATTCCAAATACAGTATTTTCCCCATTTATTTCACCGCCAGTCTGTTTATTTGTGTTGCCAGATAACCTGCGCCGTATCCATTATCGATATTTACCACGGAAATCCCGTTCGCGCAGGAATTCAGCATGGTCAGGAGGGCTGAAACTCCGTGGAAGCTGGCACCGTAACCGACTGATGTCGGAACCGCAATCACAGGGCAGTCCACCAGACCGGCCACTACCGTTCCCAGAGCCCCCTCCATTCCGGCCACCGCAATGATGCAGTTTGCCTTCATGAGTCGATCCCTCTGTGACAACAGGCGGTGGATTCCCGCCACGCCCACATCATAGATCCGGTCCACCGCGCAGCCAAAATATTCCGCCGTCTGGGCTGCTTCCTCCGCCACTGGAATATCCGCGGTCCCACCGGTACACACCGCCACACAGCCCGTTCTTTCCTTATCCTTTTTCTCCACCTTCAGAATTCTGGACACCGCATCGTACTCGATCTCCGGTACCACCTCTTTCACCAGAAGAAACTGTTCCGCAGACGCCCGCGTTCCCAGGACCTCACCGTCCCGCTCATAAAACCGCTTCATAATCTCCACCAGATACGGATCCGGCTTTCCCTGACAGAACACGGTCTCTCCAAACCCGGAACGCAGCTTCCTGTGATGATCCAGTTTGGCATATCCCAGATCCTCATAGGGAAGATCCTTTAAAAGTGCCTCTGCCTCTGCCACATCCATCACTCCACTGCTCACACGTTCCAACACCTTTTTTACATCCATCGCAATTGTATCCTTTCTCCTTTTATCGTTTCCGCTGTGCAGCATTATTCTAGTGCCACCGCCCCAGTGCCGCCCGGCACTACAGTCTCAGTATTTTCGTACAGATCCGTTCCAGCAGCGCATCCGAATGACTCACCGCCAGAAGGCCGATTTCTCTGTTTTTCACTTCCTCCAGAAGGAAATTCCACAGCTGGCTCTGGGTAATCAAATCCAGCATCGTGCTGATCTCATCCGCCAGAAGGAACCGCGTTCTCTGTCCCAGCGCCCTGGCAATGCAGAAACGCTGGAGCTCACCGCCTGACAACTCCGAAGGGTACCGGTTAAGCCAGTCCGGCTCAATTCCCAGACCGTCCATGATCCTCTGTTCCACCTGGTCCCCCTCTTTTAAAACCTCTCCCATCTTCCACCTGGGATTGACCGACAGCTCCGGATGCTGCCATATCATCTGCACCGGGCAGTATCCCTTCCAGTCTGAAAGCGGCTTTCCATCCAAAAGCACTTCACCGCTGTCCGGCTTCTCATATCCCGCCAAAATCTTGCAGAATGTCGTTTTTCCGAACCCGCTGGGTGCAATGAGCCCCAGGCGATCCGTGCTTATAAGCGTCATACTCAAATTGTTTAAAATCTGTCTGTTTCCGTTGTCATATCGAAAAGAGAGCGCTCTCGCCTCCAGCTTCATATCTTCCGTTCCCTCCTTCCGCGGCTTTCCGGCATCTCACCATGCCTCCGCGAAGACTCGTATATTCCACCTCTTTGCCGCAGCTTCCATCTGCCAGTTCACACCGGGACGCATACGGACATCCGGACAAAAATTCCTTTCCGTAAGGCTGACTGCCCGAAACCGGGACGAAGCCGTGCTGCGGCATAGCGCGGAACAATGCCTTCGTATAGGGATGGCGAAGTCTTTCTTCCTCCTCAAAATCAGAAACATAAGCCTCCTCCACATTGGTTCCCGCATAGAAGACAACAATCCGGTCAGCCGCCTCTAAAGCCAGTTCCAGATCGTGGGTGATCAGGAGGACTCCCGCCCCCTCATCTGCAATCTCCCGAAAATGAGAAAGCACCCGTTTGGCCGCTTCCATATGAAGTCCCGGCGTAGGCTCGTCTGCAATGACCAGTCTCGGTTTTTCCATCACCGCCGTGGAAATCAGCACACGCCTCGTCATGCCCCCGGATAGTTCAAACGGATACAGTTCCTCCGTCTCCTTTCCAAGTCCATAGCGTGCCAGAACCTCTCTGCATTTCCTTCTGGTTTCCGAATCCTTTTTGCCTTTCCTCACAGATGCCCCCGCCTTCATGAGCGGATCCAGATAGGAAACACTCTGAGGGACAAGAACGATCTCCCTGCCGCGCAGGGCTCTTATTCTCTTCCCCGTCAGCTCCATCCCATCATAATCAATGAGCCCTCCAGTCACGGCGTTATACGGAAGGATTCCCAGCACGGCGTGGGCCAGGAGGCTCTTGCCCGAACCGCTGGAGCCCACCACCGCCACCATTTCCCCTTCCTTCACCGTAAGACTTAAATCACGAATTGCGGGAAGCTCGATCTGGCGAAAGCCCCTTTCATACTGGGTGAATTTCACCGATAAATGTTCCACGGACAGAACTGTTTTTCTCTCTTCCATCGAACCTCTTCCATCCTTTCAATTTATTCCCGCGGGAATCAGGTGGGCGCGCTTACGGGTCCATCTGACTCTAGTACTGCGTTGCGCAATTAACTGTGATAAAACACCCGCTATCTACGCCAGAGCCGCGCCTGCAAAGCTAGTCGTAGGGTCCACTACGCCGTCGCTTTGCAGACACGCCTCTGACGTAGATATCAGGCATTTTATTCACAATTAATTACGCAATGCAGTACTAGCGGGATATTTCACTGATGTGCGTGTGCCGGATCCAAAAGCTGGCTGATGGTGCTTCCCATAAAATGAAACAGCAGCACCACAAAGACCAGAAACAATCCCGGGAAAAGGGCGAGCCACCATTTTCCCATGGCGAGATATTTCATGCTTTCCGACAAAATGACACCGATGGCCGGCTGTTCCGGCGACAGTCCAAAGCCCAGAAATGTGATGCTGGCTTCGTGCAGGATCGCATGGGGAAACATCAGAACCAGCCCAACGAACAGCTGCGGAATCAGATGAGGCGTCATATGTTTAAGCGCAATGGTAAGCTTTCCCTGTCCCAGTTTTTCCGCTATCTTTATGTACTGGCTCTGCTTCAGCTGCAGAACCTCTCCGCGGATCAGGCGTGCAAGGGAAGTCCAGTGCGTCAGCGCAATTCCGGTCACAACACCCCAAAATCCCTTTCCCAGTGCAAAGGAGATGAGCACCAGCAAAAGGATATGAGGAATTCCCATGACCAGATCGATTAGCCCAATGATCAGGCCATCCGCGATTTTCCCCATGGTCGCGGCCAGAATTCCCATGAGAAATGCAATCACCGCGCTGATAGCCGCCGTCAAAAGCCCGATCCGGATGCTCATGGAAAGTCCCGTTATGGTACGGACAAACATGTCTCTCCCCATCCAGTCCGTTCCAAATGGATAAGAGAGACAGGGCGCCAGATTCTTTCTGGAAAAATCCGTCACCATGGCAGCCTCCGAAAGGAGCTGTCCTGCCACCGTAATTGCCGCCAGCATCAGAATCGACAGGCCCGCGAGAAGAATCATTATCTTCCTTCTGTTCATGCCTTTGCCCTCCTTCTGATTCTTGGGTCCACGACGCCGTAAAGCACATTGGCGGTGAAATTCCCTGCAAATACAATCGCCGCGCTGATCACGGTAATTCCCAGAAGCAGCGGAACATCTCCGCCCAGTCCGGCCGTCACAGCCGCCTGTCCGATTCCCGGATAAGAGAATACCTGCTCTACCAGAACAGAGCCTCCGAAAATTTCACTGATCGAGGCAAACTGCAAAGTCATGGCAGGCAGTATGATATTGCGGAGACCGTGACGCAGAATAATCTGCCCTTCGGACTCGCCTCTTGCCTTTGCAAACAGCACGTAATCGCTTTCCATGGCCTCGGCCATCTTCTCCCTTGTATGCAGTATGATGTTAGACAGCCCGGTAATGGAAAGCGTCAAAGCCGGCAGAATACCATGAGCGATTCTGTCGGAAACAGTAACTCCGGCGGCCTCCACTCCGATCGGTACACTTAAGCCGATCGGAAGCACCTTCAGCCATACAGCGAAGATCATGAGCAGAACCAGCGCCAGCCAGAATGCCGGCGTGCTGGCGGTCACCAGCGCGTACCCGGTTATAACCTTATCCGCCGTCTTTCCGCGGTTCGCTCCCGCCACCACTCCGAGCAGCAATCCTGCCGCACCGGATATCAGCCAGGCAGTTCCCATGAGCCATAAGGAATCCTTCAGCTTCACTGAGATCACATGGGACACCGGCTGGCGGTAAAGCAGTGAAGTCCCCATGTCGCCCCGGAAGAAATCCTTGGCCCAGGAGACAAACCGCTCCACCGGCGGGGTATTCATCCCCCAGTATTCCTCCAGCTTCGCAATCTGTTCCTGGCTCATGGATCCCAGCGCAGTCTGCCCTACATTCGTCTTAAGCGGATCAAGAGGAGACGCCGACACCAGGAAAAAGGCCGCTGCACTCACCAACAGCAGAAGTACTGCCATCCGTATTAAATTTTTAAGAATAAACCATGGCATGCTTTTTTCCAATGCCGTACGCCTCCTGAATTTCCTTTTACTTTTATTTTCTTTTACTCTTACTGCTTACTTCCAGCTCCACTGATCCACGTTATTTACAATAGACCATCCGTGACCGTGAGGATGCAGTTTCTGCTGTGCCACAGCCAGATCAGATTTCGCCCAGTAAAGGTGGTCAATATTGACGAGCCAGATCCACGGAATATCGCCCTGTTCCGTAATACCGGTCTCTCCGTCCCACTGCGCTTTCTTCCACAGCTCATAAGACTCCTCGAGGCTGCTGCTTGCCAGTGCTTCATCCATATAGCGGTCCACGGATTCATTGCTGTATGGAGAGTATTCCGCCAGCCCTGTGTCCTTCATGGTGTGGTAAATATTATAAAGCTCCATCGGCGTATGTGCTCCCCAGCCCCACATCAGCGGTTCTGCCTGCGCACGGTCATAGGCGGTATCCCAGCCCACGCCTTCAGTCTTCACGTCGATGCCGATCTCCTTCAGCTGGTTTGCCGTATCTGCGGCAAGAGCCTGTCTCACAGAATCCCCGGCCGGATACATCAGTGTAAAGCCAGCCTTTTTGCCGTCCTTTTCCCTGATTCCGTCATTTCCTTCTGTCCATCCGGCTTCCTCTAAGAGCGCCTTCGCGCCTTCCGCGTCATACTTTGTTTCTGCCGCGTTATTGTACCACGGCATCTTGTCGCAAACACTGTAGGCCGGGCTTCCGTAACCGCTCAACACATTTTCAATCATTTCGTCTCTGTTGATGGCGATATTGATGGCCCGTCTCACACGCACATCTGCGGTAAAATCGTTACCAATGGGATTTCCGTTACCATCGCTGCCTCCCGCTGCTATGGCCGGAAGATTGAAGCCGCGGTTGTCCACTGTCTCGAAGGAAAGCAGATCATAGCCGGAAATGGTCTGATCTGAATAAGAAGCTGCCGTATAGGCAAGATCCACCTGTCCGGACTGCACCGCCGCAAATGCCGCGTCCTCTTCCATAAACAGCACAGTCACCTTTTTCATCTTCGGCGCTTCCCCGTAATAGTCGGGATTTGCCTCAAATATCACCTGCTGTCCTCTGTCCCACTGCTTCATAATGTAGCGGCCGGAACCGATCGGGTGCTCTCCGTAATCAGCGCCATACGCGTGCTCCGGAACGATTCCCACGATTGCCATGGTATACGGCCAGATCGAATAGGCCCGTTTCATATGAAAAACCACGGTCATGTCGTCCACCGCCTGGACGGAGTCCAGCATGGTAAAATCATTGACTGAGCTCGTACTCTTCAGCGTATTATATGTAAATGCCACATCCTTCGCAGTCAGCTTCTCTCCGTCGGTAAAGGAGACGCCATCCCGAATCTTCACGGTCCAGGTTAATCCGTCATCGCTGACGCTCATATCTGTAGCAAGGTCGTAACCAATCTTTAAATCCGCTGTCGTCACGGTCAGCGTGCTCTGAATCAGCGGCTCATGCACGTGTTCTCCCGCGCCCCATCCATAGGCCGGGTCAAATCCCGCCTCCGGCTCCGAGCTGGGCCCCATCACCACGATTACGCTGTCTTTACCCGCGCCTGTTCCTTCAGTCGTACTCTCTGTACTGCCCGCCGCACTCTGCTCCGTGCGCTCTTCCTTTCCTTCCGTCCCCGTTGCTTCCTGACTCTTACCGGCACTGCATCCAGTGATCACAATCGCTGCCGCAGCCAATAAAACCGCTGTTTTCAGTTTCCATCCTCTTTTTTTCATCTATCTTTCCCTTCCTGTTTTCTGCCGGCAAAGGTTCATAAATATAACAGACTAAGTATAACAGGAGATGCAGCAGCGGTTTTAGATACGGCGTAAGGCCTTTTGTGCAGACGTTTTCGCGTACTATCCTAAAGGAATGATCTGCAAAATAAAAATACCAGGTTCAGGCGTACTCCTTGGGAATACTCATACCTTCCTGGTATCTGATCATCATTCTATTCACTTCTGCTCTGCTGACCGATACTCCGGTTACTGCGATTCCTATATCGGTTGTATTGTTATAAACTTCCGCTATTGTACCGTTACGCAATCATACTATTATTTCAATCCACATTCTGAGTCCTGAATGCAAAAAACAGAAATTGTCATATTTCATCCGTAACGTAGTATTGTCATATTTTATCTATATTTGCTTTCATCCAATGCCATGCATTTCTTATGCCTGCAACCATTCTGTTTCAGGGTGGTGACTTCAGTCAGCCGTTATAGAAAGTATACGAAAAAAGAGGGAAAACGTCAATCATATTTCACGCAAACGTTTGATGAAAATTTGTGTTCTTCCTCCGCGTATAAAAGTTCCTCATTCAGCCCACAGGCCGCAGCCCCCATACGTCCTCTCCAATCTCCAGGACTGTGACGCCGTCTTCCCTGGCCTGAACAAACGCCGCCTCAATGAGGAAACGCCGCCCTTCCCCGCTTTCAAAATACTTTCCAATATACTCCTGATTCCAGCGGTCCATCTCCTGCATCGATTCCAGAATGCCTTCCAGCGCAGGAATCACGAGCTCCTTTCTTTCACGAATAAATGCCCTGCTGCCTCCCAGTACAAAATGATTATGTAAGTCCGCTTTCGGAATCCGCTTCACCTGTTCTGTATCCCCATCCTTTAACGCCTTTATAAAGGCTTCCGACCATTTATCACCCATACCCGATCTTCCATTTCTATTTCTATTTTTATTATTATCATCCGTCAAATGATCATCCGTCAAATAATGATCCGTCAATCCAGACCTTCGCTCCTGTCGCGTAAAAATATCTCCCTCCGATAACCTCCATACTTCAGCGCAGTTTTTACCGGTTTAAAGCCCTGCTTGATGATATTCTGCCTGCTGTACCGGTTTTCCGGGTGCACCGTGCACATAAAATAACGGTATCCCCGTTCTGCCAGTTCCTGCTCCGCGTGCTGCATCAGCCTTTTCTGGAGGCCTGCACCACGGTACTCCGGAAGAATTGCCACGGAATCCATATGAGCCACCAGCAAAAGCTCCGATTCCGGAAGGCCAATATCGCGCCCCAGATTTTCCTCGGAATCCCCGGGAAATGTCGTAAGTAAAATTCCAGCCACCGCGCCCGAGGGCTGATGAATCGCCTTATAACCGACTCCGTTGCTGTATTTCAGCATTTCGTATGTGTA
This sequence comes from Hungatella hominis, assembly GCF_014288005.1. Taxonomy (NCBI): domain Bacteria; kingdom Bacillati; phylum Bacillota; class Clostridia; order Lachnospirales; family Lachnospiraceae; genus Hungatella; species Hungatella hominis. The sequence continues at coordinate 29,480 of NZ_JACOPB010000008.1, forward strand.
CTCCGCATTATCGGCCGCAAACCACTCCTTCTGCTCCATCGCCTCATATACTTTCTGAATAATGGAAGCAAAAAGCTCATAATCCTTCTCCTCCGCCTTCACAATCTCAAATGTCATTTCGTCTCTCCTTTAACCTGCATACCAGATGTCTCTCTGACCCGAAATCCCGGGATCCACAGCGGTCTGTATCTTTTTATCAACCAAAATACACCATAGCCCAGAACAGCGCCCAGCGTGTTGAGCCACAAATCATCGATATCCGTCCCCCTCGCCTGGGGCAGCTGACATATCTCCACCGTAAGCGAAAAAAAGAAGCCCGCAAAGGCCGCTTTCTTTAAGGACTCCCCTTTCCAGAGAAGCGCTGTGAAAAAGCCCGCCGGCATGAACATCACGATATTTCCTGCTATATTAATCATGGGATAAATCCAGTTTCCGTCTGACAGGGCTTTCCACGAATCCATAATAATGCGGAACGGAATCAGATTGATCCTCGAAAATCCCTTCAGCCCCACAAAACCGGTAAGCCCGCCCTCCGCGCTGCGCGGAATGATAGTAATGGAGGCCAGCCCCGCCATAAAGAGCAGAAAGCACCACAGTCCTGCCTCATGACATACTGTGGTGCTCCTGTGACTCTTACGCAGCCTCCGCACAGCGATTAAACGGACGATCCATATGACCGGTACCGCATACGCCATGTAAGGCGCCATATTCCTTATGTATGTCAAAACAGCGTTCATACAGCAGTACGCTCTGTTTCCAATTGTACTTCCTGGACGTTTCCTCTGGGAACGTAATTCTCTGAGGCCCGCTGTGCGGCTGTGCTGCGGCTGTACATTCCCGCTCCCAGCAGTACAAGAATAATACAAAATGCAATCAGCATGACTTTGTTATACAGATTCTTATCCTCCATCTCCCTGTCCTTTCCTGCCTTCCGGCACGCTTCACTCTTTTCTTTCAGTGTATCACAAAACAGGCGCCATGTCTCTTTCCGTTTTCTTACATCTTATACAACAATATTTTTCGTATACCTGCAGACCGGGTAGTTGGAGCAGCCATAGAATGGGCCGAATTTGCCATTTCGTTTTGTAAGCTCTCCCCCGCATCTGGGGCAGACCGGAATGTCCGCGTCCTTCAATAGTTTTCCCATATGCTCATAGCAGATCTGGTTCATCACGCAGTCGTTAAGCGCCCGGTGAGCCCCCTCCGAACTGATCTTAAAATACTCCGCCAGATCCGTAAGCCGGTAATGGGAAAGCCCCGGAAGGCATGCTCTGGCCATATATAACGTATCAATAAAATCGTTGAGCACTGCCGTCCCACACACCTCGCCGGCCACGCGGTTCAGAAACAGAAGATCAAAAGACTGAATATTATGGCCGATCAAAATCTCTCCGCCGATAAAGTTTAAAAACTCCGGCAGGATATGGGCGAGCCCAGGCTCATTCTGAACCATCTCATCGGTAATCCCGTTCACCTTCGTGGCCCCTGCCGGAATGGGACGCCCCGGATTCACCAGCCTTGAAAAGGTCTCCACCCGTTCATGATTCTTCACCTTCAGGGCAGATATCTCGATGATATCATCCTTTACCGAGCTGATTCCTGTAGTTTCCAAATCAAACACCACATAATTGTCCACATATTTGCTGAGCCTTTTTCCTTTGTTTTCCGCTGCTGCCATAATCGTTTCTTCCTTTCCGTAAATCAGATATCATGTTTTCTGTCCCGTACCTGTTTTCTGCAATTATACCGGATTTCCCGCAGGATTTCCACCAGAAACTTTACTTCTGGTGTTTCAATCTGGAGAAATCAAACACCAGTCCCCTGCACACCCTGGACCCCAGCGCACCGGAAAAAGAGGCCAGATCCATATCACCGTCATCGAAGTAATAGACGTAACCGTGATCCCAGTCCCGATCCACGATCCAGTACTCTTTTACACCTGCATTCCGGTATCTGGTCAGTTTGATCCGGTAATCCATATACTGGGACTCCGGCGCTACCACCTCGATTACAATCTCCGGCGCCCCGTTGCAGCCATGGTCCGTCAGCTTTCCCCGGTCAAGAATCACGCAGAGATCAGGGATCAGATAAGTCGTCCCCCCTCCGGCCAGAGTAAGGCCAAATGGAGCCGTACGCACTTCACAGAGTCCCGGATTCGTTTTCCGGTACTCCTCAATCATTTCCTTTAAAATTCTGACAATCCGCTGATGCCACCGCTTTGGTTTCTTCATAATATAAATCCGGCCATCAATCCGCTCGGCAAGCGGTTCCTCTACAGCGTTTGCACTTCTTTCTCTTGCATTACACTCTCTTGCATTACTTTCTTCTGGCAAATCCTTCACACTTCAGGCCTCGCTTTCTTAAGACTCCACGCCCCATACGAATCCATTTCCAGCCTCATGTCCGATTATAGCATTTTATAGTAAAGTTTACAATTTTATCATGTTTTTATTTTCGTACAAGAGAAGACTGTTCCTGATCCGCTTGTCGCCCCCTTGCTTAACGCTCCTACAATTATACTTGTTTTCCAAGAGTACTTCCAGTTATTTTTCCTCTTCCCCATTTTCAATGCTTGTCACTGCACATAAAAAATCACCGGGGCCGCTCCGCTCAAACTCTTTCTCAGTCTGGAGTAACACCGGTGATTTCAATATTTAGTTAATCAGATTAATTGATTGCAACCATCTGTGCCGCCACTGTTTCCGCTTCTTCCGTAGAGAAGTAACCACAGTCTTCCATGCGTCTTAACACCTGCATCTGGCGTTTTTCTGCCAGAACGGGATTTTTAGTCGGCGCATATCTGGAAGGTGCATTCGGGATTCCCGCCAGAAGCGTGCTCTCATACTTACTCATCTCTTCCGGCGCCTTGCCAAAATAGCCTTCGCTGGCATCGGCCACGGTGTAATATCCGTCTCCGTAATAGATCGTATTTACATACAGCTCCAGGATCTCTTCCTTGCTGTAATTACGTTCCAGGTCAAAAGCCATGAAGACCTCGGCGACTTTCCTCGTCATCTCCTTTTCCTGGCTGAAGTAAAGATTCTTTGCCAGCTGCTGGGTGATGGTGCTTCCGCCCTCCACGAACCTGCCTGCACGCAAGTCATTAAATACGGCTCTTCCGATGGCGATGAGATCGATTCCCGAGTGATTGTAAAATCTGTGGTCTTCCACAGAAACCACCGCGTTCACATACACCTCCGGCAACTCTTCAAATGTCGTATAATGTTCCTTATCCTGAATGGACTCTACTTTATCTGCCAGACTCATCTGATCCAACGCGTTCCGGTACATGGAGTATCCCTTACCGGCAACAACGAAACCGGAACAGATACAGAGTACCATTGTCAGAACGATAAACCATTTAATTAGTTTCGTAACCTTTATTTTTTTCATTGCATCTGCTCCTTTCTTTTTGGTTTCAGACTTTTTTTGTTTTACTGGTTCTATTGTAACAGATTTTCAAACGGAAGACTTTAATAAACCCTTATAATAATCTGACAGATTCTGGCAAATACTGACGAGAATCTGAACAATTATTACGAAAAACAACATTCTCCCCTGTTTACAACAGGAAAACAGGCGCCGTTCTGCCGCACTCTCCTTCTCTGTGCGGCAGATCGCGCCTGCCCTGTCTGTTTAATAAAAATACGGACACATTTCTTTTCCTGGTACCACAACCTCAAACCATACGTAATCGATATAATCCCCGCTCTTCATCGGAGATACGATGTGAGCCACCTCATTGGGAATGCAGATCCAGTCACCTTCTCTGACCTCCACTTCCTCATCCTGAGCCTTAAACAGGAATGGATCCGTCCCTGGAAGTCCATAAAACCACTGGTACAATTCCGGATGCGTGTGCGGTTCCAGCCTCGCCTCCCCAGGCCCGGTCACTTCTCCAAGGCTCATCCGGCTCACATAATACTGGTGAAGAACCGCATAGGATTTTAATTCCGATGCCCGGAACCCCTCGATGTACAGATGCCAGTTGGAATGCGTATGAAACCACGGCAGTACAATGTGGTACATTTCATGATGCTTCCAGTCTTCCTCGCTCATCCTCTGGCTAAGCTCCAGATATTCCATCTCCGTATCTGCCTCGATCGAATACTCCTCATAGTCAAAATCCGGGCAGAACAGGCACTTCTCCGTAATTTCAAATACCTGGCTTCCGCTTCTGATCCGGCCTGTTCCCTTAAAGATGAAAAGCGCGGTGACACGGTCTGCGTAACAGGCAGGCCATACTCTTGCGCCGGCCTCAATCCTGCATTTATTCGTAAAGATTCCTTCCATCGCCCCTGGCAGCATCTCCCCCCGGTAATAGCCTTCAGAAACACGATGAAACAGGATATTTTCTCTCTTCACGGAAATAACGTTCATTTTTCTTCCTCCTGTCAGTCCTGTGCCTCGGTCAGGCTTCCATTATGAATCTGGCATAGATAGTATTTCTGCAGATCCTCATCCGTAAAATACTCCACCCAGACATAAAAGACTTCCTTACCGGGCTTTGCCAGAAGCTTATGGTCCTTTCCAGCATAGATAAAGCTCCAGTCACCTGGCTTCTGCGGCTCTGTCTCTTCCTCCACCGTTAAATCAAAGTCCGAATTGCCCAGGCAGTAATTCCACTGATGAAGAAGGCCGTGTCCCTTCTCATCCGTCCCTTCCCCGATTGCCTTTACCACTCCAATGGATACGTGCCCTAACTGGAACGGTTGAAGAATGCTGTAAGACCTTGTATTTGGCCCCTTGCAGTCCTGATCGTACTGCACCCCATCCGAGTATTTGCTGAAAAACGGAAGATGCAGATTCCATTTTTCGTAGAATTCCCTGTCCCACTGATTCATAGAAAAGACAGCCCTGATGAACTCGCTATCTTCTACCGCGTGAACCGTATATGGAACACGGTCGAAATCCGGAATAAAAAAGGAAGGTTCTGTTACGTTATATAAATCATACGGTGTTGTTATATATCCTGTTTTTCCATTAAAAATAAGAATGGTAATCTTCTCCCGATCCAGTTCAGGCGTTACGCTGCAGCCTGCCCGCAAGGAACAGCGGTAAAATTTTGCTTTGACCTCATCTGCTCCCGGCAGAAGTTCTTCCTGCGCGTAACCAAACCCGTTATATTCACGCCTGGCCTTCTCCGCCCTGCATACAAAATTATCCATCATCAAAATCCCTCCGTCTGATATATTCCGTGTTCACTGGTATAGAGTTCCACCCAGACATAATACACTTCTTTGCCTTCCTCCGCACATAGACTATGATCGAGTCCCGCCGGAATAAAACTCCAGTCACCCGCTTTCTGGTGAACCTTCTCCTCCTCCACGGTCAGGGTAAAATCGGAATTTCCCACACAATAGTTCCATTGATGAACCTCGCCATGGCCTTTTTCTATGGTTCCTCCCTCCGCGGAGCCGCCGCCATGAACCACACCGATCGTAAGCTTACCCAGTCTCCCAAAATCCCCGAACAGAACGGATTTTGACCACGTTCCGGCTGTCTTGCAGCTCTGGTCATATCCATAGCACTGCCTGACAGTTCTGAAAAATGGGGTATGTACCCTGCACTCTCCCGCTCTCACACGGTCGTAATCATTCATATCTGCCGCGCACATAATAAATTCCATGTCTTCTACAGCATAAACATAATACTCCGCGTTTTCAAAGTCCGGAGCGTAGAAGCTAAGCTCTTCAATCTTAAATCCTCCATCTGTTCCAGCTACGTATCCCCTCCCCTTTCCGAAGATCAATACCACTGCCTTGTCCGCATACCGCGGCGGAGTTACCCTTGCTCCCGCTCTCAGATAATACTTGTAATTCTGTATTCCTTCCACTGTGCCCGGCAGAAGTTCAACACACACCGTTCCGTCACTGCCGTACGCCTTTTCAAAAACGGCGTCCTCAAAATTCATAATTGCCATGTCTTCCATCCTTTCCTGCGCCAATGGCTGTTTAGTTATATTTTCCAGCGGCATAATCCTTGAATATCTCCGCATATCTGGCTGTAAAATCTTCCCTGGATATCTGCTGATTTACGTATCTGGACCAGATTTCTTCCAGGTCAGTCGCAAGAACTGCCGGTGTGAACTCCCACATGGATTCACTGGCCTTTCCAGCCGCCACATGATCCAGCACATCGACCGCGATACACGGAAGTTTATCTGAAATTTCCAGAGACACGATGGATGTCGGACTTCCCATTGTCTCCTGATGCCATACACGGGCCGCCTCCGATGATATAATATAGGAAAGGAAATCCTTAGCCGCCTTCACATTCTTCGACTGGCTGCTGACCCCTGCACACATGGTCTGGATCTGTAAATGATTCTTGTCCGCATCGTTGGAGCACGGAATCACATCCTGCTTAATATGGTTCATCAAATCCGGATTCACATTCATGATATTGGGATACTCCCAGCTACCCTCGCCGGTCAGCATGGCCGCCTCTTCTAAGAAGAACGCATTTCTGGCCGTCCATTTGTCAGTCGCTGTGGCGTTTGGCTGGGCATACTGAATGGCAATGTCATAGTAATCCAGGAATTCATTCATCTCCGGATCGTTCGCCAGATCAATATCCTCTCCGACCAGCATCTTCTGGATAAAATCGAGTCCGCCGTTCTCTTTATTGCCGAGCCATGTCGGTCCTACCCAGTTAAACAGGTTCAGATTTGTCTCCGCCCATTGGTGCATAAAAGGCTGAATCCCCGCGGCTGTCAAGTCCTCGCACAGTTTTTTCAGTTCATCTCTGGTTTTCGGAACCTCTTTCCAGCCTGCTTTTTCAAGCAGCGCCATGTTATAAAGAATTCCCGTCCCCTCCAGATAGATCGGCGCCACCACAACCTTGCCGTTAACAGTGCCGAGAGTCTTCTGATCCTCTGTAAACAGTTCATACGCAGGGAAGTCTGTGCTTAAATCTGCCATATAGTTGTTCCATTCCTTAAATGGTTCCCCGTAATTCGTTCCGATGATATCCGGAAGCTCACCTGCTGCAGCTGCGGCTTTCAGCAGGTCATTATAATCCGAGGTGGACGGAAATGTTGCTTCAATCGTACCGATCTCCGGATGCTCCGCCTTATACGCCTCGATCAGAATATCAAAGTTGTCGGTCCACTGTCCCAGCGGCATGGTTACCGTCAAATCGACAGAGCCATCCGCCGGCTTTTCTTCTGTGGGCGCAGGTGTCTCAGCTGTCTGCTGCTCCGACTTCGTCTCTTCTGCCGCCTTCTCCGCAGCAGCCGTCGTGACAGGCGTCGTCCCCGCTTCTTTTCCCCCGGAGCACGCCGTGACAGACATCGCCGCCAGCACCGCCGCCAACATCAAAGAACTCACTCTTTTCTTCATAAGTAATACCTCCTTCTAAATAATAATTTAACCAACAAGGGATTTTCCCTTCGTTTTCTCATACGGACGCGCTAACCTTTCACCGCCCCTGCGGCCACACCATCAAGCACCTGTTTCTGCGAAAAAATGAAGAAAATGAACAACGGCAGGATTGAAAGGGATATTGCTCCCAAAGCCGTGTCCCAGGCAAAAAATGCTTCATTAAACAGAGACTGCATGGCTATCTGAAGAGTCCTGAGACCCTTTTTCGTCAACAGGAACTGCGTCATTAAGTAATCATTCCAGTACGTGATGACATTGAGTGAAGCTACCGTAAAAACCGTTCCTTTAATCAGCGGGAATACAATGGTCCAGTACGTCTTAAGCGGTCCGCAGCCATCGATCCTGGCCGATTCCTCAATTTCATACGGGACTGATTTCACCGCCCCTGCAGTCAGAAACATGCTCATAGGCATGGAGAAGACCCAGTTGCTGATCACCACGCCGTAAAGATGGTTGGTGAGCTTCAAAAACCCCGCCATCTTCGCAAACGTAATCATAATCCCCTGAAACGGCACCGACATACCCGCTATGATGATCAGATACCATGCCTTTGTGAATCTGCATGGATGCCTCACGATCCAGTATCCCATCATTCCGGCAAACACAATGCTGCCGATATTGGAGAAAACTGCTATGATCATGGTATTTTTAAATACAGTGGAGAAATTCAGCCTTTTCCATGCTTGCTGGTAGTTGATAAGCGTAATCTCCTTTGGCAGAGCGCTGATATTTTTCGCAATCTCCGAGTATGGCTTAAAGGAGTTCAGCACTACCAGGTACAGCGGGACGATGACGATCGTCACACTGACAGCCAAAATGAGTAACGATACTCCGATTCTTATCTTTTCCGAACGCTTCATTACAGCTCCACCTCCCTCTTTGAGGTTGCATAAATCTGGATCATGGTAATTGCAACAATGATGACAATAAAGATACAGGACTTGGCCGCACCGTAGCCAATCTGGTTCGACCGGTAAGCCGTCGCGTAAATATTCATGGTAACGCCTTCGGACGAACGGTAAGGATTGCCGTCGGTCAGCGATATATTAGTATCATACAAAAGCATTGTCCAGTTAATGGCAATAAACAGGCACTGGGTAATGGAAGGCATAATCATGGGAATGATCACATTTTTAAGCACCTGCAGCGGTGACGCCCCGTCTACGATCGCCGCCTCCTGTAAATCTCCTGGTATTGAGGCAAAGCCCGCACTGTAGATCAGCATCAGATAGCCGGAGAGCGTCCAGGTAAATACGATGACCAGAGCGGTAAAGGAGGACTCTGGAGTCGTAAACCAGTTTTGGGAAAACCAGGAAAGCCCGGTGGCCTGTCCGAACTGCACAAATGCATTCTGAAAGATGAATCTCCATAAATATCCCAATACCACACCTCCGATGATACGCGGGAGGAAAATGACAGCCCTCCAGAAATTTCTGAATGGGATGGGCTTCGACAGAATATAGGCCCAGCAAAATGCAATCAGGTTGGAAAACAATACCGAAAGAGCGGAGAACCGGATGGTAAACCATACTGATTTCCAATATCCCTTGTCCTGAAATGTCCGGAAGTAATTGTTGATCCCCACCATCCCATACGTCTGATCAATTCCATTCCAGTTGGTAAAGGAGTAATAGATTTCTCCAAAAAACGGAATGACGAACAGCGATGAAAACAGCAGGATTGCCGGCCCCATAAAGATAAAATAATACTTGAACTCTTTTGGCAGCTTTCTGCTGGTGACCGCTGCCGGCTGTATTTTTGCTTCTTCCATAAGCTCACCTCTAACTTTTCTTTATTTTTTCCGGTCTCTTTAATCGCATTATACTTCCTGCTAACATTTTCATGCACTGTCAATATTTACCTTTTGGTGCACTATTTTGACATCGTCTTGCAATGATTCAGACTATTCATTATAATAAGTTTAAACATTTCGAAAGAGGATCTGAGTATGAAAAAACATTTTATCAGCATCAATACCCGGTTTATTACGCTGCTCGCCCTGTGCACAATCGCCCCCATGCTGATTTTCTCCTTTTATTTCTATTCCTACGAGAGATCCCGGGCACTGGAGCAGTACAGACGGGAGTCTGAGATCAATATGTCCGTAGCCATAAAAAATATTGAATACTATATCTCCACCTGCGTCTCCTCTGCCAGAACAGTTTATTCCAATCCTGACCTGCATAATATTCTTTTGAAAGGCAGCCCGCAGGACTTTGTCTCCCAGGAATTCACGGAGCCGGGCCGGATCTTCAGCTATATGCAGGGCATTTATACCGTTGCCCCGAACGCCAGGCAGATCCGTCTCCTCTCCTTCCGTTTAAATAAAAGTTTTCTGCTTATCACAAACACACTGCAGAAATCCATGATATCCTTAAATGCGGCGGAAGCGGAAAGGCCCACATTCTCTGAATATACCGACGTTACCATCGAACCGGTCCATCCCATGTCGACGTACGGTCACAGGACCTACTATTCATCCGGAAGTCTCGATACGGAGGAGGTCTTTACGATATGGCTCCCCATTTACAGCATCTCAGCAGAGAAACAGCTGCTCGGCGTCCTTTCCATTGACATGCCTGCTACGTTTATCTACGATAACTGCTGTCTTGCCTATAAAGAAGGGGAATTTGTCTGTATCGTTAATTCCGATGGAGAAATGATACTTTCCGGAGCACCGCAATCCGGGGATATCCCGCTTTCCGATCCCGTAGTAAAAAAACTTCTGGCTCCCGGCCACGATACATTTCATTCTTTCACAGAGGATGGCGTTCTATATCTGAAATCCAGTTTCCCTGCCTCCTACTTGGACTGGCATATGATGAAAGCTGCGCCGGATTCCAGTATCTACAGCAGTACCGATTTACAGCTGCGTTTTCTGACCACTACCTTCCTGCTGGGCGTGCTGCTTGCTACTGTGCTCAATTCACTTACGCTGACCAGACTTACCGGACCGCTCAAAAAGGCCACCCGGTATTTGACAAAGGCGAAGGGGAAGTCCGGTGACTTTTCGAAGTTCCAGCTCTCGGACTATTTGGGATACCGCCAGAATGATGAGTTAAAAATGCTGTTTGATTCCATGCAGGAAATGATGGACTCTATTCAGCACTATACCATCCGCCAGTACAAAATGGAATTACTGCAGCAGGATACAGAGCTTAAGATGCTGCAGGCTCAGATCAATCCACACTTTATCCATAACACGCTCCAGTGCCTGGCCAATAACGCTCTGGCTAACAACGATCTTGCCCAGTACGACTATATCACAGCATTGGGCCAGATGATGCGCTATGCCATGGAAATCTCCCAGACAGTCTCATCGCTGGGGGAAGAGCTTGACTATGTATACCGTTATTTTACACTGCAGAAAATGCGGTTCTGCTCTTTTGCGGAATTTAAGATATGCCCCGTCTATCCCAGGCTGTTTCTTCTCCCGAAGATGACACTGCAGCCACTGATTGAAAACTGCATTTACCATGGCGGCGTCATGAAAAAAACGGATGGCTTTATCGAGTTTACGGCAGAAATAGAAGGGGATTTTTTCGTTCTCTCAATTTGCGACAACGGGCAGCCGATTGCGGCAGAACGGGCGCTGGAGATGCAAAAAAGCTTTTCTATGCAGAAGGACTGGTTTGTGGAACGATATGCCCAGCTTGAGACTGCCTCCAACTACCGTTCCCTGGCGCTCGGTTATTACGCGGACGGAATTCCCAGAGAACATATTGGCATCAACAATGTTTTTATGCGCCTGCTTTTTCACTTTGGGGCAGACTGCACCATCGAGATCCTCGCTAACGACTATGGCGGTACCACCGTTCGGCTTAAGCTCCCCGGCCAGCCGCAGGTCTCCGCACCCGACACAATTTATTTTTAGCTCATATAGAGGAGGCATGATTTATGAAGGTACTGATTGTGGACGATGAGCCTCATCTGATCCATGCGATCAAGGCTCTGGTTCCCTGGCAGGAATATGACATTGATAAGGTTCTCTCTGCCACCACGGCCGCGGAGGCCCGGGAACTGTTAAGCCGTGAACAGCCGCAGCTGGCTTTCTTTGATATTATGATCGGAGACGAGCGCGGAACCGATCTTATGAATTACGTCGTCGAACAGAAGATTTCCTCCAAAGTCATTGCCATATCCGGTTACAGTGATTTTGAATACGTCAGAAGCATGCTGGTCTTAGGCTGCGTTGATTATCTGCTGAAACCCCTGGAACGGACCGCCCTGCTGGCGGCAGTTGAAAAGGCCGTCAATACCTGGAAGGAGGACCGCAGGAAAAACGATGACGCCCGGTCGCTGCTTCATCAGATCAATTACTTAAGTTCCGAACGAAGACACACGCTTCTTTCCCAGCTGCTCTCTCCCGCGGCCAGCCAGGCGGCTTATCAGGAGCTGTCCTCCTTAAGCGACAGTTTTTCCAAAGCCGATACCTGCCTCATCTTTTACAGTGATTTAACATTTTATCCTTCAGAGGAGGATGCCGCCTTTCAGCGCAGCTTCACAGCATTTTTTGATATGATGAAAACAGATTTGGTGAGCCGCGGGCTGGGCGCTGCAATTCTGCGCCATTGGAATCCCCATGATGCCGCAGTGATCCTCTATGGACGAACAGACCGGGGGCTTAACTCCGTTCAGACGGCCGTCTCTCATTTCCGGCGCCAGTCCGGCTATCCCTTCCACTTTGGATGCTGTTCCGGCAGCAACAGGCCGGAAGATATTCTGTCAGCCTACGATTCCGCCCGCAGAGCCTTCTACAGTATGGAAGTCAATCAGAATGGCAGAACTCCTCTCATCGCCGTGCTGCCGGGATTCTTTCACACCACACCGCCTGCAGATGACAGAAATGAGGCGCAGCTTCTGTCATCCATCATGCTGAATGAGGAAAAGACGATTACAGCCAGTGTACAGCAGTGGCTCTCCGGTATGCTTCTTTCTGCGCCGGTCACTTATGGTGCCATAAAAAGAATCAGTACCGATTTTGAAACTATGTATTCCCACTGGTGCGGGTACTTTACAGAACGCTATCCCGGTTTTACACCTGGTAACGCCTCAGCCCTGACTCCCTGCAGTCTCTTCGACGAAGCTTACCATTTTCAGGCAGAACATGCAGCCAGCCGGTGCAGGGAGATTTTGATAGAGCTGGCTGCGAATCTTCATGACGTCTGTCGATCCGGCGATGTTTTTCGACAGATCGGCAGCTATCTGGAAATAAACTACAACCAGCCCTTCGATCAGACGGAATACGCAGAGCTGTTTCACATGAATAAGGATTATCTGTGCAGAAAATTTAAGGAGGCTTACGGTGTGAGCATGGTAACCCGTTTGAATGAAATACGGATCGAGCATGCAAAGAAGCTGCTGCGCTCCAGCAGCGCTAAGATTACAGATATTGCGATTCAGATTGGGTATAATGATGAAAAGTATTTTATCAGAACCTTTAAAAAGTGTACTGGGATGACACCAAATGAATATCGTCATAGTAAATGATGGGGAATTTAGGGACTGGAGGTGGAGGGAGGCGGGGTTTTGGGGGGCTAAGTCCGCCATGCACCTCATGACCTTCGGTCATTCGGTCGCGGGCTTCGCCCTATGAAAAACGGCAGACAGAAAATTGCTTTTGTGCAAGCACAACGCAATTTTCTGTCTGCCGTTTTTCGCATGGCTCATTGCCTACGCGGATATCACAATCGCCTGGGATAAATGCCTCGGGGAATCTGCATCAATACCCTTCTTTTCTGCAATATAATAGCCTATAAACTGACCGATGAATCCAATAATTGCCGCATTCTGCGTATCGTTATAGCCATATGGCAGATCGAGGCAGTAGTCCGCGTCTTTCAGATCTGCGGAAGCCGTGTTTCCGATTGCCACTGTCACTGCTCCGTATTCCTTCATCTGCGCGAGGAGCTTCGCATCCTCTTTTACGGTTTCAGAATGGCTTAAAAAGATAATCAGGGTGTTCTCGTCTACCAGGCTCATCGGGCCGTGGCGGTATTCCAATGAGAAGTAAGCCTCCGAATTGGAGAGTCCCATCTCCTTCATCTTGTTCATGCACTCGTTGGCGACGCCGTAGTTGATGCCCTGGCCAAGCGTGATAAACAGATTCAGTCCCTCATGCTCTGTGATAATACTCTTTGCCAGATCATCCATCTTCTTTAACGCGTCCCGGGCGCTGTCGCCGTAACCGGCCATGGCTGCGATCTCGTCCTTCTTACCGCCTGCATACATTGCCATAACAGCTGCCAAATACACCATGCTGGTGAAAGAACGGGTCATAATTACACTGTCCTCCGCCGTATCCGGGGAAAGGATCATAAAGTCATTGTAGAGCGCGCTGTCCTGATCACAGGTAATCGCCAGCGATTTTACTCCTGGATAGCTTCTCACTTTATCGATGGCCATGCGCACTTCTGTCGTATAGCTCTTTCTCGTAATCGGGAGTACAAGCACCTTCCGGTTCTTCACAAAGGTCTCCGGGAAATAATAGAGTTCCGAACAGCACACCGCTTTCGACGGTATCGCGTTGTAGCTTGAAAATGCGTGGGCCGCTGCCTGGGCCAGATAGAGGCTGGTGCCGCAGCCGGTGAAGATCAGCTCATCGTAATCTTCTGCGAATACCTTGTCAAGAACACCATAGATGTCCCCAAGCGTGTTGTTGATTGCCTCGAATGACTCCGGCTGTAAGTAAATTTCTTTGTATGTAACTTCACTGTTTTTCTTTTCCATTTTAATAAGTCCTCTCTTTATTTTGTAACAGTTCAGACAGCTCATCTTCTTGACCGAAAAAGCCGGTCAAGAAGCATCGGATATTCATCCGATGTGACAATTGGTGCAGAAAACCGCTTACAAGCAAGCTTGACGCTGCTTTCTGAGCCAATTGTCCCGCCGTCTGAACTGTCACGTTATTTTAAGCTTTTCCTTCAGAACCGGCCAGGCGGATAATATCCTTGATGTCTTCTGTCAGCCTGTCATTGGCAAACTGGGACAGTTTCCAGGAATGTCCCTGATGATCCAGTGTTTTTAATCCTTCTTCGTAGTGTTCCACGTATTTATACCGGATTTCAGTACCAAAATTAATCTTTGCCACACCCAGCTTGATCGCTTCCTTCACAATCTCTTCCTTCATTCCAGTACAGCCATGAAGCACCAGTGGGATATCCGTAAATTTTCTCACTGCCTCCAGTACTTCTAAATGGATATCCGGCTCTCCTTTGTAATAGCCATGGGCATTACCAATGCCAATCGCCAGGGAATCGGGCTGGCACATTTCCAGGAATTCCTTCACCTCACAAGGATCTACAATATTCTTATTTTCCATCACTGTCCCCATATTGTCAAGACGAAGGAGTTCTCCGATTTCCGCCTCTACCGGCACACCAAAGCATTTTGCCACCTTTATTACCTCATTGGTCATAGCAGCATTCTCTTTGATCGGACTTGTGGAACCGTCGATCATCACGGAGGTAAAGCCTAACTTCAGAGCCTCCATACAAATGTCGAAATCAGCACCATGGTCCAGATGAATAGATACAGGGACTGACACCTTGTCGGCACACCACTTGCAGACCTGTACAAACCAGTCATGACCAGAATAAGCGCCAGTAGACACATAGTGCGCCAGAATGATGGGAGATTTCATCTCCTCAGCCGCACGGCATGCAGCCCATATGATATCGTAGTTTCCGCCCTGCGTGTTGAGTGCTGGAATGGCATATCCGTTTTTGGATGCCTCAATTAGATTTTCTTTGTTAGTTACAAGCATAATTTTCTCCTTTTTCTTAACCTTTTACAGCTCCAGCTACCAGGCCCTTAATCATATATTTCTGGAAGAAGAAGAATACAATTACCATAGGTATTGTGCCCACAATGGATATCGTATTGATCAGAGACCAGTCATAGGAAAGCTCGCCCAGATAGCGAAGCGCCACGCCTGCGGATAATGTCCGAAGCGAGTCTGTCTGTATGAGTGTGGATGCGTGTAAATAATCATCCCAGGACAGCAAGAATGCGTAAATACCAACTGCCAGCATGCCGGGTTTCACTAATGGAACAACGACTCGAAACAGTGTTCCAAACCTGCCTGCTCCGTCTACACGAGCCGCCTCTTCCAGTTCTCTCGGAATCCCGTCATAGAAACTGGACATCAGCATGATAGTGAACGGCAGCTGTCCGGCAGCAATGGCCAGGATCAGTCCCGCATGGGTATTAATCAGGTTAACATCTCCAAGTATTTTATACAGGGAAATCAAACGGCTGACAACCGGGAACATCTGAGCGGAGGTAAATGCAGCTATAATCCATTTATTCCACTTAAAGTGGAAACGGGACAGTGCATAACCGGAAATAATTGCCATAAAGGTTGTCAGCAGCGCGGTGGAACCGGCTACAATAAAGTTGTTCTTATAATAGGTAAAGAAATCATTATCCACAGTAAACAGATTGATATAACTCTGGAAAGTAGGATTCCTCACAATAAAGGTCGGAGGGAATTTGTACGCCTCCATATTGGTCTTAAAGGACGTCAGCAATACCCACAAAAGGGGGAACAGCAAAAAGACGAGAATTATAATTAACACCACGTATTTTATTACGCCATTAAGGATACGTTTTCGTTTCATAAGCTTTCCACCCCCTCTACATGTCTTCGCTCTTGAAGATGCGGTTATAAATATAGACTACGATAATCATCATCAGCATCCAGACGGTTGTAACCGCAGCTCCTGATCCAAAGTTGTTGGAGACGAACGCCTCCCGGTAGCTTAAGATCGCCATGGTGGTCGTCGAGTTATTAGGGCCACCGCCTGTCATAGTCCAGAACAGCGGGAACTGTTTGAAGTTCTCAATGATGGACATGGATACCGTAACCTTGATTACACTCTTCATGTATGGAAGGACGATGCGGAAAAATCGCTGAACACCGTTCGCTCCATCAATCTTTGCTGCTTCCTGCATATCCTCCGGGACATTGGCAAGTCCGGCCAGCAGAAGCAGTGTGGCAAGTGGAATCTGCTTCCACAATGCCGCTACCGATACACCAAACATGGCCGTAGCCGGATTATTTAAAATCGCAAAATCCGTAATTCTGCCTTTTGTTAAGATTCCTACGAAATACTTAACCAGACCGTACTGAGGCTGGAACATCCACAACCATACAAGACCAGAAATCAGTGTCGGAACCACCCAGGGAACCATCATAATACTTCGGATAAACCTTGAAAATTTTACATTGCTGTTAAGAATCAGTGCCAAAGCCATACCGAGCACGAACTGAGCAATAACCACTCCAAAGACAAACGCCAGGGTGTTAGTCATGGACGGAATCAGCTTTCCGTTGGAAAACAACTTTGTATAATTGGCGAAGTTATTCCATACCCCCGGCTGACCCGAGATAATATTTCTCACCTTATAATCGAAAAAACTTCGGTAAATTGAATCCACAACAGGAACCAGAATAAATGAAACTGTTGTGATAATGGCCGGAATCATCAGCGCGATCGCAAATATTTTATCACCCGTCTGGCTCTTCCAGAGGGATTTCTTAATACCTTTCTCCATTGTTACAACTCCCTTTATATATTTTCCCCATATACATTGATACCAGGTCCCAAAAGTCCTGCTAAGTCTCTCTGTCCGCCGCCCATAACCGGCTCCTTAGCACCATCAATTCTTGGATCCACGTACTGTAAAAACCACAGTTCCATCTGCTTCTTCATATCCTGTATCATATCCTGATACTGTTCATCTTCGATTCCGTTATGCGTCTCCTCCGGATCCGCTTCCAAATCATAGAATTCATCAGGACCATATGGATATCTGTGTACCAGCTTATACTTCCTGCTCCTAATCATACGGACTGGCCCATACTCATCAAATACAACAACTCTGCCATCTTCATTCTTATGCTCCTGTCCCATCAGTGCCGGCAGAAAACTCTTTCCCGGTAGTTCATCCGCTTCGTCATTCTCAAATCCCAGATATTCCAAAAGAGTCGGCATAAAATCATATCCGCTGTGCATCTCATCACATACCTGGTTCTCCGGAATATGGCCCTTATGACACATAATGAAAGGAACCTTTACAGAAGAATCATACATATTGAGCGGGAACGTACCATTTCCCTTCCCCCATATTCCATGATGACCGCAGTTAAAGCCGTTATCACTGGAGAAAATGATCAAAGTATCTTCCATCAGATTCTCCTCTTCCAGCTTCTTTAAAATACGCCCTACATTATCATCCATAGCCGTAACCGCTGCAAAGTAACCGATCAGGGATTCTCTGGGCCTTTGATATCCTGCGAGTACTTCTGTCTTTGCCCACGGATGTATCTCTCCCTGTGGACATGTTTCAAACGGACAATCCTCATAGATATCCGTATATTTCTTCGGATGGCAGTTAATCCACGGAGAATGGGGAGCAGTATAATGCACGCTTAAATAAAATGGCTGCTTTTTATTCTTTTCTCTGTCTATGAAAGATATCGCTTCATCAGTAATAATATCTGTTATGTACCCCTCTTCCTCCACCTTTTTTCCGTCCCGGAACATTGGTGCATTATAGTAGGGGCCGCCCCCCTTCTGGTGTGCGTACCAGAAGGAGAAGCCCTTCTGCGGATGGCCGCCGTCGCCTAAATGCCATTTTCCGCTCAGTCCACAGGTGTAGCCTTCTTCGGCCAGGATATCCGTATACCCGCGGTGATCCTTTAAAAACTCAATTGCTGCCTGGGAAGCGCCTCCGTTCCCTCCGCTTAGATAATCAAGAATTCCGTGTTGTGACGGAATCTTTCCTGTTAACAGAGAAGCTCTGGCAGGAGAACAAACCGGTGACGTACAGAAAAAGTTATCAAATCTCACTCCCTGTCTCGCCAACTTATCAAGGTTTGGCGTCCGGATCTCGCAATTGCCATAACAGCCCATGGACCAGATTCCCTGATCATCCGTCAGAATAAATACAACGTTCGGTTTCTTTCCTGCCATATCCTTTTACCTCATTTCTCTTTCTTTGATTCTTATACTATCTTTCATTCCCTATGGAAGCAGTGGCTGTACGGCCGTCTTAAATCCTTCGATCGCCGTATCCACGTCCTCTCCTCCTACCGTTACTGCCTGTGACAGTGCACAAAGTTCCAGGTTAAATTCAGATAATGTTGGGAACATATAAACCGGTTCTGCCTTCTCAACAGAATCCCCGGCACCATTTAAAATCGGGCTGTTTTTTACAGCTTCCATATCCTTCATAGAATTTTTCGCCGGAAGAGCTGGCGCAATGTTGGCAATATAGTCATTTAATACTTCAGGTGTAATTACATACTGGATAAAATTTTTAACTGCTTCTACATGTTCCGGTCCATTGTCCACTGCTACAAAGCAGTGAGACTGAAGTGTTGATGCACCATCACCGTTTCCGCCCTTTAGCGGCTCTGCCGCTGCAGCAAAGTTCACTACATCAGGGTTAATGGACTTTGCACCGTTAAAGCCCCATGAATTATCGTAATACATAGCCAACTGGCCAAGTGCAAATAAGTTTCTTAAATCCTTCGGTTTCGCGTTCTGCGGATTGTATCCCTTCTGATCCAGAAGTTTTAACATCTCCAGGGATTCTTTAAATGCAGGATCGTCAGCAGTAAGCTTGCCGTTATCGTCAATAACCTTTCCACCAAAGTTAGCTGCAAACGCCTGAATAGAAGAACCAATTACGATAACAGACGCTGTCGGCTGCCCAAACGCATATACTTTATTTCCATCATCCGTTGTCAGAGTTGATAGCTTCTCAGCCATTGTAAGCATCTCATCATAGGTTTTTGGCGGCTGCTCCGGATCCAGGCCGGCTTTCTTAAACAACTCCTTGTTGTAGAATAGAAGGGACGGAGATACATAAAGCGGCGCTCCGTAAACCTCTCCATCGACAGAGTGTGCCTCAAGAATATTCGCATAGTAGTCATTTAAGAAGGATTCATCCAGGACGTCCTTCATCGGCATTGCAAGACCAGAATCTACCAGTGCTGGCAGCCAGATCATCTCACTGAAAATACAGTCCACACGGTCTCCGCCGCCTGCCATGTTGATAACCTGATTTAATATCTCTCCATAAGGTGCTGTTACCCATTCGATCGTTACATTCGGATATTTCTCTTCATATCCGGCCTTTACGCTGCTCCAGAACTCATCATATCCCTTTTCCAGAACGGCATAGTTGGCAATTTTTAATGTAACCTTTTCTCCGCTTCCAGCTTCGCTCGTCTTCGCTTCCTCTTTTGCCCCTGCCTCTGTCTTCGCTTCCGTGTCTGCTGCACTCCCCGCCGTACTGCCGCCTCCACCGGAACATCCTGTGGTTAATGCCATAACACATGCAAGTGCCAGTGCTGCCAGTCTTCTTTTTTTCATTGTAATACCCTCTCTTTCCTCATTAAAATATAGTTTTTAGAGTTTCTATATTATTAGCTTGGGAAATATACACACGAGTGTATATTCCCCAATATAAAATGGTTTCCCATTTTATAATTTCATAATGCTGCTATGCCTTCTTAAGTGCTTTCACGAACGATCAGTTTCGTCTCAAATGTCGCATTTTCCGGCATCTTCCCCCCGATCATCTGAACCATCATATCAATAACCGTTCTGCTTATCTCTTCCCGCTGCATCTCCAGTGTAGTAAGCTTAGGAGAACAAAACTGGCTGATGCTGGAATTATCAAATCCCACAACACCGATATCCTCAGGTACGCGTTTTCCAATTCCAATCGCCGCCTGCATGGCTATACAGGCTACCATATCGTTACGTCCCATCATTCCATCCACATACTCGTGACTCCGTAAGTAATTCGCCACAGTCTCTGTCAGTTCCTCTTCCGTATGGCATCCGGCTATTACTGTACCATCACCAGCCTCCAGGCCGTGATCGTGAAGCTCATCTAAGTAACCGCTGAGGCGCAGATCTGATGGACCGCTGACATTCCCCCGCCTGCTGATACGATCAATGTAGATTATGTTCTTTTTTCCTCTGCTGATTAGATGGTTTACTCCTCTTCTCGCGCCGGAATACAATCCGGAAGCCAGCGTCGCCACATTCTCAGGCAGAGTATCGTGTTTCTTATGTTCAAACAGCAGTACCGGAATTCCGGCCTTACTGAAGTGTCTTACATATTCTTCCGGAAAGCTGATAGAACTGATAATAATTCCATCATACTGGCGGCTTATAACCTGTGAAACAAACTCCGGTGTATTTCGGTTGGCGCAAAGAGAAATCAGAAATCCCGCTTCATACGCATACTTATCCATCTCGCTGACAATTCTGCTGAAATATTCATTCGTGATCTGATCTGCAATGAAAAGCAGCTGATTACTTCGTTTTCCCTTTAAAGCTCTCGCCACATTGTTGGGCCGGTAGTGCAGGGCCGCAATAGCCTCTTCCACTCTCTGCCTTTTATCTTTCGCTACATAACGATTATTATTCACGACATACGATACAATGGTTTCGCTCACCCCTGCAGCCTTTGCCACATCAGCTCTTGTGACCCGCTCACTGTTTCTCTCCATACGTTTTTTTCTCCTTGCCGCATACTCTAAAACTCCAGTGCTGTACTTTTATTCAGTATACCTCTGCATGAGAAAAAGTGTCAATGACCACAGTCAGCTTTTACATCTCAATAACCGGAATATTAAGCAATGCACAGATTCCCTTCATGGCTTCCGCCACATCTTCCCAGACAATACTGTAATGGTGAGGCACTCCCTCTGCTATAATTCCTTCTATGATCTCTCTAACCGGCCGCTCCACTTTTACACTGGCTGTAACGCCTTTTGTACAGCGATCCATTGCGACTGCTTCTCCGCTGAGAAGAAAGAGTTTATATGCTCCGTCAATATTACAGAACCTGGCAACCGTCACCTTTCCAGGCTTCAGTGCCCCATAAAAAGCGGTTCCCTGTCCAGCCAGCGGATGGTTTCTGATTTCCACCTCATACTCCTTATTAAATAAAGATGGAGCTGCATTTCCACAGTGCCAGAAGGTGATTACATTCTTCTCCTCATCAATATTAATCAAATCTGTAATAAAACTTGGCTCTCCCGTGAGATAATACTCTGTCATCTGAGCCAGTTCTGCATCGACATCGCCTTCACACCCAATGATAATCCCATCATCAGCCAGCCTTCCCAACACTGCACACGGTGTCGTATGTAAATTTCCCATCTCCGGCCAGCACTTAATCGCTGCAAAATCGTAATGCTGTTCTGCCATTACATCTTTTAATGCCAGGTACAATCTGGAATGATTCTCCATATGACCCTTTGGCAGGTTCTCTATATCATAAATTTCCGCCATCTTCGCCATATCTGCCTCATATACTTCCGCCGGCAAACGATCCATCTTATCAAAAACTACTTTCAAATCGGTCTCTTCAATCTTAACTCCAAAGGTTCTTCGAATCAGCCCTTCATCGAATGCGCAGTTATAAAATGCTGTCGGACGGTATCCTAACAGACCTAATGTCGTATGCTTTAAGGACTTAACCGCTCCATAGGCACGAAGAAGATTTATGACTTTCTCTGCTGCCCTCTCCTCTTCCCTGCTTCCGTAAACTGTATGACAGGAGACTCCCAGCCGTCTTAATGCGGCCGCATTCATTGTCATGGAACAGAGTGCATTAGAATACAGTCTGTCCTCCCTTTCAAAGGGGACTTCATACGGTGCCCAGAGGATAATCGGTTTCTGAAGCATTTCTGCAAGATAAGAAGCTACATCATCACCAGTAAACGCCCCGTATACAAGAACGATGACATCAGCTTCCTGCCGCTTAAATTCTCTGACCGCCGCTTCTACAGACTCACTTCCGCTGCCAAGTTCTGGCGCACGGACTACTTTTGCTTCCGGCATCTGAGCTACGAGCCAGTCTCCGTACTCTTTGTTTCTTTGCTCAGGAATCTCTCTCGGCCATCGTCCTGAACAGGTTGTTATAAAACCAATCGTTAACTGCATCATATTACCTTCCCCATTTCTTAGTAATTTGCACAATTATAATTTATATCAACTCGTGTGTATATACCATTTTTACCATAACTTAATGTTGTTGTCAATACCTTTTTTTAATTATTTTTGTTTTAAGAAATAGAGCAGGCCAGGCTCTAAAGCCTTCGTACATAGTCCACATACAAAGTCCCCCTTCCAGCAAGCGAAAGGGAATCTGACCCTCATGGAAGTCATCTAATGATCAAACTTCCTATAAACAAAGCGGCAGCACGTTTCTTATTTCAGTCACGTGCTGCCGCTTACAAAACCGTTGATACCACTGGCCTATTTTATGGCAGCAATGGCTGAACAGATTTCTCAAAATCTGCTGCCGCCGTCTGGACCTCCTCATCCCCCATCGTCACAGCCTGGGCGAGAGCGCAGAGTTCCAAATTAAAATCTGCCACTGACGGAAACATCAAACTGGGAGAGAGATGGTTTACAGTATCCCTGGCGCCTGCTAAAAATGCACTGTTATTCACTCCCTCCATATGATCCATGGCTTTTTTAGCCGGATACGCAGGTGCGATATTTGTCATGTAGTCTTCCATTACTTCAGGAGTAATCACATACTGAATAAAATTCTTAACCGCTTCTTTTTTCTCCTGGCCGTTGTCAATTGCAATAAAACAGTGGGACTGTGAAACTGTCTCACCGCTTCCCCCTCCTCCAGCCAGTGGACATGCAGTAGCTGTAAAATCTGCTGCTGCCGGATTAATAGAAGTGACACCGTTGATTCCGCCAGTCTTATCATAATACATAGCCAGCTGCCCCAGTGCAAAAAGATTTCTTAAATCCTTTGCCTTTGCATTCTGGGGATTATAGCCCTTTTCATCTAACTCCTGTAAAAATTTAAAGGCATCAACGAATCCAGTATTTTTCACATCCAGCTTTCCATCCGCATCCAAAATCTCGCCGCCAAAATTCTTTATCAGCCCCTGCAGATAAGATCCCACTACAATCACCGATCCAGTCGGGAATCCGAACGCATATACCTTGTTTCCGTCAGATGATTTTAACTGTGACAACTTCTCTGCCATCACCATCATTTCGTCATAAGACTTCGGCGGCTTCTCCGGATCCAGGCCAGCCTCCTTAAAAAGTTCCTTGTTGTAAAATAATACCGGCGGAGTCAAATACAGCGGAGCAGCATACACAGTGCCCTCCATAGAATGTGCCGTTAATGCCTCCGGATAATAGTCATTTAAAAAGTCCGAATCCAGTACCTGATCCATAGGGGCCGCCAGTCCGGCTTCAACCAACGACGGAATCCAGATATCCTCGCCGAAGACACAATCTACTTTGTCTCCGCCTCCTGCCATATTAATAACCTGGTTTAAAATCTCGCCGTAAGGTGCTGTCACCCATTCCACTGTTATATTGGGATATTTCGCCTCATATCCCTCTTTTACATTCTGCCAGAATTCCTCATACCCCTTTTCCAGAACTGCATAATTTGCAATCTTTATGGTTACCGGACTTCCGGAATTCGATCCTGAAGTATTGGCAGTTGAAGCGTTTTCCTCTATCTTTTCGCTGGATTCCCCGCTGTTTTCCTTGTCTTTACCCGTCTTTTTCTCTGCGTTGGTATTTGCCTTTGTATCTGACTCTATTTCTGCACCACTCTCCTGTGCAGTATTATGATTTGCACACCCCGTCATCAATACCAGCAGACAAGCCAGTACAAGCGCTGACCTCCTCCTTCTTGTCATAAGCTTCCTTCTCCTTTCTAAACACAGATCAACTTACAGTTTCAAATAATACGCTGAGATTCATCAGCGCACGCGGTACATGAAACGCCACCCTGTGCTTTCCCCCTTTATTTTTGCGAAGCGGCGTCCCTTCCCGATCCAGGACGGGATACCAGTCTCCTCCTTCCTCAGGTTTAAAATGCGTCTGGCAGAATTGATGAAGCTGACGAAACTGCTCGATTGAAGTCTCGTTTCCTGTCAGTACCGCCGCAAGAGCTATCGCATAAAGACTCTCACAGTTCACCCAGTCCACCTTGTCATCCGGCTTAAGTTCTCCTGTATCCGTTTTTAGTGTATCCTCTCCCTCCTTCCCATAGCAGTCAAACCGATGAATCACACCCCCATGTGTCCGGTCAACTGCCACTTCAGCAGTATCTTGGATAATGCTGAGCGCACTTGAAATCACATCATCATCCGTTCCTCTTGCATAATCGATACAAAACCACATTCCTTCAAAAATATGACCAGGATTGACAATACGCCCCTCCGGAGTATCCCATACAGTCCCATCTTCTTTAAGACTTTCCAACAGATATCCGCTTTTATTTTTCCCAAAGAAATACAACAGTTTATGAATACAGAAATCAATAAACGGTCCAGTGACATCTTTTCCAAGAACTTTTTCCGCTATCATGGATGAATGAACAGCAATCATGTATGGAGAATGTCTCTCTATTCCTTTCCGCCACACATGCGGTTTTATATCCCGGAACTCAGGATCCATAATATGATTTCTCGCACAATCAAACGTCTCCCTAATCAGTTCATAATCCGTCCGGTCTCCCGATGCAGATGCATACTGTGCCAGCGCAATCAGGGCAAATAGATCCGTAAATATGGTTGTTGTTCCTTCTATCACCCGTTCTCCATCTTCCGACACCTCATAATACCATCGGCCCTCTCCGGCGTATGCATGGTGAACCAGAAAATCACGTCCCAGCTTAGCCAGTGAAAGCCACTTATCCTCATGGCCAGAATATTCATAATAGGCAGCAAACATATACGTTTGGCGTGCTTGAGCCCATATATTCTTACGCCTGGAAACCAGTTCCCAATCCTCGCCGAAATCGGTTATATAACCGCCGGTCGGGTCCACAGTATGCTTCGCCCACTCTTCCATAATATCTGAGAGCTGACTTCTATACATGGCCGCCAGTTCCCTGGCTTCTTCGCTTTTTATTCCCGTTTCCATACTAATCCTCTCTGAACGTACTTAATCAAGAATCATTTCTGCAGCCTTCTTAAAGTCTGCGATTGCCTTGTCCACATCCGTTTTTCCAACGGTTACCGCCTGAGCCAATGCACAGAGTTCAAGATTTAAATCACTGTTCTGCGGAATAAAAACCTGTGTCTTTGTATTTGCCTCAGAACCGGCAGCTCCCTTTAAAATCAAACTACCATCCACTGCGTGTTCCATAGATTTCTTAGCCGGGTATGCAAGCGTCTCATTAGACATACGGTAACTTAGATTATCATTCGTTATGATATATTCAACAAGCTTTTCTACAGCTTTCTTTCGTGCTTCTCCATTATCCACCATCATCAGGCAGTGGGACTGCAAGATACTCTGTCCCGTACCGCTACCGCCTTTTAAAGGCTTTGCTGTAACCGTAAACGCTTCCGATTCCGGATTAATCGGTTTTATACCTGCAAATCCCCATGATTGATCATAATACATGGCAAGTCTGCCCAGAGCAAATAAATTTCTCAAATCCTTCAGCTTTGCATTCTGCGGGTTATAGCCTTTCTCATCCAGAAGCTTCAGCATTTCAAAGGCCTGCTTAAATCCTTCATTGTCACAGCTTAACTTTCCATTTTCATCAAGCACCTGGCCTCCAAAATTGAATACCATGCTCGTCAGGGAAGCCCCCGATACCGGTACCGATGCAGTAGTCTGACCAAATGCATATACCTGATTTCCATCTGCGTCCTTTAATTCAGAAAGTTTCTCTGCGCACTTAAGCATCTCGTCATAGGTAGTCGGAGGATTCGATGCATCCAACCCGGCCTGCTCAAACAAATCCTTATTGATGTACAAAATATACGGTCCCACATATAATGGAAGAGAATAAAGCACATGATCAATCGAGTGTGCTTCCAAAACATTAGGATAAAAATCCGCCAGATACTCCGCCGACATAATGTCTGATACCGGACATGCTATTCCCGAATCCGCCAAAGTTGGTGTCCAGTCCAATTCGCCAAAAATCAGGTCAACATACTCGCCGCCTCCTGCCATATTAATAACCTGCTGCACCATTTCCCCAAACGGCGCCGTAATCCATTCAATCGTTATATTGGGATTCTCCGCTTCAAAATCTGTTTTAATCTTTTCCCAGAAGGCGCTGTTTCCTTCCTCCAACACCGCGTAATTAGCAAACTTAATTGTAACCGACTCCTCCTGGCTCTTCGTATTTTCTGTGTTTGGAACCTCCGTATTAGCCGTCTCTGCCTGGCTTTCTTTTGTTTCCTTGTTAACCGGCACCTCAGCTGTTTCTTTTCCCCCTTTTTGACAGCCCGCTGTAAAAATCATTGTACAGGCAAGTGCAAGTGCCATCCATCTTCTTTTCTTCATGTAGATCCCCTCTCTTTCTTAGTACATAACACCAATTTTGTGCTCCTTGTATACACACGTGTGTATACAAGTTATATAAAATGGTCGACCATCTTATTTCTTATGTTTAAATTTAATACACGTTTTTTAATTATGTAATTGAGTATTTGTATATATGGCATTTCGCATAATTATTTTATTATAAATACGTGTGTATAATACATATTTACCACACATCAAATGACTTGTCAATATCTTTTTTTATAGTTTAAGTAATAGTGCTCATATTAATATGATATTTTTCTCTTTTATGCCACATTTTTTCCAAAATCAACAAAAAGGGGGGGGGTGATGAATACCCTCTCTTTCACTTAAACTTTGACATTCCTATCGCAACATTTTTCCCTTGATATAAAATGTCCCATACAGGATTCATTACATTTCAACTCCTGTGCGGGGCATATCCGGAAACTCACCTTCTCTTAATTCATCATAATTTGATCAGACGATGTATCTATAACAGGGGCAGATACATAACCTGGCTGGCCGTAAGATACAATGTAACCAAAAACGCCAGTACTGCATTGATATCTGCCTCACAGACGACCACCTCGCCTCGTCTGCTCATTTCCCGAATGGAACAGACAGGGATACATATGAGTACTCATACCAGCCACAGTTGATCACAGTACAGTTCTCCTTTTTTATCCTCCTAAAAACCGGATGCCTTACTTATACCCCCATATGCAGCAAGATGATTATTTTGAATAAGATACTGTCCGTTATGCTAGAGTGTGTTTGAAAATTGCTTTCTGCCAGATGTGCGTCACAGTTTGTGGGAGATTTGCCCCGAATGGGGGAAGCGTAGGGGGCTACTTTGATCGAGTGAGGGGTAAATATACCGCAAAATGGGGCGTGCAGATGGCAGAAATGAATTTTCAAACACGCCCTAGTACGTAATGGTCTCCCGGGCATTCAGCCAGTTCCATGAGACGCTGGAATACAAAGCCGCATTGCCGCAGTCAGAAGTCCTTGCGGCAGCCCCAAAATGCACCAGTCAGAGCTGTCCGGTCTATGGGAATACAACAAAAACTAACCGTTACAGAAAGAGACATGAATCACATGTCGTATTACGTGTAATTGAGTTACAAGCCCGTGCCTGGGCCTGCCCCGCTTCATCGGGCATTAGACATGAATTATTGACGCTGTTCGCAATATTTTAATATGTATCACCGAAGCCCGCCCTGCACCACAATCACCACTCCCGCAAATGCCATAAACCCATACACACACTTTCTCATAACATCAATATTGATCTTCTTAACAATCCTGCTTCCAAGGACACATCCGGTTAAGATGGCAGCAATCCCGACCCCCATCAGAGGGATCAGCGATACAGTCAGAAAGCCATTGCAGATCCTGGATATCAGGTTAAAAATTACCGTGAAGGAAAAAAATGCATTCAGGGTTCCTAAATACTCTTCTTTTGTATCCGTCGCCGCCAGATAAAACAGACTGGCCGGCGGCCCGCTGATTCCAAATAAACCGCCGCAGATACCAGCCAGGGCGCCGCATGCAAAATTCATAAAGAATGTCGGTTTCACCGAAAGTTTGCCTGAAAAGCCAAAGAAGTATAGCGACAGTAAAATCAGAAATACACCAAAAAATCCTTTCAGTTTTCCCGCGTCCACATAGGCGGAACCATGGATCGCCAGTGTGCTGGTAATTAGATAAACGGCGGCAGGTATTAGAATGCTTTTATAATGCACCGCCTTACGGTATCTCCAAAACATGGAAAATGACAGTGTCATGGTTATGACATCGCTGAGTGCCGGGGCCGCCGTCATATTTAGTATAAGCGGAAGAAAAATCATGATGATTACTGCACCGCCAAATCCTGTAACTGCCTGCACAAGTCCTCCGCAGAAGGAGGAGAAAATTACTATTAGTATCTGTTCCATCGCATCTCCTTTGCTGGTTGCTGGGTCGCTGCCCGCCGCCCGCTGGGCCATTGGGCACCTCGGTTCCGCTGCCCGCTGGGCCGCAGTGCACCTCGGTTCCGCTCCGCTACACCTCGGTCACGGGCTTCGCCCTATGAAAAAAGCCAAAGGAAAATTTGTTTATGTGCGAGCACAACACAAATTTTCCTTTGGCTTTTTTCGCACTGCTCATTGCTAACGTGCAAATTGATAAATATTGTAAATATTGATAAATATAATCACAATCATTAAAATGATGAATAACTTGTCGACCACTTTGGAATCTATTTTTTTATTGATAATCCGGCCGCTCATTCCACCGAGAATACCGCCGATTACCATGAGCACCAATAGCCAGATCGTGAACTCTGGTACGGTTCTGGTGACCAGGGAATTTATCAGGCTGGTAATCTGTGAAAACAGAATAATGTACAGGGAATTCTGGGCCGCTGTTTTTGTCTCCATCGAGAAGAAATAGAACAGAACAACCAGATTGATCGGGCCTCCTCCGATTCCCAGGAAGGAGGAGAAAATACCCAGTACGATACCAATGACGATACATAATACCGCATTCATCACATGGAGCGTTTTTATCTTATCCTTTTTTAGCGTATAAATCAGAGTTCCCAGTGTGATAATGAGCAGACATCCTGCCTGAACTGCTCCCACCATATCTTTATTCACAAACATGTCGGAAAGCGCCTGGAACATGGATTTTCCAACTACGCCTCCGATCGCGGCACCAATCGCTAAAGGTGTCCCTGTCTTCATGTCAATCAATGATTCCCCGCTCATCTTTCCCTTGATTACGGAATAGCAGGTCATGGCCAACACCGTACAGCCTGACAGGAAACTGATGGTTGAAACGCTTAAGACTCCAAATGCGTCAAGCGTAGGCTTTATGATAACACCTCCGCCAATTCCACAGATCGCTCCTGCTATGGATGCCCCGAAGCTGACAATCCAGAATAAAATATAAAGATATCCACTCATTATCTAACCGTCTCTTTCTCACTCATTTTTATATACTTAGTAACACTCTTTCCCCTTAACAAAGGTACGCACAACATTACATCCTTCATCCAAAAATACGAGATCCGCATCCTTGCCTGGCTCGATGGAGCCTACCCGGTCATAGACACCAATCAGTCTGGCCGGATTCTCTGTCAGCATCGGAATGATATCCGTCAGAGAACGTCCCGTAAATTCCAGAAGATTCTTAAGCGCCTTTCCGGTTGTCAGCGTGCTGCCTGCGCGGGTTCCGTCGGTAGCCAGCTTCGCATCGCCGTCCACTACCACCACGTCATTGACTCCCAGCTTATAATTGCCATCCGGAAGTCCGGCGGCCATGATGGAATCCGTAATCGCAACCACACGGTCCAGCCCCTTAATCTTAATGATAAACCGGACTGTGCCCGGATGAAGGTGTCTGCCGTCACAAATCATTTCACAGTACACATCGTCATCTTCCAGTACAGCTCCCCAGATCGCCGGGAAATGCTGATGCAGCAGCTTCATGGCGTTGCCGGTATGAGTTGCCCCTAACGCACCGTTTTGTATGGCTTTTCGCGCCGTATCATAATCCGCGCCTGAATGGCCGATGGCAACCTGGATACCCAGGCTCTTGATGTAGGGGATAAAATCTACGATGCCTTCCACCTCAGGCGAAACCGTAATATAGCGGACCTCTCCTTCCGCCTCTTCCTGGTATGCCTTTAAAAGCTCCATGTCAGGCTTCTTTAAGAGGTGCTCCGGCATGGCTCCTTTGTAATCCGGGCATAAGAATGGTCCCTCCAGATGGATTCCCATCAGATTCGCACCATGATGCTCCGTCTTCTTCCATTCTTTATACATATCGATGGCCTGCATCGTCTGCTCCTTCGTATCTGTAAGGACGGAACAGAGCCAGCTGGTCGTTCCCTGCGAAGCGAAGAAACGGCAGATTTTCTCAAAGCCTTCCGCGTCCGCCCCATTGACATCCACGCCGACCGCTCCGTGGGTGTGAATATCAAGGAAACCAGGAACCACACGGCTTCCGCCGGCATCAATCACCTTGTCACAGGACTCGCCCCCACAGCCGCCCATACGGGCAATCCGGCCGTCCTCCAACAGAATATCCAGCGTCTCAAAACGGTGGTTGTGATAGACAGATGCATTTTTAATCAATGTTTTCACTGAAAAACCCCCTTCCATAAATTAGTACCATCTGGCGTAAATATACCAGTCAGCACTGGGTTAACTGTATAAAGCAATACCCCGGGCATTGCTTAGAACGGCCCGTCAGCCACAAGGTTCTGCCGCTGTAAGGCCGTTCCGTCATTGTTCTAATCAGAAATCATCCAAACACACTCTAGTACTGTGTTATTAATGCAATGCTGTACTAGCGGTGCATATGAGCTGCACAGGCACAGTCTTCCGCGCCCTTTCCCTCATATACGTCATCCTTCATCATCAGATGAACGGCTCCCAGCTTAAATGTCTGTGGAAGAGCAAGAATGTTCGGATTCGGTCCTACAAATTTCTTCTTTGCATCCTCCAGCGCCTCTTCGATGGTTGCTCTCGTCTTAAGTCCCATTCCTCTTGCATATCCCGGATCCTGAGCGCCGCAGAGATAGATTGCGGAAGTGTTCATCTCCGCGATATGGCCGCAGCTGATCATGGAGAAGCCGTGGAATGGATGGAACGCGTTGCAGTAACGATACTTTCTGATATACTCCTCATTGGTTGCAAAGTACTCGCCATAGCGGTTCATATCCGGAAGTGTATTCATATAGTCGTGCTGGAACATATCGTACATCTCTCTAAGATACGGCCACAGTTCATCATGGAAATATCCGTTGCAGAGAGAAGCGCAGATAATTACACAGTTATCACTCATGATTCTCTTATGTCTGATGACCTGGGCGGAAATAGCCTGAAGCAGCATAATCGGATTGGTTCCCATGCCTTCTCCGTAGTGGAAGAACTGAGGCATACCAAATACCATGACATCGTACTTCTTCTCTGCCCACGGCACATACGTTCTCTTATCTGCCATGATCCAGGAGTGAGGCTGCATTACCTTTGCGTATCCGCTGTTGATCTCAATCTGTCTGGATTTCGTATCGAGAACCGCGTCACAGCAGAAGAACTTCTTGCCCATGCATTTCTCCATGTGCTGTCCGATCTCGTCAAACTTTGTTCTCATCAGTGACGTACCGCTGACCGGAGTGAAGTCCTTCCGGTGCATAACCTCCGGCACATGGTGGGAGGCGATGGAACGCCAGTGCGTAATTCCTGTCGCGCAGTGCTTGTAGCCGCCTGAATATCCGCCATAAGGATTGCCCTGTGTATGGCCGATCAGAATAGCGACATCACTGTCGTAAACGTACTTATTCATCAGAACAGGGTCGCCTCTGTCCGTGGTTCCCAAATCTACCAGATGATCGTAATCCTCGCTGTCGTGATTGATGATCTGATGGGTATGCCAGAACTCATGGAACAGCTCGTCACCCAGGATATTATGAATCTCCTGCTCTGTATTCTTCCGGTGAAGGCCGTTGGAACAGATCAGTAAAATATCTTTTTTCTCCACACCAGCCGCATACAGTTCATCCAGAATCAGTTTAATGGAAATCTTGCGGTGGGATGTCGGCTGCTCTCCGCCTTTTACACGGTCCGGGAAAATAATGGTAACCTTGGAGCCCTTATGCGCCAGTTCAGAGAGAGGTTCCATACCCATAGGGTTTCTGATGGATTTTAAAGTCTCCTCTACCAGACGGTCCTCCGGAATGCATGCCGGATCCGGTACGGTCTCACCCGGAATAAAGATGTCAGTTGTATCGGGAAGTTCTGCGGCCATAAGGCCGGCGCCGTATTCAAATGATAATTTCATATAAAATCTCCTCCTATTTCATCAATGGGCATTCTACGGTATTAATATCCCATATAAGTTTTGATTATTTCTAAATACTCTTCCGGGTAAAATCCAATCT
This sequence comes from Hungatella hominis, assembly GCF_014288005.1. Taxonomy (NCBI): domain Bacteria; kingdom Bacillati; phylum Bacillota; class Clostridia; order Lachnospirales; family Lachnospiraceae; genus Hungatella; species Hungatella hominis. The sequence goes on from NZ_JACOPB010000008.1 coordinate 62,131, forward strand.
CTCCCTGGAATCTGGTCAGTGCGATAAGCCCGCCGTCCATTACCGGAACGGAAGCCAGCATCTCTGCATTATCCACCTTTAATCCACCGCCGTACACAACATCGCATCCATCGGTAATTTCCTTAATATAAGTGCCGATCATGGTGATATAGTCCTTATCCGGCGGAATCTTTCCAGGTCCGATGGCCCAGATCGGTTCATACGCAATGGTGACCAGGCTCTTATCCACGCCTTCCAGACCGACAGCAATCTGCTCCTTTAATACCTCTTTCCATCTCTCCTGCTCTTCAGAGGTCTCTCCGATACAGTATAACACAGACAGACCGGAAGAAACAGCCTTTTTTATCTCCTGATTCAGCAGGCGGTTCACCGCTTTTGTATCCGTCACACCGGCTTCCGCAAGGATTCCCGCCTTGTCTTTTCTCTCTTCACAGTGGCCGATAATTGTCGTGGTGCAGCCGATGGCTTTCGCCGCGTTAGCCGTCCTGTTGGTGGTAAATGCGCCGAAATTGCCGCCAACCGCCGTATCGTCGCGGTATACGCTCTGGCATCCAACCTTAACCGGGCTGTCCTCACACAGTGCGCCTGCGGCCGAAATCAAGTGGGCCTCTGGAAAATACATGGCAAATTCCACGTCCTCACCGTCATATTTTTTTAACTGCTCCTGGGTATTGGATACAATAAAGCTTCCCCACTCTCCAATGGGAGCAATGCTGTTTACTCCGCCGTATTCCTTCGGAATATCAAATCGTTTTAAATTCAAAAAAATGTGTTTCATCGAATCCCCTCCTTTTAATCACTGAGCATGCTGCTCATATAATTCTCTAAAATCAATAAAGTCTCTCAGTTCCGGTCCGATCAGAGGTCTGCACCAGCGGATAAATTCCTCTGTCACATCATTGCCTCGTTCGTTCATGCAGGACTCCGGAATGGTCCGTTCGTACATCATGACTTCCTTAATCGGTATCATCTCTGTGTGCATACGGTATACACCGTCAGTCTTCTCCGCCTCTTCATCACGGATAAATCCGACCATGACGCCGCTCTGGCCCGCCACTGCCGCCTTTAACGCCTCGCTTCCTGCAAGAACCGCTTCATTCCGGTCCACGGGAGACTGCCATGCAATCGACGCCCTTCCACAAATACCCGGCTTTTCGCTTCTCGCCTTAATTCCCAGCTTCTTAATGACCAGTTCGGCTAAATAGGCGCTGACATCTCCATAATACGTGGCCCTTTCCGTCTTGAAGATCGGAGGAACAATGGGCTCTCCCGCTTCATTTTTCAAGCCCTCGCTGACTACTACTACAACTCCGCCCTTTTCTTCATGGATGCGTTTTACATCCTCTAAAAATTCCGCCTCATGAAAAGGCCGTTCCGGCAAATAGATCAGATGCGGGGCATCCCCAGGCTTTTTCCTGGCCAGTGCCGATGCCGCAGTGATCCAGCCGGCATTCCGTCCCATGGCCTCAATGATGCATACGTGAATCGGAAGGGATTTCACATCTACGCCTACCTCGGCGGTCGTGGCCGCTATGTATCTTGCTGCACTTCCATAGCCCGGCGTGTGATCCGTAATTGCAATATCATTGTCAATGGTTTTGGGAATTCCAACGACGCGGATATCCTCATTCTTACAAACCTCGTAAACACGTCCGCATGTATCCATGGTTCCATTTCCGCCATTTAACAGCACATACTTAATCTCATACTTCTTAAAAATGGCGACCATGGCCTCGTAATCTTCCTGCTCCAGCGCATACCGGGACGATCCGATCGCCGTGGCCGGAGTTTCCAGAAGCAGCTTCAGTTTCTCCTCCGGGAATTCCAGAAGATCTAAAAAACGCTCCTTCAAGATCCCTTCGCTTCCCCCGATCGCTGCATAAACCTTATCAATTGTTCCGATTTTCTTTGCTTCCTCTATTACTCCGTAAAGGGAAGAATTGATAACCGCTGTTGGCCCGCCTCCATGGACAATCAAAACATTTTCCGCCATGCTTTTCCACCTTTCTTCTTTTTGTTTCTTTTTATGTTTTTGCGTACTTCAATGACTTTATATTAACACATTTCAGAGGGGATTTGCGAAGTTTTTACTCAAACGTTTGCGTGCATAAATGGAGTTTGTATGATAAAGTAAAAATAAGTTTCAGGGGATTTATTTGTGAGCAGATGGTCTATGATATGAGTTATAAGTACTTTTAATTTAGGTTTTATGTACTTACTATTGTTGTTTTTCTATGGATATGCTATACTACAAAAAGGAAGAACCGTGTTACAGGGTGGCGTTGACCCTTATTCTTTAGAATGGAGGTGATGTCTATAGAGCATTTCGATTTTAACAAAATAAGCGATTCATCTCCCAGCCCCTACAGGTGGGAGATGAATCGAAAAAACAAACTTAGCGTCAGTGGCGAACAGATATCCCCCACTGACATGAGGTCAAAACAATCCGGTAACCGGATAAAATGGTAGCATAACTACTATGTCATTCTGAGTTTTGTATTCTGGACTTCAGAATGTGGATTGAAATTATATTTTTACTCTTCTGCGGAGTATTCTCTCTCAATCTCCCGATTTTCTTTTGAAGAACGGTAAATATCCAGAACAAGCCCCAGTGTACGTTTCGCATCCTCAGGGTCTGTCTGTACCGGGGTTCCTTCCCTTAGACAGCGGTAAAAATCCCGGATCTGAACCTCGTGATAATTTCCCCAGTACGCCTCACCTTTTACCTCCGGCCCGACGGATGGAGACACGGTTCTTGGCTCCCGGCCCTTCAACCGAATGACTACTTCATTCTCTGTTAAGAGTGCCGTTCCATGTTCCCCGCTTATCTCTACCCGGATGGGGCTGTTGCTGGTGTAGTAATTGCATGCAAAAAACGAATAAACCGCACCGTTTTCAAATGTAATGACTGCGTCTGCCACGTCCTCCACCTCAATATTAGTCAGGATTCTCCGGTCAATATGACCTTTCACCTTTACCGGTTCGCAGCCCATCAGATAACGAACCAGGTCCAGACTGTGGATGGCCTGGTCGATGACCACACCGCCGCCCTCCTTCTCCCAGCTTCCCTTCCAGTCACATTCATAATAAGAAGGCGGCCGCCACCAGTTCAGCGTGGAGAACGCACCTGTGATCCGTCCAAATTCCCCAGCTTCTATCATTCGCTTCACTTCCTGAACGCCTTCAATATAACGGTTCTGGAATATGACGCCCAGCTGCCTTTTATTTTTCTTCGCTGCCGCGATCATCAAGTCAGCATCTTCCAGTGACAGCGCGACAGGCTTCTCTGTCAGCACATGAAATCCCGCTTCCAGACATGCAATTACATGCTCCTTATGTAAAAAATGGGGAGTCAGGACGTGAACCACAGACAGCGGCTGCCTCAGCAGATCCTCCAGCCTGTCGGAATAACCACAACCGGGAAACGCCGCGGCCAGCTGCTCCGCCCGGCTTAATTCCTTATCCACTGCAAAGACAAGCTCTGCTTCTTCCTTCATATTCTCAAACACGGCCCTGTAAACTGATGAAATCCTGCCACATCCAATGATACCTGCTTTTATCTTTTCCACTTGATTACGAATCCTCACTTATTTTATTCAATACTTACTCCTTGATAAAGAACTGTTTGATTGCCAGAGCAGCCCCGCCCCTGGCACCTGTGAAGGGATTGAAATCGATAAATTCAATCTCGATCTCCTGGTCATTCAGACCAAAGATGTGTTTCTTCGTCTCTTCCAGAAGCCGCCTTCGGTTTCTCTTCACCTTCATGATATAGCCGTCCACAATGACCAGCGGCGGGCTGATCAGGTTGATGATATTCGCCAGCGCCACGCCGAGGTACATGACAGCCTCCTCCATGATTTTCACTACCATCGTATCATTGCATTCCTCTGCCATAATGACGTCCTTCATGGTCATTTCCGCCGGGTCGGGGCACAGCTCTGTCAGCATCGTGGAGGCGCCTGCGGATACAGCCGCTTTACACCGCTTGAGAATCGCCCGTTCACTGGCCATCTCCTCCAGACAGCCGTTGTGACCGCAGGTCTCGCATTTCGGACCGTTGATTTCCACTACCATATGGCCGGCCTCGCCGGTGCTGGCATTTTCCCCTGTAATCATCCGGTTCTTTACCAGCAGCGGGCATGCAATACCATAGGAAATCAGATAGTAAGCAAAGGAATCCGGCCTCAGCGTCTTTCCAAACATCTCTTCTCCGGCCGCCCTTATTCTGGCGTTATTTTCGATGAGTACCGGAACCTCCAGCCTTCTCGTCAAGTCTCTGGCTATATTTTTATTATTCCAGTTTGTCTTGAAGCTTTCTCTCAGAACCCCCGCCTTCGCTTCCACAAAGCCCGGCAGCCCCACGCCTACGCCCAGAATCTTTTCCATATCCACTCCGCTCCCGGCGATCAGCTTATCAATACTCTGTGCAAGCGCGTCCATTTCCTCCACATACTCCCCATTCATGGGAGGATATTTCACACTGATTTTCTCATTTCCATGGAGATCCAGCATGCAGATTGCCGTCTGATAGGGATTTAACTCCACTCCGATGGCATATCTGGCATCTTGAACAAAATCAATTTTTACCGGTCTGCGTCCCAGGGAACGCTCTTCCACATCGGAAGCGTCCGCCGGGAACTCATACACCAGCCCTCTCTCGATCAGGGATGTCACGTTCGTCGTAATCGTAGGCGGAGTCAGCGACAGCATCTCTGCAATCTTCCCTCGCGATATAGGGCCGTACTTATAGATAATTTCTTTAATCAGAGCCTCGTTCTGCTTCTTGACTCTTGGCAGATTTGTGCCACGTGCAGTCATCTTCTCCTCCTCCTCCCTGTCTCATCCTTTGATCCCGGAGAAAGTAATTCCTTCGATAAACCGCTTCTGGACAATAAAGTAAATGATAATAACCGGCAGGGTAATCATCAGCGCCGTAGCCATAAGAAGCGACCACTCTGTCTTATACTGCGTGGTAAACATCTGCAGCCCGATGCTGAGCGTATACCGCTTCTCATCGCTTAAGTAAAGCAGCGGTCCTAAAAAGTCGTTCCAGGAGTTCATAAACCGGAACAGAGCTACCGTCAACACACCCGGCACGACCAGGGGCAGCATAATTTTCGCGTAAATATAGAATTCCGAGGCTCCGTCCACCCGCGCCGCATCTTCCAGATCATGGGGAAGATTCATAAAAAACTGGCGCAGTAAAAAGATCATGAATGGCCTTCCGAAGAAGGACTGGATAAACAGAGGCACATACGTTCCGGTCAGACCAACTTTATTAAACAGGATAAAGGTCGGAACCATCGTGACTTCCTGGGGAATCATCATAACCGCTATGGTGATAAAAAACAGCAGTTCACGCCCCTTCCACTCCAGCCGGGACAGCCCATAGGCCACTAAGGGGCAGGCGACCACCGTTCCCAGCACATCTAAAACCGCGATCACGGCTGTATTGCCCATATAGCGGAAAAACGGAATATAGTTTATTGCCCTGGAAAAATTCTCCCACATGACCGGATTCGGAATCCAGATCGGTGGATTTACAAGTACCTGCTGATCCGATTTGAGTGCAGTGGAAAGCATCCAGATAAAAGGTAGCAGGAAGAAAAAACCCAGCCCAATCAGAATCAGATGGATTGGAAGCTTTTTTAACCGTTTCATCATAAAATTCCTCCTACTCTTGATAATGCACCCATTTTTTTGAAGTACCGAAGATCACAATGGTGAGAACCAGAATGATCAGAAACAGAATCCAGGCCATCGCCGATGCATACCCCATGTGCATGTAGCCAAACGCATTGTTGTACAAATGCATGACATAAAAGGTAAGGGAATTAACCGGATTGCCTTCCCCGTTCGTAAGGGTATAGGGCAGTGTAAAGGTCTGCAGGGCATTTATAACGCCCATGACCACATTGTAAAAAATAACAGGTGTCAGCAGCGGCAGGGTGATGTTGCGAACCCGCTGAAACAGGTTCGCGCCATCGATCTGCGCCGCCTCGTAATACTCAGGGGATATATCCTGAAGGCCAGCCAGATTAATGATAATGGCCTGCCCGATTCCCCAGGAAGCGATCAGCACGAGTGCCGGCTTTGACCAGGTTTCGCTGGCCAGCCAGGGAATCGATGCAATTCCAATCTTATTAAGCAGACTGTTAATGATGCCATAATTGGAATCCAGCAGCCAGCGCCACACCGTGGCGGTAGCAACGACCGGCACCAGCGTAGGGATAAAGAAAACGGTGCGGTAGAGACCAATTAACCGGATCCTGGAATTCAGCAAAAGCGCAATGACAATTCCAAGAATAATATTGACGGGAACACTGAGCGCCGTGAAATACAGGGTGTTCCAGATACTCTTCCAGAACAGGTTATCCCTCACAAGTTCTTTGTAATTTGCCAGCCCGACAAAGGTTCCTCTGTTTAACACACTATAGGATGTAAAGCTGTAGTAGATAGAGGAAAGAAGCGGGTAAGCATAAAACAGGAGCAGGCCAAGAATCCACGGTGCCGTAAACAATAACCCCATCCTCGATTTATGGGCCTCAATACCACTTTTCTTAACAAACCTTCCCTGCGCATGCCGTACATTGCTGCCACTCTTCAATGGTAATCACCTCTTCTCATTCAAGTTTCTTCAGTTCTTCATTGATGGAGACATCCAGGGCTTTCATCAGGTTCTCAGGCGTATCCTTTTTATTCAGCGCCGAATCCAGTACCTGATTTAAATTATCCCACAGCATCTGTCCGACAGGTACCGGCGGGCGAATTTTTGCTGTAGATATGTAGTCCATAAATGCCTTATAGTTATCTTTGGAGCCGAATACCTTCTCCGACACACTCTTACAGGGAGACAGGCTGGCGCTGTCTTCCGCCATGACGGTCTGCGCTTCGTCGCTCAGTATGTATTTCATAAAATCCATGGAAAGCTCCTGATTGCCTGCTCCGCGTGGGATTACGAACGCCCATCCTCCTGCCCATGTCATATGTTTTCCCTCTTCCTTACTTGGGATCGGGCAGATTCCATAGTTCAAATCCGGGTTATACTGCGCCATGTTGGCAATATCGAAGTTTCCTTTAACCGCCATGGCCACCTGTCCGGTCACAAACGGATCCTGCGCTCCGGTACCGAGCCCCGCTGCAAATTCCACAAAGCTCTTTCCGCCAAATTTGTCAGCAACATCCACTTCCCACTGAAGTGCTTCGATATTCTCCGCCTTTGCGATTGTCAGCACATTGGCGTCGGCATCGTAGAAGTCCCCGCCAAAGTTCCAGCCCCAGGTATAAATCGGTTTACCCGCAAATAACCACGGAATGATACCAACCTGCTTATAGGTACTGCCCTCCATAATTGTCAGCTTTTCCGCTGCTGCATTTAACTCCTCGATCGTGGAAGGCGGATTCTCAGGATCCAATCCCGCGGCCGCAAATAAGTCCTTGTTATAGAAAAGCGCACGGGTATCTCCATTGTAGGGAATCGAATAGGTGCTGCCCTTGTACTGGGAACCAGACTTGGCCCAGTCGTAAATACCGTCAAAGGAGGTGCCGGAAGCCGCCATTAAGTCGTCCAGCTTTACAAGCGCATCCTGCTGGGCCCAGGTCGCAACCTGGAAATTATCCAGCAGCGCCATCTCCGGCGGGCTTCCTGCGGCTATGGAAGCCATCAGCTTATCCATGGTCTGTGTGTTGCCGCTGGCCTTATTGGCTACAAACTGAAGATTAATCTCCACATTCTTGTCATTCGTCTGGTTGTACATATCGACAACCTTTTCCATCGCGTCCGTTCCCGGACCGGCGCCCCAGGTATGCCACACGGTCAGAACTGTCTTTTCCCCCTTTGGACTCTCTTCTTTCGGATTCTCTCCCTCCGTATCCTTTGCCGCTCCGGTAGTTGTCTCTCCTGCTAAAGCCTTCGTAGACTCTGTTTTTCCGGAATTATCTCCGCTGGATGCTGTCTTTCCTCCGGCGCAGGCCGTCAGGGATGAGGCTGCAAGTAATGCGGCCATGCATGCGGCGAGTAAACGTTTGTTTTTCATATGAAATACCTCCTTTTTTACCTTCTATATTTTACATAAAGAAAGAACTGACATGATCTCTTGTCTTTAAGATTCCCCGTTTCACCTTATCCTCCGTGCCTTCCCAGACCGGATCCTCGTGCTCGATACAGATGGCTCCCTCATACTTAATCTCATAAAGAGCATCCACAATCCGGCCCCAATCCAGTTCTCCCAGCCCCGGCAGACGGTGTCTCCACCATTTCCCATTCTGTAAAACGCCGGTTTGTGCCAGGGCCTCCCGATCTACGACGGTATCCTTGGCATGGACATGGAAAATCCTGTCGGCAAACTGATAGATGTTTTTATACGGATCAATGAACTGCCAGACGAGATGAGACGGATCGTAGCAGAGCCCCAGCTGCTCACTGTCCACCGCATCAAAAACAGCTTTCCACAAGTCTGGTGAGGTGGCAATGTTACCCATCATGGGGCAGTTCTCGTAGCAGAGCTTAACCCCATATTTCTCCGCCAGCTCCACAAACTGCTTCGCCAGTTCCACCACAGCAGGCAGACTCTTCTCCGGAGCAAATCCCATACCGCCAAAGGATTCCGCCGTAACACCGGTGGAACACACAATTTTTCCGATTCCCATCTCACCGGCAAACCGGATCCGGTCCCGAAGAGCGCTGCAGTGAAACTCCGCCTCCTCCTTGTCCCTGCTGAGGAAATTACGGCAGTAAATCATGGTCCCGACCGATACCTTTCCTTCCCCCAGAACCGCGTCGAACTGTTCCTTGTCGAGAGGAATCGCCGGCCCCACATCTAACTCGCAGATTCCATTTTCCCAGGCCCAGTCGGCAATGGTCTTTAAATCCCTGATCCCGACACCGGTCAGGCTGTTTGTTAAAAGGCTCATTCTCATAATCTCTTTCCTCCTTATATATGCATAGTTTTACCGGTTTCGCAGGCCAGTAAAATCTTATCCAGCAGATCCTGAATATAGAGCGCCCGGTCAAAATTGCGGTCTGGCCTTTCCCCGGTCTGAATACAATGGATAAAATCATTGATTTCGGCAAAAAACCATGGATCTGTCACCAGATCTTCGTCCACGGAGATGACCTCCGGCTTACCTGCATATCCCCCGTCCTTTTCCTTAAACCAGACCTCCACTTCCGCAGGCCGGTCGTCCCGGAAAAGCATCATGCCGCCTTCTCCGTATATCTCAATGGTATGTCTCGCCACGCCCAGCCGGCTCGCTACAAAGGAAGCCAGTGTTCCGCTCTCAAACCGGAGGTTAAATGCCGCGGAATCGTCGTTGCTTACCTGGCCCTGTCCCGGGTCAAATATCTCATCCCGCTCCGAAATGGAGCAGGAGACGAAGCCATTTACCTCGGAAACCGCTCCCTGAGACCCGTCAAACATCCAGTCGCACAGATCCAGCATATGGCAGCCAAAATCAGCCAGCGCCCCTGTGCCGGAAAGCTGCTTCTGCATACGCCATTCCAGCTTCACCCCGGGATTGGCAATCCTGCATCCGCCCAGTGTCTCCCGGTATGTAAAAATCTTTCCCATCTTACCGGACTGCAGAACCTGGCGCATGTAACGGACCGCCGGTATCCCGCGATAGCTGAATCCGATCATGGCGACCGTGGAACAGCATCTGGCAATGCTTACCGCCCGGACAGAGCTTTCGGAATCAATGCTTAAAGGCTTTTCACACAGCAGATGCTTTCCTTTTTCCATAGCCCGCACAGCCAGCTCTCCGTGAGCATAGTTGGGAGTACAGATGCTTACGGCATCTACCTTCTCAAGCAGCTCATCGTAATCAGAACAGATTTCCACCTCCAGATTTCTTTCCTTTGCCCACTGTGCGGCACGTCCCGGGACAATGTCGCAGACAGCGGTGAGGACACAGCCTGGATTCTGTAAGTAGCCTTTCGCATGATTGCCCGCAATCCCCACCGTATAGCCCGTTCCAACAATACCCACTCTAATTTTCTCCATTGCTTTCACTCCTGTATTTATTTTTTCCAAGGGCTTCAAACATATAGCCCTTGTAGTTCTCCACACCTGGCTGGTCAAAAGGGTTGACCCCCAGCAGCTTTCCTGAAAGGTAACACGCAAATTCAAAGAAATAAAATAATTGGCCAAAGCTGTATTCACTCAATTCGCCGATTCTGATTCTGATACAGGGCAGACGCTCACTGTGCGCCTTTACGGTCGCCTCAAAGGCCGCCCGGCTGATGTCCGCCAGACTGGAGCCGTTCAGGTAATCAAAACCGTCCTCCACTTCGTCCGCTTCCGCAAACACCGCATCTCCCTGTTCCTCAATATCCAGAAATGTCTCAAACAGAATCGGCGTTCCCTCCTGCACAAACTGCCCGATAGAGTGTAAGTCTTCCGAGTATTTCACCGCTGTAGGATAAAGGCCTTTTCCCTGCTTCCCCTCGCTTTCCGCAAACAGCTGCGTCCACCAGCCGTAAAAGTACTGAAGCCTCGGTTCAAAGGAAGCCAGCATCTCTACACGGAAGCCCTCCTGATACAAGAGGCTGCGGATGGCTGCATACTGAAATGCCATATTTTCCTCTCCCTTTGTGTTCCGCAGTTCCCGTTCCATGTCTCCTGCTCCGGCAGCCATGGCGCGGATATCCATTCCAGCCACTGCCGCCGGGAACAGACCTACATTGCAAAGGCCCGAATACCGTCCCCCGATGTTCTCAGGAAAATCCAGAAAGGTATAACCGTAAATTCTGCAAAGCTCATGCAGGCGGCTTCCCCTCGTTCCAGTAGCAAAAACCCTTCTTTCATATCCGGCTCCGTATCTCTCTTTCAGATACTGGCGAAGAATTCGAAAACCGATACCCGGTTCCAGCGTTTCGAAGTTTTTCGCTATGACATTCACATAGACAGATTTTCCTTCCAGCTGCTTTAGAAGCTGTTTCATATACTGGGACGATACGTTGTTGCCAGCATATAAAATCTTCATAGGGCCGCCGCAGGAAAGTGCCTCGACCACAGCTCTCGCTGCCTGATTGGAACCGCCGATTCCAATCACCACCAGGATCTCACCATCTTCCCTGACTCTTCCTGCACAGGTCTCTATTTCCCGAAGATTCTTCTCTCCGGCCCATTCCTCCACATGAAGCCATCCCAGATTACCTGAATATTTCTCTTCCCCAGCCTGTGCCTTTGTCAAAATATCTGCTTCCTGTTTCATATACTGTTTCAGCCTGCAGAGCGTAAATCGTCTATCTGCGTTATAGAATTCTAACCGCATCGTATCAATCACCTTTCAAGTATTTTTTCACTTTTGTGCCGGTAATTACTTGTATGTTTTATTAAGTGTTATTAGTTTTTTAATTTAAATAAATATTAGCATCCAATTTTGTGTTTGTCAATAGCATTTTGTATTATTAATACATATTAAAATCAAAATATCTTTATTTCATCAGCATTATTGTGCTTTCTTTCCGGCATCAAACAGTATTGTCAATATATTTTTATACATTTTTTTACCAACTAACTCAAATAACTGTTCACAGACGGCAGCACCATTTCTTTGTGATGACTCAAGAAGAGGAGTTGCGGGTACAGAAGCATTTAAGCCCGGAAGACTTTAATATTTACCAGCAGCGACAGGTACAATTTATGAGCTGCTCCTTTCCCTCTGGGCGCTTCCCTGAGCAGTGGTGCGGATGCCTGGTGTGTGACCTACAAGTTTGAAAAACAGACGCTCCTGCAGCCTCAATACCAACAGAACACAAGATATATGTTTACTGTGACAAAAAAGAATGGCATAACCTTTACAGTCATGCCATTCCAAAATAAAAATTACATTATTTTCCGATGCCTATCTTTCCGTCGCTTATTTTTCCGTTATAATCTCCCTGTTCTCCCGGGAAGAACGGTAAATATCCAGAACAAGCCCCAATGTACGTTTCGCATCCTCCGGATCCGTTGGTACCGGTCTTCCTTCCCTTAAACAACGGTAAAAATCCCGAAGCTGAATCTCGTGATAATTCCCCCAGTACGCCTCGCCCTTGACATCCGGTCCAACAGATGGATATATGGTTCTCGGCTCCTGACCCTTTAGCTGAATCAGTACTTCATTCTGCGTCAAGAGCGCGGTTCCATTTTCCCCGCTGATTTCCACCCGGATCGGGCTGTTGCTTGTATAATAATTACACGCAAAAAAGGAATAGACCGCTCCGTTTTCAAACGTAACAGCCGCGTCTGCCACATCCTCCACTTCAATATTAGTAAGGATTCTGCGGTCAATATGTCCTTTCACCTTTACCGGTTCACAGCCCATCAGATAGCGGACCAGATCCAGGCTGTGAATGGCCTGGTCAATGACCACACCGCCGCCTTCCTTTTCCCAGCTTCCTTTCCAGTCGCACTCATAGTACGAAGGGGGACGCCACCAGTTTAATGTAGAAAACGCACCGGTGATTCGGCCGAATCCCCCCTGCTCAATCAGCTTTTTAACTTCCTGAATGCCCTCGATATAGCGGTTCTGAAAGATAACACCCAACTGCCTTCCGTTTCTGCCTGCCGCCCGGATCATGGCGTCTGCATCTTCCGTCGTAAGGGCTACCGGCTTCTCTGTCAGAACGTGAAACCCAGCATCGAGACATGCGGCCGCATGCTCCTTATGTAAATAATGCGGTGTCAGAACGTGAACCACGGACAGCGGCTGCTTCAGTAAATCTTCCAGCTTATCCGAATAGCCACAGCCTGGAAATGCAGCAGCCAGCTTCCTGGCCCTGCATACTTCCTTATCCACCACAAAGGCAACTTCCACCTCTTCCTTCATATTTTCAAACGCGGCCTGGTATACGGAAGAAATCCTTCCGCATCCAATAATGCCAGCTTTTATCTTTTCCACTTGCTTCTTACTCCTTAATAAAAAATTGTTTAATTGCCAGAGCCGCACCGCCTCTGGCTCCTGTAAGAGGATTGAAATCAATAAACTCAATCTCAATCTCCTGATCGTTCAGGCCAAAGATATGCTTCTTAGTCTCCTCCAGCAGCTGTCTCCGGTTCCTTTTCACCTTCATAATATAGCCGTCCACAATCACTAACGGCGGGCTGATGAGATTGATGATGTTGGCCAGTGTTACGCCCAGATACATGACTGCCTCCTCCATGACCTTCACTACATACGCGTCGTTGCACTCTTCCGCCATCAGCACGTCCTTCATGGTCAGTTCCCCGATGTCCGGACAGAGCTCCGTCAGCATTGTGGCAACGCCGTCATTGACTGCGGCTTTGCACTTCTTAAGAATGGCTCTTTCGCTGGCCATCTCCTCCAGGCAGCCGTTGTGGCCGCAGGTCTCACATTTGGGGCCATTGATGTCCACTACCATGTGCCCCGCCTCTCCTGCGCTGGCATTTTCACCGGTAATCATCCGGTTCTTCACAAACAGGGGACAGGCAATACCATAGGAAATCAGGTAGTATGCGAAGGAATCCGGCCTCAGAGTCTTTCCGAACATCTCCTCTCCTATGGCGCGCGCTCTTGCATTGTTCTCGATCAGGACCGGAATATCCAGTCTCCGCGACAAATCTCTCGCTATGTTTTTATTGTTCCACTCAGCTTTAAAGCTTTCTCTTAAAATTCCCACCTTGGATTCCACGAAACCCGGCAGGCCCATGCCTACTCCGAGTATCTTCTCCGGATCCACGCCGCTTTCCGAAATCAGCTTGTCAATATTGCGGGCGAGCGTATCCATCTCTTCCACGTATCCCCCGTTCATGGGCGGATACTTCATGCTGATTTTTTCATTCCCACGCAGATCCAGCATGCAGATCGCCGTCTGGTATGGATTCATCTCCACTCCGACAGCATATCTGGCGTCCTGAATGAAATTGATCTTAATGGGTTTACGTCCCAGGGAACGCTCCTCCACGTCAGAATCCTCTGCCGCAAACTCATAGACCAGCCCCCTCTCAATCAGGGACGATACATTCGTCGTGATCGTCGGCGGAGTCAGCGACAGCATCTCTGCGATCTTACTCCTTGATATGGGACCGTACTTATAGATTATCTCCTTGATCAGAGCCTCATTCTGTTTTTTAACTCTGGGCAGATTCGTTCCGCGTGCAGTCATCTTTTTCCCTCCAACTCCGTATTCTATCCCTTCATTATAGTGAATTTCAGGACATATTACAAGCAGAGGATACGCAAAAGCCTTACGTATCCTCTGTCCGGCGTATTATTTTAATGCTGCATAATCTGCCTCTGTATAATCCTTAAGCGGATCCCAGTTCGGGAAATCAAATGTTGCGTAATCGAGGCCCACAGCTTCGGATGCTCTCTGCCATTCCACGGTGGAAGCCTCTGACAATTTTTTCAGTTCACTTGAATAGTCTGTAATACTCTGTGAAAGCACCCCCTGCAATATGGCACCCAGGCTCGGTTGTACGTCTTTTACTTCCGCATAGAAGTCATATGCTTTTTCATCTCTTGTTGTTGCTGCCGGTACCACCTTTGCTATTTCACTTGCAATTTCGTAATACTGCTTCATAACTTCATTCGTCATATATTTTTCATTGACGCTCGGAACGATTGAAACATAGTTTCCATCGGACACACAACCGGACTGATATCCGTAATCTTCATCAAATAGAGCCATTAAATATTCTGCAGCCTCTTTCGGATGCCTGGACTGTTTATAAAGTCCCATCCACGGAGCACTTTCTACCTGCTGAACACCGCCCTTTGCTCCGCTGTCCGGAACAGGAACTCCCATTACTCCATATTTTAAATCGGGATAACTCTGCGCCCACGGCGGAATACACCACATCCCCTGGCAGAGGAAACCTGCCTGTCCCTGAGCAAACATCTCCCTTGCCTCGGGAGCGCTGATATTCACAGTATCTGGATGAATACTTCCGTCAGAAACCAACTGTTCCATCAGTGCCATTGCCTCATTCATGGCTTCGCTGTCATATGGAGCCTTCCCATCTACAGTCAGGACCTTGGCATTGGGAGCGACTTTTCCACCTCCCACAGCGGCTAAGGAGCGAGCCAGAATATCCAGACGATTTAACTGTTTTCCGCCTTCAATCAGACCGAATACCTCACCGTTCCCTGTTTCTGTTATCTTTTTACACGCCTCTGCAAATTCAGAATACGTCTCCGGAACCTTGGTAACACCAGCATTGTCCAATACATCTTTGTTATAGAAGAATAAACAATTTACGACCGGCATATTTTCTGGAATTGTATAGAGTTCTTCTCCCTTCATGGTTACGCCTTCTTCGAATACAGACGGATCCAGTGTATCTAAAAATTCCTCCGTCACATAATCATTCAGTGGCTGATACCACTCTTCTTTAAGAGCAGTGCTTAACGTCATGCCAGTCGGAATCGGGAATAAATCCGGTCCATCTCCCGATTTTATCATAGTAACAATGGTATTCTTAAACTGGTCAATCGTCAGCATCGTATATTCGATGGTGATATTGGGATGATCCTCCATATACTTCTTGTTAAATTCCTCTCTTCTTGCCAGAGAACTGTCGCTCCAGTCCACAATCCGCAAAGTAATCTTTTCATCCGA
Source organism: Hungatella hominis (assembly GCF_014288005.1). NCBI lineage: Bacteria > Bacillati > Bacillota > Clostridia > Lachnospirales > Lachnospiraceae > Hungatella > Hungatella hominis. Next base: position 77,699 of record NZ_JACOPB010000008.1, read on the forward strand.
TTCAGCCGCCGTTGTATCAGAACTGCTGTCCTTTGACGGCGCTTCCGTCTTCTCCTGTGTCGGCGCTGCTGTCGTGTCGCTTCCCCCCGTACTCGGCATCGCACAGCCCGTCATGGCTGTTACCGTCATTGCCAGAGCCAGTGATAATGCCCCCATTTTCTTCAGTTTCATAAAATACTTCCTCCTTTTATTTATGTTTTCCAAGCGCTTGAAACATATAGCCCTTGTAATTCTCCACTCCCGGCTGGTTAAATGGATTTACCCCCAGCATGCTTCCGGAAAGGTAGCATGCAAATTCAAAAAAGTAAAACAACTGGCCAAAACTGTATTCGTTCAACTCACCGATCTTAAGCCTGACACATGGAAGACGCTCGCTGTGCGCCTGAAAGGTAGCTAAAAACGCGGCTCTGTTGACCTCCCGCAAATCCGCCCCGTTTAAGTAATCGAAGCCGTCGTCCACATCGTCTGCCTCAAGAATCAGTTCCTCGTCCGGATTTTCGATATCCAGAAATGTCTCAAACAGCACCGGAGTCCCCTCCTGCACAAACTGGCCGATCGAATGCAGATCTTCCGAGTATTTTACAGCTACCGGATACAGCCCTTTTCCTTCTTTCCCCTCGCTCTCTGCAAACAGCTGGGTCCACCAGCCATTGAAATACTGATACCTCGGTTCAAAGGAAGCCAGCATCTCTATGCGGAAACCTTTCTGATACAGAACATTACGGATTGCGGCATACTGAAAGGCACTGTTTTCTGCCCCTGCTGCCGTCTTTAAATTCTGCTCCATATCCCTGGCGCCGGATACCATGGCACGAATATCAATTCCGGCCGCCGCGGCCGGGAACAGCCCGACATTGCACAGGGCGGAATACCGTCCCCCTATGTCTTCCGGGAAGTCAAGAAATGTATAACCGTGAGCCACACACAGGTCCTGCAGCTCGCTTCCTCTCGTCCCGGTTGCGAATACCCTGCTGTTGTAGTCTGCCCCATAGCGTTTTCTCAGATACTGCCTGAGAATCCGGAAACCGATTCCCGGTTCCATAGTCTCAAAGTTCTTGGCAATGACATTTATATATACGGATTTCCCGTCCAACTGCGCTAAAATCTGCTTCATATACGCGGAAGATATATTGTTTCCGGCGTACAGAACCTTTACCTTACTCTGGCTAGGCAGCGCATAGGTCACTGCCCTGGCCGCCTGATTGGAACCCCCGATTCCGATTACCACGAGGATATCCCCATCGTCCCGGACCCTTTTTGCGAAAGTCTCGATCTCAGTAATCCGCTCTTCTCCGGCCCATTCATCCACGCTGAGCCATCCAAGACTGTCACGATACTGCTCTTCTCCGGCCTGTGCCCGGGTCAGGATTTCTTTCTTCTGTCTCATGTACTCGTTCAGTTCTTCACAAGACGCCTGCCCGCTTCCGTCATAGAATTCCAAATGTACCATACTAACCACCTACCCAAGAATTTCCCGAACATACGAAACTGCCTTCGTATACCGTTCAAAGTCTACCTTTCCTTTTTCATATTCAATGACCGCCCAGCCATTGTCTCCGAAATTCTTTTTTATTACGGACAGGAGTCTTTCATAGTCCATGTTGCCCTTGCCCAGGTCCACATAGTTTTCCTGTTTTTCAGCAAATGTCCTGCATTTTTCCATATCTTCTTTTTTAAAGTCCCGTAAATGAACGTATGAAATTCTGTCCGGATACTTCTCTAATAAATCTGCCGGTTCCCAACCGCTGCCGGCTGCCCAGCCGGTATCCAGTGCGAACCGCACCTCCGGAGCATGATGAATCAGCGCCATAAACAGCAGGCCATCCTGGTCAAACTCCCAGCAGTGGTTATGATAGTTGACGGAAACACCACTCTCCTTCGCCTTTGCTGCCATCTCGTTCAGTTTTCCAGCCATTTTCTCAGCCGCTGCCGGATCAGATAGTCTCGGATCTATGTCTTCTTCTGGATGCTGCGATGGGTCGTTCTGAGCCATACCTGTAAAAATAATATTCTTATTCGGCATAACCTGCAGAAATTCCACTGCCTTCCCAACCGCATCCTCCACCTTCTGCGGATCATCCAGAAGATCGGTCCACAGTGCAGATACATGAAGTCCTGACAGCTGCAAATGATACTGATCCAGCAGTTCCTTTAAATAACTGCTCTTTTCGACTCCGAAGAAACGCGCGCCGATCTCCACGCCCTGGCATCCGGTCTTCTCAAATTCCTTTAATACTTCTTCCGTTTCCTTTGCGATCCTGTCGGTAAACAGGACGGCATGACAGCCTATTTTCATTTTAAAAATCCTCCTGGTCTATTCAAAGTCAATGGGAACACTGCATCCGCAGTCTGAAGATTCCTGCAGCGCATCGATCAGCTTCTGAATATAAATGCCTCTCTGGAAGTCTGTATCCACCGGCGTTCCTTTTTCAATTGCATCAATAAACTGTTTTATCTCAAAATAGAAATTGATCGCAAACGGTGTTCTCGGAACATTTTCATTAATCAGATACATCTCCTCCGGAACCTTTACGCACTCCGGCGCGCCTAAATATCCGCCCTCCGGATCTTTCTTCTGGATCTGCAGTGAGAAATGGTCGGCGCCGTCAAATACCGCGTTTCCGCCGCTGCCGTATACCTCCACCGTATGTCTGCTGCCGATTCTGCTGGCCGTGTAGGAGAGCAGGACGCCATCCCTCGTTCTGGCAGAGAACATCGCCACATCGTCGTTATCCACACTGCCCCTGCCGTTCCCATGTACCCGGTCGCGTTCCTCCACCATAATACCGCTCATGCATTGTACCTCTGTGATCGGTCCCGCCGTGTCGCGGATCAGCATATCGCCGATGTCCAGCATATGGCTTCCAAAGTCCGCCATGGCTCCAGGTCCCGATAACTCCTTCTGCATCCTCCATTCCAGCTTTACCTGTGGATTGGCGATTCTGTTTCCGCCAAGAGACTGGCGAATATAAAAGATCTTTCCGAGGGAGCCGTCATCGATCAGCTTCTTCAAATACATATACCCGGGAATTCCGCGGTAGCAGAGGCCGATCATGCAGACCCTGCCGGACATTTCCGCATAATTTAATGCCTTCTGGCATTCCGGCGCATCGACTCCAAACGGCTTCTCACACAGGACGTGTTTTCCCGCCTTCAATGCCTGAACCGTTAATTCAATGTGGGAGGCATTGGGGGTACAGATGCTGACTGCATCCACCAGATCCAGAAGTTCTTCATAGCTTTCGCAGGCCTTTGCCCCCTCCAGTCCGAATTTCTCTATGTAACCGGCGGCCCTCTCCCTGATAATATCGTAAACGGCCGTAATCTTCGCCTCCGGCACTCTCAAATACCCGTCAATGTGGTTGCCTGCGATTCCGATCGTATTTCCAACTCCTACAATTCCTACTCTTACCATTGTTTTTCTCCTCTCAGCGCTTTCCAATAAATGCCTTTAAATATTCTTTTCCAAGTATCAGACCATTCTCCACCAGTTCCAGCGAATCCTCGTAATCCGGATCCTCGTGTTCGATGCTGACCGTTCCCCGATACCCCGCTTTTTCCAGTTCTCCGGTCAGCTTTCTCCAGTCCAGAAGTCCATGGCCCGGAATCCGGTAGCTCCACCAGCTGAAATCTGTCAGAATCCCGCACTCCTTCAACCGCTCTTCTTTTATCTCCGTATCCTTGGCATGGACATGGAATATCCGTTCCCCGAACTCCGCCACCGGAGCATACGGATCAATAAACTGCCATACCAGATGGGAGGGATCATAGGCCAGCCCCACCATTTTGCTGTCCAGCCGTTTCAAGATCTCTCTCCACATCACCGGGGAAATGGCGATATTTCCCATCAGCGGGCAGTTCTCAAAGGCCAGCTTTACATTTTTCTTCTCTGCGTATTCCACAATGGGAGCAAAGGTCTCCACAAACTGATCCAGGCTTCGGGCCGGTGTCCTGCGGATTGAATCCGCCTTGTCATAGATTCCCTCCTCCAGGGTCTTATTAATGCCCGTGGAAGTCACTATCTTTTCTATTCCAAGATCGCCTGCAAATGCAATCCTCTTTTTCAGTTCCTCAATATGCGCTTCTGCTTCCCCGCTGTCTGTGCTGAGAAAATTCCTGCAGTAGGTAAGAGATGTTATCGCCACCTTCCCCTTCTCCAAAACCTGCTCAAACAGCTCTCTCTCCATCGGAACGGTAGGTCCCACTTCCAGGTCTTCAAAGCCCTGGGCCGCCGCCCATTCCGCAATTTCATCCAGCTGCACCATCCCTTTTTTCACAAGGATGTTTGTCATAAAACCAAGTCTCATCTTATCCCTCCTTATAATGAGCACTCATTAACTCTTAACCGCTCCCGCAATGCCTTCCACGAAGTATTTCTGCAGACAGATAAACAACAGAATGATCGGAATAACCGCGATTACGCCGCCGGCCGCAATGCCGGTCCAGTCAACGGTATTTTCACCTTTAAACGCGTACAGTCCGACAGCCAGTGTACGGGAAGACGGGTTATTAAGCGTCAGTACCAGTGGAAGCATAAATGCGTTCCATGCCCAGATGGTCTCCATGATGACTACGGTCGTTGCAATCGGCTTCGTCAGCGGCATCATGATATTAAAGAAGGTCCGAAAGAAATTACAGCCGTCCACCTTTGCCGCCTCTTCCAGTTCTCCGGGGATCTGCTCGAAAAAGCTGGAGAAGAGAAGAAGGAAAATCACGTGAGCGCCGCCGGCCTGAGCCAGGATCAGCCCCAGTTTCGTACCGACCAGCTTCATGCTCTTGATCACCTCGTAGGTCGGTATGATCGTACTGACTAACGGTATCGCAATGCTGCTCATGAAAACCATCATCACCACTTTCTTACCCACGAAGTTATATCTTCCCATCGCATATCCTGCGAGCATCGTCATGATCAGCACGAGGAATACCGCGAAAAATGTTACAATTACCGTGTTAATGAAGTATGTATTGAAATGTGCCTTCTCCCAGATTCTGGTGACATTGTCAAAGGTGGGATTCTGGGGAATCAGTCCCAGTTTATTTTTAAAGAATTCGTTCTGGTCCTTGAAGGAAGCGGATATCATCCACAAAAACGGATAGATCCATGCCAGACCGATTATCAGCAGCAGCCCATGATTCAGCAGGGTCTTCACCTGTCTCTTTGCCTTATCTCTGTTCATCTTTACCTCCTGATTTCCTGACATCTATACGCGCCTGCTGTTCAAACGCGCCTTGATGATATTTAACACGACACCGATCACAATCACCGCGATTCCAAACAGGATTGCCGCCGCACTGGCATATCCCAGTCTCGGCATTCCGATCTCACTGGAGAACGCCGAACGATAAACGTAAGTGGCAATGACATCGGTCGCATAGAAGGGACCGCCTTCGGTCATCGTCTTGACGATATCAAATACCTTCAGGGAATTGATCGCGCACAGGATTGCGATGATTCCGCCGACCGGTGCGATAAGCGGAAGGACGATATGGATAAATGTCTGGAACCGGGTAGCTCCGTCCACGGTGGCCGCCTCGTACACGTCCTTGGAAACGCCCTGAAGTCCTGCCAGCCAGTAGATCATGTAAGTTCCGCAGTCTTTCCAGAGAGAGATGAGAACCAGTGTCGGCATGGCGTATTTTGCATTTCCCAGGAAATTGATCGGCGCCTTGATCAGATGAAGCGTGACCAGTAAATGGTTAATCGGCCCCTGGACACCCAGCAGGAAGATCATGATGATACCGACGACCGACGCGGTGGTGACAACCGGTATAAAGTACATGGTCCGGTAAACAGTTCTCCCCTTCAGCGCCTCGTTGTTCAGCATATATGCCAGGAACAGCGATACCGCCAGCTCCAAGGGAACGATCATGATTGTATATTTGAAGCTGTTGAAAAAAGCATTCCAGAACAGCTCGTCATGTATCAGTTCCACGTAATTCTGAAGTCCGATAAAAGCCGCATGGCTCGTCAGACCCGACCAGTCCAGAAACGAGTACTGAATACTGCAGATGATGGGATATCCCTGAAACAGGATATAAAAAATAAGTGACATTGACATAAACAGCCAGCACCAGCCGTTTAAGATCAGCTTTTCCCGGCGTTTATTCCGTTTTGTGACAGCTTCCACTCCCATATTCTCCGTCTTTGCTTTCATAATCCACCTCACAGATAAAATTTCTTACGGCTTGAATTAGTTTTTTAATTTAATTAAATAATATCATTATGCCTATGACTTGTCAATATATTTTTTAATTTTTTATCTATTTCTTACAAATGAAGGGCCGAAACTGCATATGAAGTCCTGTTTCATAAGCAATTTCGACCCTTTCCAAATTAAATTTCACTGCTAAAATCCTGTATAGTGGTGTCCTACCTCGATCACACGGTATACATCCACACACTCCTGGAACTCTATTTCATGCTGCTGCAGAAAGGTACAAAACTCCGACCAGGATTTTCCCGCCTCTTCCCGCTTTCCTGCTGCCAGATAAAACAACGCCTTTCCTAAACGCCTGATGTATTCGGAGTGATATTCCAGATGAATCCAATAGCTTCGGTTCTCGTCTCCGCAGCTTTTCACATGTTCCCGGATAAACGGCAGAAACTCATGCGCCATTTTTTCAAGCGAAGCCATGCGGTCTGCCACAACACGGTTCTCCCGCGGCCCCTTTCCATTGAAATAATCACAGCTGCATAAGGCAGACACCGCCTTTAAGTACTCCCGTACCCGTTCGCCCTCACGTCCATACGCCGCCGAGAAATAAGCTTCTTCCAGCCGTTCCTCTGAAAGGGACGGATCAAACAGCTTCTTTCCCATAACGTAGTTCGGCAGTGCATTCGGAAGCGCGGCGCGAAGCTCCTGGCAGCTGATATATCCGTTCAGCCCCATATCCCCCAGCCGCTCTATATCATGGCCGATGACTTCCGCCAGCCTGACGTAGCCGAAATCTCCGTAATGAGCCCTGCCCAGCGGATAATCATAGACAAAGCTGTCCCCGTGAAATATCTCCTGCCACGCGCGCAGAAAAGCCATATTCTCATTCAAATCCACCGGAAGTCGGATCTCATTTCTCCGGTATGGCATAACGGCCCCATACTCCGGACGGATTTGGTATGACTCCTCAAAAGTACGGCTGATCGGCGCAAACATCAGCACAAAACGGTCCGGGTTCTTAAAGCGCTCCTTTTGGGGAGGCCATAAAAGCTCCTGATACAGCAGAAAAACGATTCGCATGGTGCTCCCTGCCTCCGTAAGCTTTTGGTCGGCCAGATTTAATATTCTGACGTACTGGTCGGAAGGAAGCTCCTTCTTACAGGAATCACACTCACAGACGTTGTTGTACTCATCGGCCAGCCATACATGGAGATAATTGATATCCGGATTCTGAACCGCATACCGGACAATTTGATCGGTAAATGCCTCCATTACCGTTTCATCGGAATAGCAAAGATTTGTATTCATTGGAATTCCGTGAAACAGCGCTCGTGTCCCATTCAGCTGCGCCATCATGCCGGTCTCTTCTCTGGTTGGCTTCCGGGTTGCTGGCTTCCACTCCACCGCCGGAAATCCGATTACGTCGCCTGTCCATCCGTGCCCCACCTGATGAAGCTTCAGTCCCCTCCGTTTCATCTCCCTGCGCACGGTCTCCGTATACGCTTCCGCCCGCTCCGTATCAAATTCCTCCTCCGGTAGCATCGGATTGTTTTCATGATGGTACCACCTGGCCATAAAGGTATAGGGAAGCTTAAACTGAAGGAAAAATGAGTTATATCCCATTTTGGGCAGCCAGTCAATGAAGTCCAGGATGTTTTCCATCGAATCGGCGCCCTCGATACAGACTCCCCGATGGCGCAGGGAAGCCGTCTTTTTCTCGGTCATCGAAAGTGCTGCCAGCCCGGATAGCGGCTCGATGATCTCATACTTCCTCCCCGGCCGCAGGAAATGGCAGCCGGCGGACTGGAGCCAGGCGTATACACCGATTAGCACACTGCACGGATTATTTCCGGCGATCACGCCGCCCTGTTCTCCGGTATCAATTACATATCCATCCGGAGCCATCGCGGATTGTTCCGTTTCATGACAGCTTTCTCCTCCTGCTGCCAGTTCCAGCCTCAGCCGATAGCTTCCCGGCAATTGAAGCGCATCGCTCTTCTCCTGCATCTTTTTCCAATAATCCTTCAGTTCCTTTTCCGCAAACTGAATTACCTCGTGATTTTGATGCGCGTTTTCAATAATTAATTCCAATTCATGACCCCCTTTCCCCTGACGGGCAGTCTAAAAATGTGTGTCCCACATGCCGCACCAGACATCCTCGTCGTATTTCCCCTCAAATGGAGCCAGCCCCGCAATGCGCTTTACCGTCTCATCCACTGTTTCCGACGTATCATTGTATGCGTTTATGAAGGCCGGTACTCTCGCCACATCGACGAGATGGTTCGTATAATTAAAGGATGTAAATACAGTGGGAACGTCATGTATGTACCAGGGATAACAGCTCGACATGGGATGCGGCCAAAACAGCCTTACTGAATTAGTCTGTGCGAAGCTGGTAATATCCGCAAAGATCATCACCGCGTCATACCTGGCCTTAAAATCCGCTATTTTCCCTTTATTGACAGAAGATACCATGAGCTCCGGTTCATAGCCGTATTTCTTCAACGCCGCCAGAATCCGCTCCGTAATCTGATCGCTACCTCCTGACTGGACTCCCTGGCCGTAGGAAGAATTCAGACTTCCCACATTGCCGGACAGGACAAACACCCCGATCTTTTTATAAACCTCCGGAGACAGAGGAAGCTGTCCCTTCGTATTCTTGACCAGTGTGACAGCCTTCTGCGATGCCTCTCTCGCCGTCTCCAGATGCTCTCTGCATCCGATTCGCGCCAGTGCCTCTTTTCCCGGATGAAAACTGCCGCTCTCCTTCCTTCTGTGAAGTCCGATCGCCGCTTTGCAGGCCAGGATCCGGTAAATTGCCTCCGTAAGCCGCTCCTCTGTCACGATTCCCGACTTAAGGCCCGCTTTCATCGCCTCCACGTCCTCTTCTATATCATTGATTCCCAATATCATATCGCAGCCGCAGGCAATCGACAGAGGTATTGCATCGAAACGGCTCATTCCGTAATATCCCATCATCTTCGTCTGGTCTGTTACCACAAGACCATGAAACCCAAGCCGGCCGCGCAAAAGCCCCCCGATTAGCTCTCTGGAAAGGCAGGCCGGCTTCATATCCCGTTCCTCCAGCTGCGGATTCAGCTTCTTCTGATAAGCGGGAAGCGTAAAATGGGCCGCCATGATGCTTAACACACCATGATCAATCGCCGTCTGATAGATTTTCCCATACGTCTCATCCCACTCTTCACAAGTCAGACCATTGTTTGATATGGCTAGATGCTGGTCCCTCTCTTCCCAGCCATCCCCCGGGAAATGCTTAAGGCACGGCACTACGCCGTATTCCATACACCCCTTATTATATGCCTCCACGCAGTCGCTGACAAACTGCGGGTCACTGCCGTAGGCCCTCGTATTAATCAGACTGTTTCTCCAGTTGCCATAGATGTCCCCCACCGGACCAAACGTCCAGTTATACCCCACTGCAGATGTCTCACTGCCTGTAATCCGCCCCACCTCATAGGCATAACGGGCGTCTCTCGTCGCCCGGACCTGCGCCCCGGAAGCCACCAGGGTTCCCCCTTTCAGCGCGCCGTTAGGACCGGACTCACAGTTTCCCGCGTAGAGATAAGGAATTTTTGCACGCTCCTGAAGCTCTGCCATGATATCCTGAGCCTCCTCGTTGCCATAGAGTGCGGCCCTGAACGGAATGGCCGCAAGCGGATACTCTTCCAGGAACTGAATCAGCTCCTCCCTGCTTTTTCCCATGAGCGGGTCTGCAAAGAGCTGGCATACCTTTTCATGCGGCGTCATGGCGGCCTCGGTTTCCTTTACCCACCGCTCCCCTGCTTCATCCAGATAAAACGGATTTCCCCTTAAATCAACCACTTGATCTGCCTCCTTCTCCTGAGTTTATTTTGATCGTCTGACTTATTTAATTATTTTAATTAAATATTATACTGTTTATGGACTTTTGTCAATCGGGGAGAGAAGCTTTTCTGTTTAATCTTTCCGATCATATCATGAAAACCGTAGAGAAGCCCCACAACTGCCATTCGGCAGCCATAGGGCTTCTCCCTGTTACTATATTCTATTCCGCCTATATCACCCGGTTAATATCTCCCCCGCATTCCTCAAACACCTTAATTGCCTGTTCAAGACCGATTGATTTCTTCGCCATTATCAATGCAAGCTTAATATCGTACTCCGTCTCCTCCATCAGCTCCTTCGCCCGCTCTTTCGTGCACCCGGATGCCTGCTGCAGGATATACAGGAGGCGTTTTCTCATTTTGTCACTGATCGGAGGCACTTCGATCATTAAATTGCTGTACACCTTACCCAGCTTTACCATGGTAACCGTAGTAATCATATTGAGTGCCATTTTCATACAGGTGCCCGCTTTCAGCCGTGTAGATCCCGTAATTACCTCAGCTCCGGCTACCAGTTCCACCACATCATCCGCAACACGCCCAAGAAGTGTATCGTAATTGTTGATAATCGCTGCAGTTCTCGTCCCGCATTTCCTGGCATAAGTCAGCGCACCAATGGGATATGGCGTTCTTCCGGAGGCACTCAGGCCAATGCAGTAATCTTTTTCGTCAATACCGTAAGCCTCTAAATCTGCTTTTCCGCTCTCCGCAGAGTCCTCTGCACCTCCCTCCGTCTTCATAATATCTGAGAAATGCCCAGCTACGATGGGAATAAACTGGTTCTCTGTCCCAAAGGTGGCGTTCGTCTCATATCCATCCAAAAGTCCCAGATAACCGGAATGAGCTGCTCCAATAAAAAATACGCGGCCTCCGCCTGATATAGTGGAAATACAGGTATCGATCACATTTACGATCTGAGGAAGAGCCTCTTTCACTGCAGCCGCACAGCGATAATCCTCCTCATTCATAACAGCCGCTATTTCTCCGGCTTCCATATGGCTCATATCCATAGTCCGCGGATTTCGTTCCTCAGTTGTCAAGGTCATCAAATTGTCTTCCATGTTTACCTCCCTGTTTAGAAAATACCGAACAGACCGCCGACTAAGCCGAGTACGATTAAAATCACCATAACCTGCATGGATTTCATCTTCTTTTTCTTCAGCAGATAAAGCGTCATCAGTGTCAGGGCCAGTGGAAGAAGGCCATGGAACAGCTTATCCAAAATCGCTGTCTGAACCGCAAGCTCGCCGTCACTTAAATGGATCATAACCGGAGTTGACAGGGCAACAAACTGGGCCGTCAGTGCCCCCATTACCATGGCTCCGATTGCAGAAGCCCCTGTAATCACCTTTTTAATCAGACCACTGGCCATAATCTTCTGAATTCCCTCTCGCCCCAGCTTATAGCCCTGCATCCACACGTAATACGCAATGGAAAGCATGATACCCATCATCAGCACCGAGTAGACAAATGGTCCGAACAAGCTTCCTCCTGCACTCAGTGATATACCGATCGACAGCAAAATCGGCGTTAATGTCCCCTGCCACAACGTATCGCCAATTCCTGCAAACGGTCCCATTAGGCCCGTCTTAATACCGTTAATGGCCTCGTCAGATATCTCTGCTCCGTTAGCCCGCTGCTCTTCCATGGCAATGACCATGCCGTTAATGACGCCGCCAAAATGCGGTTCTGTGTTATAGAATTCCATGTGGCGCTCCAGCGCAGCCTTATATTCCTCCGGATCATCTCCATACAGTTTCTCAATAATCGGTGCCATTGCGTGTACGAATCCGGTAGCCGCAAGACGCTCATAGTTATAGTTAGCATGACTGAAAAATGTCCATCGCCAGAAGGAACCCACAACATCCTTTTTCGTTAATGTCTTTACCTGTTTTTCACTCATAAGATGGCACCTCCTTCTGATCTTCCCTCTTTAAACTGGGTATAGAAGTAAGCGATAATGAAGCTTAAGACCGCAATGACAATGACGTCAAGCTGTAAATAAACGGACAGAATAAATCCCAGCAAATAGAATAAAAGAGTATTCGGTCTTCCTATGGAGCGTAAATTCATCGCGATTCCCAGTGCCGGAAGAATTCCGCCGATTACCTGAAGCACATGAAGCGGTTTATCCCCGATCATAGCAATGAAATTGCCCACATACTCAGCTCCGAAATACGCTCCCAGCATAACAGGAATCACACTGATAATAAATACAAATATCTGAGGCGGCACTACATGGAGGAAACAGATCTTCTTTAAATTTCCTTCGCTGGCAGCCTTGTCGGCCATATGAACAAATGTGACATCAACAGTCATATGTACCACCCAAATAATAGTTCCTAATAGTCCCAGCGGCACCGCCAGCGTAATTGCGGTGGCCGGATCTACATTTCCCGCTATGGCCAGGGCCGTCCCCAGGGTCCCTGCCAGTCCCGGATCAACCGGTACGGTACCGCCGGCTGAGATAAATGCAATATAGGGAAGCTGGATCGCCGCTCCAATGATGACGCCCTCCGCCGGTCTTCCCAGAATCAAACCTACAAGTGTACCTGCCACAAGCGGCTTTTGGAACAAACTCGCGGAACCGAGTACTGTGGTCCACGGAGTCCCGATAATTCCCAAATAATACACAATACCGATTAAAATAGCCTGAAATATTGTTATCTGCATACGTAAATCCCCCCTCAGATGATTTTGTCGAGCTCCATTCTCGGGTTTTCAGCGACCATCTGTATGTATACCCTGGCCCCATTGTCTGCCAGAGTCTTCAGCATCGTAAGTTCCTCATCGGAAGCGGATATATTTTTATAGATAGTTTTTCTTCCCTTTTTAATTCCCATACCCCCGATATTGATGTGATCAAATGAAACCCCGTGTTCCTGCAAGTAGACGTATGGCTCCGGCGTTTTAGCCAGAACGATAATTTTGTCGCTCTCTTTCTGGCTTAAGAACGCCTCCACGCTCTGTTCCCTGGTATATACCTCCGCCCTGATGTTGGATGGAACCAGCGATTTGATCGTCATGCACAGGAAACTGTCCTTTGCCGTCACATCATCAATGACAATAATCTTATTCGCCCCCGTAAAGTTCACCCATGAGGTCATAACCTGCCCGTGGATCAGTCTGTCGTCAATCCTCGCCAGTACAACAGCCATAAATGTCCCCCCTTTCTATCGATCACCCGTATGCGTCCTGCACGGGTCACCGTGACAATCATCAGAACCGCTCATTAAAGCGATTCTCCCAGTAACATTGATAATTCCTTTCCGGCCGCTCTTTTCTCCAATTTCCAGTAACCCGGCGGCTGTCACCACGTGACGGTCTGCAAGCAGGACGCTTAAGACCATCGGAAGATTTAACCCTGTTAATACCTGAAGCTTGTGCTCCCGCAGAAGCTTTACGGTTTCATTACACGGCGTTCCTCCAAATAAATCCAGCAGAACGAGAACCTCATCACATCCTCCTGCCATCATGCTCTCAATCCTGTTCAGGATCTCTTCTCCAAAAAAACAGGGATCCATATCGCCATAAATACCGATGGCCTCTGCCTGCTCCTGCGGACCAATCACCATATCGGCAGTCTCCAGAATTGCTTTCCCTATATTATAATGAGTCGCAATTAAAACACCGGTCACCTCTCCACCTCCTTTCCTGTCGGCCTCTATGGTTTTAAGTATAGCACACCTATAGAGGCAGAAAATTTAATGTATTTCACTAAGCTTCGTGCAGATAATTAATATTTCAGAATTTATCACGGAGGGATTCCGTTAATTGATTCAGTAGATTTTCATAGCTTAAATCTGAAAGAAGTTCGTTTACCAGCTTTTTATTGCATACCAGGGAAGAAAGGTAATGCCAGAGCTGGAATGCCTTAGGGTTATTGGCCTCCGCGGATACCATTAAAACAATGCGGACCTTCTCACTCTCAGACCAGCTGATCTCCCGGTCCAGAAGACCGGCTACCACAAAGGTCTCCTCTGTAATCGGGCAGAGGGGATGGGGAATGGCAATCTTATTGCCGAAATAGGTGCTTCCAAGTTCTTCTCTGGCCAGGATTTCAGTTCTGAACCTCGGGGACAATTCATACTTTTCCTCAGCCAGTGTCAGAAGGCGTTCCAGTATGTCCTCTTTAGAGCCTGCTTCCCCCATGAAAACAAGATCCTCATGGAATTTTGACAGCACGGATTCGGCACTGGTATACCCGTTAATTGCCATATTCATCCGGAGAAAGTCCTGCTCGCTGGGGAACATACGAATGCGAACCGCGAGATCCTTCACCGCTCCTGTAAGCTTCCTGTGGGTCGTAAATACTGCGTCATATTTCTGCAGTTCAACGGCCGGTAGATCAACCTGATTGACAAAATCCAGGCAGGCGATCTGATTTTTAAACCACTGATTGATTCTCTGCCTGATCAGAATGGTTTCACTCTGCTTTAACGGAGTAATAACAAGGATGCTCTTCGCATTCTCTTCCGCATTTAAGTTTTCCAGCCCATAGGCAAAACAGAGTGCAAAATACGATATTTCCCCTTCCACAATCTTTTTTCCATACCGCTTCTGAATGAGCAGAGAGAAATAGATTGCAATATCAAAGGCAAACGGAAATGATTGTTTGATTTCATACAGCATCTCATTGTCCAGCTGCATATCATTCTGCAGCCTGGTGAGCAGAGGAATAAAATGCAGGCACAGAAAGATATTGAGTTCCACATCTCCGGTAAAATCCACACTGAATTCCTGGTGGATGAGGGACAGGGAATCGGTGATAAAATCATTCACCTCCTGAGGAATTCCACTCTTTCTGTCGTAGTCCCCTGTTCCTTTTAAATAGATAGCCAGCAGTCCGATCTCATCCTCCATCACCGGAAAATTCAGCTTCACTGCACTCCGTCTCAGGATACGCTCTGCAATCTCATATTCCCGTTCACTGCTGGTGTTACTCTCGTTCGTATTTTTCTTTCTTATAAAATTCCCCCCCAGCATACGTTCAATCGACAATACCACATAGACAATGAGTTCCCGGAACAGAGTATCCGAAATCTTAAACTCGTAGTCCACCAGCGTCTCTACGATAATCTCTTCAATCATGGTGACAGTCTTCATCTCCAGTGATTTTCTGTTCCTGTTTCCGGCCGGCAGTGTATAGATATTTTCCTTAATGAGACACTGCCTCTTGTTCTTTTCCAGGCCCCCGATCTTATACCCCCTTCCGGATTCGTAAGACATGGTCAGCTGGTATGGCTCAATGGTCTTTCTGACAAGCTTCATATCGAGATAAAGCGTAGATTCCGACACGGCCATCTCCTCTTCCAGCCATTCTTTGGTCAGATACTGGTTCGTTCCCAGCAGCCTGGATATCATTAATTTTACCCTCATGGGCTGTTCTGTCAGCGGAAATTCATCTGAATATTCTCTTCTGATTCTCTCCGTCAGTTCCTGGAATCTCTCCTGATTCAGCACCTTTAATATACTGCCTTTGGAAGGCATCGACAGAATAACGGCGCTTCCATCCCGGTCCAGGGCCTCTTTTACCACGTCAAAATCAGCTTTCACAGTTCTGATACTCACTTCGAGCCTGTCTGAAAAGTACTGTGATGAAAAAACCGCGCCCGGACTGGAACAAAATTCCATAAGTATCTTTAACTGGCGCTTAGACAGCATAACACTCCCTCCTTTTCCGTTGCTACTTTGTTCCACAGTGTATCGTCTTCCCCCCTCCTGATCTAGTTCCAGTATAATCAGGCCTTATGGAAAAAGCAACCCACAGAAAAAGCCCGGCATCGCTCCCTCTCAGGACCTTCTGCCGGGCCATATAACACTCTGTTTAATTCTTCTTATACCGTTCAATCATCTCTTCCAGCGTCACCTGCTCCACTAACGGCGCCTTGCCGAAGGAACCGAACTGTACGATCAGCGTTCCTACTACTTCCTTTACGCCGCGCTCGACGCAGTTTACAATCGCCGCCACATCATCGTCCGGAATTGTTCCCTTCATAACCGTATCCATGATTGGCGGAAGGAAGACACGCGGGTCAAACTGGCTCTTCTTTGCCTC
Organism: Hungatella hominis; assembly: GCF_014288005.1. NCBI lineage: Bacteria > Bacillati > Bacillota > Clostridia > Lachnospirales > Lachnospiraceae > Hungatella > Hungatella hominis. The sequence continues at coordinate 93,796 of NZ_JACOPB010000008.1, forward strand.
CAGCAGCTCATAGATTTCTCCGATCGAAGCGCTGGTACGAAGCTCCGGATATTTTACAAACAGTTCCTTCATGTTTCTTGTGACTGCCAGACGGATATCCGTATCCACGTTGATCTTATTGATGCCGCACGGAATGGCTGCCTGCAGCTCCTCAATGGAAATACCGTAGGCATTCGTCAGTTCTCCGCCCAAAGCGTTGATCTCATCTACTATGTATTTCGGCACCGTGGAGGAACCATGAGATACGAGTGCGCCGAAGATGCCTTCATGGCTTAAGCACTCCCTGATCGCCGTGGCGATCTCTTTTCTCAGCTTTACGTCTTTTCCCTTGGAAGCGCCATGCATGGTTCCGTAAGAGATAGCAAGTGCATCCACGCCGGTCTTACGGAAGAATTCCACTGCCTTTAATGGGTTAGTGTAGGTGGAGGACGCGGAGAATACATGATCTTCCACGCCGGCCAGAACGCCCAGCTCTCCTTCTACGCTGACGCCTCTCGCATGTGCATATTTTACCACTTCTCGCGTCAGATCCACGTTCTCGTCAAATGGCAGGGAGGAACCGTCGATCATAACAGAGGTATATCCGCCCTCGATCGCCGCCACACAGGAATCAAAATCACGGCCGTGATCTAAGTGCAGGACGATGGGAATATCCGAATCTGCCCCATATTTCTTTACGGCGTCCGCGATATTCTTCGCGCCGATCTTCTTATCTTCCAGTGTCGCATTCATAAAGTCGGTACGGCCGCCCATAAAGCCGTTCGCTAAGTCTGCCCCCTGTAAAATGGCCGGGGAACGGAACATCTCGTGCACTTCAATGGCTGCTTTTGCCTGGGCTACCGCGTTTACATTAAACGCCCCCTGGCCGAATCCGTATTTTATCGTTGCCTCCATCAGAGGTCTTAAGGGAATCAATGGCATTGTCTATATCCTCACTTTCTTTTCTGTCGCCAGTCTGTATCAATAACTTTGTTTTCTCAGTCCGTCTTTGTATCTCTCAGTCCGTCAGCGCCGCCACGTAATCCGTCAGTGTCAGCGTAATATCCGGATGGTTCTGCAATAAGCTCACCGGGAAATCGGTGGATGGTTCCCCGTAGGCCGTGCGGCGCACTACCGCTCTGTGCCAGTTGCGGAACACTCCCAGACGGATCTTTCTCGCGTGGGCGATCTCGTAGATTCCAATCGTCACACAGTAATGCGGCATATCCTCCAGCGCTCCGCCGAAATCGCCGATGGCGTTAGCCGTTCTCGTCTCCGGTGTGATGGTGAGAACCCGCGTCTTCTGCGCCAGAAATTCCTCCGGTGAAAGAGACGGATCTGCCTCATTAAACGCCACATGGCCATTGATGCCGATGCCGCCGAAGGCAATATCGACGCCGCCCAGCTTCTCGATCAGTTCCGGTATGTAGCCTACATTTTCAGGGTCCGGGAATACTCTCTGCTCTACCGGCATGATGAGTTCCGGCTTGATCTTCGTATAGACAGTCCGTTCCATGAAGCCATGGAAGCTTAAAGGGTGATCCACGGGAATCCATTTTTTATCGTCGTCCAGATACTCGTCCATGTTGATAAACCAGGTATCCTTGAGACTTAAATTCCTTTCATTGACCATGTCTACGAAATAGGGGTACTGGCCAACCGGGCCGACCGGGCAGATAAAAACCGTCTTCTTTCCCGCCTGATTGTTTGCCTCGATCTCTTCAAACATCTCCTTTGCCATTGCCTGGAAAACCGTGGCGTTATCCGGCATGCAGATCAGCGGGAGCCTGGGTTCCTTTAAAAGCTGCTCTTTGTTGTACTGGTAATATGCGTGACTCATCATTTTCCTCCTGTCTACTGTCGGAGGGATTGAAAATGCGTTCAGATATGCATTTCGCCATCCCGCCTTAGAAAAGAGAGTGCCTCTGAATTGGAAATAGAATTTCCGGGACACTCTCTTCACCTGTGTGTTACTGTTTACTCTTACTTGCCTGCTTCAATCATGTTATCCAGCATAACGTAATCGGCTACCGGAACTTCTTTCTCTACAGCGCCGGCCTTGATAAAGTTATCCTGCTGAATCTTGTAGTAATTCTCAACGGTGCCGTCTTTGGCGCCTTCTGCTACTTCTTTTCCTGTCAGCCAGTCTGCGTCGCCGCGCTGTGCGTAAACGCTGTCGTAATCGGTTGCTGTCTGCGTGGATACGTACTTGGCAACTTCATCGTAATGATCGTCTGCAGCATAGTCCATGGCTTTGAATAAAGCCCTTGTGAAGCGCAGGATCTTATCCTGGTTCGCGTCTGCATACTTTGGTGTTGCAATCCAGCTTGCAAGGGATACTGTCGTATCAGAGAAGGTTAAGTTGTCACAGATCTTTGTGGAATCTTTTACTTCCTCTAAAATCTTCAAGCTGTTTGGTGACCATGTGGCACATGCGTCAACACCGCCGGAAATCATAGCGGTTACGATACCGGATGCGTCCATATCTACGGCTGTGATGTCATCCATGGTCATGCCGGCCTTTGTCAGGCTGTTGACCAGAATGTCTTCACTGGAGGTACCAGAAGAATAAGCAACTTTCTTTCCCTTTAAATCTTCAACCTTTGTGAATCCGGGGCCGCCGATTAAAGCGTCGCCGTTGGAGATATGGGACAGAGCAAAGATCTTCGCCTGGCCGTTGACACAAAGCTTATGAGCGCCCTGTCCGATGTAGCCGACATCGATGCTGCCGGACTCCATAGCTGCGATGATGGTAGGACCGTCTGCGAATTCTACGAGATTAACGGTGATGCCTTCCTCGTCGAAAAAGCCCTTTTCTTTTGCCGTCATCACGGACCATAAGCTTCCGTAGTTAGGCATATATGCCACATTCATGGTGATCGGCTCTGCCTTGGCTTCTGTAGGAGCCTCTGTTGTCTCCTCAGCCTTTGCTTCTTCCTTTGTCGTCTCCGCCGCTGCGGCCGTTGTCGTCTCCGCAGGTGCCGCTGTTGTTGCCTCTGTCTTGGTGCTTCCGCAGCCTGCCAGTGATGCAGCTACCAGAGCCGCCATAATTAATGGTAATGCCTTCTTCATAATGTTTTCCTCCTTAAAATGATTTTTATAAAACATTGGTTTTTATATAACATTGGTTTTTATAAAACATTTCAATAAACACTCCTTATTTACGCACTTCCAGATATTCCTGATAAACCTCGCCCCAGATATACGTCTTTAAATCCAGGAATGGAAGCTCCATCTTCATCTCCTGCGTACGCGGATACGGAAGATTGATGTCCACAATCTTTTTGATGCGGCCCGGTCTCGCGCTCATAATAATGACCTTGGTGGCCAGAATAACGGCCTCCTCCACATCATGGGTGATAAAGAAACAGGTCTTCTTCTCTTCCTGCCACGTCTTTGTCAGCTCTGACTGAAGCTGGGTTCTCGTCTGCGCATCCAGCGCTCCGAAGGGCTCATCCATGAGAAGCACTTCCGGCTGCACCGCATAGGCTCTGGCGATCGCCACCCTCTGCTTCATACCGCCCGACAGTTCCTTCGGGTATGCGTCCACGAACTCCTCCAGCTCCACCATCTTGATGTACTTCATGGCGATTTCCCTGGCCTGTGCGTCGTTCATACCTTTTAATTTAAGGCCAAACATAACATTCTTTAATACGGTCAGCCATGGGAATAAGGCATACTGCTGGAAAACCACGCCTCGTTCCGTACCGGTGCCTTCCACCTTCTTGCCGTCTACGTAAACGGCGCCGGAGGTGGCCGGGAGAAGGCCTGCGATAATATTCAGCAGGGTAGACTTTCCGCAGCCGGAAGGGCCGACCACGCAGATAAATTCATTCTCCATAATATCCAGGTCAATGCCGTTTAACGCCACCATACGGCCCTTGCGGCCTTCATAGATCTTCTCCACATGATCGATCTTAACCTTTATATTTCTCTCGTTTCCTGCCATCCCGTGAACTTCCTTTCCAGATATTTGATGATCTTTTCACTCGTAATTCCGATGATACCGATGATAATGATGTAGAGAAGCATCGGCGGAACATCGAAGCTGTTGTTTAAAGAACGGATTCTCATACCGAGTCCTGCTACGGCGCCTGTCGATTCTGCGGCGATTAAGGTTGTCAGTGCAACGGATACGCCGAGACGGACTGCCGTGATGATAAATGGGGTGGTTGCCGGGAAAATAACCTTCACAAAAATATCTCTGTCTTTTGCTCCCAGAACCCGGGCGGCCTTGATCAGTGTCTCATCCACGTTGCGGACGCCCTGATAAATGGTAACGCACATAATTAAGAAAGTTGCAAGCCAGATAACGATAACCTGTGGCTTTCTGCCGACGCCTGCTGCGATAACAACAAGCGGTACGTAAGCCAGAGGCGGAATATTACGAATAAACTGAATCCACGGTTCTACTATGTAGCGCACCGGACGGTACCATGCCATCATAAACGCGATGGGCACTGCTGTGATAAAGCCAAGGACAAATCCCAGAATGACGGAAATCATACTGCTGGAGAAGTCGTTCCACAGAACCCCTCTCTCAATCATAGTTTTCAGTGATTTGACTACCTCCGGTAAAAATGGAAAACTTCTTGCGGTAGACGGATTGACCGAAAGCCAGAACCAAAGCACAATGGCAACCAAAAATGATATCAGCAGCCAACCCCAGTTCGGTATTGCGGCAACGATGTCCTTCTTCTTTTTGTTTTCAGAATTCCCAAAAGACATTTGTAAATCCCCTTTCTTTGTGATTTTCCCCAATACACATCTCTATTTTATGTGTATATTATAACACATTGTATAAATTTAGCACCTCTTATTTAGTCAAACGTTTGCGTAACCGTAAAGATAAAACTTCACGCAAACGTTTGACCATTCACCTATGGCATTTTGACCATTTTTCGTGTATACTTATGATAAACTGGCATGAATAATAAGGATGTTAAACTTAAGTAAAGGGGGCTGGTTTATGACACTGAAAGAAATCGCCAAAGAAGCCGGCGTATCCATCTCCACGGTTTCCCGGGTCATCAATAAAAACAGCACAAATGCGGCCAGCAAAGAGGTGCAGGACCGGATCTGGGAGATTGTGAGGCGCACTGGATATACTCCTAACAGCACGGCCCGCGATTTGAAGATGGGAGGCACCGATTCTCCCGAACCGCTCTCCCGCTCGATTGCCTGTCTCTTTGCCCGGACGGAGGATTCCAAATCGGACCTTTTCTTCTCCACGCTGGCACGCAGTATTGAACAGGAGGCATTTAAGCATAATTATGTGCTCAAGTACTCCTTTACCGCCATTGACATCCATCATCCCAACACCTTCCGTCTCATTACGGACAACCATGTGGACGGCGTTGTAGTGCTGGGACGGTGCGACAAACAGACGCTCAGCTTTTTAAAGAAGTATTTTAACTGCGTCGCCTATACCGGTTTGAATATTCTGGATGCAAAGTACGACCAGGTTATCAGCGACGGCTACCAGGCCTCGCTGACCGCTATGAACCACCTTATGAGCCTCGGCCACACGCGAATCGGATACATCGGTGAGACCAGGGATGAGGACCGTTACACCGGATACTGTACCGCGCTGAACACAGGCGGCATTCCCTTGAAGAAGGAATACGTAGCAGATGTCCCTCTGTCATCGGAAGGCGGCTACCGCGGCGCCAGACAGCTGACCTGCCGGGGTGTCGATGTATCCGCCCTCTTCTGCAGCAATGATGTGACGGCCATCGGAGCCATGAGAGCCATTCAGGAAACGGGATGCCGGATTCCGGAGGATGTCTCCATCATCAGCATCGATGATATCGATACGGCCCAGTATCTCTCCCCCATGCTGACCACCATTCACATGCCGGTGGAGGAGATGGGACAGATGACGGCGAAAATCCTGATTGACCGCATCGAGGGCGGCCACCGCCTTCCGATCCGCATGAATCTGCCGTACTACCTGGCCAGCCGCGAAAGCTGCGGTCAGTACCATCCTTCCAGAAGCCTGGCAAAGTCAAAATAATTAATATAGAAGAAAAGAGGTAAATTTTATGCTCGTAACGATCTTTGATTCCAACGGATCCGCTGTCATTGACAGCATCGGCGCCCAGTTAATCTCCTATAAGGACAGCACCGGTAAAGAATACATCTGGCAGAGAGACCCGAAATTCTGGAACCGCTGCTCCCCGCTGTTGTTTCCTATTGTAGGAAACTGCCGGAATAACCAAACTATTATTGAGGGGGAGACTTACCATATCGAAAAACACGGCTTCTGCCGCGATGTAGATTTCCAGGTCACCAGACAGTCCGATACCATGGTTACCTTTGAGATTCACGATACGGAAGAGACGAAAGCCATTTATCCATACTCCTTCCGCCTCTCCTTAACTTATGTCATTGAGAACGGCATGCTTTCCATGGAATACTGCGTAGCCAACACCGATGACAGGACCATCTACTACTGCCTCGGCGCTCATCCCGGATTTAACTGTCCGATGGAGGAAGGCGCTTCCTTCACCGATTACGAACTGGAATTCGAAGAGGAAGAGACCGCATCCAGCATGGTTTACGATCTGGAACATTTACAGTTTGACCCCTCCCACAGAGTTCCCCGTCTCGATCACAGCCGCAGGCTGCCGCTCACAAGGGAGCTGTTCAAGGATGACGCTGTATACTTTGACGACTTAAACTCAAGGAAAGTATCCATTATCAATAAGAATACGGGACACGGTATCGAGGTGGGATTCCTTGGCTTTGAAACAGTCGCATTCTGGACCCCTTACCCGGCAGAAGCCCCATTCCTGTGCGTGGAGCCATGGAACGGTTCCGGTATCTACGCAACGGAAGATGATGAATTCGTACATAAGAATCATGTACAGAAGCTGGAAACAGGGAAAAGCAAAACTTACGGTCTTACCATGAGGATTATCTGATTGGAATAAAAAAGCCGGAATAATTTGGAAGAAGCAGCCTTTTTTCACAGTGGCTTCTCCGAATTATTCCGGTTTTCTTATATGTCGTATCTCATCTGTCGTATCTCATCTGTCATGCATGATCTGTCATACCTGATCCGCTATACCTAATCCGCTATACCTGATCTGTCATACAACGCTGAAATTTTCCTGAGCAAACTGCCTGTACTTTTCCATAAACAGCTTTCTGCGGCTGCTGCTGATATACAGCTTCTCGCCGTTAGCCATACGAATCTCATCCCCTTCCATACTGCGTATCTGCAGCATATTAATCAGAGTGTACTGATTAATGCGTGCGAAATGGTAATTGGAAAGTCTCTGTTCCTCCACATCGAGTCTGGCCTTGACCCGTATCTTTTTCTTTCCCAGCACTACGCTGGTCTTTCTGTCGTAGGATTCCAAAAAACAGATATCCTCCATGTTGTAGACTATGGGCTGTCCATTAAATACTGCTGTATATTTAGCACGGGACAATTTCTTCCATTGATCCCTTCGTCCGCAAATATAAATAATTAAGCTTTCCTGCTCCTTCTTCTTTAACTGATTAAATACAGATTCCTTTGCTGTCCAGTCAGAATCCACATAGACAATGATGGCACTATAATTCTTTTCCTCCACGGCCCTGCATAGCTCCTCCGTGGATAAAAAATAATCTTCTTTAAACAGAACCCCTCTTTTTTTCCATTTTTTAAAGTATTCTCCTGCATTATCCAGCTGTGACGTATTGCCTGCGTACACTGCTATCCTCATGCACGCTACCTCCGTAATTTCCTGATATCATATAATTTTGAGATCTCATAGTATATAACGTATTTTTCTTCTGACTGTGACGTACAAAACAAGATATTCTGCAAGTTGCGCATAAATCCGACAAAACTCCCCAAACTAATAACAGTACAGCTTTGCGAAAGGAGATACCAATGGAAGACGATAAAAATGCAATCAGCCAGCCCGATGATTTTGATGTTGATATCCAGGCGTGTTCCACCATGGACTGCACCGGCCTCATCCCCGCCCTGCCTGAAACCGAGGCGGAGCAGGAAGCCTACGAGGACTTATACCCTTACATCACGCGCGCGAAGAATATCGCAGAAGACAAATAGGCTCTGTCATAAATATCCTGAATAACGAAAACCCCCGGAAGGCGTTGTGCGCCTTTTCGGGGGTTTTGATTCTTATATCCTGTATGAAAGGAATCTCCTATACGCCTGAATAAGCAGAGAAACCACCGTCAACCGGAATAACCACGCCTGTGATGAAGCCAGCTGCCTCATTGTTTAACAGGAACAGAAGTGTTCCGTTTAATTCTTCAGCCTCGCCGAAACGTCCCATTGGAGTCGCTGCCAGAATCTTAGCAGTTCTCGCAGTAGCTGTTCCGTCCTCGTTGAACAGAAGCTTTTCATTCTGCTTTGTCACAAAGAAGCCAGGCGCCATGGCATTTACACGGATGCCGGCCTTGGAGAAATGAACAGCCAGCCACTGTGTAAAGTTGCTCACAGCTGCCTTTGCGCCGCTGTAGGCCGGAATCTTCGTCAGTGGGGTGAAGGCGTTCATGGAGGAAACGTTTAAGATGTTGCAGCCTTCTCTGCCGATCATGTCTTTCGCGAAGATCTGTGTCGGAAGCAGGGTTCCCAGGAAGTTTAAGTTGAATACGAACTCCACGCCCTTCGGATCTAAGTCGAAGAAGGATATGGTATCCGCCTCGATATCGCCCATCTCAAAGTATTCCTTCGTGGTCTGCGCCTTCGGATTGTTGCCGCCTGCGCCGTTTACCAGAACGTCACACGGACCTAACTCAGCCAGCACCTTTGCGTGAACCTCTTCCAGGCTCTCACGCTCCAGAACGTTTGCCTTGTATGCCTTTGCGGTATGGCCAGCTGCCACGATGTCCTCTGCAACCCTGCCGGCCGCCTCTTCGTTCAAATCGAGAACCGCAACCTTTGCGCCCGCCTCAGCCAGCGTCTTTGCAAACATACCGCATAAAACTCCGCCTGCGCCTGTAACAACTGCAACTTTTCCTGTTAAATCCGTTCCAAATGATAATCCCATAAGTTATTTCCCTCTTTCTATTTTAATAATCACTGATTTACAAATCTTTGATTTTTGTCTCAATCCTACCGGCTCATTTTGTCGATGGCTTCCCAGAGTCCGTTTAAATAGGTGGCGCCCAGCGCTCTGTCGTAGAGGCCGTATCCTGCGCGCCCTGTCTCACCCCAGATCATGCGGCCGTGATCCGGACGCATATAACCGTCAAATCCATTGTCATAAAGCGCCTTTAAAATGGCAAACATATCAAGGGAACCGCAGCTGGATAAGTGCGCTCTCTCCTCGAAGCCCTGGTTGTTATCCAGAACTGCCACATTTCTCGCATGAACGAAATGGATTCTTCCCATGGCCGCATATTTAGCCGCCATCTTTACCACGTCGTTCTTATTGGAGCAGCCCAGGGAACCGGTACAGAGGGTGATGCCGTTGTGCTTATCGTCAACCAGCTTTAAGAAACGGTCCAGGTTCTCCTCGCAGGTGATGATTCTCGGAAGTCCAAAGATGCTCCAGCAGGGATCATCCTCGTGGATCGCCATATTTACGTCACACTCCGCAGCTACCGGAATGATGGCTTCCAGGAAGTATTTTAAGTTGTTCCATAAGTCGTCCTCCGACATGGCATTGTACTGGGATACCACTTTTTTTAATTCGTCTCTTGTGTAGCTGGAATCCCATCCGGGAAGTGTTAAATCGCTGTCGCTCTCAAGTGGGTTTACCTTGTCTACCTGATCCTGATAATAGACCAGTGATGTGGAACCGTCCTCCAGCACATGGTCCAGCTGAGTTCTTGTCCAGTCAAAGACAGGCATGAAATTATAACAGATGCATTTAATTCCCGCCCTGGCAACGCGGCGGATATTTTCACAGTAGTTCGCAATGTACTGGTCTCTCGTCGATTTGCCCAGCTTGATGTCCTCATGAACCGGAATGCTCTCGATCACCTCAAACGCAAGGCCCGCATCCTCGGTTTCTTTTTTAAGCTTTGCAATGCTTTCATTACTCCATACCTCGCCGACCGGAACGTCATATACGGCCGTTACGATGGAATGCATGCCCGGGATCTGGCGAATCTGCTCCAGTGTTACCTTGTCATCGTCTCCGTACCATCTGAATGATAATTTCATGATAAACCTCCTTGAATATTAGAAATTTGTCTGCAGCCCGTCATCTCGCTGCCTCATGTCCTTAGTATAACAAATTCTGTTTTGAATACCATGGATTTAGTTGCCGTTCACATTGCAAAAGTTGCGGTTCTCTACTATACTATAGCTAAGGAACAGGATGCTTCACACACTGTCTTTGGAGGTTTTCACATGAAAAAAGAATTATCTACCGGTTTTAATACCAGACAATACATGAATTCCGGGGAATTTGAGGTATTTTTTTACAATGACATCGATCTCGATCATGTGGTGGATCATACCCATCCCTATTATGAGATCTATTTTTTCCTGAACGGAGACGTGACCTATGAGGTGGACGGGAACCGGTACGAGCTGCAGTACGGCGACTATTTAATGATCCCGCCGGAGACGAGGCACCATCCCATCTTCCATTCCACCGGACAGGACTACCGAAGATTCGTGCTCTGGATCAGCCGCCCCTATTACAAGGCGCTGGTGGCCGGATCTGAGGATTTTGCCTACAGCTTCCGTCAGGTGGAGGAAAAAAAGCAGTACCATTTCCGTACGGACTTTATCATCTTTCAGGATCTCCAGGGACGACTTCTGGACATGATTGAGGAGATGAGGGGGAACAAACCGTTTCGTGAGACCTCCGCCCATTTAATGGTCTGTTCCTTCCTGCTCCATTTAAACCGGATTACCTACGACTCCCTGCACCAGGTTCCCGCTGTCTATGAAAATGTGCTCTATTTAAATGTCTGCGATTATATCAACAACCATTTAGATGAGGATCTGTCCCTTGACCACCTGGCGTCATTTTTCTATGCAAGCAAATACCATATTTCCCACGTGTTCAAGGACAACATGGGAATCTCTCTGCACCAGTACATCTTGAAGAAGCGTCTTCAGGCAAGCAAAAATGGAATCCTGTCAGGGATTCCATTTGGTGAGCTGTACCATCAGTACGGTTTTTCAGATTATACCAGTTTTTACCGTGCGTTTAAAAAGGAATTCGGCCTCTCGCCGAAGGAATTCAGGGAGCAGAAGTCCCTTCCGGAGGGTTATTGAGCGGTCGCCGGGAAGCCCGGCTACCGGCTCACTTTTTCCATTGGCTACCGGCTCTCTTTCTCCCACCTGTCTCCAGCCCGGACATAGATCACGCTGCTTCCATCCTTTTGTGTCAGAAGGACAGATTCCTCCTCCGCCCCCCAGCTGATGGAAGCCAGATCCCTGACCAGATACAGATCGGGACACTGGTAGATGGGCTCGCCGCTTTCCGCATCCCGGACTGTAAAGCCCGCGTAGACCTTTCCCAGCAGCATCTTCGTCTCTGAGGTCAGCAGAAGTCCGTTTTTCTCCTCTGCCGTCGTCTCAAATTCCGTCGCCTCGCTGCTGCGGTACGTGTGGTACTCATCATAGATATTCATGCCTATGATAATACCTGCCGCCACCAGGATCACCGCGACCGCCAGTATAACCGGAAGCCGCCTCTTATGAACGGCCCCGTACGTTTTCACAACCTTTGATTTTTTGTTCATCCGAACACTCCCTGTATAAGCACCATGTAGATCACGGTTCCCGCTCCGATGCTCAGAAGTGAATTGCCCTTCCAGACATGGAGAAGCACGATCGCCGCGACCGATATTATCTCCGGCAGCGCATGCGGCCAGGAAATAAAATTAACGTCTTTTAAACAGTATACCACCAAAAGCCCGATTGTAGCATAGGGAAGTGTTGTTCCCAGAAAACTGATATATTTAGGAGTCTTCTTTCCTGCCGGAAACAGAATAAAGGGAAGGAATCTTGTGAGCAGTGTGGCCGCCGCCATCACAGCTATAATCACGATTCCCTGTGCAGTTCCTCCGCTCATGCCTCCATCTCCTTTCCGTTCTTCTTATAATCCCATGTGATCGCAGCCAGAATCAGAATCATGGCCGGTATGATAAATGCGCTCTGGCCAAAGACCACCACGCAGAGCGCCGATGCCGCCACGCCGGTCAATGCGGCTTTATGGCCGTTGCCCGACTTCCACTGGTCTGTAAATATAACGACAAACAACGCAGTCAGCGCAAAATCCAGTCCTGTCGTATCAAATGTAATCAGACTCCCCAGCAGCACGCCGATGACGGTTCCCGCCACCCAGTAGCACTGGTCCAGGATGGAGATCCAGAAGCAGACCCAGTATCTCGGAATGCTCTTCGGCGGCTCCTCATGGCATACGATGGAAAATGTCTCATCCGTCAGTGCAAAGATCAGATACGGCTTTAATTTCCCCGCGTCACGGTACTTGTCCAGCATGGAAAGGCCATAAAAGAGATGTCTGGCATTCAGCATCAGGGACATTAAAAATGCGTAAATGGGATTTACCATCGCAGTCAAAAATGTAATTCCCAGATACTGCAGGCTCCCCGCGTAGACAAACACGCTGATGGCGAGGGCCCACCAGATACCGAAACCGTTGATGTTCATTAAAATTCCATAGGCGGTTCCCAGCACAAGATATCCCGCCATCACCGGCACCGTCCTGGGAAATGCGTACCTGAGTGCTCTTATTCTCTCTTGATTTTCCATGTGTTATCACCTGTTCACTTGCTTTTTTTATGTATATTGTTTACTATATTAATGTAGAAAAGTGATTTTGTCAAATACAGGAGGTTCACGATGGATTTGATTTCCCAATATGATTCCTGCACACTCTGTCCCAGGAGCTGTATGGCCGACCGCCGCACCGCTGGAGCAAAGGGCTTCTGCGGCTGCGGCGATACCGTCATGGCGGCCCGGGCGGCCCTTCACCAGTGGGAGGAGCCGTGGATCAGCGGAATCCACGGAAGCGGCACAGTATTTTTCACCGGATGTACCCTTCGCTGCTGCTTCTGCCAGAATTACCCCATCAGTCAGGAGGGACTGGGAAAGGAGATCACGGTCCGGCAGCTTGGCGATATCTTTCTTCGCCTTCAGGATGAAGGCGCTCACAATATCAATCTCGTCACCGCCACCCAGTATCTCCCCTCCGTCATCTCCGCCCTGGATCTCGTAAAGCCCAGGCTTTCCATCCCCGTGGTCTATAACTGCGGCGGCTATGAACGGACAGAGGTGGTAAAAGCCCTTAAGGGCTACGTGGACATCTGGCTGCCCGATTTGAAATACTACAGTTCCCGGCTGTCCGCCCGCTACAGCAAGGCGCCGGACTACTTTGAAAAGGCATCGGCCGCCATTCTGCAGATGATCCGGCAGACCGGGACGCCCGAATTCACTTCCTTTCAGGATCCGGAAAACCCCGATGCCCCCGCATGCACACTAATGAAAAAGGGCGTCATCATACGCCACATGGTGCTGCCCGGGGCGAAGGACGATTCCATGTTGCTGCTGCACTGGATGAAGGAGCACCTTCCGGATGGGAAATTCGATGTGAGCCTGATGAGCCAGTACACCCCATTTTATAAAAGCGGCAGTTTTCCGGAGATCAACCGCCGCATTACATCGTATGAGTACTATAAGGTAGTGGATACCGCCATTGAGCTGGGACTTGTCCATGGTTTTATGCAGGAAAAAAGCAGCGCAAAAGAAGAATATACGCCGCCTTTTAACCTGGAAGGACTCGATTCAGTCAGTGATGCGTGAGTGTGGAAGAGCCGAAAGGCTTTCCGCACCGCAGCCGCATCCCCCTACTACAGTTTCGTCCGCAGGAACCGGAATCCCTTTGCCGGTTCCACCGATACTGCCGTACCGTTCACCAGGAATTCTTCCGCATCTCTCACCCGGATTTCACCATACTGGCTGTCTGTAAACGCAGCGCTGCGATCCCCGTTCCATTCGATTTCCATCTCTTTTAAGCTCTTCCGGAATGCCTCGAAACTGCCAAACTCTTCCTTCGACCCGCATTTTACAATCACGGCATGGTTTAATCCCCGTGATACCAGTTCTTTCTCCGTGTTGGCTCCATAGGCCGTCATCTCGTACCCGTTGGAAAACCAGCTTCCCAGATATCCGTCACCGGATTTTGCAAAGAACCAGCTGCCGTCGCAGGCATACGCCTCATACTCATAGACCGGCGTGTAGGCATGGATGAAATGTACGAGTTCGTTCGGATCGATGGCAAACACCATGACCGTTAAATTCCGGTACCGCTCGATCCACGGCATGGTTCCATTGCCCGCCCAGTAGCTGGGACGGTTTTCCCCGCTGAAGACCCGCTCTCCCGGATGATTGACATAGAAGATAGCCGGACGTTCCTTTCCGAATACCACATTCATCAGATGCTGCTGATGGCCGTGACGGAATGGCTTAAACCGTCTGACTCCCGCCGTTAAGTACTCTCCGGTCCGGTAAGTGTTGATCTTCACCCCTGCGATTCCCTGGTCGGTTTCCATGGCCACCCCCTGTCCTGGCCGGGGACAGCATTCCATTTCGTAGTCCTCCGGTTCGTAATCGCTGATGGCGTATAAACAGGTGGCATTGCCGTAATAGGTACAGTAGCCTCTCCCCGTGGACACCCAGCTCACAAAATTCGGTTCGACCTGCAGCCGCGTCTTGATGGTCTCCTCGTAAATTCTTCCGTAGGTGGTATTCATCACGCCCTCAAAGGAGTTAAATCCGATGACCTGCATGGTAAAATCCAGCGCCCTTTTAGCCTTCTGCCGGATGTCCTCATCGGGAGCGTTCAAATACAGGCTGAAAAATCCGATCAGATCGATGGGAATATAGGTTGCCGAATTCCACTCCGCGTAACCGCAGGCAAAAAAGTTGTCGAACCATGCAAGCACCCGTTTCTTCCCGATTTCAGACTGCTCCGCTCCCGTTCTGCCGCTGACGGTAAATGTCTCTTTCCCGAAAATACAGCCCCAGAGATACTGGGAAACGTGGAACAGGAATGCGTGATTTTCGCTGAAATACCACATAACGTCATTTCCCGGTTCATCGATCCAGTACCGGAAATTCAGCACCATCGCCTTGATCCGCTCCGCCTTTTCCGGCGTCAGAAGATTCCGGTAGCGGGTCATTAAGAGGGTCAATGGAGCGAGGCTGAAGTCCGCGCAGTCGTCGTGGCGCTCGACTTTTTTGCAGGCCAGATCAAAGCCCTTCTCCGCATTGTCATTCCAGCCCTTTAACAGCTCCAGGGAGGTAATTACGGACTGGAAACCGATCTCGCCGTTCTTCACCAGGAATTCCAGGGCCTGCTGCTTCCTCTCCCCGATCGTCGCCGCCGGCTCCAGCACGATCCGGCTTTTCGGAATGATCCCGACGAATAAATTTCTCGGTACCACGTAGTTCCCCACCGTTAAACAGGCGGAGATTCTTGAGAGACGGATGCTGCTTTTCTCTGTCTCAGCAAATACCAGGTAATCCTCATCCTTTTTCAGCGTCATTTCCGAATGTTCTATATCGGAAAGCTGCATTCCGGTTCCGCAGGGACTTGAAGTTAAGTACACCCTGGTGTCGCCGTCCAAAAGTGTCCGGTCGTAGCAGAGACGGACCTCTCCCTCCGTATACATATCCTGCTGAAAATAGCAGCTCTTTAAGATTTCTTCCGCCTTTTTTATCTCCTCCGGCTGTTCGGTCACTTCCACACTGCCTTCCACCGGCGTCCCGCCCTTATACCGCAGTTCAAAATAGAAGAAGACATCACGTTCCGCCAGTTCATCCGCGTAAACCTTAATTTCATTAAGGCCTTTTTTCAGAAAAAGGTTCACCCGGGTGTGGCCTGCAATATTTCTGGTGTAAGGCGTATAGCAGGCCTGTTCCCCGCCGTTCACCCACACTCTGACTCCGCCGCAGGTATAGAGATCGAACGGGTAGCTTCCCTCCGCCGCCGCGCGCACGCACGCCTTCGCATGGACGTATATGTAATGGGGCGTGTGGAGAAACGTGGATAAGTCAATTCTGTTATTCTCAAACGGGAAATAAAGATTCTCGTACGGGCCGTCATACCGGGCCGCCTTTTGGATCCTTTCTTCCTTTAAAAATGCCTCTCTGACCGGATACACCACCTGAACATAGGATTCCTCCATGTTCACCTCGGCCTCAAAGGATTTCTTCGGGGAATGGAATGGTTCCTTCCCCATGGCTGTCACATTCCATCTGCTGATTGTCTCGTCATATCCGATCTGATACGTTAATTCCATGATTTTTTCTCCCTGAATGCAGCACTGGGATATGAAAGAAGCTTTCATATCCCATGTACCTGATGATAAGTATTCAAAATAAACTTTCGCTTACTCATGAACTCCTGTAAGGTTCTCCAGGAACTGAGTCACTACGTAATCCATGACGCCGTCCGCGTCAAGCTCGCCTGCGATCGCCCGGTCGAGTGCATCGCGCAGTGCGTTTCCTGTATTTTCACCGCTGTGCTCCTGCTCTGTGATGGACTGGTCATACTGAGGCTGTTTGATCGACTCTGCGATTTCCATATTGAAAATGTTGATTCCTTCGATCTCGTAGTCTACTTCTACGTCCTTCGTTCCCGGCAGATAATTGCCGGTCTGGCAGTAGAGGGAGTAATTCTCCGGCTGATAGAACCATTCCAGAAACTTCTTCGCCTGGTCCTCCATACCTGAGCCATCGAATGCATACAGCCAGTTGCCGCCCAGACAGGTTGCCTTCTCTTTCTCATACGGCATGAGAACAGGTGTCCACTCGAAATCCTTAATATTCTGTGTATAATCTGAGATAACCCAGTTGCCTGCCATATGGGCCGCTACCGTACCTGTCTTAAATACGTCCTGCGCATTCTCTGCACCGGTACCGATGGATGCCTTGGAAATGCCGCCCTCCTTAAACATATCGAGGAAGAATTCCACACCCTTTTTCGTATCTTCACTTCTGAAGGTGACCTTTGTCGAGTCGTCCGGATCGAAATACTTCATGCCGAACTGATAGAGCACGGTTCCGGAACGCTGCTGCGAGTGGTCAATCACGAAAGGAGTCGTAATCTTCTCATTCTTTTCCGCTACCTCTTTTACTGCCGCGGAGAACTCATCCCATGTCCAGCGTTCCTCTGATGTGGTCGGATAGGAAACTCCTGCCTCGTCAAAGGCCGTCTTATTGATAACCATACCTACTGCCGTATCATTTACATCTGTACCGTAAAGCTTGCCGTTCCTGACGCCGCTTCGGTTGAAGTTGTCCGGATCAAGGGAGGTGTCGTCCAGCGGAAGTACGTAATCGATATACGTATCGAAGTTTGACATCTTGCAGATCGCCGGCAGATTACCTGCCTTAGCACGGTTTTTGATCTGCGTCTCCATATCGGCATAAGCAATCTCATTGACAAATGCGCTCACGCCCTGGTCCTTGTGCTCCTCGTTGAACTTTTCTACGACAGTCTTCATCGCACCGCCTTCCAGCGTATCGTCGGCAAGCAGAATCTCCAGTTCCACATTTCCTTTTTTTGCGGACTCTTTGCCGGAGCACGCTGTCAGCATGGTCATTCCTGCCAGTGATAAACACACTGCGCCTGTCAGTAATCTTTTTTTCATGAATCATTTCCTCCTGATTTTCATTATATAATTTGTTGTTTTTCACATTGTTCCTTAATTTCTGCCGCCGTTTCCCGGTTATCCCTTTACACCGGACGACATGTTGGCGTTCATAATCTGTTTATTGAAGACGATAAATACGATCAGAATCGGAATCATGGAGAGAACCGCTGTAGAGAGCAGAACCGTCCAGTTGACCGCCTCCGCACCGGACAGCGTCCTGAGTGCAAGCTGAAGCGTATATTTCTTCGGATCACTGAGCGCGAGCAGCGGCCAGATATAGTCGTTCCATCTCCACTGGAAACTGAAGATTGCCAGAATCGCTATCTGCGGTTTACAAATCGGGAGCATGATTCTCACAAAGATGGATCCTTCATTGGCGCCATCGATCCGCGCCGATTCCATGAGCTCTGTCGGTACCGTGATAAAGAACTGCCTCATTAAGAATACGCCGGTCATGGTTCCTACGGTCGGTATGATGCAGCCCCAGAGGCTGTTGTAAAGGCCAAGGGTATTCAATACGGTAAAGCTTGGACTCATAATGACCTCGGTCGGCAGCATGGTCGTCGCAAGCAGACACATAAACAGGACATTCAGCCATTTGTACTTATATTTTGCCAGCGCGTAGCCACACATACAGCTCATTAAAACGGTGATAACCGTAGCAACCACTGTGATAAATGCGGTATTGCTGGTGTATCGGATTAAATCAAACTGCTGAAGAGCAGTCGTGTAATTCTCCAGTGTAAAATGCTCCGGCAGTATGGTCAGCGGATAATTAAATAATTCCGATCCATCCTTAAAGGAACTGATAATCAGCCATATGACCGGGAAAATCCAGAGAATGGCGAAACCGAATGCGAACACATATTTTAAAACTTTATTTGCAGTTTTCACTTTTCTCCACCTCCCTAATCATTGCTCTTGTCGCTGACCTTCGTCTGTACGAAAGAAAGGATCAGCAGGATTACAAACAGCACCATGGAAACGGCACTCGCGTATCCGACCTTGTTCTTGGTAAAGCCGGTTGTGTAGATATACTGGATCATGTATGTCGTGGCCGTACCCGGACCTCCGTTCGTAAGGGTCTGCACCATGGCGAACACTTTGAAGGAGGAAATCACGGAGAGAATGATGACCATGAAGGAAACCGGTTTTAAATGGGGCAGAATAATATGCTTGAATGACTGCCATTTGTTTGCCCCGTCTAAATTTGCCGCTTCCAGCAGCTCTCCCGGAACCTGTTTGAGCGCCCCGATGAAAATCAGCATATTCGTTCCGCATCCGGACCAGATGCCCGCAATGATCGTGGTAACGAAGGCGGCCGTCGGATTTGTCGCCCATTTGATTCCGTCCAGCCCGATACACTGAAGCAGGTAGTTGATGAGGCCGAAGCTCTCGCCGAATATCCATCTCCAGGTAAGACCGACCATGATGGTCGAAAGCAGGATCGGCCAGTAAATCAGGATTCTTAAGATCGTAATGCCTTTGATTTTCTCTGAGGAGAGTAAAAGTCCCAGCCCCAGCGCCACCGCGTAGCCCAGAGGCACGGAAACGATGGAATAAAGAATCGTCTGCCACAGGGTCTTATAGAATTCCGGATCACGAAACAGCTTGATGTAATTGCTCAGCCCGACGAAATCCATCTGCTTAAACCCATTGTAATTGGTTAATGAATACCAGACACCTACTATCGCAGGCGCTACGAAGAATACCAGAAAGAACAGGATATTGGGCAGACAGAAACCAAATGCCCAAAGCTGGCGCGTGTCCCTCTTCTTTCTTCTGGCAGGCGCAGCCCCCGCCGTGTTCGTATTTGCCATTATTTTACCTCCCTTGTCAGCTCTTTTCTCGCTTCAATCAGATACAGGATCGCCATCGCCTGCCCGTAAGGCATCGGACGGATCTCAATGTCCTTGTAAAACTGCTTCTCGTCCCTTCCCATCGGGGTTCCGTAGGATACCTGTCCTACCACGCCGTCCTCGCTGATGTAATCCATCACAGCTCCCAGCGGCTTCATTCCGCATTCTGCAAAGGATTCATCGATCAGTCCCATGTGGGCTGCCTTCAGCATACCGTATGCAAAGCCGGTCGTTGCGCTGGTCTCCAGATAAGAATCACTGTCGTCGATCAGCGTATGCCACATTCCATTGTCCGCCTGGTAGGTCTTTAAGGCTTCCACCTGGTTTAAGAGAGTCTCGGTCAGGAGCCTCCTGATCACCGGTTCGCAGTCGTCTCCCAGGATCGCGATCAGCTCCGGAATCGCGATCGTAACCCAGCTGTTGCCTCTTCCCCATAGCCCTCCGGCGAAATTATGCCTGCCGTTGAAGGTCCATCCATGAAACCACAGCCCTGTCTTCCGGTCCTCCAGATACTTTTTGTGGAGTTCAAACTGATACTGTGCCTCCTCGATGCACGCCCTGTCATTCATCAGTTTCCCCATTCTGGCAATAAAGAGAATGGTCATAAACAGAGTGTCGTCCCAAAGCTCCTGTTCATTCAGCGTATCGGAGGTGAGATGCTGGAATCCGCCTTCCTTCGTTCTCGGAAGCTCAGTCAAAACCTTTTTAAGCCATTCCCTGCAAGTCTCCCAGTAAGTCTCATTCTTTGTGTATTCATACAGATATGTAAGTGTCAGCATGGGTGCCGTGGTGTTGATGTTGCAGGATGGAAGGCCGTCGGCAATCCGCTCATCGTAATACCGTTTCAGCATGGCAAGCGCCTTTTCGTCCCGGTTTTCCTCGAACTGCTTCCAGAGCCCGAACAGCCCGACTCCCTGAGTCCATTCCCAGAAACGGTATTTCTGTACATCATCTCCTGCCAGGTTATCGGTTTTCATGTTCTGAAGGAAAATATCATCATCATCGTAAAGAACTTTTTCAAATCCATTGATGAGACATTCCAGTTTTTCTGTAATTTCCTCCAAAAGCATGTCTTTCTTTTCTTCCAGATTATTTTTCATCATCATCTCGCTGTCTCCTTAAACTATCTATATTATATAGCCAATCATTCTGGCAAGCTATGCAATTATTGTTAGAAATAGAGTAAAAGTATTGCATATCTTGCTCAAAACGGCTATTATGAATATTTCCGTTCGCCGCACAGCGGAGGATGCCAGCGGGCGGCAAACTGAAACTATTTTACACAAATTTTAAATACTTTTTCCAGTGGTGTATACTCATTGCAGTACACCGTAAATCCGGAGTCGTTGACCTCTTCCCCGGAATAATGCCCTTTGAACTCATGACTTCCAAATCCCGGCCCCATAACAAGCTCTCTGTCGCTGTCCTTCACCTGTAAACAGCCATCCCGCAGAATCATGCCGCTTCCGGCCTCTGCCTTCATATAAAAATGTTCATTTTCAACCGTTGTCCCTGCGGGTATGCAGATCTCCAACCGGAGAGGAAGCCCCTTTAATCCATCTGCCTTTAAATGAAGTTCCAGCCCCTCGGGAAGCTCCCGGATCTCCAGCCTCGTGTTCAGCCTTTCCGGAAGCAGCTTCTTCCTCTTCGTCTGGTCCATCTCCCACCAGTCGGAGGTGCTCTGAGGCTCGTCAAAGGGAAGATAGTACCAGGAGTCAAACGCCTCGCTCAGCACGCAGCCCTGCTCGTTGACTTCCATCGTCTTCGGGACGAAATTCCGCTTCTCGCAGCAGCTCTCGCCAATCTTCACACAAACAGCCGTACTTCCCGTCTTAAAAAACAGAAAGGAACTCTTTCCATTCAGAACCGTGTAGGTATACTCCTCTTTTTTCACCCGGAGAACGCCCGAGTGTTTGAAGTATTTCCGGTAGGATTCCGCAAATCCGTATTCCGTAAATTCATGCTTCATCATCTCATCGTGTGTCATAATCACCGGGAAGCAGTCCGGTGCAATATCGCCGCGTTCCATATTATCCTTTATGATCTTATGCGCCGCACCACCGAAGACTCCGTCATCCCCCAGACACGCCGCGTATAAGTACTGGTAAAAGTACTTGTCCGCATATTCGGCTCTCCCCTTATCCTGACGGGACGAGTTCTGTGTGAAAATGGTATCGTCCGGGTCGATATAGAGGAGCATCATCTTCAGATTTTTTCTTGCGTAGTCGTAATAAAGCTCCTCGCCGGTCTCCTGTCCAATGGCAAACATGGCGTTATTGACAACGGCATTGTAATTACCGGTGGAACGCTCGGCATATTCGCCGTCCTCATCCTCATCGACTCCCTCGGCCAGATACTGGGCCGCCCGTTTTTTAAGGCTGTCCGCGAACGCCGGGTCCTCAGCGAATAAGTTAGCTCCCTGCAAAAGCGCCGCGGTTATGCCCCATCTGTGATTCGGCGTGTGGAATCCGCCGTCACGGATCGCCTTTAACGCATCCTGCATGATAACCAGATATTTTTTCTTCAGAACCTCTGTCTTGTCCCCGCCGGTTCCGTATTTGTCTAACAGACGATACCCCAGGATCAGCCTCTTGAAGCAGAAGGAAGTATCGGCGGCTGACTGGAAGTTGCAGGTAGGATAATCAAAGGATCCATTTTCCCTCTGCATTTTCCGGACAAAGCCGCAGGCCAGATCAATCGCGTCAAACAGTGCTTCGTTCCGGTAAAATCTGCTGTCTTCCTTAAAATAGACAGACAGCGCCGTGGCCATATGGTAGATGGTCGTCTTCGCCTCCGCCACATCACCGTGCATCCCGCCATACTGGATACTCTCCGGATTTTTATCCTGGCTTCTTAAAAAGTGATCGGTTCTGATCTCGGCGCCCTTCATCAGGTGTTTTATATAACGTTTCATTCCACATTCCTCCAAATATATTTTTGCAGTGCCATGTAACAGATATTAAATCCGACCATACAGGCCGGCAGTATCATAAAGCTTAACCGGTATCCGATCGCCCCCGTGATCACCCCGAAGAACAGGTTGAACACAATATCCGCAACCGTCGCCACGCTGATAATCGCGCCTGTTCTGGTCGCCACTACCCCGGCCGGATAGATCTGCTGAATCAGCAGCACCATGGTCGGGTAGAGCACAGAAATCGCCAGGCCGGATATGCTTAGAAGCAGAATTCCATTTTCCCCGGTCAGGATGCCCGCACAGAACAGCAGTGTTCCCACCGTTCCAAAGATCCGGATACTTTTCACCGTTCCCATTTTCTGGACTACCGGCGCAAAGATCAGCCGCCCAGCCGTCATACCGCCCCAGAACAGGGATAGGTAAACCGAGGCTTTGCCGCTTGGAATCTGGAACGCCTGAATACAGTATGAGAAGAGCCAGTTCATGATTCCGTGCTCCCCGATGAAGTAAAAGCCTATCATGGTGCACAGGAGAATGAATACTGCCGGTTTGGGATTTGCCTGCGTAACGGGGGCTTCCGTTTTGCCTTTGGATTGCAGGTGTTCCGGCTGCTTCTCTCCCCTCAACGGAATTAAAATAAGGAGAAAGCCTGCGGCCGCTCCAATCAGCAGCAGAAGGAAGCTCACGCCCTTAAACCCGGGATAGCTGAGCCCATACCGTCCCAGCACAAACTGGCTGCCGCTGGTTCCTATTCCCTGAATAAAGAAGAAAATATTCACCATCAGCCCCGCATATCCGCTGAAAACCACCGGCGTTAAAATATTTACTGTGGTATTTAACAGTGTCGATGCTCCCAGCGCAAAAAACATGGAGATCAGAATGCAGATATAGCTGTCGGACACCACGTTTAAAAGCATGGACAGCGCCCAGATTGCCGTCACCGACAGTACCACCGTTTTCCGCCCGAACGTATCCAGAAGCTTTCCGCCCAGACTCAGAAACAACAGATTTCCCACATAGCTGATGGTAACAATCAGGGACAGCTGGGTATCGCTGAGCGCATACCGGTTCTGAAACACAGGGGCGAATATGCCTCTGAGCGAATCGCTGGAACCCAGCCCGAACATCAGAACCGCAAAACACAAAAATGGAACTGCTTTTTTCCACGTCTTCATTTATTTATCCATATCCTCCCGCTTTTTTATCTGTCTTATTCTCTATTTCATAGTAGAGTATATAGAAAATACAGGGCAATATCTATTCCCTTCTTGCTCTTTTTATTATTTTTATATTACGTATTTTGCTTTTTTTCCCGATTTATAGTAAAATAGAGTTAGTTTTGAATTGCGCGATTAAAATGCAGCACTAAAATAAAGGAGAAATTTTATGATGAAACCATACCCTGATTCCGTCTTAAACTACGAAAAGGGGTTTTCAATCATCATCAATGAGCTGAAAACCCCAGTGGAAAATTCCATCTGCTACTATTTTGATTACGATGCACGTTCCTACTCTGTGAACATGTCCTTCCCGCATATGCACATGTTTTACGAGATCATGATTCTATTAAGTCCAAAGGCGTATCATTTTATCGCAGGAAAACCTTATTCCATCATAAACAATGATATCGTCCTGCTGGCTCCGGCCATCCTGCATCAGACGGAGTACTTACCAGGTCCTCCCAGCGACCGCATCATCATTAATTTCATGGTTCCCAAGCATCTGCTGCTCCACCCGGAAGGATATGACAGGATTCTGTCTATCTTTGGTGATCCGGTCCCGATTTTCCGTTTTGACTTAGAGCGCCAGAAAACGCTGTTCCAGCTCATCAACCAGATTACGGAACTAAGCCGCACCGTAGAAGATCCCACCATCAGAAATATGATGATCAACAACAAATTCACAGAATTTTTGTTCACGCTCTACCAGATGCGGAACGAAAATCTCTATGAATACAATTCCGAAAGAAGCATCAAAGAGAAAATATATACCATCACCAACTACATACAGACGCACTATAACGAGGATCTCTCACTGGCATACCTGGCTGACAAATTTTTTATCAGCTCCTTCTACCTGTCCCACCAGTTCAAGCTGGTGACCGGCTTCACCGTCGTGCAGTACATCCAGCAGACCCGCGTCAAAAACGCCCAGTACCTGCTGCTAAACACCAGCTTAAAGATCACCGACATCGCGGAAAAGACCGGCTTCTCCAGCTTTTCCCAGTTCAACCGTGTCTTCCACCGATTCTGCAGCATGTCGCCGTCCGATTATAAGACCTTTTATAATGAAAATGCGATGCGGGTGAATGTGCCGATGATGTCTACGAAGAGTAATTTATAATCCATAAGTTTTCTAAAAAAAATGAAAAAGCACTTACCCAAAGCTTAGAAATAGCTTAAAGGGTAAATGCTTCTTCTTTTATACTGTGTTATCTTTTTTCGTGTAAAATAGCCAGCATCTGGTTTGCTGTCACAATATACGGTTTAACAGGAAAATGTTTTATATTCCCTGTAACAAGATAGGCATCTTCTTCCTGCTTTTCCAGTACCACTTCATAAAAAGGCAGATCCTTCCTGTCCGGTAATATCTCCCCGCTGGATGCCGGTTCAATACAGATTCCATATTTGTCAATGGTATCCAGCAGTACAGAAATCAAATCTTCTGAAAAAAGGAATTTCTTTCTATGCAGTACCTCACGATATTCTGCCAGAATCGCAGAAACCAGCACATTCGTATCAATCACCGCATAGCAAATCATTCATGATCCTCCCCGCTTCTTGCCTGGTTAATTTCAGTATTGATTTCCTCTAAAGATAAGTCCTGTATTCCATTGACTTTTGCCTCTTCTCTAAGCGCCATAAAAGCCTTCATCCCGTCGTTCCTTGTAATATCCTGTTTCGGAGATACAATTTCAAACGGAATCTTGCGTTCACGCACTACCGCACGTGCAAATACATTAAAAGCCGTAGTTGCATTCATACCAAAATCCGCGCATAAAGAGTCAAACTGCCTTTTCAATTCTTCGTCCATACGAACACTAAACGTAGCCTGTGCCATCTTTTGCACCTCCTTTTCTACCTTCATTATATACGTTTAGGTTCTAAAAGTCAATTATAAGAACTTATCAGGTTCGTTTTCTTACATTTCATTACCTCTGGCAGGGCATTCCGGGATCGCCTTCTGCACCCGGAAGCATTTTCTCTCCCCGGATCCACGTTTCATCCACGCACACATATTTGACACATCTGCGGTTTCCAAAGCTGTAGGCCGCATGAATTTTTCCGTCTTTTGACTGCATCATAACGGGATACTCATATCGGCGGTTATTGATATCATTAAATTCACCGACGAATCCCTCTCCCAACTCAATGATACGTTTATAGGGCCATGTCTTTCCGCCGTCATCTGAGATGGCAAAGGTAACCGGACAACGCTGATTCGGCCAGACCGTCTTCGCTGTATCATTGTTGAATTTAACCGGATTGTAAATAAGAGCCAGACTGCCGCTCTGTAATTTTATTGAAGAAATGGAAGAATTGTTATTGGGCAGGCAGGTTGGCACCGGACTCGTCCATGTATCCCCATAGTCTTCACTGTATGCAATATAGATGTGATCCGCAAAACGGCTTCTGAATAAAGCTGTCAATTTCCCCGGAGCCACTTCCATCAGATTGGCATGTACACGGCCCGCACTGTCTGGAATCTCAGTCTCCCTCCATGTCTTTCCCTCATCATCTGAAATCTGCACCACAGTGATATCACTGCCGTTTCTCGACTCATCCGGAAAGCAGATCCAGTTTCCAAACACCCATCTTCCATTAGATAAAATCTGTATTTTCTGACGGCAGAAGGAACCCGGCCGGGAAAACATGGTCTCCGTAGGCCCCCAGGTATAGCCGTTGTCCTTAGATATTTTTCTCCGTATTTCGGCCGTATACTGCAGATTAAAATTCGGATTGTCATCGGGTGTCCGGGAAGTCTGTGCCGTATACATCAACCAGATTTCTCCGCCAGGTGTTAAAAAAAGAGAAGGATTCTGCTCTGACCGGGACGGATCATCCGAAACGATCTCTCCCACACTCCATCTGCTTGTCTCTGCCCTTAACCGGGATACAGCAATGCTGATGTCCGCATTTCCTTCATCACTCCCTGCAAACCAGCAGGCCAGCAAATCACCGTCAGGCAATTCCAGAAGATCTGCCGCATGCACACTGTCAAACTGGTTGGGAATCAGTGCCTCTATCGTATCCAGCAGATTATTGTGATACAGTCTGCCATCCTCTTCTAAACAGTTCAGTTCCACATATTCTCTCATAATTCAATCCTCACTCTCTAGCCTTTTACCGCCCCAATCATAATACCCTTTTTAAAGTATTTCTGAACAAACGGATATACCATTACGATTGGCAGCATCGATACAAATATGGCCGCAGCCTTCAAATTCTGCTGATTTAATGTCACTCCATTTAAAATAACGTTTTTAAAGGCCGTACTCGTTCCTGCATCCGCGATTACTACCTCTTTTAACACCTGCTGAATCACCTTAAAATTATCTGTTTTCAGATAAATCTGGGGAATCAGATATTGATTCCAAATAGATACCGCATAAAAGGTTCCTATGGTTGCCATAATTGTCTTCGACAGAGGAAAATACAGCCGGGTGAGAATCGTCCAGTCATTGGCCCCATCCACCACAGCAGCCTCCTCCAGCTCTCCCGGTATCCCTTCAATAAAGGTCTTTGTTATAATCAGGAACTGCGTGTTAATGGCACCCGGTATAATCATGACCCACGGGTTATCGATAAATCCCAGTTTATTATAAATAATATACTGCGGGATAATACCGGCATCAAAGACCCATGTAACGATGAAGGCTCCCATCAGGAGATATCTGCCTTTCAGCCTGGGTCTGGAGAGTGCGTATGCGGTCACATAGGTTGTCAGTATCGCAAAAATTGTCCCTCCAAAAGTATACAGAAATGAATTTCTAAGCCCGGTCCATACATGGAACTTTGTGCTTCCCATGATATATTTAAAGGCTTCTAAATTAAATCCCTTCGGGAGAAAGCTGACCTCTCCCCTCTGAAGATACGTTCCGTTGCTACATGCTACAAAAAAGACATACAGGAAAGGATAGATACAGATCACTGCTACCAGCAGCAGGATTATATTATTAATAATATCAAATACCTGCACTTTTTTTCTTTTCATGCTCCATTTCTCCTTTCCTAAAATAATCTTGTCTCAGCAAATCTATCCGCCATTTTATTTACGAAACTAACCATGACAAATGCGATTACAGATTTTAATATGTTCACTGCCGTTCCGTAGCTGTAGTCCGGAAATCCCTTGGATTCAAAGGCGATTCTATATACATAGGTCTGAATAACATCAGCAGTATCATATACGCTGCTGTTATACATCAAAAGAATACGATCCAGATTAACCGTGAAAATGTTTCCTACACTGATAATCAGCATGACTATAATGGAAGTAGAGATACAGGGCAGCGTAATTCGTAACATTTTGTCCCACCGGTTCGCGCCGTCCACTTCTGCTGCCTCATATAAAGAAGGATCGATATTCATCATAGCTGCAATATAAATAATTGCAGAGTAACCGAATGTCTGCCATATTTCCAGGATCACGTACAGCGGCCGGAACCAGCCTGGCTTGGCCATAAAATTAACGGAGCTGCCCCCCAGACTCCTGATGATGTTGTTCACAATTCCTGAACTTGGAGAAAGGATCGTATAGAGGATACTGACCATAACTGCCGCTGAGATAAAGTAAGGAAGAAAACTCAAAGACTGCACCGTGGACCGAACCCATTTCTGCCTGATTTCATTAAGAAAAAGAGAAAAAATAATCGGGATTGGAAACACAACTACAATTGTCAGTACAGCCAGTATAATGGTGTTCATAAAAACTTTGGGAATATAGGGATCTGCGAAAATCCTCTTAAAATTATCCAGTCCTACCCACTTACTGCCCAATATCCCCTGGAAAGCACTAAACTTTTCAAAGGCGATCACCATACCTCCAACAGGTCCTATTTTAAACAGGATAAGACTCAGAAGGCCGGGAAGCAGCAGCAGATATAAAATCCAGTTTCTCCTGATATCCTTTACAAACCTCTGTGATAAACTCCCCTTTTTCCGCCGGGGCGGCAAAGCCGCCCCTCCTTTTTTCTTTCCAGCCATCCTGATCTCCTTTCCAAACTTAATTATCGAATGTTGCCCGATAAGCGTCCAGCTGAATCTCTTCAATCCTGGACAGTCCAAGACTGTTCATCTCATCCTGGAAGGCTTTCCATGTATCTGCATTGAATTCCTTATTTCCTGTGACAAAAGATACGATACCGGCAATTTCAGCATCAAAGACCGTTGCTACCAGATTGGATAATTCCTCTGTCTGTTCTGCTGTATATTTGATATTGTAGGATTCCATCATATTTTCTTCCGTATTAATCCTCTGAGCCGCTTCTGCAATCAAAGGAGAATTCCATGCAAAGAATGCTTCATTATCAACCGGCTTGCAAACGGTAAATCTGTCGCTTAAGAAGGACCATCTCTTCTCTCCTTCCGGAGTTGCCTCTTCCTTGGCATAATCAACGATAAACTTTTTGGAACCGTCGCCTTCTGTTTCGAAGCTTTCCCCTTCTACTCCATAATTCGCTAAGGTAATGCCTTCCTCACTGTAAAAATAATCAATAAAGGTAAGAATTGTTTTGATTTTTTCTTCACTGCACTGAGCATTGACAGCTGTAACACATTCTTCATTATATTTACAGCTGCTGGTCCCTTTTAATACTTTTCCATTTTCATCCAGGAACATGTTCATAACACCCATCTGATAATCCGGATCCGCATCTACGCCGCCGTTTGCCATAAACCATTCGGCCCTGTTGTAATAGTCGTATTCAAAGGTTCCATTTCCGTTGATCATTGCAGCTTCCCAGTCACCTTCCGTACGGGTATTGGCAGCAAACTCCGGATTGATCAGCCCTTCATCATACCAGGTTTTCATAGTCTCTACCATGGTATATGCTCTGTCATCCATAATATCTAACGAACCATCCTTCTGATGACCTACATATATTCCGTTGGATTCTTCCGACGAAATATTGCTGGGGCAGCCGAACCATGCAGCAAAACGGATAGGATTTTCTCTGCCCTCCAGAGGATAGTAGTTCGGGTTGTCCTTTCCATAATGTGCTTTCAGTGTTCGCATGGCTTCTGTAAAATCCTGAACCGTCTTAATCGAATTCACATCAATGCCCGCTTTTTCGAGGTGATCGGCACGGTAAGCCAGATAATCCGTAAAAATCGGGGATTCCTTTACGAGTCCATAGATTGCTCCGTTCTCATCTGTGACCAGAGCTTCGTAATCCGGATTGTCATCGATATACTTCTGCAAATTAGGCGCGTATTTTTTTATGTAAGGAGCAAGATCCACAAATGCCCCCTGCGGTCCATACACATTAGTCTGTACCAGCTTGGTCATCACCGCATCCGGAAGAGTTTTGGAAATAATTCTCTGATCAACCTCCGCATATACGTCATTAAAGTCATCAGGTCCTTCCACATATTCTACATGAATTCCCGTATTTGCTTCTGCCGCGTCATACCATTTGAGTTCTTTGATCCAGTCTACATAGGTATTTCGCATAAACATGGTATAGCTGTTGTCACCGTCGGCTGTGTCCTTTCCGTCATTTGATTTTTCAGCTACTGATTCTCCCCCTGTGTTTGCTGTACTCCCCTGCTGTTCCGCCGCTTTGCTTCCGCAGCCAGCCAGCATTGTTCCCATCATTGCGACAGTCAAAATTACAGATACCATTTTCCTTCTCATTCTCGTTCCTCCTGGGATAATAATGTTGTTGATGTACTTTTTCGCCTGCCTTCCGCAAATCTCACTGCATAATCGATCGCATGCAGCAGGCTAAGTTCATTTGCAGTTCCGGTCCCGGCCTGATCAAAGGCCGTTCCATGGTCCACGCTGGTCCTAATAATCGGAAGTCCCAGAGTGATATTCACCCCTTCCACCGCGTCCCATTTCTGTTCTTCCTGATTGTATACAAATCCGACGACCTTGAGTGGAATGTGTCCCTGATCGTGATACATGGCAACTACCACATCGTACCAGCCCCCCCGGGCTTTTGAAAATATGGTGTCGGCCGGTATCGGGCCCTCAGTATTAATGCCTTCCGCTCTCGCTTCCTCAACCGCCGGAATAATCTCTTCGATCTCTTCTCTTCCAAACAATCCATTCTCACCGCAGTGGGGATTGAGGCCCGCGACTCCAATGCGCGGATTCCCGATTCCCATGTCCTTACACGCCTGTTCCGCAATCCGGATCACCTCTATAATCCGGTCTTTTTTCACGCGGTCACACGCCTCTCTCAAGGCTACATGGGTGGACACATGTACCACCCGCAGATTTTTATGTGCAAGCATCATCGTATATTTTTCGGTTCCGGTGAACTCCGCATAGATTTCCGTATGTCCGGAATAGTGACGCCCCGCCAGATTAAGCGCTTCCTTATTCAGGGCATTCGTCACGGTCGCATCCACCTCCCCGGCCATAGCCAGCCCGATGGCCTTTTTTACATACTGAAAGGCAGCTTCCCCCGCCACGGCGGACACCTTGCCGATGGCCAGCGTCTCCGGA
This sequence comes from Hungatella hominis, assembly GCF_014288005.1. Taxonomy (NCBI): domain Bacteria; kingdom Bacillati; phylum Bacillota; class Clostridia; order Lachnospirales; family Lachnospiraceae; genus Hungatella; species Hungatella hominis. The sequence goes on from NZ_JACOPB010000008.1 coordinate 124,840, forward strand.
TCCACGTTCTTCATGTCTATGACATCGATACAGCCGGGACGGTACTCTCCTTCAGACGGATTTTCAATTCCATTGATCCGGATCGACCGTCTGCCGACTATCTGTGCCGCGTTCTTCAGGACACGGACATCTCCAATCACCAAAGGGCGGCATTTTTCACTGACCGGATGATCCGCCAGTGCTTTCACTGTTATCTCCGGACCGATTCCAGCCGGATCACCGAGTGTTATGCCAATTAATGGTCTCATAGTTTCGTTCCTTTCTACTCCATTCCAGCTTCCCGGTTTTCATCGATCACACGCCTTATGGCCTCCAGTCCCTCCGGGGAGATTCGGTCAAACGGAGCGCGGCATTTACCGACGGGATACCCCAGCATTGCAACCGCGGTTTTTACGATTGTATTGGGATTCCCGTATTTGAAACAATCCCGGAAGGAACGAATAGAGTCCTGAGCCTCTCTCGCTCCCTCTAAATCTCCCTGCATGAACCGCTCATAGATCGCCGTCATCGTCCCCGGATAGACATTGGCACAGCCTGCGATGCCTCCGCCGCCGCCTGCAAGCAGGTTCCAGTATATCAGGGAATCGTTGCCGGAAAGCACCGTGAAGTCCTTCCCCCTCGTTCGCTCCAGATACTGGAGCATATTGTCAAAGCTGCCGCTGGAATCCTTGGCTCCTGCAATGCTGTCGACCTCGGACAGCCGCTCTACCAGCGCCGGAGAAAGGCTGTTGCCCGTTCTTGCCGGAATGTTATAGAGGACCACCGGGATTTTTACAGCCTTAGCCACCGCGCAGTAATGTTCATACAGCTCTTCATCGGACGCTTTGGCAAACCACGGCGTGATCACAGACAGGACATCCGCCCCCAGCGACTCCGCCATCCGGCACATCCGGATCGTATCCTTCGTTCCGATGCATCCGCTTCCCGCATAGACAGGAACCCGTCCGTCCGTTTCCTCTATTACAATGGACAGAACCCGCTCTTTTTCCTTTTCAGTCAATATGTAGCCTTCTCCGTTTGTTCCGAACGGAAACAGTCCGTGTACCCCGGCCTCGATCAGGCGGTTCACCTGCCGTCTCAGTTCCGGTTCATTGATGGATTCATCCTCATTCATCGGAGTGATGATGGGAGGAATAATACCTTTCAGGACAGTCATCAAATTTCCCCTCTCTCGTATCCAGTGCCCCATTCTATCCATGCATTACTTCTAAATACAGTCTGCGGGCATCCTCGTGTGTTATCTCTCTCTTATTATTATTCAGCAGCCGTTTTACATCCATTCCGGCATTCACCAGCTCTTCCAGGGCGTCTGTCCCAATCCCAAATGCCGACAGAGAGGACGGTATTTCCAGCCGCCGGATAATCTCCTCCATGCGTTCCAGGAGCCTGTCCGCTTTTTCCTCGTCTGTTATCTGCAGCTCTTTTCCAACAACCGTATCATACAGTTCTGCCAATTCCTTCAGACAAGCCGTTTTGTTAAACCGCATAACCGGGAGCAGCAGCATGGCATTGGAAACGCCGTGGGGGATATGATACTTTCCTCCCAGCGGATAGGACAGGGCATGTACCGCGGTGGTCCCCGAGGAAGAAATCGCAGCGCCCGCGTAAAATGCGGCAATTAACATATTTGTCTTCGCTTCTTCCGCCTCCGGATCTTCACACGCCGCCTCGATATTGTCAAAAATCAGTTTTGCGGCCTCCTTCGCAAACAGGTTGCTGAAAGTGTTCGCTTTATTCGAAGTAAAGCATTCCACCGCATGCGCCATTGCGTCGACTCCCGTAGCTGCCGCGATCTTCCTGGGAAGATTCTTTAAAAGGCTGCCATCCAGAATCACGTAATCCGGGATCATCTCCGGGTTCACGATACCGACCTTCAACTGCTTTTCCGGCACTGCCACAATGCTGTTCATCGTAGCCTCAGAACCGGTTCCTGCTGTCGTTGGAATCATGAGCGTTGGAACACACTTTCTTCCAAGCCCCGGATCTTCCAGCAGCTGTCTGACTGTCAGAGAACCGTCAGCCGTAATGGAAGCCAGTTTTGCCACATCCATGACGCTTCCTCCGCCTGCGGCCACGATTAAATCGGCGCCTGTCCGGCGAAAGCGTTCCATTACCTGCTCTGCCTCGTCACAATTCGGTTCGGCGGGCAGATCTGTGATCACCACCGTCTCTACCCCGGCCTCATTTAAAATTTCCAGCGGAATCTTTAACAGACCGGCCTGTTCCACTCCCTGATCTGTAAACAGGGCGGCTTTCTTAAATCTTCCTTCCGTAATTTCTCTGATCTTACGGAGCGCTCCCCGGCCGCTGTAGACAACTCCCGGCATTGTAATTGAATATTGATCCGGCATTTTTTCTTCCTCCCCCTAAAAAACTGTTTTTCACCAGCTGTTCCACTTCCATTAAAAGCTCCCGATCACCAAAACCGCCCGACTTCGAGATGATCCACTGCTCTTTTCCTTCCGTCCGTATCGAGGACAGGACCGTTCCCTGCTCCAGTTCCTGGTAAATAGTGATCTCGCCGCAGCGCATCTCAGTGATAAATCCCGCCAGCGTGTCTCCGCCAATAATCATGAAGGTGGCGTCCAGCCCCATTTCCAGAAGCTGCTTCAATATCTCTCCCAGCGTCTTTGAGATGGTCACACGCGCTTTCTCCAGCGGAATGTGGTTCTCCCTCCGGTATTCCGTCACCTTTTTCGTATCGGAAATCCCCGTTTCGATCACACAGGTGATTCCTGCTTCACAATCCTGCTTCAGACCGTACAGCCATCTCTTTCCTTCCTCAGAGCTTAAGTATCCTGGAGTAAACTGCTGGATCGGAGTCATGGTAATGCGCTTCATTCCATTCTGTTCCGCATATTCAATCTGTCTCTTTGTAATTTCATTTATGCTGCCGCAGATAATGATCATCCTGTCTGTTATAGCAGGAATTTCCATCTCGTGTACTTCCAATTTCAGGAAATCACCCAGCACCGATGCAAAGCCAGCGCAGCCAGCCATGACCCCCAGACACTTCTGCTTCATCAAATCCTCTGCGATCTTTTTTATCTGCGCTTCACTCGACGCGTCAAAGATTCCAATTTCTTTACCTCTGCCTCTCTCGTAGTGTTCGCTTTCCTGATACAATGCAGTTTTTACTGATGCACCGCAAAACAATGCTTCCACGCTGGGCGATACCACAGGTTCAAAAGGATCGCGTCCGAAGACGCTCTCATGAATAGGGACCCCTTCCACATAATGGACTCCGCCGACTGTGATCCGGTCCATGGCCGGCAGCGCCGGGATAAACGTAAGATACTGTTCTCCGCTGGCCAGGAGTGCTGCCTCCAGCTCTTTTCCGATGTTTCCTCTGAGCCCGGAATCCGTTTTCTTATAAATATAAGGAACTCCCGCTTCTCCCGCCCTCTTCACCACATCGAAAACCTTCCGGTACGCCTCCTGGCCCTCCAGATGTCTTGTCTGTGCATCGATCACCAGCACTTCCGCCTGTAGCCGTTTCAGTGTCTCCTCGTCCTCAGGAAAATAATTCAGGACTTTCGTCGTCATTCCTTTCCCGGCAAACTGCACTCCGGTATCAAGGGCTCCTGTAAAATCGTCTGCAATTACAAGAAGTTTTATCATTTTGTCTACCCACCTATTATTGTTTCATTTTTAAACACTATATTTTCCATGGTTTCTTTCTTTTCCCTCTGTTTGTTTAATAATACCAATTAAAACCGGAATATTCAAGAATTATACCGCTATTTTTTCAATAAATATCGTTTTATTTTGAAACACTATAGTTATATATTGTTTTTTATCATTTACTATGTTATATTTGTTTTAAATAGAAACACTTCAAACAGAAACACTTCATTTTGGGGAAAGGCAGGAGTTCTTAATGGATAAAAAAACAAAGATACTGGGAATCGCACCGTATGAAGGTATGAAAGCGCTGATGATGCGTCTGGCCGGACAGCGGGATGATATAGATCTGACTGTGTACGTCGGCGATCTGGAGGCCGGGGCCGAGATTGCCTCCAGGCACACCTTTCAGGATTACGATGTTATCTTATCCCGAGGCGGCACCGCCGAAATGATTTCTTCCATTTCTCCGATTCCCGTAGTGGAGATTCAGCTTTCAGTATACGATATTCTCCGCGCCATCAAACTGGCGGAAAACAACAACGACCGCTATGCAATCGTCGGCTTCCCCGGAATCACCAAAAATGCCCGTTTTCTATGTGATTTATTGCAGTATACCATTGACATCTACACCATCCATAATCCGGAAGAAGTAAAGGACACACTCACCCGCCTGACCACAGCCGGATACCGCATGGTTTTATGTGATGTTGTAACGAACTCCCATGCCCAGAGACTGGGGATGCGCTCGATCCTCTTTACTTCCGGTTCGGAAAGTATCGAGGCGGCATTCGATCAGGCCGTCAAGACAGCCGGTACGTACCAGGCACTGATCTCCAAGGCTGAATTTTTCCGGACGCTTCTGGAGGATTATCCGTATTACGTGTTTGTCTACAGTGAAAAGGAGGAGCTGATTTATACCTCAAAAGAACATAATTTTTCACCGGCCGTGATGACTGCCATGAAAAACTATGTGTCGGAGATTCTTACCGAAAACAGCAAGAAATTTTACAGAGATGAAGGCGATCTGCTGGTTGCCATCAAGGGGGTCAGAAAACTTATTTACAAGCAGACTTACGTTGTCTATTACGTCAACACCCGGAAAGTCCCTCTGTCTCTCATCAAAAATGGAGTTCGCTATATCGACAGGAGCCAGGCTCTGGAACAGTTTTATTCCAGCTTCTACGGCCTCACCAACCCGTCCGGAACCTATACGCCTTCTCTGGACCAGATGAATCAGACCGGTGCTCCCGTCATGATTCTCGGGGAAGACGGTACGGGGAAAGAGGAGATGGCTGCTTTTATCTATTCCCAAAGCAAATTTCAAAATAAGCCAATGGCGATTATCGACTGTTCCCGTATTACGGATAAGAGCTGGCAGTTTCTTACCGGGCACACCAACTCTCCGTTCAGCGATACGGATACCACCATCTATATCCGCGAGCTGGAGTTTCTGTCTGACCAGCAGTTTAAAGAGCTGTTTTCCATTATTCGGGATTTGAATCTGCACCGTCAGAACCACATGATCTTTTCCTGTACCACCCGGGAAGGCGAGGAGCTGAATCAGAATTCCCAGCTTCTCATGAATCATTTTAACTGCCTGTCCTTCACCCTCCGGCCGCTCCGGGCTAACAAGGATGAGATCCCGGACCTTGCCAACTTATATATCAGTAATTTAAATATGCAGCTGGCCCGGGAAATCGTCGGTCTGGAACCGGAAGCCGTCTCCCTTTTGAAAGAATACGGCTGGCCCGGCAATTATAATCAGTTCAAACGAATCATGACGGAGCTGTTTGCCATAACAGATACGTCCTACATCAGAGCTGCCTCCGTTTCCAGACTTCTGCTCAGAGAACAGCCCGCCATCCTCTCCGGCGACGGCATTCCTCTCGATTTAAACCGGACCCTGGAAGAAATAAATCTGGATATCGTGCGCCACGTTCTCTCCGAAGAAAAAGGCAACCAGAGCCAGGCCGCCAAACGGCTGGGAATCAGCAGAACCACGTTGTGGCGGATGCTGCAGAATATTGTGTGAAATTATTAAACAAAGGGTAAAATCATTGCTTTTTACTCTTTGTTTTTTATTTGGCTAAAGCAGTAAGTGTAAACCGGAATGTATTTCTTGTCAAATTGCCTCTGAATCTGTGGTTTCAAAACCGTCAAAACCATTCACCAGCCATCATCTTTTGTAATACCTCACAAATTTACGGTACAAATCAAACACAAAGGATAAATATTGACTATAAAAGCAAAATTCCAAATATATCCCCCTGGTACATTTTCCCTTATACTGATTAAACAAAGATATCACTCCTCCAATTCCGCCAAATACCGGACCAGAGGAAATCAAATTACACGATCAAAGGGAGGCTGTTTATGAGAAAGAGCACAAAAGTCAACCGGCATACGGCCAGAGCCGCCGCGGTAGTTTTGGCGGCAGTCATGGCTGTACAGCCCACTGCACCGGCTATGGCGTCGCTGCAGTACGGGAAAATGGTATCCGCCGCATCCACCAGATATTCCGGCAGAACTGCAAGTCCGTCGGACGCAGACACGGGGCGCGGCTCGGGAAAATCAACGCCGTCAAACGCAACACCTTCGAATCCGCACAAGCCGGAGGCATCGGAGAAGGCCACGCTCAGCAATGCGCCGCGCAGGGAAGCCACAAACATTCATCCCAACGGCAGCTTTGAGACCACATCAAAAACAACAAATGCAGAGTATCAAAAAATATGGGTAAATGAAATAATGCCAACCGGCTGGGGCATGTGGCCAAAGCCAACCGGGTCAGAAAAAATGTCATTTGAAATTGCAGAAGCCCCAGCTGAGGCCCCGGAAGGCAGCAACTATTTACGTATTCGCTCCGAAACGAAATCTTCCCGGCTCGGTATCAGCTATCCCATAAAAGGCATAGCTGACACTAAATCAACCTATCTCTGTACCTTTTATGTGAAAACCGAGAATGTGCTGGGCACCGGTTTTTATGCCAGATTAACATGGCTGCTGCCAGGCGGATCCGGAGAATACATTGAGACTGAAAGAATCACAGGCACCACCGACGGCTGGATCCAGTACGGTTTTCTATCTCAAAATCCTCCTGCCAGCGCGACAGGCATTCAAATCGAATTTTATGCGGATCAAATGGCTGGAGAAGTATGTCTGGATGACGTTCAGCTTTTACCAACCTACTCTCTGCGTTTAAACAAAACAGAAGCCAGTATGTTCACCGGAGATACGCTTGAATTAAAAGCAGCCTGCAGCGACGGATACGAGAGTCAAATCGAATGGTATTCCAAAAATCCAGAGATTGCAGATGTCGATGAAAACGGTATCGTTACCGCCTATTCCATGGGCGCTGCAGAGATCACCGCTAAAACCGATGATTATCATGAGGCCGTATGCAGAATATCCGTAGAAGATGGCAATCTGCGCCCATACTATCAGACAATCCGTGAAAACTGGAAAAACCGTCTGACCGGCAACAACATCGAAGATCCTTCCGATGAAGTCTATGCGGCCATGATGGAAGACCTGACAGAGACTGCGGCCACATACTGGGAAACCATGAAAAAGGGCGGCAGCGACAGACGCATATTATGGGATGATATTGATTTCACGTATCAAAAACAGGACACCACTGCCAATGTAACAGAAGGTCTCGGAACCGGTTTTTCCAGGATAGAGCAGATGGCCACAGCCTACAGTGCCAAAGGAAGCAGTTTATACCAAAAGGAGGAACTGAAGGAAGACATCATCGGTGCTCTTGAGTGGGTATACGCAACCATGTACAACGATACAATGAATGTAAAAAAAGATCTGTACGGGAACTGGTGGCACTGGTTTATCGGAATGCCGCAGAGTTTATGCAATACCGTGATCCTGATGTACGACGATCTGCCCCCGGAATTAATAGAACAGGAAGCCCGGACACTGGAGAACTTTAACGAAGATCCCAATAAACGGTATCATACCACCAGCGGCAGCGAGATCAAAAATACTGCGGCCAATTTAATCGACGCATCACTCGTATCTGCACTCCGTTCCTCGATCGGCGAGACCTCCAGGCCGCTCAACATGGCAAAAGAGGCTCTGGATAAATCCATCGGTTTTGTATCCGACGGCAACGGCTATTATGAAGACGGTTCCTATATCGATCACGGCAATCTGGCTTACACCGGAGGCTACGGCTCCACGCTGTTAGGCGGAATTGAGAAACTTCTTTTTATCGTCGACGGCAGCCCATGGGAAGTGGCAGACGATAAGCTGACCAGCATCTTCCAGTGGATCTGGACAGGAATCCGCCCTCTCTATGCAGACGGCGCCATGATGGATATGACCACCGGGCGAGGCATTGCAAGGCCATCGACCAATGACCAGACCGTCGGCCGCGGACTGCTAAAGCCTGTCTCCCATCTGGCAGATATGGCTCCGGCGGATGAAAGGGAAGCCTTCCGCGCTTTTGCAAAAACGGAAATCCAGGCAGGGCTCGAATATAATGAAGACTTCTTTTTAGGTATGACCGTGGCCGATATGACTGCCATGAAAAACCTGCTGGCAGACAGTTCTTTAGATGAAGACCATGAAATCTACCACAAAAATTTTGGTGTTATGGATAAAGCCGTCTACCACGGAGAAAATTTCGATCTGGGAATCAGTATGTACTCCAGGCGAACCGGCAATTTCGAATACGGCAACAACGAGAACCGGAAAGGCTGGCATATGAGCGACGGCGCCCTCTATTTATACAACGGGGATCAGTCCCAATATGCAGATGTTTACTGGCCTACGGTAGACCCCCACCGGCTGGCCGGCATCACCACCGACCATACCGAGGGCTTTATACCGACTGACGGCACCTGGAATCCCCACGTCAGCTCCAAAGACTGGGTAGGCGGTTCTTCCGTCTTAAGCCAGTACGGAACCGTAGGCATGGATTTTGAAGGGGAAACAAAGAGCGGCGCCATCTCTTCCCTGAAAGCAAAGAAATCCTGGTTCACCTTCCCTGACGCAGTCGCCGCACTGGGCACCGGAATCAGCTCCAGTGAAGGGAAGTCCACAGAAACGATCGTGGACAACCGCAAAGCCATGGAAAATGCTGAAAATACCGTATGGATAGACGGCCTGGAAGCGGATCTGACGACAGGCGAGCCTGCATCTGCCTCCATGAACTGGGCGCTTCTGGAAGGAAACAACGGCGAATCGCAGAATATCGGATACTATTTCCCGGAAGAAACTGAAGTAACCGTTTTAAAAGAAACCAGAACCGGGAACTGGAGGGATATCAACACAGCCGTAGCCGCAGGGAGTGCAAATGATAAAGAAATCATCAGAAGCTACATCAGTTTTGCCGTGGACCACGGAACCGATCCGCAGAACGATACGTACAGCTACGTCCTTCTGCCCGGCAGAACTCCGGACGATATGGCGGAGTTTTCCGAAAATCCGGAAGTAATAATTCTCGCCAACACCCCGGAGGTACAGGCTGTAGGGAATACGAAATACGGAGTCAGCGGCTATAATTTCTGGACCGCCTGTGACCCGGAAGACCTTCCGGTTTCCGCGAAGACGCCCGCCTCTGTTACTCTCGCAGAAGAAAATGGCCTCATCACCGCCGGAATCTCCAATCCGACCCAGAACGGCAAAGATACCATCATCGTCCTGAACAGCCTCTATGAAGCGGTTGAGGCAGAAGAAGGCGTGACCGCAGCCCTGCAAAACGGTAAAACCATTATCACCGTAGAAGGCACAAAAGATTTTGGAAAAACGTATACCATCGTTCTGGAAAGCCTGGACGAGAAACTGGCCCGCTGGCAAAATGAGATTGAAAATGCCACAAGGGCAGAAAAGTCAAATGTAGAAATGATATTAAAGGAAGTACAGGCTCTCGACACCGCACACTTTAACGAGGAACAGACTCTGCTCATCACCGCAGTCATCGAAGCTGCAAAAGAAAAGCTGGCGCTGATGGATTCTGCCGATGAAATTATGGCTCCAATCACTGGTATTGACGAGGTGACTTATGAAAATGCCGACGCGGTCGAAGAACTTCTGAAGAAATACGAGAATCTGACCGAAGAAGAAAAATCCGTCTTAAGCGAATCTGATCAGGCAAAAATCAAGGAACTCCTGGCAGGCTTCCAAAAGGAAGAGATTCACACAACGGCTGACAGTATAACGGTAAAGGCCGCAAACGGCACAATGGATGTGCGTACCGCCTTCCTCCTGACCGACGAATCCGATTCCATCGGAATTTTCCAGGAATCACTGTCCGGGACCGCGGCGCTCCTGACCTTATTCAGACCGGAACTCCTTTTAAAAGGCAAAAACTTAAGCCTGAATGACCATCCGGTGCGCGTCACCGCAAAAGTCCCCGCCATAGAATCCGGTCAGAAAGGGACCCTGAAACTGTACCGCTTCGTTCCAGCCGTAAAAGCACGGGCTGCGGCCGCTCCGGAGGAGGTTACCTATACCGCAAACCATGACGGCACGATTACTTTTGAAATAAACCGTGATGCCATCTATGGATTTGCGCTGTACAAAGAGACGGCTCCTGAACCGGAACCAGATCCAGATCCACAACCGGATCCTGCTCCTGATTCCAAACCATCAAATGACCGGAATACTTCTACTTCTGATGTATCCGACGGTACATGGATTCTGGATATAAACGGCTGGTGGTTTAAACAATACAACGGCACCTGGCCGTCGTCTCAGTGGAAATGGATCAAGGGCTGCTGGTACCGTTTCAACGAATCCGGCTACATGCAGACCGGCTGGATTCTGGATCAGAACCTCTGGTACTATCTGAAGCCCGACGGCAGCATGGCCGCCGATGAATGGATTTTTTACAGGGACCGGTGGTACTATTTAAACCGCAACGGCGAAATGGCGGCAAACACCTCCGTGACATGGAAAAACGCCGTTTACCATCTGGGAGCAGATGGTGCATTGGCAGAATAAAAACAATCTAAAAATCCCCTGGAGCAAAATAACCCGCTCCAGGGGATTTTCCTCAGCTATCTTCCTCCGCCGTCTTCCCCAGTTATACAAGCCGCAATCCTGTCCACTTCCATCTTCGGCGTCCTGTCCGCATACAGCAGTCCGTTCGTCTCCTGTTCCACGTCGGTCAGCTGGGTATAGCAGAAACCGGCCAGACCTCCGATCCGGTTCACCGCGCCGGCCAGTTTCGACAAGCGCTCCGCAAACGCTTCCGGCCCTGCCGCCTTCTCGTTATATCCCCAGGATTCCGTCTTCCCATCTTCCATGGCGATCCCGCCGAACTCCGATAAAAATACCGGCTCACCGCCATAGCTGCGGCCTTCACTCAACACCATTTTTCCAACCGCAGTCCATCCCATCAGTGCTTCCATGTCGCGGAACTTCTCTGCCAGGACTTCTCCGTCGCTCTCATAATCATGGATCCCCACAAAATCAGCCTTCACAGCTTCCCATCCATCATTGGTGCTGACGAGCCGGTATGGATCCAGGGCCTTCGTATAGTGGTAGAAGGTCTCCGCAAAATGCTGCTGTTCCTGATCGAACAGGACGTTTCTGATTCCCCAGCTCTCATTGAACGGAACCCACGTAATGATGCAGGGATGATTGCAGTCTCGCGCAATCACCTCTCCATACTCATGCAGCAGCGCGTCCATGCCTTCCTGGCAGAACTCATAATTGGACGGCATCTCCTCCCACACGAGAATTCCCATATGGTCCGCCAGATACAGGAAAACCGGATCCTCGATTTTCTGGTGCTTCCGTACGCCGTTAAAGCCCATGGCGCGGACCATCTCCAGATCCTTAAGAAACGCCTCGCCATCCGGCGGCGTCATGAGGCTGTCCGGCCAGTATCCCTGGTCGAGAACCAGGCGCTGGTACAGAGGAAAGTGATTAAGTAAAACGTGATTCTCCTTTACCTCGATGGTACGCATCCCAAAATACGTCTCCACCCGGTCACAGGCAGATGCCCCTTCCAGATATTCAAGCTCCAGATCATAAAGCACCGGCTTTTCCGGACTCCAGAGATGAACGGTATTGTCGATGGGATCTTCCTGACGCACGGCTATAATAAATTCAGGGCGCTTTCCCTTTACCGCTACGGCGCCCGTTCCAATTTCCCCGCCTTCAAACTTTAATTTCCATCGCACCTCTCCGCAGACATCAGGTTCCGCAAAGCTGATTTTCACTCTCACCTCACCCTGATCCGGCAGCGGAATCAGCCGGACATGTTCCATACGGCGCGGTCCCGTAATCTCCATCCAGACATTCTGCCATATTCCGCTGGTCGCCGTATACCAGCAGCGGTCTGTCTCGATATTCCAGTGCTGTTTTCCCCGGGGCTGGGCTGTATCATAGCTGTCACGGCACATAACTGTAACTCTCGCCGTTTTGTCCGCCCGGCTTACAAACGGTGTCATTTCCACAGAAAACGGCGTGTGTCCGCCCCTATGGCTTCCTGCCCACCGGCCATTGATCCATACAACCGCTTCATAATCCACGGCCCCGAAATTCAGCCACAGCCTGGCATCCTCCGCCTGCTCATCCCATGTAAATTCCCGCTCATACCACAGGCATGGGTGGCCTTCCGTTTCCCCGATACCGCTTTTCCGGCTCTGGTAGCAGAAAGGCACCGTAATTTCCCGCTCATAGGCATGGCCGTTCTGCCATCCTTCCCGTATACCGATGTTTTCATCGTCAAATGCAAATTTCCAGGCTCCATTCAGGCTCTTCCAGCCCCTCCGGTAAAAGTCCGGCCTTGGGCTGGCCATTTTTTCTCTGTCAATCATTGTGATTCTCCTCTATCTCATTTTCGTAACAGTTCAGCCTCCGCTTCCGGCTGCTGCCGTCTGGCCCGGCGCTCCTGTTTCCCGGATCTTTCCTGTGACTTTGCAGGGTATTAGCAGTTCTTAACGCGCAGAATTTTTCGTTCAGGGGAAATCCCCACCTGTCTGAGCGCAGCGAGTTTGGGGATTTTCACTGGCTTTTAGAAAAATCCTGCACGATTAGAAATGCTTATGCCCGAAACCGGAACTGGAAAGATCCGGGAAACAGGAGCGCCGGGTCAGACGGCAGCAGCCGGAAGCGGAGGCTGAACTGTTACTCATTTTCCCCGTCCAAAAACATGGGATCACACCCATACCGGCCCATCCGGTTTCCATAGATGATGCATCCGCCGTCATCCGTCTCTATCGACACTACCGTGTTTTCTTCCACTTCCACCGGTATATCATACCGGAAGCCATAACCATACGTCCCCGTACGGCGGTACGAGACAATCCCGTCTTCCGCCGCCCCCGCATTGGAAAACAGAGCCCTCTTATCCCAGGGCTGATCCGGAATTACCAGTTCTCCGCACAGCTCTCCCTGTACGTAAATCCGAACTTTCGACGGATACTTCCTCTCATCCGTCAGCCTCGTTCCTTCCAGACATTCGCAGGAGGAAAGCTCAAGCCGCAGTATCTTATTTCCACAGTATCCCTTCGGCACAGGAATATGCCAGGAAGCACGGCCGCTGCCAGCCGCCCACCATACGCGGCGTTTCTCCATGCTTCCCCTGCCGGTAAAGCCAGAAAATACTTCTCTGTCCGTGTTCTCCGGATTCCAGTAAAACGCCTCCGGTCCCGCCTCTTCTTCCGTCACAACTTCAAACTGTACATCGTGCTCACACAGAGTGGCGCCGCGGTCTGTGATCCAGGCAAACAGCCAGGCGCCCTTGATTCCCTCCGGTATCCTCACTTCAATTTCACCCGGTTTTCCTGTTTCCAGCCACGGAATGCCCATATTAACCTCACCGCCGTCCAGCTCCCGGTTCCACTGTCCCAGAAAATCAACACCAGCCAGGCTCCAGCGCACCCGAATATCACTGTCTTCCGGTTCCCTTCCTCTGATCCCGGCGTAAACCGACACCTTTACCACATCTCCCGTTTTCACCCCGGTCAGCCAGGGTCTCGCCAGAAAGATAAAGTCCGCCTGATTGGCCTGCTCGTATCCGGCCGGCGTCATATCCTGATGCATCAGGCCGAAATCTCTTCTGACACGCAGAGAGGTAAACGGGCTGGTGTCCTCATTCTCCTGAGAGGCCAGATTCATCCGCACGTATCCAGCAAACCGGCAGATGCGGACAAGGCGTTCAATCTCATTGGTGTGTACAAACTCACTGATGATGACCGGCTGCCCTTTCTGACAGTCCTTTCCTGTAAATACCGTCTCCTTCAACGGGTTCCTGCAATTTCTCTGAAGAAGATCAGCCACCGCTTCATCCTTCATCAATTGCCGGTTTTCCTCGTTATAGCAGTTAAACGCCGATCCCGGGTAATTCTGCTTATCCAGCCTCTCAAAAAAGTCCATTGCATCCGCAAATTCGGTCGGATAGCTGTGATAGTCCAGAATATCCGTCTCCCCCGTCTTTCCATACCCCGAATTATCCACCACCAGAATTCCTGGCGCCAGCCGTCTATATGTCTGTGCCGAAGTACGAATCCAGTTCTGAGCCTCATCGTTATCCCACGGGCTTCGCTCGTGATCCCCGAGAATTCCCCATGATTCATTAAATACAGAACACATAACCACACTGGAATGATAGTTCTGCTTCCTGGCCATAGCCTTCAGCCGCCGCAGATGCAGCCCGCGCCACAACGGATCCTTCCACGTCCCATAGAAGCAGGAAGGAACCTCGTCCCATACCAGAACCCCCTCCCGGTCACAGGCGGCGTACCATTCCGGCTCATTGTCCTTGATGTGCATCCGGATCATATTGTATCCGCATTCACCGGCCGCCTTTACATCAAAGGAAACGCTTCCCGGTCCCTCTCCTGTCAAAGAAGGATACGTATAGATCCCCCAGGGATTATACCCCTGGTCCAGAACGCCGCGGAGATAGACCGGACTTCCGTTCACTGTCACATACGCAGTCCCGTCCTTGACCGTCTTCTGCCCCACACTGCGAAAGGAAACCCAGCGTTCATACGTTCCCTCAAAGCCGCTCTCCCCACCAACCGACGCGGAGAGTATATACCGGTTCGGTGCTCCGGGTTCCCACTGCATAAGCCCTTTTCCAAAGATTTGAAATGCAGCCTCCGGTATGCCGCGGCTATTAATCGTTAAAGGCTCCAGCGCTTCGATCCTTACGTCTTCTCCCGGTATTTCAAGATTCACTTCTAAACGGCAATTAAAATCAACTGGTCCGGCCAGAACACGAAGAATCTCCAGATATCCTGCTTCCGTTTTAAACTGAGCCTCTTCTTTCCGGCCACAGTCCCTTACATAGACAGTCATGCAGTCATACGCCTTGCCGTATGTCGCATCGAAATCCACAGGAAGCCGTGTCTCTCCAAACTCGAGCACTGCCTCCGCGTGCCCCTCCGGTGCGCGGTAAAGGAAATCCAGGCGGTATACAGTATCTTTCTCTGTGTCCCACTTAAGAGTCCCGGAATCCACGCTCACCTCCGACATGGTCTCCGGATTCCCCTCGGCTTCTATTCTTCCGCCAAAACGGATTCCGCCATCCTCTTTTCGGTAATCATCCACCAGAATTTCGCTGATCCGGACTCCCTTCTCTTCCTCCAGCCAGACATTCTGCCAGATTCCGGGGCTGTCTGTAAACCAGAATCCCTGCTTTCCAAAGCAGCATTGATCCCCTTCAAACGGATACAGAACCTCCATGGTCAGCGTATACCTTCTGCCTGCCTTAAGCCGCCCCAGGCGGATACGGCAGGGCGCATAAAAGTCCACCGTACAGCCAATTTCCTTCTCATCCAGCCATATCTTCGCAATTCCCGATACAGCTCCCAATACCAGCTGAACCCTCGTTTCCTTTTCCACGGAAATCTCCGTCTGCATCCAGGCTGTCCGTCCCTGTTCTCTCCAGTTACATCGAAACGAAGAGGCCTGATGAAGAGAATTGTCATCGGCCAGAAATTCTTCCCCAAAAGCCCGCAGAGACTGCCAGGAACCGGGGATCCGGATTCTCTGGTCAAAGGTATGCCTGCCGGGAAGATACCATTTCTCCTCTTCCCCTGTTTCCAGCGGATCCATGGTGAATTTCCACACGCCGTTTAAGGAAGCTAAGAAACAGTCATTTTTTAATTCTCCCTGCGGAATCATTTCGCGGCTGTCCTGCTGCCAGTACGGCTCCAGGCACCATCGGTATTCGCTGCCGCCATGTTCCACCGGAAAATGGCAGAATCCCCGTCCTTCTGCCCCGCCAATCACCTGATAAGCCCCAGGAGGCAGATATCCCAGATCGAAACGGCCCCCTTCATCGGTAAGCCCGCTGTGTCCTGAAATCCCGGCCACGTGGAGCCATACCTGAGGCAGCGGCCGGCCCTCTCCGTCTACGCAGACTCCGGCCATCCGCTCCCCATTTTCCCTGCCACTCATCCGGTATTTTCCCAGCACGGCCCCTGACTTCGGAGATGCATCGCTGTCATTCACGGCCATCACCGCCAGCCTTGCATACGGCTTTCTCCATGGAACGGCAATCGCCGTGCTGTCGATCAGCACTTCACCGTCGCAGACCACGGAAAAACCTTTCTCCGCGGCCTGAAATCCCAGCCGGAACGGGGGCTCTCTCGTAAACGGTACGGACGCTGCCGAATACCACCGCCTGGGTCCGTCATAGCGAAACGTATCTCCCAGCGGCACGCCGTTGGGGATCCGCACCTCCAGCCGTCCATTTCCCACGACGGCCAGAATATAACGGTCAAAACAGCCGTCCCCAAAGTAAAGGCCGATTCCCGCTCCATCCTGGATATCCAGGATCTCTGCCTCAAACCCGCAGGAAGCCGCGTCCACAAAAAACGAGGATAGAAGCAGGTGGCCGTTTCTGCATCTGTCATATTCCTCCAGATAAATTGTGCCGTCCTCCCGATAATGGCAGAATAAGTCCGCCGGGCTGTTCATATTAATAAAATTCCACTCGACATGATTGAAGTATTCTTCCATGCTTCTATCCCCGTTCATTTAATTATTATTTGTCTTAATTCTCCACTTTCGCCATCTCATCGATGAATTCCTGTTCCATATTGGCGAGCGCCTCCTCCGGAGTCACCTTCCCGGCCATGGCTTCCTGAATATGGAATTCCATCACATCGTTTAATTTAGAAGAAATGTATGGCACGTCCACGTCGGCCAGCGTCTTTGCATACTGGAAGGATTCCATCAGCGCACCATACAGCAGACTGGACTGTGCGACTCCCGGCACCTCGTATGTGGAGGTACGGCACGGGTCCATGGTATTTTCAATTTTTAACAGCTCTCCATCCTTTGAGGTCATAAATTCAATCAGTTTCCAGGCCAGTTCCTTGTTCTGGCTTCCGGCCGATATTCCAACTCCCCATCCTCCGAGAACAGGAGTTTTACCAGGAGCGACTGCTACGCCGATCTTATCCTTAACTGCCGAGGTATCCGACTGGCATGTCAGCCACAGGCCAGGCCACTGCTCCATCATCGCGGCATTGCCGTTTGCAAAGAACTGATTGGCCTCGTCCCATCCCATCTGCATCCATTCCTTCGGAGCATACTCCTGAAGCTTCAACACGCGGTTTAAAGCATCAATACCTGCTTCATTGTTCATGTTAGGCTTTAAATTCTCATCCACATCGTCGCCGCCGCGGTTAATCCACAGCAGTCTGGTACAGCCCTTCAGCATGTTCGTGGAATAACCATAGTCCACAGGAGATTCCGGATTGACGCTCTTGGTGAAAAATTCCGCAACCTGCATCATTTCCTCATTCGTTTCCGGAACCTTCAGCTCAGTCTCATACTTTTCCTGATACGCCTTCTTCAAAGACTCATCCTCAAACAAATCCTTCCGGTAGAACAAAAGCTCCACATCCGGCTTATAAGGAATCGCACAGAGCTTGCCGTCATAGTTTCCATATGTATCGAACAGACCCGGCAGGAAATCCGAAGTATCGTAGGATTCGCCTGCATACTGGCTGATCATGGTATCAAGCGGCTCTATCTTGTCCGCCTTTGCGAAGCTGTGCAGGAAAGCGATGGGCGCCAGCACCACGTCATACCGCTTCGTATTGTTTAAATCCAGCTGCAGCTTATCGGTAAACTGTTCGCCGGGAATTGATTCCACCACTACCTTGGCCCCTGACAGCTCTTCAAACAGCGGAACCACATCGCTGACCGCCTTTTCAAAATCTCCGGACATCACCGGAACGGTAAGCGTCTGACCTGCATACTGGCCGTGAAGCGTCCCATCCAGGTCCAGATTGTCCAGCGTTTTGCCAAACTTTTCAATCGTTTTCTTTTCAGAGACTTCCGTCCCCCCAGCCGCTTCCGTAACAGCCGCCGTCTCCGCGGTCGTCTGCATTTCCTCCGACACAGCCACCTTGCAGCCGGTCAGACCTGCTGCTGCAACCGCCGTACAGGCCGCTGCCGTTACCACGCGTTTCCATAATCCGTTCCTTCTCATCATTACTTTCCTCCTCGATTTATACTTCTATTTAAAATTTCATGTATTGCTCTTTTATCCTTTTACGGCGCCTGCCATCGTGCCCTTCACAATATATTTCTGTGTCGTCATGGATAATATCACAGCAGGTATCATAGCGATCACACCCGCAGCAGCCAGTGAGCCGGAAGGGGTATCCTTATGAGTCTGTACCATGCTGGCAATTCCTATGGGCAGCGTCTTCTTTGCATCGGAAGACTGGAGCACCAGTGCCAGGCCGAATTCATTCCATGCGCCGATAAACACCAGAATCGCAATTACCACCAGCCCCGCCTTTACTAACGGCAACGCGATTTTCGTATACATTCCGTATTCCGTACATCCATCGATCTCGGCCGCTTCATACAGCTCGTCCGGTATTTCATAGAAGAAGCTGATGGACAGCCAGATCGCCAGAGGCAGCGCAAATGATATGTAAGCCATAATGAGTCCTGTCATCGTATCCAGCAGATGGATCTTGCTGTAAATGATGTAATACGGGATCGTGTAAACCAGAGCCGGAATCATCCGGACTGCAATTACACTGTTCTTGATGACTTTATTTCCCTTGAAATGGTACCTGGACAGCCCGAAGCCTGCCATCGTAGCCAGGGCCAGGGAAATAACCGTCGTGCTCACCGCCACCAGCATACTGTTGGAAAAGAAGGTGGCGACGTAGGATTTCCGGAATATCTCTATGTAATTATCGAGATAGAGTGTATCGATCCACAGGATCGGCCGTTCCACGAACACCTGCGCCTTTGTCTTAAACGACGTGATGATCGTCCAGTAAACCGGAAAGAAAAACAGCACGCCCAGCAAAAGCAGAATGATGAGAAGTCCTGCAGACTTTAATATTTTCTTCTTCATGATCATTCCCTCCTATTCTTCTTTGCCGGTAAGCTTCATAATCAGCAGGGAGAACAGCACAATCAGCACGAAGAAGATAAACGCGCCTGCTGAACCCTCGCCCACGTTATAATACCGGAATGCCATTTTGTAAATGGTGGACGCCAGCGTTTCTGTCGAAGTCCCGGGTCCGCCGTTCGTCAAGTTGTAGACAATATCGAACATTCGAATCGCGTCCATAAAGCGCATGGTCAGCACCAGGACGGTAAAGTTACGAATCAGCGGCATGGTCACCTGGAAGAATTTCTGTCTCCAGTTTGCTCCGTCGATGGTCGCGGCCTCTAAAAGCTCCTCCGGGACGGTTTTAAGCGCCGCCATAAAGATAAGCATACACAGCGGTGTGGTGGCCCAGACCTCTACGATGACAAGCGCGATTCTGGCCGGAACCACTGCGGACAGCCATTCCACCCGGTCAAGCCCCATGGAAACCAGCAGTCCGTTAAGTACACCGTAAATGGGTGAAAACATCAGCTTCCAAATGGTAGCAATCACGATAGGAGCGATCATCATGGGGATCGTAAACACGGTCTTCATCACTTTGGATATTCTGGGGAGAAAATTCGTCGTGAGGACCACTGCCAGCGTCATGCCAAACAGGAGATTCAGCGCCACAGCGGATACGGTAAATATAAAAGTCCAGCAGGCGGAATCCAGAAACTGCTTATTCGTCAGTACACTCACGTAGTTTTTCAGTCCGATAAACCGTATGGTATCCGCATTCATGGATGTGTTATAGTGAAAAAAACTGATCCCAAACGAATACAGCATTGGTATAACGGAAAATACAACTAAAAATAATACCGCCGGAGAGATAAATACAAAAGCCGCTACCCGTTTCGGCTTATTCAGTCTCCTGCCCTTTCCTTCATGCATTTGCAACACCTTCCCTTCATCTGGACTCATTATACTATTTGAGCAGTCTAATTAATATACTAACCTTAGTATAAAATAGATTACCGTCTAATTTTTCTCGATATTTTCGCTCCTATTTGGATATTTTTTACAATAGGCTTGCTTTATTTTCTCAATGTAACTATAATAATGGTATGCATTGCCCTTCAACCCCTTATCCGTAATTAGTATACTAAGTAAGGAGTAACCTCTTATGAACAGCATTCCACTCTACAAACAGATCATAGAAGACATTCTGTCCAGAATCCACGATGGAAGCCTGCAGCCCGGAGACCGTATCCCTTCAGAGCGGGAACTGGCGGAGCAGTATTTAGTGAGCCATATCACCTCCAAGAACGCGCTGGCCGAGCTCGCGGATAAGGGATATATCACCCGGCAGAAGGGCAAGGGCTCCTTTGTAAGCCCCATGGAACAGCTCCAGATGATCGCAGAGTTTAACAGTACCGTCAACCACCGGACAATCTTAAAGTCAAAAACCATCGGTCTGATCATGCCTTCCATGAAGACAAGCATCGACCAGCAGCTTCTCAATTGTATCGAGGAGGAGTTAAACGCCACCGATTACATTCTGGCCGTCACCATCACCCGGGAGAATCAGGAGCTGGAGTCGGCCGCCATCCATAAGCTTAAGGAGCGGGGGGCCAGCGGTCTCATCATCTTCCCGACCGAGCATGAGATGTACAATGAGGATATCTTAAAGCTGAATCTCACCGATTTCCCCTTTGTGCTCATCGACCGGTATTTAAAGGGAATACGGTGCAGCTGCGTGTATACGGATAATGAAGAAATCACCTGGACAGCCGTCCGCCATCTCCTCTCTCAGGGAATCGCACATCCGGCCTTCCTGTCTCCCGACAGCCATAACACGGTAACCAGCGACCGG
Source organism: Hungatella hominis (assembly GCF_014288005.1). Classification (NCBI taxonomy): domain Bacteria; kingdom Bacillati; phylum Bacillota; class Clostridia; order Lachnospirales; family Lachnospiraceae; genus Hungatella; species Hungatella hominis. The sequence goes on from NZ_JACOPB010000008.1 coordinate 145,611, forward strand.
CTGTCAGGTTTTAAGGCGGCGCTGGAGGAGGGCGGCTGTCTTCTTCCTCCGGAGCATCAGTGCCTGATTCCGCTGTCCGTCACGGACCCTGCTGAAAAAGAAGCGCTTCTGGCAAGGTTCCTCGACAGCCATCCGGAGATTGACGGCCTGTTCTGTGTCAACCGCGAGTTTACAAAATACATTTCCCATATCCTGGACCGCCGCGGCTGGTGGGACCGTTACCGAATTACAGCCTTCGATTATCCAGACGATCACCGCATCTCCTATATAAGGCAGGACATTCCCCAGATCGCCAGCTCGTGTGTAACCAGGCTGATCGAGTTAATTCAGGGAAAGAGGGAATATAGCCATGTAGTCGTGCCGGCATCGTTTGTTCCTCAGAATCCCGTATAAACATAAAGAGTCCGGCCCGCCGGACTCTCGCGCCGGAGCGCGGTCGCTTCAGCGGCCATACTTCCTTAGCGCGAAGTGTGCATCCTGCTTCCTTAGCTCGAAGTGCGCATCCTGCCCGGAGGGCTTTTTATGTAATAGAAGCACTTTCATATTACATAAAAAAGATCCTTATTCCGACCGCCGGCTTTCTCACCGGTCATCGGAAAAAGGATCTTTCTTCATTTTCTTTTACACAAAAAGACAGATAGAAACGGGTACCGATTGATTTGACATTCATCCGATACCCGTTTCTACACTATCTCATCCATTGGACTTGATACCTCTTTTCTCTCATGTTTTTTTGTACCTGGTACTTTCTCTAACATGATCTATATGAAATTTTCCCTCTCTCCGTTGCTCTTCTTCCTCATCTATGTTTTTCGTTTATTCTCTTACTTTTCATTCTTACTATCTGTTCATCTTTTCGTATTTCAAAATTTTCTTTCATTCCTCATTATACTTTCTCGTCATATAACAAAGATGATTATTCTTTTGTTCTACTTCTTGAAACAATCATAGTTCTTTAAACATTCCATAGATTTTATCTTATTTTTTTGATATCAGCTCTTTGATGTTCCTCTTTTGCTTTTATCTTATAAGATTGGTTTTTTAGCATCGGCAGATCGGTTTTTCCTTTTGCCTAATTTATAATTTTTATTATAAATTAAGCTAAATTACTGCTTCTGGTGGACTGTACCTCCTTCTTCTATATTTTTGATACTTAAGAGTTTGTTTCTTCTCCTTTTTCTTTAGGAGTTTTTGTTTTCTTATCTCTTATCTTGGCTTTATTATAGCGGATGCGTTTTGATTTGTCAATACTTTTTCTTTATTTTTTATATGTTATTTGTTAATTTTCAAATTGTATACAATTATTACAATTGTTTCTATTTTTATACACATTCTCCGCCATTTATTCCAGACATCTTTCTTAATTTTCTGATTTTTTGCTTCTTCTTCCTTTTTCAATGCTGAAAAATACCATGATCGCGCTGTTCCTTCCCTAAAATTTCACCAAATTTAATTACAGACAGTTATAGACGGATTGTCTGCCGCCTGTTATAATGCTTCTAAAATAATTGCAGCAGATCCAACCAGAATCATCATGGAGGTGTCAGAATGGAGAATAAAGATATTGTAACCTATTTCTACGAGACCGTAGTCTCAGAAAACCTGCTGGATCAGGTTTCGCAGTACGTATCTGAAAGCTGTGTTGTAAAAGCCGGAGAAACCATCATTCACGTGGGTGTCGACGGCATGAAGCAGCATCTTATTGATGTAAAAAAGACCTATCCCGACTACACGATGAAAATCATCAAGCAATACGCGGATGGGGACTATGTGATTTCAGAATTCATCATGGAAGGGACCCACGAGGGCGAATGGATTGGAATAAAGCCTACACACAAGAGGCTCTCCTTCACCGGTGTTGATATCGACAAGGTCATAGACGGGAAGATCGTCGAGCATGGAGGCGCAGTAAATACCTTTGATACGTTGTATGAGCATCATCTTATTAAACCGGTATAGCAGAATCCAGTCAATGCAAAGCCGAGTCCTGCTCTCCTGCAGCGATGCGGCTGATCACAAATCTCTGCTGAATTTCCATTTCCCTCTCAAATAAAAGCTGAGTGACAGCGCCGTAGCGATCGTCCAGCCAATGGGCCACGACATCCAGATCCCGTCCGCACCAAACGGTCCGGCAAGCACGAAGGAGATCAGCACGCGGAGAATCAGATCGGCAAATGTAGCGATCATGAAACAGCCCATGGCGCCGGATCCCCGCAGCACACCGTCCGCCATCAGTTTCGTGGCAACCACCACATAAAACGGAGAGACGATCTTTAAAAATGTAACGCCAGTATTCATGGCCTCTCCGCCTGTCTGCTCCATAAAGATGGTCACCGCCGGACCGCCGAAGAAAAAGAACAGGATTGTAAATGGCACAGCGACGCAGAATGCCATGAACCATCCGGTCTTGAATCCGCTCTTTACCCGTTCCTCCTGCCCTGCGCCGATGTTCTGTGCCGTAAAGCTGGAGAGTCCGTTTGCCAGCGTCGTAAATGAGGTAATCGTGAAGGTATTGAGCTTCACCGCCGCGCTGTATCCGGCAATCACCGAGGAACCAAAGCTGTTGACCAGTCCCTGAATAAACATGTTGCCTACCGAGATGAAGCTTTGCTGGAGAATACTGGGGACCGCAACCACACTGATCTTTTTCAGCATATTCCAGGAGAACAGCGGAAAGCTGCCCTCCGTCTTTACCTCCGCAATTCTTTTATGTACATTCAGAAGCGCCAGCACACAGGCCGCTCCCTGGGCAATAAAGGTCGCCCACGCCACGCCCGCCACCCCCCAGTGAAAGACGATGACGAAGATCATATCCAGCAGAATATTTCCCAGAGAGGAACCAATCAGGAAATAGAGCGGCGTCCTGGAATCTCCCAGAGATGTAAAGATGCCTGTACACACATTATAGAGATACAGAAACAGAAATCCGCCGATATAAATTCGTAAATACAGCGCTCCGTCCGAGAAGATATCGGCCGGCGTCTGAATCAGGTTCATCACCGGGCGACAGAAGAGAAAGCCCAGAGCCATCAGACCGAGACTCAGCGCGATACAGGCTATCAGCGTCGTGTAGATAGCCGTCTTCATCTCCTTCCACCGTTTTGCCCCGAAGAGCTGGGAAATGACGACCGCACAGCCGATGTTGCTGCCTACCGCCACCGCCATAAAGATCATGGTGATGGGATAAGATGCCCCAACGGCTGCCAGAGCCGCCTCACCTGCAAATTTACCAGCCACCACACTGTCCGCGATATTATACATCTGTTGAAAAATTACGCTGACAAACATGGGGATGGAGAAACGCCAGAGCACTGACGATGGTTTCCCTACCGTTAAATCCTTTACCATTGTTCTACCTCTTTCCTCACTTTTCCATACAAGGATAGATTATACTACTACTCTCAGGCGATTTTCAATGGAAAATTCATTTTTATACCAGCCTTTATTCCGGTCGGTTACCGTTCACGGCCCCATCCAGCACTGCCATGCCGTACGGTTCCAGTCTCACCGTCTGCCGGCCGGCTTCCATCCGAATCACGGTTTCCCGTTCCTCGCCGCTGTTATTAATCACCACCAGCTTACCGGAGGCCGGATACCAGGCGCATTCCGTATCGGGGCTGTCCGTCAGATATTTCTGGTTTAAATCCATACCCATTCCGCTTACCATCAGGTTTAAGAGCATCCTGGTATTTTCCGGCGTCACCTGGAAGCTGCTGAGATAGAACGCGGTGCCGCCTCCAAAACGGTGAGACGTGATGGCAGGCAGGCCATCCTTTTCCCCAATCACCTCCGTGTCGGGGCCTGTGAGACAGATGCCTTTTCTGCCGCGAATGGAAGCTCCCGCCGGTATCAGACCGGGTTTCTCCGCCAGTTCATACTCCCAGCGTCCATGACACACCTTTGCCCCCGTATCCTCGTCCACTCCCAACACAGAAGCCAGACGGAAATACGCGGATGCCCCGGGTGCTGCCGACGGTTCGCCTACTCCGATAAGCACGCCGCCCTCATAGACCCAGCGTGAGACCGCTTCCGTGACACCACTGTCATTCCAGGCCATCCCGCCGCTCCAGGCACTTCCCGCAGCCCCGGCATTGATCAGGACATCGACGCCTTTCAGGCATCCTGCCTTTACATCTTCAAAATTTATGAATTCCACTGAAACCGGAAGCCCTGAGAGAGCCTCGTTGATATGGATCAGGTCATGCATATACGTTTCGTGAAAATGACCGGACAGTGTCCAGGAACGAAGCTTTCCCCAGGAATGGAGCACCGCAGCCCGAATCGGCAGTGTATACACAGCGCCCTCTTCATGGAAGGACTTAATCCGCCGGAAATCATCCGCGATCGTCTCCATATAGCTGCAAAAGTCGGGGAAGTCTTCCACCAGATGCAGATATCCGCCAAGACCGATCCGGTCAATCTTTTCCCTGAGCAGTGCGCGGCGCACGTGGATCCAGTACTCTTTCGCATCGCGGACCGGGTCTCCTCCCTCGCAGAACGTGGGGGCTCCTCCCAGCCCAACCGGGAATAAGTAAGGATGAAGCCTCAGTTCATGCGTCTCCACCTCTGCCCCGGCGCAGAGCCGGACCTCATAGCCGGAAAAGACGCATTTGATCAGGCCGTCAAAGCCGAATTCCTTAAAATGGTCGTTATACGGCTCCACTCCCACCCAGCTGTCGTCGTAGAACACATACGCCTTCTTTCCGTAGCTGTGCACCAGTTCCACCAGGCGTTTCCCGAAGTCCACAACAAAACGGTTTACAAAGGCCATATAATCCAGCTGGCGCCTGGAAGGCGGCATATGGGTGACATGAAATTTTCCCTGGTTGATGAAATCCTCCGCCGTCAGGCCGTAGCCGTATTCCGCCTCAAACGCCTTCAGCATCGCGGGGCTGACCGTAAAATCATAGGAGCCCCAGTCTGTAAATAAATTTCTCTTCTTTTCACTGCTGCCCCACATCCACACAAAATTATAAAACAGGGAAGTAAACCGGACTACCGTCGTCACCGGATGGGTATCGCACCAATTCTTCATCCAGCCATAGAGATATTCTCTGGTCTCCTCGTGGATTGGATCTACCGGCATCAGATGCTCTTTCTCCCAGTTATTTGTCACATGGTTGTACATCGAGATTTCTTCCCAGATCCTGTATGCCAGGAAATTCACCGTATAGTCATGAAATGGATGTACACCCTCAAGTACCACCGATCCGCTGTTTCTGTCATAATGCCAGCTGGCACGGGATACCTCCGTCTCCTCCGTGCGGTCAAAGACCTGCCAGTAAGCGAGCGCTTCCGGACTGTCGTTTATAGTAAACTGTTCGGTAAAAAAATCCTCCATCAAGTCAAACGTCAGTTCCCCGCCAAACGCCGTCTTCGGCTCTGTCACGAGAAACGTCTGCTGAAGCTGGTCCGGATGGGCCTTCGCCCACACATTGTGATCACGTATGAGGCAGATGGTGGAATAGATTCCATATCCCGCGCCTGTGATCTCCTCCGACAGCTCCGTGCCGTCACTGTCTCTGATCACATCGGCGCCCCAGCGTTCCGCCAGCTTGAGCGTCAGCTCCTCATAGCCGGCTTCCCCCGGCAGTGTAAAACTTCCCTTTGTCTTCTCCATAATAAATCTTCTCCTTCCTTTTCTTTCTTAATTATATAAAAACAGCCTCACTCATTCCAGTCAGAGTGCGGCAAAAACTTTGCATTTTCAATCATTTACGGATATAATGGGATCATAGAAAAAAGGAGGACCCACCATGCCCAGACGCAAAAGACCATACATTGAATTCCGTGACTACAACTTATCCTCCCGTTTCCCGGTTCTCCTCTTATCCGGGGAGGAATGGCGGATCTCCGACGTGGCCTCTCCCCGGCTTCATATCCACAACTGCCTGGAGATCGGGCTTTGTGAATCGGACAGCGGCACCATGATCTTCGAAGATACGAAACGGCCGTTTGGGACCGGTGATCTGACCGTGATCTCCTGCGATGTTCCCCACACCACCTACAGTTCCCCCGGAACAGCAAGCAAATGGTCGTACCTGTTTGTCGATCTCACAGGGCTCTTAACACCATTGTTTTCGGGATCGGATCTTCGCATTTTCAACCTTTTAACGATTCTGGAGCACCGGACCAGCCTGATTTTAAACGAACGGGATTACCCGGAGATCCACGCTCTGGCGGCGAAGATTATGAGAGAGCTTGAACGAAAAGAAGACTATTATGATATCTCGGTACGCGGTCTCTTCCTTACGCTTCTGACCGATCTTGCCAGGGCATACCGGCAGATTGCTGAATCGGCAGAAAAAAAAGATGACCAGCCGCCTGAAAATGCGCTGGTCATCGCTCCTGCACTGGAATATATCCGCAGTCACTACATGGATGATTTTTCTATGGAGTACCTGGCTGAACTCTGCAGCTTAAGTCCGGCTCATTTCAGAAGAATCTTCTCATCCGTCATGGAGACCAGTCCGCTTAAGTATCTGACAGACACCCGGATCCGCCAGGCCGCCTCTCTGCTTCGAACGACGGAGGCCTCTGTCCTCTCTATCTCAGAGGAGGTGGGCTATCATTCCGTGTCCAGCTTCAACCGGCAGTTTCACGACACCATGGGGCAGACACCACGGGAGTGGCGCCGCCGCATGTCGATCCTGAAAGACCAGTCCGTCATGAAATACCGAGGTTTCCTGGTTCCCGAAACTTTAGTACAGCATTGCATAAATTCCTAAGTAACAGCACCCGCTATCTACGCCAGGAGCACGCCTGTGAAGCTAGCCGTAGGGTCCGCTACGCCGTCGCTTCGCAGACGCACACCTGACGCAGATATCAGGCACTGTTACTCAGTTATTTATGCAATGCTGTACTAGGGCTGTCAGTCCACCGTATGAATCAGGGATTAGATTTCAACAGAATTTTCGCTTGTTTTATGGAAGATATCCATAAATTCTTCGCCGGTTATCGTTTCCTTATCCAGTAAATACTCTGCTATCTCGTGCAGCTTTCCTTCGTTCTCTTTTAAGATCTGAAGGGCCTTCTGGTGCTGCTCTCTGACAATCTTTATCACTTCCTCGTCGATCAGCTTCGCCGTGTCCGGTGCACAGGCCAGCGAAGTATCGCCGCCCAGATACTGGTTCGTCACCGTCTCTAAGGCCACCATATCAAACGTCTCGCTCATGCCGTACCGGGTCACCATGGCCCGTGCAATTCTTGTCGCCTGCTCGATATCATTGGAAGCTCCGCTGGTCACGGAATGGAAGATCAGCTCTTCCGCCGCACGGCCGCCGGTGAAGGTGGCGATCTTATTGAGCGCCTCATCCTTTGTGAGCAGATACCGCTGCTCCTCATCCACCTGCATGGTGTAGCCCAGTGCCCCCGATGTTCTCGGGATAATTGTAATCTTGTGTACCGGTGCGGAATTGCTCTGGCATGCCGCAACCAGTGCGTGTCCTACCTCGTGGTAGGCAATGATCTTCCGCTCGTTGACGCTGACACCGGAATCCTTCTTCTGGTATCCGGCGATGACCACCTCCACGCTCTCCTCTAAATCTTCCTGAGACACGAGCTTTCTGCCCATGCGGACCGCCCGTAAGGCCGCCTCGTTGACGATATTGGCAAGTTCTGCGCCGCTGGCGCCCGCTGTTGCCAGCGCTACGTCATGGAAATTCACATCATCGGACAGCTTCACATTCTTTCCGTGTACCTTCAGGATCGCCTCGCGTCCGCCCAGGTCAGGAAGTTCCACCGGAATTCTCCGGTCAAAACGGCCCGGACGAAGCAGCGCCTTATCCAGTGAATCGGGACGGTTGGTGGCCGCTAAGATAACGACTCCCTTCTTTCCGTCGAATCCGTCCATTTCGGCCAGAAGCTGATTCAATGTCTGCTCCCGCTCATCGTTGCCGCTGAAGCCGCCGCCGTCACGTTTCTTACCGATGGTGTCGATCTCATCGATGAAGACGATACAGGGGGCCTTCTCGTTAGCCTGCTTAAACAGATCCCTTACCTTGGAAGCGCCCATGCCGACAAACATCTCTACGAATTCCGAACCGGAGATAGAGAAGAACGGCACGTGTGCCTCACCCGCCACGGCTCTGGCGAGAAGCGTCTTGCCGGTACCAGGAGGTCCAACCAGCAGCGCGCCCTTCGGAAGGCTGGCGCCGATATCCGCATACTTCTGCGGGTTATGGAGGAAATCCACGATTTCCTTTAAGGCATCCTTCGCCTCTTCCTGGCCCGCCACATCGGCAAAGGTCTTGCCGGTCTCCGACTCCGCGTAAATCTTGGCATTGGATTTTCCAAAGGTCATGGCATTGCCGCCGCCCATGCGCTTCTGCATCTGCTTCGCCATCATATTCCCAAGGAATACGAAAATCAGAATCGGAAGAATCCAGGTTAAGAAAAATGACAGCAGCGGATTTACCGGCTCCACAATTGTCTTCTGGAAATTGATTTCTTTATGAGCCAGAAGCCGTTCGGTCAGCTGTTCATCCGGCCACGGGCCTGTCTTATACGTCGCGTATATCTCTTTTCCATTCCTGTCCTTCTCGCCCGTATTCGCAATAAACTGGATCTCCGAGTCCGTTCTGGCGACATCCGTTACCTGCCCGGCGTCCACCTTCTCAAGGAACGTACTGTACGGCACCTCGATCACGGTTCTGGACTGTATCCACGGCACCATCAGCGCGTTGAACAGAATCATGACGATCATGACGATTAAATAGTAGTATATAAATGGTTTTTTGGGGCTTTTATTGTCGTCCTCATTTTTGATACCCATGCTTTTTCTCCTTTATCGGCCAGTTACTTATTAAGAGCCTCTTCCACAAATGCTTCCGCATCCCGGAAATCCTGTTCATCGGGATGAAGCATTCCCTCCTCGTACGCGGCTATCATTGTCCGGATCTGGGGGGAATCGTTGATGGCCTGCATCTGTTTGTAACGGTCCAGTACCTGCGGCATCATCTTGCCGCCGCAGAGGAAACAGCCCAGATACTCATTATCCTCCGGCACAAAGACGGACACCCGGTTCTCTACCTGTTTAAAATACTCACTGCTTCCGCCCATCCCGCAGGTTCCGAAGAGAGCCACCTTCTTCCCGTGCAGACCGGATAGGAATTCCATCACACGGCTCCCGCAGGTGCCTCTGTCATTCCAGAAGCCCACGAAGTAGGTATCCGCCTCCTCGTCATGCAGCTCCTCCAGCCTCTGGATATCCTTCGAACGGCCCGGTAATGAATCGAATATTTTCATCGCTACTTTTTCTGTATTGCCTGTATTACTTGTATAAACAACCAAATAATCCATGATCCTGCCTCCTTGCTATGAGCACCTGGCGGGCGCCCTTTGACCGCTTACGTGCGATGCATGTCATCTCCACCTGATGAGGTCCCTCACGAATCTGGTGAAGTGGCTCGCCACGAACACTCACATTCCTCTAGTAATAAAATATACCTAAAATTCACATATATCAAGATCAAATCGGAAATGTTTATCTACTTTATGTTTTTTTAAGATTTTATTGTTTTTATTTTATATCTTTTCAGAATTTTTCAGTGAATTTAAGCACTATAGACAGGTTCCTTGTTTCCATCAATACTCCAGAAGGCGTGAGAATCAGTTTTCGCTTCCCCGGTTCCAGTCCCGGGAGATGGCCTCCGTCATGCCTTCCACCGTAAATCTGGCAGCTGTCACATCTGCCTTTCTTCCGTGCTCCTCCAGCTTTCTGGCCGTAATATCGCCGATACACACCACACGTATCTCGTCCAGAAGCGCGGTCACGTCCTCACCCGCATTTTCAAAGAAGGCGTCCACTCCGGAACCACTGGCAAACGTTAAGTAATCCGCTTTTTTGAGGGATTCCGCCATTTCCTTCGCTTCCTTTCTCCGCTCTGCCACATCGTAAAGGACGATATCGTCGTACACGATTCCGGCGCTGTCCAGAATCTCAACCAATTCCGGCGAGCCTTTTCCCGACCTCGGGATCAGGAGGCGTTCCCCCTCCTTCACAACGCTCTTAAGACCCTCGGCCAGGGCGGCCGCGCAGTACTCCTCCGGCATGTAATCCGTTGTAAATCCGTACTGGAGCAGTTCCTTTGCCGTTCCCTTACCTACGGCAGCAAACTTCACATGGCCGAGCCTGCGGTTATCCCTTCCACTCTCCAGAAGGCCGAGAAAGAACTCACGCACCGCATTGGCGCTGGTAAATACGATCCATCCGTAATCCGCCAGTCTCTCATAGGCGGTCTTCATCGCCTCACCGGACCGGTGGGATTCCAGTTCCATGCTGAGGACACACTCCGTATAGGCTCCTGCCTCCTCCAGACTCTTTCTCAGCTTGGCTGCCAGCAAATCCGTTCCGGTCACCGCCACTCTGGCCCCTTCCAGAGGCTCGTGATACGTGGAAGCGAAATCCAGCGCAGTCACTTCCCCCACAACGATGATGGCCGGAGTTCCGATCCCTTCCTCCGCCACCCGCTGTTCCACGGTGTCAAGCGTTCCGCGCACGACGCGCTGTCCTGGCAGCGTGCCCTTTTCGATAACCGCCGCTGGCATGCTTCCCGGTTTTCCGTTCTCCAGAAGCCCTTTTACGATCAGCGGAAGATGAGTCAGCCCCATGAGAAAGATCAGAGTTCCTGAAAGCTTTGCAAACTCCGAGAAATCTAGAGGCAGCTTCCCCGCCTCCGTCATGGTATGGCCGGTCATGATATGAAAGCTCCTGCTGACGGCCCGGTGCGTCACCGGAATCCCCGCCGATGCCAGCGCGGCGACCGCCGATGTGACTCCGGATACCACCTCAAAAGGAATGCCTTCCCGGGAAACAGCCATCACCTCTTCCCCGCCGCGTCCAAAGACAAAGGGATCACCGCCCTTTAACCGGACCACGTTCTTTCCCTCCCTGGCCAGGTCCACCAGGAGCTGGTTGATCTCCTCCTGCTTCATGTAGTGGCAGCCCGCTTTTTTCCCCACATATATCCGTTGGCTCTCCTCCGGAACCTCGTCTAAAAAGCGCTCAGACGCCAGATGGTCGTAGACCACCACATCACATTCCCGCAGCCTCTTTAACCCTTTTTCCGTAATCAGTCCCGGATCTCCAGGGCCTGCTCCGACCAGAAATACTTTACCCGTTTCCTTCATCTCTATCTCAGTCCTTTCGCCGCGCGTTCCGCAAGAAGTTCCAGCTCCCCGGTTCCGCCTGTCAGATACACACGCTTCGTTTCTCCGTCCCGTCTGTTGATTCCAAATACTTCGATCTGTTCGTCCCTGATTCTGGAGTACACGCCGATCGGTTCGTGACAGCCCGCCTCCAGCAGCTTTAATATCTTCCGTTCCAGTATGAGGCACGTCTTCGCCTCCTCGTCCTGGATGCGCACCGCCAACTCGCAGGTCCTGTCCTCGATCCGCCCCTCCACGGCCAGAATTCCCTGTCCTCCGGCCGGAATAAACGTCTCGCAGTCAAAGTAATGAAAATCATACGTCCCATTTGTCTCAAAATACTCTTCCAGACCGTCAGCCGGAGGATTTACCATCTTCATGCGTTTCAGGCCCGCAGCGGCCAGAATAATCGCGTCATAGAGGCCTTCATCCATCTTTCTGATCCTCGTCTGGATATTTCCCCGGATATCCTCACACCGCACAGCTGAACCGGGCCACAGCTTCTTTCCCAGCGCCTCGATCTGGAGCCTACGCCGTAAGCTGGAGGTACCGATAACAATCTCCTTTTTCGCGCTTAAGTCGGTTCCTGCAGGCGTCATCAGCACGTCTCTCGGGTCCTCTCTCGGGGGCACGGCCACGATCCCCAGTCCGTCCTCCAAATCCATGGGAAGATCCTTGGCGCTGTGTACCGCAAAGTCAATCTCGCCCTTTAACAGCGCCTGTTCGAATTCCGTCACGAAGACGCCCTTTCCGCCAAACTCCAGCAGGGGCTTATTTAAGATGCGGTCCCCTTCCGTCACTTTCGTCACTGTCTCGACCAAAAGTCCCGGCTGAACGCGTTTCAGCGCTTCCGCCACCAGTTCTGTCTGTACCATCGCCAGAGCGCTCTTTCTCGTCCCGATACGAATCATCTTATTCATGGTCTTTCTCCAATTCCTCTAACTTTCTGTCAATCAACTGCTCTGCCTGTTCCCTGGTAAATGTTCCGCCCTGACGGATTCCTTCCTCAACCATCTCTTTAAAGACCGCGGTTCTGACAGAAAGGCTGGGCACCCGCTCCTTCACCAGCTCCCGGTACGTCCCCAGCTCTGCAGCCAGTCTCCCGAAGCCCTCCGGAATCGCAGCACGGAACTTTGCCTTTAAATACTGTGCGATGGTGGGGCTGCTTCCTCCGGTGGAGATTCCCACGGTAATATCCTCGTCCTTGATCAGGGCCGGGAAAATGAAGCTGCATTCCTCCCTGACATCCACCACATTCACCGGAATCCGCCGTTCTCTGCAGACCAGGGAAATCCGCCGGTTCAGTTCTTCATCCGCCGTGGCCGCGACCACAAAATCCACGCCGTCTAAGTCTTCCTCCTGATACTCCCGGCAAAGAAGCGTTACCTTACCGCCCGCAGTTTCGCCGTACCGTACCATACGGTCCGTCATCTCAGGGGACACGACGACGATCTCCGGTCCGTAGTCCAAAAGAACCTCTACCTTCCGGCAGGCAACGATTCCGCCTCCGACGATTAAGCATCGCTGCCCTTCTATATCCATAAAAAATGGGAAATATGCCATTGTTTTCCTCTTCTTTCTGTGTTTTAAGACCTGTCTATTTTATCATAAAATTCTTATTTAGAACAGATGTATAAAACAGGGGTTTTGTAACAGATGTATTGAAATGGGAAAATATAACCATAAAAAAAGCGGGAATGATTGAGGGAAAATTGGACTCACTTTTTGGATAAGGGGTGTGAGGGGGAATTTTATACCAATTTTCGGGGTGCGTGCCTGGGAGAAGTCCATGGGGATGTCTCTGAGGAGGCACAGTACGCTCAATTTTCCTGCTTTTTTATCGTAACAAATCGCGCCGGGTATCTTTGCAGCGTGCATCATGTGCAGCAGCTCTGCGTACCCCGGTGTTTCAATGAAACAGGGAGGGCGCGGTGGTCTGATGTAGATGGCGCGCCCTCCCTTTCCATTATTTATTTCTGTGTAAATGTATAGTTTGCTGTTTCAGCCGGGCCGGCATGCTTGTGCTGGGAGATCGGCATAACGTGCATATTGCCTCTCTGCTCGTTCTCAGCCCAGTAAATATCGTCTGCCATCTTTGCTTCCGGATTGAATTCAACACCCTCGAAGATATGTTTTACGAACTCTTTGTATCCGACACGGTCGATTAAGTGACCGCCATGTAAGTACTCCGGCTTGTAGTCTAACGCCCATGCGGAGAACTTCTGCCAGTTTCCGAACATGCCTAAAACAACATCCTCGGTTACCCAGTTTAAGAACAGCTTGCCTGCACGCGGATTCTGCTTGCCGGTACGGCCGCCTAAGGTTACGCGGTAAAGCTTCTTGGTGCCTCTGGTCCATGCGCCTGTCGGGCAGATCAGGGAACATTCGCCGCAGCCTACGCAGCAGCATGCGTCCTTGTCAATCTTTCCGTTGGCATTCAGGCTTAATACGCCTGTTGCATGGTGCTCACACGCCTCCACACAGGAGCCGCATCCGATACAGCGGTCAATATCATAAACCTGCTTGTTGACACCCATAACACCGAAATCGTTAAAGTTTGCCTTTACACAGTCGTTTGGACATCCTGCGACAGCTACTTTGATGTGGTAGTGGGACGGGAAGATCAGTTTCTCGATCTTGCGGGCCAGCTCATAGGTGTTGATGTTGCCTTTGATACAGTGTGCGTTGCCGATACAGGACATGATGTTACGGGCGCCGATTGTCGGGTAGCCGTAGTCATCGGATTCCATATCCACGTTACACATCTCGATATCAACATCGGAGATGTATTTCTTGATGTATTTGTTTACTTCTTCGATATTCTCAAATTTGATTCCAGGAATGTTTAAGGTCTGTCTTGTACCCATGTGGAAGGTGCCGTTGCCCCATTTCTCACAGATTTCCTGAACCATGGTTAAGTGTTTCGCTTCGATTAAAGCGCCCGGAACACGGAGCTGAAGCATGAACTCTCCCGCTACTTTTGACTGTCTGAAACAGTTGATACGTACTTTTTTAATATCAATATCGTGATTCATTCTCTATTCGCTCCTTTCCTTAGTCAACCAGATATTTGGCCTGTGTATAGTTGAATACCGGGCCGTCTAAGCAAACATAAACCTCGTCGATACGACAGTGGCCGCATTTGCCGACAGCACAGGACATCTTACGCTCGAAGGATACCCAGATCTTCTCTTCCGGAACGCCGCATTTAACAGCTTCCAGGCCTGTGAACTTCATCATTGGCGGCGGTCCAACGATTACTACTTCGTAATCGCCGTCAAACTCGGAAAATGGAACCTTGGAAACGAACTCGGTTACGAAACCTGTGTTCCAGCCTTCCTTCTGATCTCTGTCCAGTGTATAGAATGTGGTAAATCTGTCATGCCACTTATCAAGGTCGTTCTTGAAGATGATGCCTTCCTCGTTCTTGAATCCGCTGATTAAGGTTACGCTCTTTACGTAATCAGGATTGTCATAGAACATGTTTAACATGCTCTTTACAGGAGCCAGACCAGTGCCGCCTGTGATAACTACCACATGCTTGCCCTGGAATTTCTCTACCGGCCAGCCTTTTCCGTAAGCGCCGCGAAGGAATAAGGTATCGCCGGCCTGCTTCTCGAAAATCTCATCGGTTACTTTACCAACGGAACGGATCGTGAAATCCATCCAGCCGTCGCCGAAAGAGCTGACGGAGATAGGAGCCTCTCCTACCTTCGGAATGGAGAGCTGTAAGAACTGTCCGTGCTCCGGTTTAATATCGGTTGCAACTTTAAATGTATATTCATGTAAGCTTTCTCTCTTAACTTCAAGAATCTTGCATGCAACAGGTTTTACTATGTTATTCATCTCTTCGTCCACCTCTCCCTATTTATTCTCTTCTGCAACGATTTCATCGATCGCATTCGCCATCTTCTTTACAGTAGCAGCGATGGAAATGTATTCTGGACAACGGTCGATACATCTGCCGCAGCCTACGCACATATGGTAATCCTGGAAACGTTCCTTGTAATCATGGAATTTGTGAAGCACTTTAAAGCGCATTCTGTCTCCGGCTGTGTTGCGGAAGCTCATGCCGCCGGCCATATCGGAGAAGCCCTTAACCTGACAGGAAGCGGTTGTTCTCTTTCTCTCGCCAACGTTGGCATTTTCATTGTAGATGATGTCTGTGGTAGTGAAGCAGGTACAGGTGCTGCAGGCTACGGTACAGGCACCACAGGAGATACAGCGCTTATTGTATTCATTCCACATCGGGTGGTTCTTTAACTTGGTTAATACTTCCTTGTTCGGAATCTCCGGAACTTCAACGGTCAGCTGATTTTTCTCAACATATTCCGGCTTAAATCCGGACTCGTTCTTGCCTTCAAAGTAAGGAGCGAACGCGCCATCCTTCACATCCAGGCTTAACTCGCCTTCGCCGAAGCGGACTGCCATGGAATAATCCTCGGACTTGTTGGTACCCATGCTTACGCAGAAGCAGGTATCCCAGCCTGTGGTACATTCCATCATGACGATTTTCACTTTCTCGTTCATGCGCTTATAGTACATGTCCTCGAAGCCGCCGTTGCTTAAGTAGATCTTCTCCTGATGATGCTGTGCATGGATATCACACGGTCTCATGAAGATTAAAAGCTTCTTGCCTGTAGCCTTGCTCTCAATGTACTCGTCCTCTGTGAAATAGAACAGGGATTCTGTGATCGGGCTTAACACTTCTTTTGCAGGGAAATCGGACTTATCCATATACTCGATCTCTTCTACAGTGTTAATCTTGTCATACTTGATCATATCGGTGTCGGAATATCTTCCTTTTCCTACAAATCTTTTCGGTGCCCAGATTTCGTATTCATCCTGGAGCGCTGCAAAGATCTTGTTCGCTTCTTCAAAGCTTACTTTGTAACCCATTGAGTGTATCCTCCTTTTATTGACTCCTTCAGTCTCGTTGGTATGATAAAGAAATTGTTTAGAAGTTTACTGTAACTCCTGTATCATATTTCTTTTCATCGATGGTAACGGTAACTTTATATGTTCCTTCTATTCCCTCACCGCTGACAGGGAATTCCACGGCTCTCTCATCGTGCTCCAGGAATGTGCCTACGCACATGGCCAGGAACGGGCGCTTTGTGGTTGGAACAAAGTAGTGACGTGTCGGGCTTCCGTTTTCGCCCTCTAAATTCAGCATGACCAGCGTGCCCTTTTCAAAGCTTGCCTTAAATACAAGGCGGTCTGCTTCCTTTGCAATCTTCGTCTTATAGGAATCCGGGACCATGCCGCCGTCTTCTGCAGGTACTTCCGTCAGGAATTCCTCGGTCATACCGATACTTCCAAGAACCTCCCCGCGTCCGAAGGTCACTGCATCGCCCTCGTCGTATAAATGGAGCTTCTCCGCACGGTAATAGTTGGCCGGCAGATGCATCTCATACAGAACGACATCGTCCTTCACCTCTACGGTGATGGAACTGAGTTCAGCCGATCCATCGTCGATGGCCGCCGTCATACCTGCGCCAGGCATGTTCATCCATTCTCCGTTCAGCTTGCCGATACCGCCGGAATGAACGAGATAATGGCCTCTCTCATAGTACTCACAGTTGCATATGTAGCAGGAGAAGAACTCGGCGCCTCTCTCTTTTCCGTACTGCCATACCTGCTCGATCGTCATGTTGTCCGTGTCGATGTGATAGATCACACCGCGGGAGAAGTTATCCTTCGCGTCCACGTAGTGTTCCTTCTCCTTGGAACGCCAGTGGCCGTTGTCGAAGCACATGATATCGCCGTTTGGAAGCACCATGCAGGCGTGCTGCTCATACTGCCAGTCGAAGTCCCCGCCCACCGGTTTGAAGAAATACTTCTGCATGTCTTCCGGCCAGCCGGTCGGATCACCGATAATCCAGTTCAGCTTCCCTGTCTCAAAATCACGGTTGATGATGATATCCTGATGGCGTCCGGAGAAGGTGAGAGAATTCGTCTTCTTGTCGTACCATACCGCATTGTTATGGAACCAGTCGTGTGCATCCTGGCTTCCGGAGCCGCCGACCGGGTAAACAGGAAGCACGTCCTGATGATCCCATTCCTTTAAGATCTCTCCGGTATTTCTGTCTACCATAACACATGCATCTTCTACGGTACCACGGGCCAGATACTGGGTCAAGATCAAAATATCTCCATTTTCCATCTCCCACTCATCATGGTGATATCCGCCCGGAATGCGGAATTCCTTATAGATCTTTCCAATCATTCCCATCTCGTAGATGCCGGTGGTATGGTAAGGCGGAGCCACCAGACGGTCGGTTCCCACGAAAAGACGTCCATTGCGGACACGCTTTAAATCAAAAGCCAGATTCAGCGTGTTATACCAGCGCGCGTCCCCCGCATAGTCGTAAGCCGCCGTATAAGCCGGTGAAGTCGGACTTACCATCATGACGTTGTCTTCCATGTACTCCGGCGTAGTTTCGATGGAGGTTGGCTTCTTTAACCGTTCGGAAGCCTTCTCTGTCACGATCTTAAGAGTCGCGGTCTCCCCTGTGCTCAGTTCGATGACTACGGTATTCTCATAGTCCTCGTACAGGCCGTATATTGGAAGAACCATCTTTCTTGCGTCTGATTTCGGGCGGTACATATAGTCTCCCGCCGCCTCTTTTCCTTTCACCGTAACCTTGGCGAAAGCCGGTTTTTCATTCTCAAACATGACAAGCGCGGTAAGAGGCGCAATCAGATATGGATTAAGCACAACGAAAGGATTGGTGATGGTATGGCTTTCCTTTCTGTACTCCTCCAGAAATTTTGATTCCGCCTCATACTGCTGGTCAATGATATGTTTTACTTCTTTGTATAAAACTCCCATAAACCCTCCTGAAAGCCTGCGAAGGGGGGACGTATTTCGATCGCGGCCCCCTCCTGCAGTCTATATGTGTCTTCTTGCATCCTGTAACAGTGTCAGATACTGATGATTAACAGCTGATCGTAACGCCTGTCTCATACTTCTTGTCATCGATGATAACACGAAGATCATAGGTACCTTTTAATCCTGTCTTATTGATGTTGGTTCTCGTATTTCTGTCGTCGGAATCGAGGAATGTACCGCAGCACATCGCCAGGAACGGAACCGCCGTTGTAGAGATGAAGTAGCGGTGAACCTCTTCGCCCTGCTCTAACAGAAGCATAACCAGCTGTCCTTTCTCGAAACGGGAGAAGAATGTGAAACGGTCGATCTCGTCTTCGATTCTCGCGTTGCAGCTCTCCGGAAGCATCTCGCCTGACGGATCTAATGGGATCTCGGTATCGAATTCCTTCGTAACGCCCATCTCGCCTAAAATCTGGCCCTTGCCAAGCTCTAAGTTGATGCCGTCGCTGTATAATTTCAGCTTCTCGCCGCGGTAATAGTTGCCCGGTACGTGTAAATCAAGCATCTTCTTGTTGTCACAGATCTCAACCGTGATACTCTCCAGACGGCCGCCCTGATCCTTTGCAAATGCGCCCAGCGCCTCGGAAGGATTGCCTTCTGTGTCGTATGCGATACCGCCGGAATGAACCATGTAGTGTCCTTCGTTGTAGTACTCTACGTTACAGATGTATGGGGAGAAGAATTCTGCTCCTCTGTCCTTGCCGTACTGCCAAACCTGCTCGATGGTCATGTCATCGGTATTGATTTTGTAACGGACGCCTCTGGAATAGTTATCCTTGGCCGCCAGATATTTCTCCGGGTTCTTGGAACCGTAGTGATGGTTGTCGAAGCACATAACATCACCGTCAGGTGTGATGACGCAGGCGTGCTGCTCATACTGCCATCCGAAGTTATTGCCGACTGGCTTGAAGAAGTACTTCTGCATCTCTTCCGGCCATCCTTCCGGATCGCCGATGATCCAGTTCAGTTCTCCGGTCTCATAATCGATGTTTACCATGGAATCGATGTGACGTCCGGAGAAGGTTAAGGAATTGGTATTCTTGTCGTACCATACGGCGTTGTTGTGGAACCAGTCATGGTCAGACCAGCTGCCGGACTTGCTTACTTTCTTCGGATCGAGGAACTTCTTGTAGTCCCAGGTCTTTAAGATCTCACCTGTATTGCGGTCGATCAGAACGCACATATCTTCTACTGTCTCGCTGGTTAAATCGTCTGTCAGACTTAAGAGATTGCCGTCCTCCATCTCGAACTCATCGTGATGGTAGCCGCCCGGGAGACGGAATTCCTTGTAGATCTTTCCGCATGGGCTGATCTCGTATAAACCGGACATATAGTAAGGCATCTGGATTACCCGGTGGGAACCCATGATTAAGTTGCCGTTTTTCAGTCTCTTCACATCGAATACACACGGAATCGTCATATGCCATCTTGCATCGCCTGCGTAGTCGAATCCAACTGCCAGATCTTCGCCTGCCGGAGATACTAAAATGATGTTGTCCTGTAAATACTCAGGAGTCGTATCCATGGAATAGATTACTTCCTTGCCGTCAAACACATCCGGTACATCGATGGTGATAATATTGGACTCGCCGCGGTAAGCTCTAATCTCCACTCTGTTCTGATAATCGGAATACAGACCTACGATCGGAAGCACGTGCTTCTTTGCCTTCGGGAATGTGTGGCTGATATTGCCCTGGGGTGTCTTGCCAAGCACGGTAATAGTGATGGCTGTTTCCTTTTCTGTATGGAAACATACAACTGCGGATAACGGATTGACAAGATAAGCGTTATATTTTACGAGCGGATTGGCAATTGTGTAATTGCCCGCTTCGAATTCCTTTAACATCTCCTGCTCTGCTTCGTACTGTCTGTTTACAATATGATCTTCAAATGAATATTTTACTGACATGATGATACCTCCCCGTATCTGTTCTTTATAGTTAGGTTCTAATTTAAGATCTTACTTATGTTCTTCCACCAGCTTGATAATAACCGGTTTCTGCTGTAATCCCTGAAGACGTCCTACTTCCACGCCATCCTTTAAAAGAACCAGGGTCGGGTAACCCGTCACGCCATATTCCGCTGTTAAGTCCTTGTTCTGATCGAAGTCAATCTTTAAGATAGTCAGATCATCGCCAAATTCCTTCTCCACATCTTTTAATACAAAGCCTAACATCTTACATGGTCCACAGGTGGTAGAGAAAAAGTCCGCCAATACCAGGCCCTTTCCGGCCAGTTCTTTGAATTCTTCGCTGTTTACTTCTTTTAACATAATCTTACTTCCTTTCTATCTTTTTGTATTAGTTCCACACTGTTTTCCCATTCTAAGCATACTGTTTTTATTTTATTGCAAAATAACAATAAAGTAAAATTCTATTTTTTTATCTAACGATAAAATTGCGTTATGGTTTATCATGGGAGAACAGGTGGTTATGTATCGCTGTCTCTGCAATCGTTTTTTGTGCTTCTTAATCCACTAAATTCTGAACGTAGTGGGAAGCTTCCTGAGCTGCGATCGCGCCATCCGCACAGGCGGTGATTACCTGGCGCAGGTTCTTGGTCACACAGTCTCCGGCTCCGTAGATACCGGCTGTCTTTGTGTGCATCTTCTCATCTACTTCCACATAGCCGAACTGGTTTAACACGCCTAAATCCTTTAAGAATTCTGTTGTCGGAGTGAGTCCGATATATTCGAATACGCCGTCACAGGAAACCGTGTTCTCCTCGCCAGTCTTCGTGGACTTGAAATGAACGCCCGTCAGCTTCGTATCTCCGGTAAATTCCAGGATATCCTGGTATGGATAAACAGTTACGTGATCCATGGCGCGAAGCTTGTCGCAGGCCATCGGATCAGCCGTCAAATCAAACATGGTTACAATCGTCAGTGATTTTACAATACCGGCAAGGAATATGGATTCTTCCACCGCGGAATTGCCTCCGCCGATTACCACAACGTCACGGTCGCGGTACTGGGCTCCGTCACAGATGGCACACCAGCTGATTCCGTTGCCGCGGAACTTATCTTCGCCCGGGATATCGAGACATCTCGGTCTCGTTCCGGTAGCAAGTATAATGGCTTTCGCCGTGAATTCCTTGTCATCCTCCTCGCAGAGGACTCTCTTTACTTTTCCTTCGTCTGTGATGCTCTTTACCGTGCCGTAGTCGAACGCGATATTGTCAAACTGCTGTGTATGCTCAAACATCTGATACGCAAGCTCTGCTCCGTTGATCGTTCCGACCCCCGGATAGTTCTGAATTTCATTCGTATTGATAATCTGTCCGCCCGGGGCCAGCTTGTCGAGAAGCAGAACATTCATATCCGCTCTCGCCGCGTAGATTGCCGCCGTCATACCGGCAGGACCCGCGCCAACAATAATTACATCATACTGTGCCATGATACATAACTCCTTTCTAAACTTACATTAACAGATTTGCTAACGGGACACCGATCACAAGAACGATAATCAGTTCCAGAATTACGAATGGAATCGTATACTGGTAAACGTACTTGGTCGGAACCCATTCCTTGTTGCTGTGCAGGATCGCCGCAAACGGGGAAGCTGCCGGTGTAATAGCCGCCGATAACAGTACAAAGATAATTAACAGCGTAACGATCGGTGCCGGGTTGGCTCCGGTCTGTGTACAATATGTAACGATAACCGGCTGCAGAATCATACCGATTACCAGGCTGTTGCAGAGGTTGGTTAAGAGAACCGCCATCGCCATTAAAAGAACAGTGAAGACCATCGGTGACATTCCCTGGAAAATCGGGGAAAGTACGACGCTTAAGAAAGCGGAAACACCGGTATTGTCACTGGTCAGCACGCTTCCCAGCAGGATCGCGGCAACGATGATAAAGTATGCGCCCCAGTTAAAATTGGTGGCCATAACCTGCGGAATCTCTAAAACGCTCTTTCCCTTGATACGGATCGCTCCCAGAGCGGCTACCATAAAAAGAGCCAGACCGAGGCTGTTGGAGGAAAGAAATGCCATTCCCGGTAAAGTTGGGAAAAGGCTGGGGAGAAGCATACCCAGAATCAGAATCACAAAGCTTATGCCTATAATCTTCTGTCTAGGTTCCATAGGCGGAAGCGGATTCTTATTCAGCATCTCAACATCGTAATTCTTTAATTTCGTCACATCAGGACGAATGACAAACTTTGCAAACAGGATGTTCGCCACGATCATAATAAGACCGAGAATAATAGCCACAGCCATGTAAGCCGCATTGTTGACAACAATCGGACCTCCCGGAAGGTTTGCCGTAATGTTGGCAAAGTTTGTGAGCAGCGCCAGACCATTCTGAGCGAACGGCGCCATCGGAAAACCGATCAGGGACGCGACAACCACCAGGGTCAGCATAACACGAGGCAGCGCATCGCCCTTCTTATAACCGACTTCCTCAAATACATCGTAGAGGACAGGCCAGAATAAAAAGATTGCAGTAAACGGACTGATAAAGCCACCAAGGAAATAACAGCCTATACAGATTACGAACATCAGCAGCCATGGCTTCCCGTTCGTAAATTTTCTCGTCAAAAAGAAACGTCCTATGTAAAGTGTGATCTTATAATATACAAGACCGCCTGCCATAATCAGCAGGAAAAATACCTGAGCCACAACCGGTGCTCCGAACGCTTCCTTAAGCAGGCCCGCCATAGGCATATAGTTGGATAAACCAACCATAGCAATGGACATCAGGCTCCCCCAAAGCGGATCTACGAATGTCCAAAGATAAAGTGTTCCGATAAAGATTCCCAATACTTCCATACCAACCGAAGTAACTTCCGGGAGATTCAGCGGGAGGAAACGGAAAAATACCATAATTCCTACACCGATCAGAGAATGAATTAAAAACATTTTTTCTCTCTTACGCTCATTTTGATTCGCCATGTCTTGAAACCCCTTTTCTACCATATTGTGAAAAATATAACAATGAGGGCACAATAAGACCCGAAAGTATCTCTTTTTTACTTTTCCGGCTCATTTACTCCCCTGCATTATTGATCTAATTTTATCATATATCTGCTTATAGAAAAATAACACAGGTTATAAATCTGGTTATTTTGACAAAATTATGATATACTGAATCCGATCTTTTATTACTATCGCAAGGAACGGAGAAAACATGAAGGAGTCGCTCTTAAAAATCATTACAGACAGCGGAACGCGCGTCACAATGCCGAAGGACATTGTTCTTAATAAAAAGTATGACAAGTATATATCAAACTATGTATACCTGTTGGAGGAAGGAATCTGTGCACTCAACAGCATTACGAAGCAGGGAGAGGAAAAAGTTTATTTATACTTCCGCCCGTACCGGCTCATTGGTTTTAACCAGTTTGTAGTAAGCCCTGATAAAATCAATTCCACTACGCCGGAATTTTCAGTTATCACCAAGACCACCTGCACCCTGTGTCAGATCCCTTATTCCACCTTTCAGGATCTGATTTTGAAGAATAGGGAATTTAACGCATTTCTTATGGAGACGCTTGCGGACAATTATAACGACGCACTGATCCATTTTCACCTGATGCAGGAAGAATCCGTCGTGGTACGGCTGTGCCACCTGCTCTTTGAAGTATCGCAGCTCAGGAACGGAATACGGATCGTCCCCCGCTTTTTTACATACGCCGAGATGGCCAAGTATCTGGGCTGCCATTCCGTAACCGTATCGCGGATCATGGCAAAACTGAAACAGCAGGGATTTGTAACGAAGACGCCGTCGGGAATCGCGATTGAGCAGGAAGATGCGCTGCAGGAGCTGATTAATTCAGAGTCCCGCTTTCAGTATTAAAAAAGACGTTGTTTCCAGACCGGTGAAGCCGATCGGAAACAACGTCTTTTCTATTTTATATTTTAACAGATTCCTGCATTCCTGTACGCTACAAAACCTTTCCCAAAAACCCTTTAAGCCTCTCATTCTCCGGATGCTCAAAGAATTCCTTCGGTTCATTCTCCTCCAGAAAATATCCGCCGTCCATGAACATGACGCGGGTGGCAACTTCTCTGGCGAAGCCCATCTCATGGGTAACCACCACCATGGTCATCTTCTCGTTCGCCAAATCCCTCATAACGTTTAACACCTCGCCTACCATCTCAGGGTCGAGCGCAGACGTCGGTTCGTCAAAGAGCATGACGTCCGGGTTCATACACAGGGCGCGGACAATGGCGATTCGCTGCTTCTGTCCGCCGGATAACTGGTTCGGATATGCATTGCACCGGTCCGCTAAGCCGACCTTGTCGAGGAGCGCCATGGCCTGGTTCTTTGCCTCCTCCTCGCTCCGTCCCTGAAGCTTAACCGGCGCCAGGGTCAGATTCTTTAAGATCGTCATGTGCGGAAACAGATTGAACTGCTGGAACACCATCCCCATCTTCTGGCGGTGGCGGTCGATATCCGTCTTCTTATCGGTAATATCGGTTCCCTCAAACAGGATATGGCCCGATGTCGGCTCCTCCAGTCTGTTTAAACAGCGGAGAAAGGTACTCTTTCCAGATCCGGAGGGTCCGATTACACACACGACGTCACCTTTGTAGATGTCAACCGTGATATCCTTTAGGACCTCCATGCTTCCGAATTTCTTGCCTAAGTTCTGTACCTGAATCAGAGGCTTTTCTATACGATTTTTTCTAGTGCTCACTTCTGCGCAGCCTCCTCTCCAGTAATTTTACAAGGTAAGAAAAGATCATAACCATGCAAAGATAAATCAGAGCCACCGCAATCAGCGGCATGAAAGCGGAATACGTACGGCTCTTAATGATGTCGCCGCCCTTCGTCAGATCCTGCAGACCGATGTAACCGGCTACGGAAGTCTCCTTCAGCAGCACGATAAACTCGTTGGCCAGCGTCGGAACCACGTTTTTAAACGCCTGCGGCATAATGATATACCACATGGTCTGCGCGTAGTTGAAGCCTAAGCTTCGCCCGGCCTCAAACTGGCCTCTCTCGATGGAGCTGATGCCGCTTCGGAAGATTTCGGCCACGTAGGCGCCGGAGTTGATACCGAAGGCCAGAATCGCCGTCGGAACCATACCCGGATTAACCGTGACAAAGACAACGAAGTATACGATCATCAGCTGAACAACCACCGGCGTTCCGCGGATTACCGTCAGATATACGCTGCAGACTGCATTCAGTATCTTCAGCCTGTGAGTGTTCTCGTAAGTAGAACGAATAATTGCAACCAGAAATCCCAGCACGATTCCGATGAGAACTGCAAAAAATGTAATTTTCAAGGTATTCTGCAGCCCATCCGTGATGTATTTCCAGCGGTTGTCCTCTATAAAATTCTGATAAAAGTCAGCGACTAATTTTTCCCACATGGCACTCTTCCTTTATATTATTCTGCGGTAATATACTTATCTACGATCTTCTGTAACTCGCCGGATTCCTTTAACTCCTTGATCGCGGCATTCATCTTATCAAGCAGTTCAGTGTTGCCCTTCTTTACAGCGATTGCATACTCTTCCTCTGTAAATGCTTCGTCTAAGATCTTTAAGCCTTCGTTCTCTTTCACGAACACCTTCGCAGGCTCACGGTCGATGATAACTGCGTCGATCTTGCCCTGATTTAAAGCCATAACGGCTTCCATGCCCTTGTTAAATCTCTGTACTTCCGCGTTCTCGATGTCGTCAGCGTAGATATCGCCGGTTGTACCGGTCTGAACACCGATCTTCTTGCCTGTTAAATCATCGGGAGAAGCGATCGGGCTGTCTGTTTTAACAATGATTACCTGAGCAGCCTGTGCGTAGGTATCGGTAAAGTCCACATTCTTTAAACGGTCTTCGTTTACAGTCATACCAGCTGCCGCAAAATCAGCCTTTCCGGACTGGATCGCCGGAATCAGAGAATCGAATGCCATATCCTGGATCTCCAGTTCCATTCCCATCTGCTCAGCGACTGCCCTTGCAATGTCGGCATCAATACCAACAATGGTGTTGTTCTCGTGGTACTCATATGGCGGGAACTCGGCGTTCGTTACCATAACGATCTTGCCGCCGGTGCCATCTGTCTTCTCAGCCTCTGCCGCTGTTGTTTCGGCCGCCGCATCTGCTGCTGTGGTTTCTGCTGTTGCTGTTGTGGTTTCTGCTGCCGCAGTTGTTGTCTCTGTAGCGGATTTTGAACTTCCGCAGGCGGTAAGTGCCGCTGCCATGCATACGGCTGCCGCAAGTACTATTACATTCTTTTTCATAATGAATCCTCCTCATTATATGCACTTTTTTTGCATAAATATAGAAATAAGTATCAGTTATACATTATATAGCATTTTTGAAATTATTCAAGTCTTATTTTATCTTGATTCTCAGTGACTTATCCCTTTATGACCAGGGAAAGTGAAAAAACAGGGCCGGAGTATTTATAATATTACAAAAATTCAGAAGAATACCGTCTATTCATGCAAAAAGCGCCTGGAAAACCTTTTAATTAAAGGATTCCAGGCGTTTGATCGTGTGGTATTATGTTTTTGGTAAATGGTTCTGTTATTTCATATTATAAATAACTATGATTTTATAAAACTGCTATAAGGCTGCGATTTATAAGGCTGCGATTTCGATTTTCTGGTCCGGCTTTAAGACTTTCTTAATGCATACTGCGCGTTTACCCAGGAATTCCGTCTCTTCAAATTCCGCGGTCTTCCCGCTGTCCGTAAATCTCGGTATACCATCGGTGATCAGATTAAGCACCAGCGTCACCGGATAGTCCACGCGGCTGGTCACCGACGCGGTCACCGCATCTGCCGTTTTCCGGTAAGTAAAATCAAACTTGCCGCTTCCTGTCCTCGCATCGTTCCATTCAAAGCTGCTGCCCGGTGAAAATGGCTTGAAATTCAGAGTCTTCGACGGAGCGTCGTACCGGACTCCGAGAATCTGCGTCATAAAGAGGCTGGCAAATACTCCGGCCGCCCAGCCGCATTTCCCGCAGCAGTTCAGCCTGACTACGTCGCCTGTCTTTGTATTGCATTTGTATGGCCACCACCACCAGGAACCGTCCAGATCACAGAGGCGTTTTAGCTCTGTCATATAGCCCCTCTCTCCATTCATAGTCTCCTCATCCACAACTCCGGAGAATGCGGTGGTGTAACCGGGGAAAGTTGCACCGGACTCATGGCCCCATTTGATTCCGCGGCACTCGGTTCCATAGGTCGGATTCTCTTCACTGGCAGAAAATCTGGCATAATTTCTCACAACCGGATCATCATACGTCTTATATCCGTAAAATGGAATCAACGTCGTATCAGACTCCTCCCCGTCATGCATCATCAGGTTGATCTCATCTCCATTAATAATATCGGGATAAAATGTGAGAGCCTGATCCACATACTTCTTCTCGTACTCTGAAATCGGGCAGTGCTTCTGCGTCTCAGGGGTCAGTCCGCCGATCCCCTCCAGATACTGGGGGCCAAACCTGCCGTCAGTCACCATATAAGCCTCGATGGCCTTTTTGATCTCACCGGCAATTTTCCCGTATTTTTTCTGTTTCTCCTGGTCTTCAAACACCTCGCCCATCAGCCGCGCCATGCCGTCAAAAGCCTTCCACGCACAGATATTCGATCCGGTATGGTATTTTCCCAAAGCGAGCGCATCGGATATCCACACGGTCGGAAACAGCCACACCTCCCCTTCCTTCAGCGTCAGCACCTCTTCTAAAATCTCTTCAAAGGTTTCCACCGTCTCCCGGTGGGTCCAGAAAAAGTCTCTGTCCGCCGTCGCTTCGTAATACAGGACTCCCATTAAGACAGAGGTCAGGGAATTACTCAGAGAATGGGCCGCTCCCCCCTGGTATTTCGATCCCTCCGGACGGATTCCATGCTCTGTAAACCAAAGGCAGGACTGACGGAAGAAGTCGGGATTCAGCACGCTGAGAGGAAGACTGGAATAGTACATGTCTTTCATCCAGATCTGCCTCGTAGCCGGAAATGTGCCCCAGTTGGAACCGCAGATCTCGCCGTTTCTGTCCATACCGAAGGCCGAGATCCCCTGGTATACGGCACGTTCGAAGATGGCGGCGGTCAGCGGATCACCATCCATCTTTAAGCAGCCCAGCATTCCCCGAAAGCAGGCCAGCGTCTCATTCAGCCAGTAAAGTGTCCCCGCCTCTTCGATCTCTTTTACTGCACCGCTCTCACCGGGTGCGTAGATTACCATGGGGAACCACGCGCCGCCCCCTTTCTTTAAATGGAATGGAACTGCCGGTGTAGTCTGGCCGTATTCGCTCATCTGCCCCGCTTCTGTCACCGTCCCGCATTCCACCATCTTCCCACTGGCGTCGGGAATGGTAAAATAATCCTTATCCGGGGAAAAGTCTGGCGGAATCACGGTTCCCTTTACATCACCATCTGTTGTATTTTCCAGATACAGCCCGTATACGAGGGCACGCGGCCTTCTTTTGCCGTCGGCGGAAATGGGTGCGTACGCCAGGACCGTAGCATTGAGGCGGGGATGGGTAAAGGCTGCTCTAGGGACCAGGTTTTCAGCCAGATCGGACTGACACGGCAGAGAACCGTCCCGAAGGGACACCTCCTGCCCCTCCACTGTCAGTCTGAAATAGAACGGACCTGCCTGACCGAAGTCTTTGGAGACCCACACGCCCGGGATATCGTCGCAGGTATAACAGCCCCGGTAAAAGGTCACGGTCTTCAGCGTTCCGAACTCGTCTGCATTTGCAAGGACCTTGTTGTTGGATATATCATAGGAAAATGTTTCATCCGGCAGCTTCTTCGCATAATAGCTTTCCCGGTTTCCGCATTCATACTGACCGTCCTTTACAGCGACTGAAAAAAAAGGATTGACTGGTGTGTGAACCATATCTTTAATACTTGTAATGATATCTGTAATCATGTTTATCTCCTCCAAAATTGTTATCGGACACTCTTATCGCGTTCGCTTTCTCAGCCCTTGACGCCCGACATGGTAATTCCTTCGATTAAATACCTCTGTCCGACGATAAATACCAGAATAACGGGAATCAGCACGAGGCAGGCAGCCGCCATCATCAAGTGCCACTCCGAACGGTAGGAACCGGTAAAGAGCTGAAGTCCCAGTGCCACCGTGTACTTTGCCTCATCATTTAAATAGACCAGGGGGCCTAAAAAATCGTTCCATGTGTTCATAAATGTAAAGAGTCCTACCACAGCCAGAGACGGCTTTGTGATCGGCAATATAATTCTCGTAAAGATCTGAAAATGATTTGCGCCATCCAGATACGCCGCCTCATCGAAATCCTTTGGAATCGTCATATAGAACTGACGCAGCAGGAAAATATAGAAAGCTCCGCCGCCGAACCAGGCCGGGGCAATGAGCGGCACAAAGCTGTTGGTAAATCCGATCGCCCGCCACATCAGGAAAGTGGGAATCAGGGTAACTGCAAACGGCAGCATCATACTGGCCATAATACAGGCAAATACCACATTTCTCCCTTTCCACTTGATTCTGGCCAGCCCGTAGGCACAGATGGAGCTGGTAAGCATCGACCCGGCCACGACCAGAGCCGCGATGAAGAGAGAATTTCTGTAATACGTAAAGAACGGCAGAACCTCAAATACCTTCTTATAGTTCGACCACATCATCTTATCCGGTACCCATTTGACCGGTACCATAAAGATTTCTACAGGAGTCATAAGGGAACTTCTCACCATCCAGACCAGAGGCACGATGCAGAAAAGGCTGCCTGTAACAAGCACTGCGTATGTAATCAGCTTTCCGACTGTTTTCTTTGTTTTTGCACTCAACGTCACTCACCTCCGTAGTAGACCCATCGGTTCTGAAACTTGAACAGAATTGCGGTCAGCATCATAATGATCACGAACAGGATCCAGGCGATCGCACAGGAATTGCCCATGCGCATAAACTGGAAGGATTCCCGGTATAGATAATACACGTAAAAGAGACTGGCATTGTTGGGACCCCCCTGCGTCATGACGTAGGACTGGGTGAATATCTGGAATCCATTGATAAAGCCCATTACCACGTTGTAAAAAATAGTCGGAGTCATGATGGGAACAATGACATGGAGCAGCTTTGCCATAACACCGCCGCCATCGATCTCCACGGCCTCGATCAGCTGCCTCGGCACATCCTGCATACCGGCCAGAAAGATTACCATGGTGGAACCTGTCGTCCACAGGTTGACGAATACCAGGGTAGGCAAAACTGTGGATTCCGAGGACAGCCATTTATTCGGAGGCAGTCCCACTGCCTTTAACAGGGTGTTGGCAAGGCCCACATCCGGATTGAATATCCACATCCAGATCGCGCCCATGGCCACGATCGGAATGATAGAGGGCAGATAAAAAAGTGTTCTGAAAAGTCCCTTTCCCTTTACGCTTTTGTTTAAAAGAGATGCGATTAAAAATGCGAAAACAATTGATGTTGGAACGGAAAGGACTACGTAGATGACTGTCACAGTCAGTGATTTATAGAAGTAGGGATCCTGCCCTGCAAACAGCCGCACATAATTATCGACGCCCACAAAATGGCTCTCCTTCACAATGCTGTAGTCCGAAAAGCTCATAATAAAGCTGATAATCATCGGAATTGCGGCAAAAAAAAGAAAGCCCAGGATACAGGGAAGGCAGAACAGAAAGCCGGCCACGTTTTCACGCTTTTCCCTGTGGGTCATCTTAATTTTTTCTTTCATAGTGATACCTCCTCATTTCCGGCCGGACTGCCCCGCCGGTATGGCGGGCCGCCGCAAAAGCGGCGGTCCGCATGCCCGGATTACCGCAGCCACTGCGGTCTGCACGGCAATCCTGCAATTACTTCTGTCAGGAACGGTTTCCGGAGTATGTACCATCAACAAGCGGATCCACGCTCGTCTTAATTTCAGTCATCGCCTCCTCGGCAGTCTTATCCCCCGCCCATACCTGCTGCAGGGCTGCCTTTACCATCGTATCAATCTCATTGAAATTTTTCACATCAATTTCTGTCGCAATCACCTGATGATCGTAGGTGGACTGGACAACGGCATCCTTAAAGCCTTCCGGACGCGCCGGAAATTCCTCGGAAGCCCAGAAATCAAGCTTGTCACCGTCGGTGTAGTACTCTTTATGGACTGGGAGCCAGATACTTCTGAACATTTCCGTAATCTCGGCAGAACTCTCCGGATTGGTAATCCATTGATACAGCTTCAGCGTCTCCTCCAGATGCTCTGTCGCCTTGAATATAATCAGCGAGCCGCCATCAAAGAATGTTGTATAATTCTTATCAATTGGAAGAACACCTACGCCCCAGTTAATACCAGCCTCGGCCAGATCCAGATGGTTCCAGCTTCCGTCGATGTACATGGCGGCCTGTTTGGACGCCAGAGCGGTCGCGGCCGCCGGCATACTGTTGGACTGAATTGCAGTCGGTGCAACGTGGTATACATTGATCAGATCTGCGAAGTTCTGGATTACTTCCGCCGCTTTTGGATCATTTAAGCCAAATTCTGTCATGTCTTCATTTAAGTAAGCGCCGCCGTTTGAGTAGATAAACGGCATGTATACATTCCAGTTGGGCGCAAACATCACACCGTACTGAGTGATGTTATTGGAATCGAAATTCGGGTCTTTCGCATTGCGTCCGGAGGAATCCAGCGTCAGTTCCTGAGCCTTCTCCACAAATTCCTGCCAGGACCACGCCTCGGCCACCTTCGTCGGCGGTGTATCAATGCCGGCGTCTTTAAACAGGTCCTCGTTATACATCAGTGAAAGGGTGACATTGGCCATAATAGGGCCTGCGGACTCTGTCGGCGACCAGTTCCACCAGCAGGTTTCCAGATAATCATCCACGGAAACCTCCGGGTCGTCTTTGATCAGATCGTAAAAGTTATAGATCAGGCCATCCTCACCAAACTGGCATTTCCACGATGCGGAATAGCTGATATCCGGCGTCTCCCCCGCCGCAATCATCGCGTTTAGCTTTGTCAGGAAGTCATCGCTCGGAATATGCATGGCTTTTACCTTAATATCCGGATTGGCTTCCTCAAATGTCTTTACCGAGGCCTCGATCGCCGTCTTCTCAGCGCCGCTTCCCCAGTAGGTAAAGGTGATCTCCACCGGCTCCCCCTCGGTTTTTCCCTGGGCTGCCTCGGTTTTTCCTGCCGTACTGCTCTCCCCTGCAGTCGTGGCATTTCCGCCGCTTCCTCCACATCCCGTGAGGATCATTGCCCCCGCCATCAATAGTGCCGCCAGCTGCGTCAGATGATTACGCTTCATTTTAATTACCTCCCATATTTTTCTGTTTACTGTCTTTGTTTCGATAACTATATTCTAATGGAAGGAGGAGGGGACTTCTATATGGTTTTTATTGGAAAACAGCACTTTTATTGTTTGTTATGAAGGGGAGACAAAAGGGCCGCCCTATTTCGGAATCGTAACGACCACAGCCGTCCCTTCTCCTAACTGGGAATGGAGAGAAACGCCGTAAGCTTCCCCGTACAGGATCTTAATCCGCCGGTCCGTGTTGGCCACCCCGATGGAAGTACCGGTGAACTCCAGCACCTCTTTTACTCTCTGCTGTGTCATGCCAGCCCCGTTGTCCTCCACGGTAAAACAGATATTTTCTTCATCGGTTTCCGCACTGATTTCCAGGATTCCTTTTTCCTCGGAATTCTTAAAACCATGGACAATGGCATTTTCAACCAGAGGTTGTAAAAACAGCTTCGGGACCTCCTTCTCCATCAGTTCCTCCGGAATATCGAAATTCACCTCAAACTGATTCTCATATCGAATCTGCATGATTTCAATATAGCGTTTCAGCCAGTCAATATCGTCTTTTAAATGAACCAGCTGCTTTCTGCTCTGGCTGGTATACTGGAGCATCCGCGACAGATCCACGATCATCCGGCTGGCCTTGGGAGTATCTCCCGCCAGGCACGTCCAGTTGATTATGTTTAAGGTATTATACAGGAAGTGGGGATTTAACTGGATCGTCAGAATCATGATCTCAAAATCCTTCTGCTGCAGCTTCACCTCGTAATTCTCGTGAATCAGCGCCTTGATGTTGCGGCTCATCTCATTGAGTTTCTCATAAAAGAAAGAGAACTCATCTCTGTCGTCATAGGTGATAAGACTGCCGAACTGTCCCGTCCCCACCTGATCGATCATATGTATCGTTCCGTAAATCTTCCGGTTAATATAGCGGGAAATCATATAGGAGGAAACAGCGGACAGAAGCAGAAGAATCACCATGATGGCGATGATATAGCTCCGTATGTTTCTTTCCACATCCTGGATCAGCAAATGTACCGGTACCCGCGCTACCACCAGCCAGTCAGTAATTTCACTCCTGGCGTACGTTACCATGTATTTCTCCCGCCCGTCTTTTTCCGTGGTATACCCGGAATTCTCCCCCTTCTTTAAGGTTCCCAGCCAGTCCGCCTGATAGCGGTGGCTGGCATTATAGGCAGGATCGGAACTGCAGATCACATTACCCTCGCGGTCAATCACCAGATAATCCGCATCACTCACGATGTCTTTTGCTCCGTAACGCCGGATTAAGGACATGAGAAACTCTTCGGTATAGTTGATCACCAGAATCGGTTTCTCCACAGACTCACGTAGCCGTTCCACCCGCCCGCTGGACACGTCACAGAAATTCATCTGGCATACCGCAGTAAAGAGGGAGCCGTATTCCACCTGCGTATCTGTCAGATTGTCGATCCCGAACATATCGGTATAGCTGTAAGTCGGAATCCAGCAGACCGATCCTTTTGCCTCCCTGGCTTCCTTCTCCAGTCTGGAATTCATAAAAGCGCCTTTGGGATAGAAGTTTTTGTCCTCCTCCCCGAACCGGAAATAGGATGTAACCAGATGAACGGAATAAATATTGCTGCCCCACGGCTTATATGCATTTAAAATAGCCGTAATCCGGGAGTTGGCGTTCATGAGGGACACCTCATCCGTCCTGTCCAGATTCTTGAAAATCTCGTAGAGACGCGAATCAATATTCAGTTTCTGAGCGAACTCATCGATGTAGTCAAATTCCTTATCCACGATCACACTGCTCTTTTCCACGCTTTGCATGAAATATCCCTGGGCCTGCTCCGTAATGGATTTGACGGAATTCCGGTAAATCAGGATACTGAAAATGATGAGCGGCACGATCGTGAGAACCAGGAACAGAACCAGCAGCTGGGTCCTCAGTTTCCAGTATATTTTTCTCTTATGCTTCCATTTTTCCATAGGACATCACTCCGTTCTGCCGCTCATTTTCCGGTATTCCTCGGGTGTCATGCCATAGCAGCGCTTAAACGCCCGGACAAAGTAGTTGGCGTCCCGGTAACCGGTAAGAACCGCGATATCCCGGACCCTGGATTCTGTCGTGAGCAGCAGTTCCCTGGCCTTCTCCATGCGCAGCCGGATCAGATACTCGGAAAATGTACTCTTATACGTATTTTTAAACAGCGTACTGAAATAAGAGGGGTTAAAATGATATTTCTCCGCAACGCTTTCCAGATTAATCTCATCCATGTAATGATTTTCCAAATACACTCCGCAGTCTGTCATAATATCGCGTCCTTTTCCCTCCTTCTGGCTGTTCAGTTCCTTTCCCAGATCCAGGAAGAAGGCGTAGAGACTGCGTTTCAGCAGTGTCAAGGTCGCCGACCGCTGGAGGCTGCTGATCTGTAAATTCGCCTCTTTTTTAAAGCTTCCGGAGATGAGAACATCGAGATTTCTCATGATCTGAAACAGGGCAAATATTACTCTCTGCTTTAGCAGGACCGGGGGCGAAAAAAGCGTGCTTACTCCTTCATCGATCTCCACAGCCAGGAGTTCATAGGCGTTTCGAAGTTCTCCCCTTTTTAGCCCTTCCACAACAGGCAGAACCGAGTAGGTAACCGCATCGGAATTCTTTCCAATCCGGCCTCCGATAGTCTCCTCCGAGAGGAATGTCCCCGGCTCATAAAATTCGTACTGGATGTAGCGGACCGCCGCCTCATAGGACTGAGACGCCTGTTCGTAGAGATTATCCGTCATGGAACCGGGAGAACAGATCAGCCTGCAAGAAGGCAGTACAGATCTCATATGGCTCTCGATGGCGGACCACCGCGCCCCAGTCATGGGCTCCTCTGTCAATAAGCAGACCGCCATCATATCCGGCTGATGCTCCAGAAAGAAGGGATAAGAAGAATTCGGGTCGAGGGATTTCTTCATCTGATACTTCAGATCATTCCTCTGCTCCTCGCTCAAATCTCTGCTGTCGCTCACCACTCGGCAGCAAATAACAGTGCCTGGCTGTTCCAGCTGGAACAGGTCCTTCAGCCTCTCTTTTCCAACAAAATCCGGCTTCTGGACAAACAGGTTCATCAGATGATCCATATAAACGGGCATCGTCTCTGTCAGACGGCTCTCGATGCTTTCCTGCTTGCTCCGGCTTCTCTGACGCTCAGAGAGTCTTTCTGTGACCTTTGTCAAAACCATCTGAATCTCGTCACTGTCCACCGGCTTCATAATATAATCGGCAGCCTGATATTTTAAGGCCTCTCTGGCATAGTCGAACTGCCCATAGCCGCTTAAGATGATTACCTCCACCTCCGGATTTTGTGCCTTCGCCGCCTTTAACAGTTCCAAACCATTCATATTGGTCATTCGTATATCGGTTATAATAATATCGCAGTCCACCAGCTCAATCACTTCCAGAGCTGTCACACCGTCATCCGCTTCCAGAAGCATATCCTCCGGCCTCATGGCGGTCAAAAGATTCATCAGTCCTTTTCTGTGGTCTGCTTCATCGTCTACAATCAGTATTTTATACATGGCTTATCCACATTCCTTCAGATGTCGGTATTGGAGGCAGACTCTCTCTGTACGATTTCGATTTCTACCCCGTTCGGATCTTCTATCAGCATGCCGGTCCATTTCAGTTTATCCACCCGGACAGGCTCCATCAGCACGTTCACCCCATATGTGGTACACCGCTTAAACAGCGCTTCGATACCATCCGTTGTCAGAGCCATATGGCGATAGATTCCTTTCTCATCCGACGGCTCCGGATGCGCCGGCTTATCGTTGTAGTACTCAATCAGTTCCAATCGCGTGCTGTCATTTAAGTAAAAATATGTAAGTCTGTGGTCCCCCATATCCACATCATACATTTTTTCAAGCCCCAGCACCTCCTCGTAAAATGTAAAGCTTGCTTCTCTGTCCGCCATGTTTACGGTAATGTGATCCAGACCTGTAATCATGATCATTTCTCCTCCTTTTAATTTTCTAAAAATTATCTACAGTTTAACATGTGTCTCTTTCAGCTGTCAAACGCAGCAGCCGTAAGATTCCCATTGACTTATCCCACCACTGGAATTACACTTTAGAAAGACACAAAAAAGACTGGATGAGCATTCAACTGAGGTAATCACAATGAAAGAATTTATTATAAAAACAGCATGGCCCATGGTTCCGCCCAGACCATATTCTGCTTTTCATATCTGTATTATGGCCGCGGGCTTCCTGGCAGCTGTGCTGGCGGCTTACTTTCTTTCCAGAAAAACAGAGAGGAAGTATTTTATACGGCTGCTGTTTTTCTGCGGCCTTATCCTGGCCGCAAGCGAGATTTACAAGCAGCTGTTCCTGTATTACGTGGTAAATCAGGAGAAATACGACTGGTGGTATTTCCCATTTCAGCTGTGCAGCCTTCCCATGTATTTCTGCCTGCTTCTGCCTCTCATAAAAAACAGGAGGCTGCAGCTGATCATCCTGACCTTTATGCAGGACTTTAACCTTTTGGGAGGTATTATGGCTCTGGCGGAGCCTTCCGGCCTGCTGCATCCTTACTGGTTTTTGACGCTGCACGGATTGCTGTGGCATATCCTGCTGATCTTTATCGGTCTTTTGATCGGATTTTCCCATGAATCCGATTCCAGTTTTTCCGGTTACGTCAGCACACTGCCGCTGTTTCTGATCTGCTGTGGGATCGCTACATTGATTAATGTGACAGCCAAACCGCTCGGGCAGGCGGATATGTTCTACATCTCCCCCTACTATCCCAACAATCAGGCTGTATTTTACAACATTTCACAAAAGCTGGGGGTGCTGCCGGGAAACATCATTTATCTCCTTTCCATCTGCGCAGGCGGCCTCTTATTTCATATGATATTTGCCCGGCTTTTCAGGCATGCAGCCAGGAGTTGAATCACGATATTTGACATTTTCATTTGCAATTGACATTTTCTTTCGTAAGTGTTATCATATTGGTTACAGTTTAATTATTGCTGATTACAGGAGGAACTATTATGTCAGATAAAATAGAAAAAAAAGTACAGGAAGCGCTGGGCAGACATGACCGCGGTTATAACTGCTCTCAGTCTGTTGCATGTACATTCTGTGACGAGCTGGGATTTGATGAGGAAACCATGTTCCGCATAACAGAAGGTATGGGGCTGGGTATGGGCAGCATGGATGGAACCTGCGGGGCAATCGGTGCCGCAGCCGTTCTGGCCGGTATGAAAAACAGTACGGTCCATCTCGATCATCCGGATTCCAAGGCGGTCTCCTACAAAGCCGCCAGACAGTGTTTAAATGAGTTTAAGGATCAGAACGGAAGTGTTATCTGCCGTGAATTAAAGGGCGTGGATACCGGCCGCGTACTCCGCTCCTGCAATGACTGTATTGCCGATGCAGTTCGAATCATTGAGACGGAGCTCTACGGAGAAGATGCCGAATAAATCTGTGAAAAAATGGCGAATAAATCTTTAAATAAATGATTGACACCTGATTTTTCATGTGTTACTATGCCTTCAGAAGATAAAATTAAATAAGATGTCAAGGCTATGCTGGGTTTGGATTATGGACTTATGGACTCAGAGCATAGATTGTCATCCCCATTTTAATGAACCATATGGTTTACTGTTTCTGGAACTAAACAGCCCACCATATGGTTTTTTTGTTGCCATTTTTCAGCAGTATTCAATCATTGATGATTCAGGGAGGTTATTTTATGCAGAACAAACAGGATTTTATGAAGACAAAGCCGGTATTTCCGCTTTTACTTTCCATGGCGGCGCCTATGGTGCTGTCCATGTTAATCCAGTCACTTTACAATATCGTAGACAGTATTTTCGTGGCCCGTCTGGGAACGGAGGCCCTGACCGCGGTCTCTCTCGTATACCCGCTCCAGAATATTGTCCTGTCTCTTTCCGTAGGCGTCGGCGTGGGAATTAACTCCGTCATCGCCAGAAAACTGGGGGAACAGAAGCCGGAGGAAGCCAATAAAGCCGCCTCCATTGGAATGGGGCTTACCTTTATTCACTGTATCCTGATTATTATCTTCGGTTTACTGGTGACGAAGCCATTCCTTTCCATATTCACCTCCGATCCGCAGACGCTTGCATGGGCATGCCGCTACTCTTATATCGTCCTGTGTTTCTCTGCGGGAAGCCTGATTCATATTTGCTTTGAGAAGATCTTCCAGTCTGTGGGAGCCATGTTCCTGACCATGATTTCACTGCTGGTGGGATGCATCACCAATATTATTCTCGATCCGATCCTGATTTTCGGGCTGTTCGGTCTCCCTGCAATGGGAGTCACGGGCGCCGCGGTGGCAACCGTGACCGGGCAGTTCTGTTCTCTGTTTGTTTATCTGATCATCTACGGCAGAAAGGATATCGGGATTAAGATCAGCCCAAAATACTTTTCTTTTGACAAGAGTACGATTTTACAGATATACAGCGTTGGAGTACCATCTTCCTTAATGCTGGCCGCGCCTTCCCTCATGTCGGGAATCTTAAATTTCATGTTGGCGGGATTTTCTGATATTTATGTGGCCATCCTCGGTATTTACTTAAAGCTGCAGACATTCTTATACACGCCTGCTTCCGGCATCGTGCAGGCGCTCAGGCCTATCGCGGGCTATAATTACGGAGCCGGGGAAAAGGAAAGGCTTCATAAAATTATCCGATGCAGTATGCTGCTGGTTGTCGCCATTATGACAGCCGGAACTCTGGCAGCCCTTGTCTTCCCCCAGCAGATCTTCGCTGTCTTTATAGATGATCCGGCACTCATTGGCCCGGGAAGCATGGCTCTGCGTATCATCAGCCTCGGCTTCATTGTATCGACGGTCAGCGTCGTCTACGCCGGGCTGTTTGAAGCGTTGGGATGCGGGAAGAAATCCCTGCTCATCTCATTGATACGGCAAATTGTCATCATTATACCTTTGGGATTTATCTTGTCACGTATCTGGGGGCCGGTCGGTATCTGGGTATGTTTCCCGATCGCCGAATTCCTGGCAGCAGGGCTGGCCCGATATATGGTCAAAAAGCAGAATCTGTAGATCGAGCTGTCAACATATGTGTCATTATAAATGACACATATACTCTCATAATGTTTTAATAAAAATCTTGAAATATATCAAAATTTAATGTATTCTTAAATCAGTCAATGTTTTTCATATTATTGCTTTATATTTTGGCAACAAAAATGACATTAATTTGTCATTAGTAATGACTTGTATCTGCAAACTATCGGACCAGATATAATGGCCGGCTTAAAGGGTGGTGAAATATGAGCTTATTAATGATGGATCAATCTCCTGAATTTCAGCGGCTGACAAACGAAGTTTATACACGGCAATTGGAGCGTGATCCCCGCTTGAGTGAAGTTCTCGACAACAGAGCCAGACAAAGAATGTATCAGGATGTTCAGTATAATATAGATTTTCTTTATACTGCCATGCAGTTAGAGGATGACGGGATTTTTGAGAAATACGCAAAATGGGTATACCAGCTTCTCTGCCCGTTGATGGCGTACTGCACCCGTGAACGTGTAAAGGACATAATGGTGGATCATTATGAAATGATCCGCTCCTGTATGGCAACTGCCATCCCTGTGGAAAAACTCCCGAAGCTGCACAGGCTTTTGGACAGCGCTGTACAGGCTACGAAGGAAGAATATGAGCAAAACAGTCCTGCTGAATCCTTCTCTCTAAAATATGAAAAAGAAATCTCAAAGTACCTGGACTGTCTGCTGAGATCCGATACCAAAGGCGCTATCAATCTGGTGGGAGAATTCATTAAGACCGGAATTCCTGTGGGCGATATCTGCGTAGATATTATTACAGAAACAATGCGCAGGGTAGGTGATCTTTGGCACAGTCATCAAATTTCTGTGGATATGGAGCATTATTGTACCTCGATCACCCAGATGGCGCTCTCCCAGCTCTACCCTGTTATCTTTGATCAGGAACGGAACGGAAAGACAGTGGTAGTCGCCTGCGTCGGCAGCGAACTTCATGAAATGGGAGCGCGTATGGTGGCTGATCTTTTTGAGTATGCAGGTTGGGACAGTATCTATCTCGGAGCTGCAGTTCCTGCTGAGGCAATTGAATCATCAGTCATGGAACATCAACCCAGAGTGGTTGCACTGTCAGTCACCATGCCCCAACACCTGCCGCTTTGCAAAGAGGTAGTGGACCGGCTTCGCTGCGTATCTCCGGAGACCAGAATAGCCGTAGGTGGTAATGCATTTTTAAATACGGAGATTTGGAAAAACTGGGGGGTCGATCAACATACAAAAGATGCCAGGGCACTGGTAGAGTGGGCAGATGGTATATTATGATCGGTTATATTGCTTTATGCAAAAAAAATGGAACTGTTAACCGGGTGATCCGCAGTGTTCCTGTCGGGTTGATTAATGAAGGCAAAAATATACGCGAGCTATTCACAGATCCGTTTGAGTTGGACCATATCCTGACGCAAGATCTGGCCTGCCCCTCTTCTCTACGCCTCCGGATGAAGCTTGAAGGTGATCCGCTGGTTTATGTTACACTTAAAGCATACGGGGATCAACTTCTACTCCTGGTATTCGGCCTCGATGAGCCTTACCAGTTTTCACAGCTGATTGAAATGACACTTTCAGCCCTGGAGGTTCCTGAAGTTATGGGACAGGACCCCTACGGCGCCGGTTATTATGAAATTCAAAAGCTGAACAGCCAGCTTATTAATTATCAGCAGACAATGGCCAAGACAAATGTACGCCTGCAGACGCTGCTGAAGGAAATGCAGACAGCCAGATCAGCTATTGAAATTCTGGAACGTGATCCTCTTACTGGACTATTCACAGAAAAAGTCTTTTACGACAGGGCTGCAAATGTTCTGGAAAAAAGCGCTGATGAAGCATTCGATATTGCTGCAGTGGATATCGAACAATTTAAAATTGTAAATGATACGTTTGGGGCAGTGGCCGGTGACCGGCTTCTGATGGATCTGGCTATGTGTCTTATGAATCTGCCGGTTGACCCCCCGCCCCTGTACACACGGGCGCGTGCAGATACCTTTTTTATCCTTCTTCACCGACAGAAAACTTTATATGACATTCTCGATGAGCATGTCAGCCTGTTTCTGGAACGGTATCCGCTTCCCATGCGTCTGCAAATCAGAATTGGTATATACCACATAGAAGACAGGGCTTTAGAAGTAGCCAGAATGTGTGACCGCGCTCTTCTGGCCGCTGACAGTATTAAAGGCAGTTACGGCCGACGGATTGCCCAATACAACCATACTATGCATGAGAAACTGATGCTGGAGCAAAAAATCGTCAACACTATGGTGGAATCCCTGCAGCGCGAGGATTTTCAGGTTTATTTGCAGCCCAAAGCTGAGATCAATACCGGCAGACTGATCGGTGCTGAAGCACTGGTACGCTGGAAGCATCCGGAATTCGGTATGATATCCCCCGGGGACTTTATACCAGTTTTTGAAAAGAATGGATTTATCTATTCTCTTGACCTGTTTGTATGGCGGACGGCGTGCAGAATGCTGCGGGACTGGAAAAAAGCCAACCGGAGTATCCCCATTTCCGTAAATGTATCCCGCACGGATCTTTATCATAAAGATCTTCCTGAAACTCTGTCCGGTATGTGCCGCGACTATGATCTGGCTCCCGATGAACTGCATCTGGAAATTACAGAATCTTCCTATGTCAGAGATTCCGTGCAGCTTCTTACTGTTATCAGGCGTCTGAGACAGGCCGGATTTATTATTGAAATGGATGACTTTGGAAGCGGATACTCCTCTTTGAATACTTTATCCGATCTTCCTATCGACATAATAAAGCTGGATATGATATTTTTAAGACAATCAGAAAATAATTTACGCCGCCAGAAAGTAATGCAGCTCATTATAGATTTGGCCAGAGAACTGGATCTGCCGGTCATCGCAGAAGGTGTAGAAACAGAAGAACAGGCGATACTCCTGAAAGCAATGGGATGCCCTTATGCACAGGGATATCTGTATGGACGTCCTATGCCGGAAACGGAATTTTTCAAATTTTGAGATCGAACCGCTCTGCAACGGTACGGATGAAATCGGTGTTCTGACTGACAGCTTCAATGACATGGTCCGGCAGATCTCCGGTCTCCTGAAGGAACAGTATAAGCTGGGTTACGAAATCAAGGATCTGGAATTTCAGGTTCTCCAGTCACAGATTAATCCCCATTTTCTCTACAACACGCTGGACATGATCTACTGGCTGGGAATCGATAATGAGGCGCCCGATGTGGCGGAGGCAGCAAAAGAACTGGGACGTTTCTACATGCTGAGCCTTGGACATGGTGAGACCATCGTCTCCCTGAAAAATGAGCTGGACCACGTGGCCGCCTACGTCAACGTCCAGAATATGCGGTTTGAAGATCATTTTAAGCTGACCATCGATGTGCCGGAAGAGCTATACGACTATAAGATTATCAAAATTATTCTCCAGCCGCTGGTTGAAAATGCAATCCTTCATGGAATCCGCGAAAAAAGTTCGGAATCTGGAGAAATTACCATCAAAGCATGGCTGGAAGACGGCGTGATTACCATTTCTATTGAAGACGACGGGATCGGAATGCCAGAGGAAAAGCTGGGAACACTCCTTACCCGCGGGGAAAAGAATTCCGGCTATGGTGTATGGAATATTCATGAAAGAATCCAGCTTTCTTACGGAACGCAGTACGGCCTTCGCTACACGAGCCGGCTGTATATCGGCACTACGGTATCTATTACATTTCCGGCGCTGCTGTAAATGAGAGACACTGTTATTTAAAGAAGGAAAAAGGAGTGCGGTAAAAATAATCAGCTATAATATCCGGTAGCAGGCAAAGAATCCCAACAGCGCCAAAACCACCAGCCCGCTCCAAATCATGGGGATTGCCGTCTGGGGGATATGAGAGGAGGGAACTGCAAGGTTTTTCACGACAGCCCATACCAGCCCTCTTACATTTCCAATCAGATACAGCAGTTCCAGAACCAGTGAAACAGTTCCCAGGATTTTGCCGGAGTTTGCTGCCTTGTTCAGCCGGCATGCCTTCAGCCCCAAAAGACCGGTTACCAATTTAGGCAGAGCCAGAATTGCCATGACCAGCATCGTAATCATGGAAATCCCCCTGTCCACAAACATTACCCTCATCCAGCACTTGCTTCCCATCAGTGTGGCGGCTATAAACCATGTGCTTGCGATGATATCTATCGCTCCAAGTATGATTAAAACACTGCTTGCGATTTTCAATAATATCAGATTATTTTTCATATGCACACCCTTTGTTTTATATAATGCCAAGCGCCCGTCCCCAATCAGCTTCTCTCTTCCCACACCAGGGCGTTTTTGAAAATTGCTTTCTGTCAGATGCACGTCACATTTTGTGGGAAATTTGTTCCGAATGAGCGCGGCGTAGTGGGCTACGTTAAGCTAATTCGGGGCAAATCTCCCGCAAAATGGGGCGTGCAGATGACAGGAATGAATTTTCAAACAGGCTCTAATATACCCAAAGTTCAGAAAGAACCTTTATTCTTACTGTTATCCGAATTATCACGTTTGGAATTTTCAGTTCCGGTCTTTTGGCTGTCGGGCCTGCCATTCTTATTCAGTTCCTTTAACGCCGCCTTTACATCTTTTAAAAATGCGTTCCACTCGTCTTCGTGGGCCACATAATAGCGCGGGCAGTCTTTTCCGGTGGCATCGTAATGGCGGATCACATCTTTTTCTGTCAGATCCAGTTCCCAGCAAAGCCAGGAA
Source organism: Hungatella hominis (assembly GCF_014288005.1). NCBI lineage: Bacteria > Bacillati > Bacillota > Clostridia > Lachnospirales > Lachnospiraceae > Hungatella > Hungatella hominis. Next base: position 189,618 of record NZ_JACOPB010000008.1, read on the forward strand.
GTCAGCTTCACCAGAGAAACATATGTATCATCGGTAAACTTTCCATCCTCGCCGGGATGGCAGTTCTCAATCGAAACTGATTCCAGATTCTTTTCCTTCGATGTGGAATAAGCGATTTCATCCAGTGGAATTCCCTGAAGAATCTCCCCGTCAAGCCCTATGATAAAATGGCTGCTGGCCGAGGTCCCCTTATCTCCCTTCTGATCTTTTAAATTATCGAAATAATTCCAGTTCTGCTTAGCAGTCGTTCCCGGATTCGCCACGTAATGAATAATGATCTCATTAACCCGGTTCATCTTTGTTCCCGGCCTGGAATACGGATTTACTTCGAAGAAATCCTGCGTAATCCAGTCAGGAGCGACAAGGGCGCTCAGATCGATAGTTCTGCGTTCTATCCGGCCTTCCATATACAGACTAAGTGCTCCCAGAACGGCTCCGGTCAAAAGAGCCAAAAATGCGGAAAAGAGGCCAAATAAAATTCTCGCTCTCCGGCGCTGCCGTTTCATTCTTTTCTGTCTTCGTATCCTGGAACGTCTCCGCATCTCAAGATCTTCGTATCTTTCATTATCCTGATTCATTTGTACCGGCTCACCTCGCCCCCGTTTTCTTTTACATAAGTGTAAGGCGTGAAGGCCCAAAATGTCAACAATCATACTATTAAACTTTTATTACAAATTTCTCCGGAATTTCTTATTGCTTTGTAACATATAAAAACAACATTCCCTTCCTGTGTATATAATGATAGTGTAACTGTATTTAATTTGAAAGGATAATGATCATGAATTCATATAATAAACAATATCAATGCCGATGCCCAGGCTGTTGTCCCCCCTGCCCTGGCTGCTGCCCCGGCGCCGCTCCGGAGCCATGCCCATGCAGGGTCGGACCGACAGGGGCTACCGGGCCTACCGGAGCAACTGGCCCTACTGGGGCGACCGGAGTTACTGGGTCTGCTGGTCCGACAGGACCGACAGGAGGAATGGGGAATACTGGACCTGCTGGACCAATGGGGCCCACTGGGGTGACAGGCCCTCAGGGAATTACTGGGGCGACCGGAGCCACTGGACCGACCGGAGTTACTGGACCGACCGGAGTTACCGGACCGACCGGAGTTACTGGACCGACCGGAGTTACCGGACCGACCGGAGTTACCGGACCGACCGGAGTTACCGGACCGACCGGAGTTACCGGGCCGACCGGAGCCACTGGACCGACCGGAGTTACCGGACCGACCGGAGTTACCGGACCGACCGGAGTTACTGGACCGACCGGAGTTACCGGACCGACCGGAGTTACCGGACCGACCGGAGTTACCGGAGCTATGGGGCTGACTGGAGCTACCGGGCCTACCGGAGCCACCGGACCGACCGGAGTTACTGGGGTTACGGGGCCTACCGGGCCTATTGGTGTTACTGGCCCGACCGGCGCTGCCGGACTTACTGGCGCTACCGGTCCTACTGGCCCTACTGGACTTACTGGTGATCCCGGGCCTACTGGCCCTACCGGACTTACTGGTGACCCCGGGCCTACTGGCCCTACCGGACTTACTGGTAATCCCGGACCGACCGGGCCTATTGGTGCTACTGGCCCGACCGGCGCTGCCGGACTTACTGGCGCTACTGGACCGACTGGACCGACTGGCCCTACTGGACCGACTGGTCCTACTGGACTTACTGGTGATCCCGGGCCTACCGGCGCTACTGGTCTTACTGGCGCTACTGGGCCGACTGGTAATCCCGGTCCTACTGGGCCTATTGGTGTTACTGGCCCTACTGGCGCTACTGGCCTTGCTGGTCCTACTGGGCCGACTGGAGTTACTGGGCCTACCGGTCTTACCGGCCCTACTGGTGCTACAGGCCTTATTGGTCCTACCGGTCCTACCGGTCCTACTGGCCTTATGGGTCCTACTGGTGCTACTGGCCTTATTGGTCCTACCGGTCCTACTGGCCCGACTGGAAACACTGGCCCGACTGGCGCTACTGGTCCCGTCCCCGATGATATATTTGCATCTTTTATCAATTTTGCCGCAGTATTCACTAATGCCTCACTGATTCCCATGGGTATCGGCGTTGCCGATACAACAGGCAATATAGTACTGTCAGATCCAACTCATGTAACTCTGGCACCCGGAATATATACCATTTTTTATGAGGTATCCGCGCTGCTTTCAGATTCAGGCTATATGCAAATTACACCATTCTACAACGGCGCTCCTCACATTGAATACGGAATCTACTTTATGACGAACTCCGGGCGCTCTAGTGCCTTCGGTTCCGTATCGTTTATCATTGAGGTTCCTGCCGAGACTGCATTCAGCTTAACATTTAACAGTCCGGTAACCGCCTCCGAAGGGACGCTCACCATGGTAATATATAAAATGCGAAGAGCTTCATAACACAAGCCAGATGAACTCACGGTCCGCTAAAATTAATAATTTGTTTCTGATATACCGATGAATCTCTGTAAAACAACCATTTCGTAAAACAGAATCAGAGCCGGTCAGCGCATTGGCATTAATACCTCCATACGCAGTCCGGCTCTGTTATAGTTTACACTCTCTATCAGAGTTCTTATACTCATTCCTTTTTCAATCTGACCCCTCAGCCAATCTCTGAAACCGCATTTTCCTTATTCGTCCCTTCTCTCGTCTTTCCAGACGCAATAACTCCCAGGATCAGCAGTACAGGGAAGACCAGCGCCGCGAGAATGCCGGTACGCAGATCGTCTCCGAACATGCCGGAGATACGGCCTACCAGCAGTGGTCCGCCTGCGCAGCCAATATCGCCGGCCAGCGCAAACAGCGCGAACATGGCGGTTCCGCCGCCCGGAATCTTCTTCATTGCAAGGCTGAAGGTTGAGGGCCAGAGCGCTCCTACCGCGAATCCGCACAGGGCGCAGCCGGCCAGGCTTAAAACAGGCCACGGCGACAGGGAAATCATCAGATAACTCACTGCACAGAGTCCCGCGCTTCCCAGCATGATCTTCTCCAGCGAAAGCTTCTCGCTGAATTTAGCAGAAACCACACGGGAGGTTCCCATGAAAAAAGCGAACGCACACGGTCCCGCCAGGTCACCGATACTCTTCGACACGTGCAGAGCCGACTCGGCAAACGCGGACGCCCACTGGCTCACCGCCTGCTCACTGGCCCCCGCACAGATCATCAACACCATGAGAATCCAGAATACCGTCCTCCCGGAGAGCGTCCGGATCGATAGGCCTTCCTCCTCTTCCGCCAGCGTACGAATCGGCACAACCATAAAATACAGCGCATTTGCCAGCGGCACGGCAACCCAGATCACAGCCAGCATCTGCCATTTGTCGATGCCAAATACGAAAAAGAACGCAGTCGAGAGAATCACTACCCCCATATGTCCCCAACAATAGAAGGAGTGCAGCAGACTCATGGCCGCTTCCTTCTTCTCCGTCGGGCACGCCTCCACGATCGGGCTCACCAAAACCTCAAGCAGACCGCCTCCGATGGCATAGAGGATAATCGACGCCATCAGCCCGGGATAACTGTCCGACATGAGCCTGGGCAGGAATGCCATTCCGATCAGCCCCGCCGCGGCCAGCAAATGGGCTCCCACCATACAGATCCGGTACCCGATGCGGTCCACAAAATGGGCAGCCAGAAAATCCACAAGCAGCTGAACGCCAAAATTTACAGTAACCAGGAACGATATCTTTGCCAGAGATATCCCAAAGCTTCTCTGAAATGTCAAAAACAGCAGCGGTGCGAAATTGTTTACAATGGCCTGGGTAATATAACCGATATAGCAGGCGTTTAAGGTATGTTTGTAGTTTTGTCTGATCCTGGTCGTCATGATTCCTGCCTTTCTCTGTTACTGTTCACGGTCCGCTGACCACTTCCGCCGTCCGGTCTGCCCGGTTGGTTCGCGCCCCGTTTTCTGTGACTTTGCAGGGTATTAGCGGTTCTTAACGCGCAGAATTTTTCGTTCAGGGGAAATGCCCACTTGTTTGAGCGTCAGCGAGTTTGGGCATTTTCACTGGTTTTTAGAAAAATCCTGCACGTTTAGAACCACTTATGCCCGAAACCGGAGCTGAAAACGGGGCGCGAACCAACCGGGCAGACCGGACGGCGGAAGTGGTCAGCGAACCGTGAACAGTAACCTTTCTCTACAGTACTTCGAATTCACAATTCAATATTGTCTGATAAATCTCTTCCTCATTGGAGCACTGCTCCAGATCATGGATAAGCGGCGTGGTCTTCACCATACGCATCAGCGTCACGACCGCCGGAATATGCTCTTTCGAGTCCCGGCTTGCCAGGCACAGGATGACCTTCGCCTTCTTGTCCCCAAAGTGAACCGGCTGCTGGCTGACCAGCAGGCTTAAGCCGGTCTGATGGATCCCCTCCACCCCTTTTCCATGCAAAAGTGCGAAGGAATCGTCCGATACCGCGTAAAATCCCTGTTCTTCTATGAATTCTATCATATTATCTGTATAAGTGCTATCTATAAATCCTCTTTTTTCCAACAATGCCGCACTCGCCCGCACCGCGGCCCTCCATTCGTATTCCTCCGTCACCAGCCGGATACAGTCAAACTTTAAGAAACTGCTGAAGCTCTTGGGATTGTGCACCGCTTTTACTGTCTGGTATCCAAGCTCCCGCTCGATGACCTCCATCACTCTCGCCCTGGTGGCCGCGTCGAGAAAGCCCAGCTTTTCCTCAATGGAATAGTATCCGGAAAGTATGGTTTTCCTGGGAATATCCAGCTGCTCGATGGCCGTTTTATCCTCCGGACGCAGGATAGGATTTACCACAATGCACGGTCTCGGGAGGCTGTTGTTCAGCCTGATGGTCGAAAGTACATAGTCGATGCCGGCCCAGTCTGGGTAGGAAGACAGTTTATAGATGGGAATCGTATCCATAATATGAATCTGGTACTCGCTGAGCAGAGACTCCTTAAGCATGGTAGTGGTGCCGTAGCCATGGCCGCAGACCAGGAGCACTCTCTTATAGGGCGCGCTCTTCATCCGTTTAATGCTGGCCATGAAACAGACCGTCAAATAGACAATCTCGTCCTCATTTGTAATATCTTCCAGCGTATCGATCTCCCTGCAGACGGAAGTCATCACCGCGTACAGCTTCCGCTCCTCCGGCCCCAACAGAGAAATCATATTGTCACCCATTTCCACGTGGTTTCTGACACGCTGAATCAAAGGAATCATATGGTTTAAAAGCCCTTCCGCCAGCGTCTTATCCTTATCAAACGGCATATCGAGACGCTTTGACATGGCGGAGATCAGGGAAAATGTCACCGACTGCGCGTGAACCGGGTCTACATCCGCACTGCCTCCCGCCATTTTATTGGTAAAGTCATACATCTTCGCCATCATGCACACGTGATTCTCCGACACGGGCCTCCCGATGATTTCCTCCAGCTTTTTCGCAAACTGGCCGTAGACTTCCGGGTCAAACTCCGGCATCACCGTGATGTCGAGAGGATATTCCTTGTCGTGGAGAATGAACCATACCAGGACCACGATATTGGACATATACCAGAGATAGGAACTGCTGGTCAGCGTACAGCCCAGTTCCTCCAAAAGCCCGTCGACCACCATCACCACATTGGCGATCGACACGCCCTCAAACGCCTTGTGTATGATATGGATACAGTAAAACTCATAGGAATTATAGTTAGTAAATGGATTGATCAGATAATCGATATACTTCCTGAACTCCTGGTTCATCAGAGTGGTTCTCTTAAGCTTTGGTCCGGCCAGATAGAAATGACCAGAATAGCCAATTCCCATCTCGTCTTTCTTCAGCTCCTCATCCAGTGCAGCCATATCATTTTTCACAGTAGATCTGGAGACGCCAAACTGTTCGCTCAGCTGGTTGATCTTTAAATCCTCATTTCGTATCATCAGAATCAGCAGCAGGATGGACATGCGCTCCCTGCTCGTGTAGACGACCTCGTTGCCATCCTCTAATCCCTTTAAATCCAGATTTGCCGGATATTTCAGCACTCCCTTAGAATGTTTTTCGATTTCAGGCAGGTGCTCCAGCGATAAAATGTCGTTGATCCGGTCCACATCGTAGCGCACGCTCCGCTCCGACACCCCCAGCTCCTTCGCCATCTCCTTATAGGTGGATTCGCCCTGCGTTTTCAAATGACGGATGATATTCAGCATTCTTCCGTTAAACATAGTCTTTTCCCCTGCGCGGCCCCGCCGCTCTTCTTCTCTCTAAACACAGATAACAGAACCAGGGCGTGTTTAAAAATTCATTTCTGCCAGATATGCGTCACATCTGACAGAAATGAATTTTCGAACACGCCCTGAGGAGATACTCCCCATCTCCTCTTTGTCCTGTCTCTCACGTTATATATAATCATGCTCCCCTGTATGCATTACTGAAATGTATCCTGAATCTTTTTCATAACGGCGTCTGATTTCTTAATTAAATCGGACACTCCCATCTTCAGAACTTTTTTTCCTTTAAAACGGTCCAGCCCTTCCAGAGCCACGTCATTGACCAGAATCACGCAGGCCGCCTCGTCGATATCCTTCTGCTTTAACTGATTCTCCACACCGGCTCCGCCCTGTGTCTCGATGATTACGTCAATTCCCAGTTTCTGTCCGGAAAGCTTTAACGCTTCCGCTGCCATATATGTATGTGCCACGCCTGATGGGCAAGATGTAATTCCTACTACCTTCATTGTAATATCCTCCTTGAAATTTTCCTATTATAATTCGTCAAATGTGATCTCATCGAGTCCGTCGTCTTCTGCCGCTGCTTTGACCGCGGAATCGTCAGTATTGTTTTTCTTTAATAAGTTTACCATAATTGCAGTTACAAATCCACCGGCTAATACGGAAATGATATACCAGATTCGTCCCTCAACAACCGGAAGTACGATGAGTCCGCCCCATGGCGCATGGTTTAACACACCGGTTAAGAAAGGAATGATGTTGCCGACGACTGCACCCACAATCAGGGACGGAATAACACGTAACGGGTCATTGGCTGCAAATGGAATCGCACCTTCTGTGATTCCCACGCATCCCATCAGTATAGCTGCCTTGCCTGCTTCTTTTTCTTCTGCATTGTACTTCTTCGGAGCCAGCAGGGTTGCGATACCCATGCCGATCGGAGGCGTACAGATCGCCACACCGACACCGCCCATCAGATATGGAAGCGTATCAACCTGTGTCTGTGCAAATAAGGTTGCCACTTTATTGATCGGGCCGCCCATGTCAAATGCGGTCATGGCGCCGAGAATCGTTGCTAACGGAACTCTGCCCACATCGCCGAGACCGGAAAGCCAGGAGGTTAAGGACTGCATGATAAATGCGATCGGTGTGCCGATCCCCCATACGATGATACCGCCTGTGATAAAGGTTCCAAGCAGCGGGTAAATGAAAATGGAGCCCAGTGTCTTTAAAGAAATCGGAAGCTTAATCTTCTTCAACTGTTTTACCACAACACCGGCAATCAGACCGGCAGCCATACCGCCGAGGAAGCCGGCGCCCATGGAATTGGCAAGATAGGCTCCGATCATACCAGGGGCCAGACCGGGTTTATCCGCGATCGAGTACGCGATATAGCCGCCCAGAACCGGAACGAACAGTGTCAGGCCGCCGAGGCCGATCTGCGCAAGACCTGCCAGCCAGCCCTCGGTAGGAGTTGCCGCTCCCGCCGGATTTAACATAACTGAGATGGAAAACAGAATACCGCCGGCTACGATAAACGGAATCATGTGAGACGTACCAGTCAGAATGTGCTTCTTTAAAATCTTGATTTGCTCTTTCATGTTCTTACCCCTCCAATACTTCCGTTAAGATGTCAAATACCTGATCCTTCGTGCTGCTTCTCAAGGATTCTCTGAATTCCTCATGCATCAGCTGTCTTGATAAATTCGCCAGGATCTTCATATGTGTATCTCCCGCCTCAGAAAGCGGCACTGCGATGAGAATGATCAGATCCGCCGTCTCCCCGGTCTCTTCGTTCCAGACCACCGGCCTTGCTGTTCTCGCAAATGCCACGCTCGCTTCCAGAACGTGATCCGTCTTACCGTGCGGAAGCCCCATGTCGAAGCCCACGTAGGTCGGTGCGATGGCTTCCCTCGCCAGCACGTCCTCGAAAAACTCTTCCTGATTCGTGATCTTTCCGGCTTCGTCCAGTTCCTTCACCAGAACGCTTATTACGTCCTTTTTTTCCGCCGCGTCAATGTCAAATACGATGCAGTTCTTATTAATTAATTTACTCATTGCAAACCTCCTGCCGGCTTCTGCCGGTTATTAAAAATTCCTTTGTTCCAGGCCTGGAAGAATTTGTTTGTTCCTTACATGCCTTATAATAATCCAGTTTACGGGAAATGAAAAGATAGAACATTTGCAAAAAAAATTTACAAAAATTTGCGCTGCTGTATGCCCGTTCGTCCGATGGCATACAAAAAGCGGCGGATTCCGGAATCTTAAATACTCCGGAATCCACCGCATGTTTTGCAAATGGATTTCATTTCACTTACTGCATTTTCACCGTCTCGCAGAACTCCTGCAGCGTCCGGTGCAGCTGGCCCTCCGCAGTCTCGTCACAGAGCACGACAATTTTATCGCCGGCAAGCAGCTTCGTATCGCCTCTAGGCACAAATTCCGCCTCGCCCCTCATCAGGGAGACGACGAGACACGTCTTCGGCCACGCAATCTCCGATACCTTCATGCTCTCCGCCGCGCTTCCATGGAAGATCATGCCTTCCACCAGCACCTTTTCTCCGGTCAGAACCGCCTTCTTATCCGGATTCTGCTTCGCCAGCAGACGGTGAAGCAGCTGGTCGTAAACCGGCGCACACCGCATGATATCCGGCACCAGATACGCAGCCAGGGACACCATGGACAGCGTAAGCAGATGGGAGAAGGACCCCGTCATCTCACTGATTAAGATAATTCCCGTAATCGGCGCGCGGACAATGGCGGAGAAGTAACCGGCCATACCCAGGATGATGAAGTTGCCTAAAAGCCCGTCTAAAGAACCGCTCACCATTCCCACCGCGTTGAAGTAGATGCCTCCGATCACGGCTCCCATGACGAGAAGGGGCAGGAAGATACCTCCCGGCGCTCCGGAACCGAAGCTCACCATGGAAAATACGAATTTCAGCACAAACAGCAGACACAGGGAGCCCATCACCATTTCTCCGGAGGAGAGCACCTCCACCAGGGAATGACCGCCGCCCAGAACGGACGGATAAAGGAATCCGAACACCCCGGCCAGCATAAATGGGATCAGCAGCCGCATCGTCTGTCCCGGAACCTTCTGATACATGTCCTGGGATTTGGACAGGCAGGTGTTATAGACCACGCCCATCAGCCCGATGATGGCTCCCAGAATAAGCACATGGCCGTATGTACCTAACGGCATCATATGAGTAATATGAAAAGTAAAGACCGGTTTCAAGCCGAATACATTTCTGGAAACAAAGTCTGACGTAATCGATGCCGCCATGGATGACAGAAGGATCTCCGGTGAAAAATGTTTATGTATCTCCTCTAAGGAGAACAGCACGCCCGCAATCGGCGCGTTAAACGCGGCAGATAAACCGGCGCTCGCACCACATGTCATAAGAAGCTTTTCCTCCGTCTTCACCCGCTTCGTAATCCTGGAAAATCCCTTGGCCGCCATAGCGCCCAGCTGGATGCTGGGGCCCTCGCGTCCGAGAGACAGGCCGCATCCCAGACCGATTAAGCCGCCTGCCAGCTTAGCCAGCAGGACCCGCCACCAGCATTCATCGATCTCGCCCATGATCTCGCCTTCCACCTGAGGAATACCGCTGCCCGATATGAGCGAATCCCATTTCAGAAGCATCGCCACGATAATGGCCGCCACAGCAAGCACCACAAACCACACCGGCACAAACCAGGTATGAGTTCTTCCATAATTCAAAACGGAATTCAGGAGTATTTCCGCGTATCCCAGCAGGTAACGGAATGCCACCACCACAACTCCTGAAATGGCGCCCACGGCAACCCCTTCCAGTATCAGTGCATAACGAAAACTCCGGTAACGGTTAATCGTATTGGTAACCGTATTCTCCGACCGCATCTTACGTTCCCCCTCTTTACTCTCTTTTAACATTCCAATCCTTTCGTTAAAAACGTGTTAATTTATCTATTGACAGTATTTGATTATAACGCGGTGATCTTCAGATAGCAAGGAAATTGTTCACAATTTGGCCACATATTCCCTCAAAAAAAGTATTATGATATGGATATGAAAAAGAAAGTGGTGAGATTTATGAAGCAATACACACATCGATGGACCAGGCTGCTCCTTGCCGTATGCCTCCTCTCCATCCTTCTCTCTCTTCCGGCCTTTGCCAAAGAGAAAGAAAAGATCGATAAGATTCCCCTCAGTTTTTCCTCCTCCATAACAGCGGGGAAAACGGGCGGAGAAGTATACGTCACGGTCAATGATCCCTACTACGCATCACACTGCCGGATCGTCAACACGAAGATTGTCAATCAGCCGGATTCGGCGTGGACAGCTGGAGTATCGCCGGAAATCATGATTTCCCTCCGCGCGGAAAGCGGGTATTATTTTTCTTCCGCACAGGGAGAGGCGTTCCGTTTAACCGGAGCCGGCGCCGTATTCGACCGGGCGGAATTTCTCGAATCCCAGTCTGTTCTGCATGTGACGGTCCGTTTAAATGCGCTCTCCGACCCGGAAGCGGCGGTCGTTCTAACCGGACTTTCCTGGGATAAAGGGGCCTTCACCGCACTCTGGAACGACGACAGCAACGCCCGCTATTATCAGGTTCAGCTGTTAAAAGACGGTCAGCCTGTGGGCGCCATGGTGACCACCTACACCAATTACTGCCGTTTATCCGATAAGATAGCGGGAAAAGGCAGCTACAGCTTCAGCGTCCGTTTCGTTGACGACTCATTAAACCGAAGTGAATGGATGACTTCCGAGACCTGGGAGATCAGCGCTTCCGAGGCAGCCGTGCTGGAGAACGGGACGAAAAGCACGTACGGTCCCGGTACCGTCTCCTCCCCCGGCCGAGCCGTGGGAGAATGGAATTCCGACGACACGGGATGGTGGTTTGAGCACCCGGACGGAACGTGGACCACGGACGGCTGGGAATCCATCGGCGGGGAGTGGTACTATTTCGATCACTCCGGATATCGGAAGAACGGATGGATTCCATGGCAGGGTACCTGGTATTACTGCGGCGAAGACGGGATCATGCTGAAGAACGCGGAGACCCCCGACGGATATGAAGTCGGCAGCACCGGCGCGTTAAAAGACAAATAAAAACCCCGGTTTTATCTTCTTTTCCCAGGAGACTCTTCTCAGGAATTCAGGAGATAAAACCGGGGCTTGTCATTTGCACACCAGTCATGTTTTTACTGCAATATCCGGGTTCTTTCCCGCAATTGGGCTTACGCCACTTTTCCGATTAACGATTCCGGGGAAAATGCCGTGCTGTGGCATACGATTTCCACCGATTTTCCAAGGCCCACGTTCATAACGCCCATCAGTGATTTTCCATCGATTACAAGATGATTGTAACAGATGTCAACATCGAAATCACAGGCTTCCGCTTTGTTTACGAACGCAACCATTTCTTCTACGGTTGAAAATGTATAAAACATGTTTTTCATTTGGAGCACCTCCCTCTCTGTTTGATGATCTTATTTTACTCCTTATTTCGACAGAATAAAATAAAATATTTTTACGAAATGTTGTAATATTTTATGTTCTTTTCTAATCTTTCCCGCTTTTGGACTTTCCATACATAAAAAAAAGAGAAATTTTTTCATTTTTTTACGAGAAAGGACTACACAAAAAATGATTTATCGTGTATAATGTAGAAGTTCGGGTTTCGGCGGGCACATATGGCCGGACGATCTGAATGCTCTGGAGACGTATCGAAGTGGTTGTAACGAGCCGCACTCGAAATGCGGTTGTCGGGTAACCGGCACGTGGGTTCGAATCCCACCGTCTCCGTTCTCTAAAAGAACACCAGTTTTTTCAAGGACTTGTAACACTTATACCTTCTTGTATTTATCAAAGCTGATATCTTAGCATAGAATATGCAAAATTATAAATCGTTTGTTATTTAAAAGACAGCATCCGTAGTTTCTTCTCCCTCCACTATAATGAAAACAATCTTTTAAATTCCGGAATATAGGACCGGCTGACGATTACCTCTTCTTTCGATCCCTGCATCTGCACCCCATATGTTTGATTAAACAATGGGTATGTGGAAACAACCTTATCCAGATTAATTAAATAACCTCTATGGCATCTGAACCAGTGATGTCTCTTCAAAAGCTCCTCCCAGTACGTCATTGGATTCTTAAGTAAATATTCTCCTTTTGCAGAAACCAGTACAATTCGTCTCGGCTCTGCCTTAATAAAAATTCCTTCCCGGCTGCTGATAATATAGCACTTATCTTCCACATATCCCTGAATTTTAGGAGTAAGCTTTTGGCTTTCTGATTTTCTGATAATATCGCTTCCATAATCGCCCATATAGTTTTCCAATTTTTTTATAGTCTTGGTCAGTTTTGGCAGCGTAATTGGTTTCAGCAAGTAATCTACAGTATTTGCCCGAAATGCTTCCAGCGCATAATTATCATATGCTGTTATAAAAACAATCTTCAACTTAGGGCGGATACCAGATGCATACTCTGCCAAATCAATTCCGTTAATGTCAGGCATGGATATATCAATAAACAGCACATCCGCCTCATTCTCTTTGATCCAGCTGACTACTTCTGCAGCACTTGTAGACTCATATATAATCTCTATCTGCGGAAAATTTTTCAGTAAAAACTTCAAATTATTCAAAACTAGAATTTCATCATCCAACAACAACGCCTTCATGTGTTCCTCCCCCCCATTATCTGACACTATCACTGGGTATGGTAAAACTGATTTTCGTGCCTTCTCCCTCACTGCTTTCAATTCTAAGAACTGACTGGTAATAAATCTGAAGTCTTTTTCTCAAATTCATCAGACCAATTGAATATGAGCCATTCGATATTTCCTCACTGTTATCCTGTAAAACCGCTTGAACCTTTTCCTCACTCATGCCTTTTCCATTATCTTCAATTATAAAACGGATTCCATTCCCTTCCCTTCGTATTTCCATACGAATCAGCAGCTCTTTACCTGTAATTCTTCCGTGCTTCACACTATTCTCCACAATAGGTTCCACAATTAATGGTAAAATCTTTACTGTCTCATCCACCTCATTTACCAGTATATAGCGAATCATATGGCTAAACCGGACTTCCTGTATATTTAAATAGGCATGAATCAGCTCCAGTTCCTGCTCCAACAATATAGTTGTATTGAGTCCTTTATGATACAGGCTGCCTCTTAAATATTCGCTGAAATAGCCGAGCAGACGGTATGCTTCCTCCGGTTCCTCCATACAAAGCGGCATAATCGTACTGATCGTGTTAAATATGAAATGTGGATCCATCTGCGCTTGAAGGAAATCAAGCCTGGATAGCATGGATTCTTTCGCAGATTCCTGAAGTATAATCAGTGAATGCAGTTTCTGCATAAGAGTTATATATTCAAACGGTTCATAAATGATATCGTTTACATATAAAAATGGTTCCATTTTCAGAACACGCTGCTTTTCATGTGAAATCATTAATATCGGAAGCTGCTCTAAAGCATACTCTTTCCGAATCTCCATGCAAACAGATAAAGCATCCATTTCGCCAAACATATCACCCGCAATGACTATATTAATATCTCTGGTTCCCTCAATATATCTCAAAGCCTCAGATGCAGATGAAAAGGTTTTTACATCATAATTTTCATATATCAGGTATTCTTCGATCAACTCTATCTGCTGAGGCAGTGCACTAATCAAAACAACGTGATATGCCGCATCAGAAAATGCTTTTTCAATTTCCGGCTCTGCCTCCGGTTTCTTTTTTTCTTCTGCCAGCATAAGCCTGTAGGATATGGATAACTGATCACCTGACTGTTCGAAACAAATTTTTCCGTGATTCTGCTCAATCGACTGTTTTGCTATAGATATTGGAACCAGTTCCTGCTCCACCAGAGAAGATACAAAAGTTTTTTTCGAAAATATCCTGGAAATTCTGTGCAGTTCACGACGTTTGATCTGATCAATTGTAATTCCAAACAGAATCTCAACAGAATCGTCACCGATTACCGTTTCGATATCCAGACGATTATTTTTACGATAATGACAGAGGAATTCCAGTATCTTTCGGTTTGCGTCGATCAATTGAAATGGATCTCCTGTTATCAGCTTTCCCTCCAAGTTTTTTTCCAGATTCCGTTCTCTGTAGTCCCACCTGATGTTTTCCGCCTCCAGGCTGTTAAGCGCATTTTTAATCAATACATAAATACTGACAGACACATTATATTGTTCAATTGTACTCATATAGATACCTGAGTATTCCCCAACATTTTTTACATATCGGTTGATCTCATTTAAGTAACCGTCCATCTGACTCAGCAGATATTCCTGTTCAGGTTCATAATTGTTATAATTTTTCTCTAGCTTCATGGAAATGGATTTTAGAAGATTAATCGGACGCTGGCAATAATCAATAATCAGTTCCGTGATCCTCTCCTTGTGTCTGGTAAGATCATGTAGTTTTCGATTATTCTCTCTGCCAAATAAAATTCCTGTCCTATGACGTTGGTAAAAATCCAGGAAGAAAAACATGATGACCACCAAAATCAGAAAAGGCAGCACATTTCTATAAAAGCTGTGGGCAGCAGATAATGTCTTCATTTTTGCAAATGATGATAATCCCCCTGTCACACAGGCAGATATTATCATTAAAAAATCGTTGCTTCTTATTTTCTGCTTTCTATAGAAAAAATATCCACAAATATATACAGTCATTATGCAATAGCCTATACTAACCATCTGCATAATCTTATTAGCCTCTATCGGTCTGATTACCGGAATGGCTGCAGATGCCAACATCGTAATCCCCCAGATCATATGAACGAGATTTAATGGTCTGGTTACTTTATACCTGTTTATCCCCAGACAGTAAAACAATGCCAAAAAAAGCAGAAGGCATATATCTCCTGCCCGGTTCCAAACCCGAGAGACCTCCCTGCCTGCAAGGAACATCACCGTTGTATCCCATATCGTTATACAGACCCCCGCACTAATAAAGAAAGTAACAGCATATATTAAAAATTTATGTGATTCATAAGACAGCAGATAAAGCCAAATACATGCCAGACCCATTACCACCAAAACTGTACTGATAATCGTCTTTTTCAGCAGAGTAATCAGTATCTCATGAGAAATAATAAACTGCTGCATTCCAAATAAAGATCGGTCAAAAATCCGGATATAATTGTTTGTAATATAAATAATTAGAAGTAATATCAGTATAAGAGTGATCCCATTTATCAAATACAGTGTCTTTTTTTTCATATTCTTATTATAGAGATACCAGAGGAAACAGTCAAGAAGGCTGTTTCCTCTGGTTATCACCAGTTATTTTATCAGAACAGAGAATTGTTTGTCGAGTTCATCACAAAGCGAGTCTGCATTCAAGGTATCATTCATGGATGCTGCCGATATTGTTTCATAGAATATGTCTTCATACTCATTAGTAAATTTCTGAACTCCTGATTCCACAAAGGATTGATCTTCTGGATAATCCATAATCAGTTTCAGCGGTTCCAACATATTATATTCCCCTGCCACTGCAGGAATTTGTTTTGCTTCTTCTGCATACTTTTTTTGAGACTCCATAGAGAAAATAGTATTAAAGAGTTCTGCGCTGGCTTTTAAAACATTGGGATCATCACTTTTATAACATACCAGCATCGTCCCTGGTTCTTTAATCATTTTTGCATCTGCAGTGTTATCACTTACCGGCATTGGAAAAACGCCAATATTACAGTCTGGATTCTTAGATAATATACCGTCAACGGCCCATGAACCGTGGATCAGCATTGCCGATTTTCCTGTTGCTATCATATCCTGTGCATTATCCCACGAGGTTCCAAAAGGATCATCTCCCCAGTAAGGCTTAAAACTGAAATAAATCTCCATTGCCTTTTTAAAATCATCATCTCCCTTAAAACTGCTATCCAACCTGGCCTTTTTCACATACCACTCCTTGTCCTTCTGAACGGAGATCAGATCATTTACCGTTCTTGCATACAGTGCTAAAGCCCACTGTTCTCCCATGGGAGCCGCAAATGGCTGGATGCCCTCTGCCTGTAAGTTTTCGCATATCTGATATAATTCTGACAGTGTTCCGGGTTCACTCATACCATATTTTTCAAAGATATCTTTATTATAAAATACACCGTAACCACTTGTTTCCATAGGAATCCCAAATTGTCCCCCGTCTACCTGTCCAGAGGTCAAAAGCTGCTCATCTACATTCTTTACATTTTCAATTTCGACCAGGTCATATAAATACCCTGATTCCTGATACATAACAACATCTTCATTCGTATATAGATCAAACACCGCCGGCGCATCATCTGACGCAATTTTCGTCTGCAGCACAGTCACATAACTGTCAGCCCCAACAGTTTCAACGTTAACCTTAATATTAGGATTTTCTTCTTCAAACTTCTGAACCACAAATTCGACCCATGCCTTCTTCCCTTCCTCTTGCATATGATTCAGCCATGTAATGGTTATTTTCTTTCCGTCTGTCGTCTCCACAGATTCCGGTTCCGTCAATGCTTCTGTCTGCGGCTGTGCCGTACTATTCTGTTCTTCTTTTACCTCAGGTGCTTTCTGGCATCCCCCCAGCGTCCAAACCATGACTGCGCCCAAAGCTGCATACATTATTTTCTTTCTCATAACGTCCTCCATCCTGCCATCTGACTGGCTATTTTCTGATTTTTAAAGTATCAGTTCTTAACCGCCCCTGCCGCAATACCTTTAACAATATACTTCTGCATAAACAGGAAAAATATGACTACCGGTATCATTGACAATAGAGTTACTGCAAACGCAACTCCATAATCTGCGGTATACTGTCCAAAAAAATAAAATTGTTTTACTGTCAGAGTCCGCACTCCATCCTTTTGCAGTAAGATAAGTGCAATATTAAAATCATTCCACAGCCACATAACATGAAGCGCCGCAACCGTCGCCGATATCGGCTTCAGCAATGGAAACGTGATTCTAAAAAACGTCTGATACCTGTTGCAGCCATCAATCAAAGCTGCTTCTTCGATATCCAACGGAATAGACTTTACAAATCCCACATATAAAAATGAGGAGTATGCAATACTCGTTCCGGTCAGCATAAGGATCATTCCAATCAGATTATTCTGTAAATTTAAGGTTTTGAATATCTTATATACTGGAATCATAATGATCTGAAAGGGAATCATTAAGGAAGCCAGAAACAGCTTGTCGATACTTCTAATCAGACACGTTCTCTTTCCATTGCGTGCTATCGTATAACCGCACATTGAGGAACAAATTACGATCAGCAGTACCGACGGAAAAGTAACGATACATGTATTGTATATAGCACGAAAAAAATCACTTTTTTTAATTCCCTCTGCAAAATTACCAAGATAAAGCGCTTTCGGCATTGCCAGCACAGAACCTGCAATTTCCGGTTTTGTTTTAAACGCAGTAAGCACTGCCATATAGATAGGAAACAAAAAGAACAGAACGAGCAACGACATTAGAATTCTCCCCAATACATTCCCTGTCGACATCCTTTTTCCCCTTCTAAAACTTTCCGTCACAGTTCCACCTCTCTTTTTCTAAAAAAAGCAGAAATTCCCAAACCGATCGCAACCAACAGAATCAGAAAAGCCAGCGATACCGCCTGTCCATATCCTGCTTTATGGTAACTGTAGAGATTCTGATAAATGTAAATGGAAATAGTCCTGGAGGCGCCTGCCGGTCCTCCATCCGTTGCCGCCAGGGTGGTAGCAAATTCTTTTAGCCATGTCGTCACTGTCAGTGTAATACAGACTGTAAAGGAGGGCATAAGGAGAGGTAATGTGATTCCCCGAAACTTTTGGACCGCATTTGCTCCGTCCATCATAGCTGCTTCATAATAATCCTGAGGAATATTCTTAAGTCCAGATAAATAGATCAGCATATTGACTCCTGCTCCATTCCATAATCCCATCACGACAATAGCAGGAATCGCCATATACTTATTTCCCAAAAGATTTTTAATTCCAAACAGCGTTAAGAAAACCTCGCCAAACATAAATTTCCATAAAAAGGCTGTCAATATAGCCGAAAAACATACCGGAACAAAGTAAATAAGTCTGGCAAGCTTTCCGAATTTTCCTGTTTCTGTATGAATAAGAAGTGCAAGTGACAGTGACAGTACATTATTTCCAATGGTACCCAATAATGCAAAAATCAATGTATTACGTATCGGCCCATACAAACGCTGGTCTAAAAGCATGGTTTTAAAATTTTGAAATCCTACGAAATGGTAGTCTTTCGCGATCCCATTCCAGTCGGTAAAAGCCACATGAATCCCCATCAGAAAGGGGATCAGCAAGGCAAACGTAAAGAAAGCCATACCAGGTAATAAAAATATATATTTACTGATATCTCTTTTTTTCATACTTTTCCTCACAGTTCTGCATGCAAAACTCCAATATCCGGTTCCACCCACAACCCCATATCAGACTCATCTCCGTTCCTTTTTTTCGTAACTTTAAATCTGTTTTCTTCATCAAAATAGCCTTCTTCCACCTTGATATAGCTGATATTTCTGGCTGCAATCTGCTTATAGGAAACAAGAATGTCCGACATTTCTTCCAAAGAAGTCTTTTTTATCAGTACCAGTTTATATCCGCCTCCCGCAAGATAGAAACTTCCATTTCCCTCATAAATGATGAGACCTTTGGCAATCTGTGAAATATATTCCTCTTCATTGTGGCTGGGATCCAGATGAATATAAGCCTCATCGCTAATACAATTTAAATAGTAGACTCTGCCATAATAGTCACCAAAATCAATAAATTGAGAATCCATTCCCTCATACTGAGCGACTGCATAGATTCGCCCTGTTCCATGATACTTTTCAATTAATGGTTTCATGGCTAGCAGAACAGATATCGTATCTTTATAATCCAGACATTCCTCTTTTATAATCCCCTTTCCGTCAAAAATACTGTCTATAGCAAAACAATGAACCGATGACAACTCATGCTTTTCGATCATCCGCAAAAGATGTCTGCCATTATTCCCATTCGCCTTCGATTCCGGAATATACAACAAATTATCGGCCCGCTTATAAATCGAACAAATTTCATTGTAGATTTCATAAGACTCAAAATAAACATCTGGAGCAATACAGTCAATATGGGGTGCAAATGCCTTCCACAAATCGAGCACAAGGGAAGTTCCACCTCCCGACGGATAATCAATACCGGCAATCCGGTTTGAAGTCTCTCTCACCCATACATTCACATACATCGGAATATCATAGATACTTTTTCCTCTTTCCGCGATTCTCTCAATGTATTTGCATACGTAATAGGCCGAAAATATCTCCGGAGCGTGAAATCCAAACGTCATCTGCCAGTTTTTCCATTCTTCACAGTTATGTTCTGACACGCAGTCATATACTGAACCCTCTCTCAAAGTCCTGATCCACTGAAACAACTCTTCAGGAATCAGAGATTCAAAGACTTGATTTGCAGTCTCGGAATAATCCCTGGGGGTCCCCAAATGTCCTGGTTCATTTTCAACTTGAAGAGCAAGGACAGTTCCATTTGCATTTTTCTCTCTCACGTGCCGTACAAATCTCTCAAATGCCTCCGCATCTTTTTCCATATTTTTCTTACACAGCGGAGACAGAATCGCTGTATCCATTCCACTCTTATTTTTGCAGACCCTGTATGTTTCTTTCTCTCTTTTCATCCATTGCGGTATATAGTGAGATGCCCCATTTTTCCACGACCCAAACCATAAAAGTATTACTTTCAGCTTTCTGGCTTCTGCCTCCTCCAGAATCATGTCTATCTGTTCAAAACAGTATTCATTCTTTCTGGGCTCCAGGAGTTCCCAGTACACTGGTGCGGCGATTGTATTCATTCCCATTACCTCAATTCCCTTAAACGCCTGCCGCATTGCCTCTGCATGATAGGTACTTGAATTATTTGTCTGCCCTCCTATAGAGAAAAAAGGAGCTCCATTTACTTGAAACAGGCTCTTCATCACATGTTCACTTCCTCTCTGATTTGAATAAGCTTATTTTACAATGCTGTCTGCATATTGCCTAGTATTCCGCTCTATCATGCGGTATTTTCATGCTAAAATGCTATATTTTACGCTGAAATACTATGTTTACCCGCTTTCACTCTCAGTTTTGTGCAAAGCCTTCTTTGCTTTAGCGCGCAAAAACACAGTCCCCTGTTTCACTGATATGCAGCAAAAAACAGGATATTAATCTGCTTGGCAATCTTCCCTGTTTTAGGCTATAATGTTTCTCAGTAATGTTATTCATAGCAGCTTAATTTTACCACAAAAAGAACGCCTCTAGGTTACATACCTGTAAGCGTTCTTTTTTATGTGACTTTGGTCACAGTCCCTTCATTCTGTCTTCTGACCAAAATCCACTACATATTAAGCTTTCTCTACACCAGAAACAGTTTACTATGCAGAAATATATTACGATTTTCCGCTTAGTCCCTCCGCCTCTGCCTTGCCCAGCAAATAAAGGAATGCAAGAGCCGACACTCTCAAAATGGGAACCACTGTTTCATGTCTTGTAATTCCCACAACATCCAACTCAGCAATAAAGATATTAGTTTTGCCTTTTAAGGAGGCTTTACTGCCCACATTTTTTATTATTTCTGAATAAATTCTTCAATAAACTTAGAGGCCACAGCTCCATCTGAAGCGGCTGTAACGATCTGGCGCAGCGGTTTTGTTCTCACATCGCCAACCGCAAATACCCCCGGTACGTTCGTCCTGGTCGTCTCGTCCGCGATGATATATCCCTGTTCATTTCTCTCCACCTGTCCTTCAAAAACTGCGGTGTCAGGCACTCGTCCAATCGCTACGAAGACGCCGTCGCAGGCGATCTCCCTCTCTTCCCCCGTCTTCACATCGGCCAGGCGGACTCCCGTCACCTTCTTCTCGTGGAAAATCTCTTCAATACGACTATTCCACAAAAACTCGACCGGGCTGTCCTTCAGCGCATTCTGGTATACCATGGAGGCACGCAGTGCGTCTCTCCGGTGAACGAGATATACTTTCTTACAGATCTTTGCCAGGAATAACGCATCCTCCGCCGCGCTGTTGCCGCCGCCGGATACCACGACAGTCTTGTCCTTATACCGCATTCCGTCGCATACCGCGCAGTATGCCACTCCCCGGCCGCGCAGCTTCTTCTCTTCCGGCAGTCCCAGTTCTCTCGGTGAAGCGCCGGTGGCGATCACCACCGTCTTTGTGAGAAGCTCACCGCCTGTAGTCGTGATCTTCTTCGGCTCGGCCTGAAGATCCACACGGATCACCTCGTCAAAAGAAGTCTCCGCACCGAAACGGTCGGCGCCCTTTTTCATCTTATCTCCCAGCTCGAAGCCGTCGATTCCGTCTTCAAATCCGGGATAATTATCTACCTGACCGGTAGTCGCCATCTGACCGCCCGGCGACAGCTTTTCCAGCACCAGGACCGACATGCCGCTTCTTGCGCAGTAAAGTGCCGCACTATAGCCGCCAGGACCTCCGCCAATGATGACAACGTCATATATTTTATCGTTCATATCGTATTCTCCTCTTGCGAACAGTTATTGTTTCGTTTTAAACCGCGCCGTTCTCTTTCAGCCAGTCCTCAATCTCTGTCATGGAACCCGGGTTGATGAGAGGCTCGCTCGCCTTACCGCCCTGATATACGATCAGTGTCGGGATCGTCTCGATCTCGTGCTTCTCCTCCAGTTCCGGACTCTCATCGATATCAACCTTGCCCACCAGAAGCTTTCCTTCATACTGTGCCGCCAGACGGTCCACCACAGGTCCCAGTCTGCGGCAGTAACCGCACCACGGCGCCCAGAAATCCAGAACCACCGGTTTTTCTGCCTGAAGTACCTCTTTGTCAAAATTATCTTTATTAATTGTCATGATATCCATCGTTGCTGCTCCTTTCCCTCTGCTGTAACTACTGTTATTTTCTCAGATACAGTTCATACTGTAATTATATTAGTTACAGTATGAACTGTCAAGGGGTTTTTCGTAATTTATTGATTATAATATATTTTTTATTAGACGATCAATTATAAAAAGCCGATCACCCAGACCGGCTTTTATCTGCTGTATTTAAACAGCGCTATATCATCCTTTTATTCCTGATGTCATAATCCCACTCACATAATATTTCTGAAAGAACAGGAAGAGCACTACTACAGGAAGTAAGATCAATGTTGTTGCACTTAATAAATACCCCCAGTTTGTTGTAAACTCTGTTGAAAAATTGCTGAGGGCCAACTGTACCGTCTTCATGCTGTCGCTGTTTGTCAATATCAGTGGCCACGTATACTGATTCCAAGTAGTAACCACTTTTAAAAGTGCCAATGTAACCAATGTTGGCTTACTGAGTGGCAGATAGATGTTCCAGAAAATTCGAAATTTTGAACACCCATCTAAAACAGCCGCCTCGTCCAGTGCACTCGGAAAAGATAAAAATGCCTGGCGGCAGAAAAAAACGCCAAACGGATGTGCTATAAACGGAAGGATCAGACCCCAGTAAGTATTTAAGAGTCCTGTTCCCTCCTGGCCAAGCCAGTTATTTCCCCCTGCAAACGGGAAAGCACGCAGCCGCAAAAAGACCGGTATCATAATAACCTGTTCAGGTATCAGCATCGCAACAAGAGAAAAAGCAAACAGGAAATCCCGCATTGGAAAATGGAGTCTGGAAAAAGCATAAGCTGCCATAGAATTCAGTATAATGCTTAAAGCCACTGTAACTGCGGTTATGAACAGGCTATTTTCAAAGTAGCGCAGCCAGTTTCCGGTCTTCATCGCGCCAGTGTAATTAGATAGTGTAAAGTGCAGCGGCAATAGATTAGAGCCTGCCTGCTGAAATTCAGCAGCACTTTTAAAAGATGTCATCAACATAACAAAAAATGGGTAAAGAAATATAATGGACAACATAATAATCAACAGCGTAAGTCCTATTTTCAGACGTTGTTTTCTCCATTGAAGGGTACATGTCTGCAGCATAAGCAAGTCTCCTTATTTAATAGTAGGTGTTCGCCGGATATCCAGCCGGCGAAATCACCATATAGCTTCACCTACAAATCCATATCTTCCGCTTTCGAATGCCTGAAACTAAGCAGAATTGGTATTAGAATAATTAAAATCAGTATTACTGACTGAGCAGAGGCATATCCCATCTTATATTGTGTAAAGGCACGGATATATATCTGATGAACAATTGTCGTGGTAGAATTAAGCGGTCCCCCATTCGTCATTACCTGAACCTGCTCAAACATATTGAAACTGTTTATCATTCCCGTCACGAACAGAAAAAATGTTGTTGGAGTTAGCAGAGGTAGTGTGATATGGAAAAACGTCTGTATTTTTCCCGCTCCATCTAAGCTTGCAGCCTCATAATACGTTTCTGATATACTTTGCAGTCCCGATAGGTTAATTAGCATATTATAGCCACAGCCCTTCCATACACTCATTATGATAATGGCCGGCATCGCAAGCCCCGGATCGGTCAGCCAGTGTTTCCCCTCCATGCCAAACAACCTTAAAAAATGATTAATATAACCTTTATCCGCATCAAAAAGCCATATCCAGATAATTGAAACACTCACCATTGACGCGATATACGGAAGAAAAAAGGCAGCACGAGCATAGGATGTCCTTACGATTCGGGAATTTAACATGACTGCAAACAAAAGCCCCAAAACCATAGTTAATCCCAAATTAAAAATCACATATACCAGAGTATTCTTAACTGCTATTGCAAAATAGCTGTCCTTCATCAGTGCAAAATAATTACTCAGTCCGACCATCTTTCTAGCTGAAAACAGGTCATAATCGGTAAAACTATTAAAAAACGTCTCAAAGATTGGTACCAGGTAAATAAATAGAAATATCAGATAAAAAGGAAGGATCATCCAATATCCCAGATAATCAATATGTCCTGTATGCCTTTTTCCTCTTTGCATTTATCATGGCCTCCCTGTTCTATAAAAAGCAACAGTCTATTTAAGATTATAATCCTGCTTAATTCTGTCTACAGCATCATCCAATGCTTCCTGTACCGTCTTCTGTCCATAAAGCGCTTCCTGCTGTGCATCCCGAAGAGCAATTCCATTATATGAGGAAGCCCACTCCTTCTTTGGATAGCATTCTCCCACTGAAACCGCCTTTACCATTGCTGGATGCATAAATTCGTCCATGTTTTCAAATTCCTTCTGTAATCCCTTACGCACAGGAACCACATCAGCCGTTTCCATCTTCGCACGCATGCGTTCTTCCGACATGCTATATTTGATAAAATCCCACGCTTCATCTTTATATTTTGTGCCAGCGCTTATGGCATACAGACGATAACCACTCCATGTAATATCCGTTCCTCCTGCCTTGGGAATATATGCCGCTACCCCTATCTTTTCCTTCATAGAAGGGTCATTGGTAAGCATAGTTGAGATGGTCTCTGTCGTTACATAGCCCATAGCAGCAGTTCCTGCAATAAATGGAACCGGTTCATTCGCACCAGGTGCAGGAGTATGAAGCTTGGAATATGGTGCAATATCCAGGATATACTGGAGTGCCTCTACCCCTCCTTTGTCATTAAATGCAGGTACTCCCGTAGTGTCATCATACAAATGGCTGCCAGCCTGGCGTGCCAGCACAGTAAACAGCATCGGAGCCTGATTTGAGGTGACATCAACACTAAAACCGCCCCGAACTACATTATCTCCGTCCTTTATTGTCAATAATTTAGCGTACTCCATCATCTCTTCCCAGTCTTTTGGAGGACTTTCCGGATCGAGGCCAGCTTCTTTAAAATAATCTTTTCTCCAGAAGAACAAATACGTACTTGGAGAAAAAAGTACCCCATATGTCTTGCCTTCCATATATCCTGCATCCAGATAATCAGCAACCTCGCCCTTATCTTCCCATTGAGCAATATAATCATCCAACGGTTCATGCTGGTTTAAGTTGACACGTAAAGCTATTTCACCTGTATCGATAATATCCGGCGCCGTCCCTCCTGCGAATGCTGCATTATATTTGGTAATGAAATCGGCATATGGTATAAACTCAACCGTAACATTTGAGAGTCCGTCCTGCTTCTGATTATACAAGTCCACGTCCTCAGACAATACTTTGCTGATATTCTCGTTTTCACTCCCCCTGATCCAGAAAACGAGTTCTTTTTTTTCTGTCTTCTGAGCTTCACTTGCTGCTCCTTCTTTTTTTTCAGTCGGCATGTCAGAGCATCCTGCCATAACAGAAACGGCTACAGCCGCTGCAAGTATAAATGCCATATATTTTTTAATCATCATTTTAAATCCTTCTCCTTTTAAATACTGTTTATGGGATCAGTGTAAGCTTATGTGTCCGGAAGCTATACAGATCCACGGTAAACTTCTTTCCCTCATCCTTACCTTTAAACCGCCCTGAAGTACATGTAAATTCCAGTCTTGGTTTCCCAGTAATCGGATTTACTTCCTGAATTAATACCATTCCCTGAACCATTTCACCAGAAAGCGGATCTGAAATATCTGCAAAGCCATCAATTGTCGTCCGGCGTCTCCCATTTTCATCAAAGGTCCCCCCGCCAAAATTGACCAGATAATTTCCATTTTCCAACAATTCCGCATTACTCACATAGGAACTATATCCCCTGTTTCCTACCTCTTCTTTCCCATATTCATACACTTTTGTCACAGTCATTTCATCTAGATTCACGCGATATCGTACCACTCTGCTGTAATTTTCCTCAGCAGTCAGCGCATGTTCTCTAATTCTGGAACGATAATTGCCATTATCCAACACCAGAAATTCTGCAATACCTTTGGTAGCATTCGGAATCTCCACCACTGCATGCTGGCCCCATGGCCAGAATTCTTTATTCGCATTTTCTATGTCATTGGGATCAGAAAGATCATATAGCGGATTTTTTGATTCATCCACAGGAGTGAGAAGAAATTCTTCGAACTCTCCTGACCAATCCTCATGACTGGCCAGAATAAACGCAAGTTCCGCGGTGTCTTTGTCAATTCCAAATATGCCCTGATGACGTCCTGATGAAATAAGAAGATTATTTACCGTGTCCCAATACGATTGATTAATATGTATCCAGTCCTTTACGGGAACAGTTTTTGGAATCGGCGGCCTTTTCGTATCCAGAATCTCCCTGATATCGTAATAGGCAAGTTCGATCCCTGTTTTATAATCAATGATCGAGAGCCCATCTTCCCGGCTTTCTCCCGTATATTCAGATGGAAGTAATATATTTCCGTCCGGCAATTGCAGTACAGAATGATGGCACTGGTTATCCAGCACGAAAACTTTATAAACTCTTCCCACCATATCAAACTCATAAAGAAGTTTTCCTTCATCAAATTCCGGTGCGGCGGACAGAAAATGGCCATTTGACAGACGTTCGAAATTCCAGGCCGGGATATCATCTGTGGTATACCATCTGACCATACCCCGATCATCTGCTCCCGTATTATATCTGGCTGCAAATGCCGTAAAATATAGTTCTGACAGAGTCTCCGGGATATCGTCTGCGGATACTGTCACTTCGTAAATTGGAAATCCAACAAATCTTGCATCTTTAGGATAAACCGCAATCTCCCTGTCAGTGGGTGGTAGTGGGGCAGTCTCTATACTGAATACTTCTTTATACTTATTTTTATTATTGCCTGATACAGACACCTCAATTCTGTTCACAGAACCTGGTACCATTCCAAGTATCGGAATTAAATTTGCTCCCTTAACAGTATTCCAGATATAGCATGCAGGTATTGACTTCCCTATATTATCTGTTATATAAATTTGTATTTTCTCCTCTGATTCCGACCAGATTCCTAAATACCCCGACAATGGTGCCGTACCGTAAGGATTCAACCAGACAGTTCCCTGTGAACTTCGTGGAATATCCTCGATAAGCTTATTATAAATTTCAGTATGTCTCTTCACAGTCTCGTGATTAAGATCAATCCCCTGCTTTGCAGAGCGACGCGGATCTATTGATATCTGTTTCATTTCTGTTCCTCTCCTTTTCCCCTATAAAATTTATACTGCCGTTGTTTCCCCCTGTACAAACTGCACCGGAATTTTATACGTTCCCGTCACCTCGCTTCCCTCCACCCTTCTAAGCAGAATATCCACTGCCGTTTTTGCTATGATTTCTGTTTGCTGCCGTATTGTCGTTAACGTTGGCGTAACCATTTTAGCAATATCATTTCCATCGTATCCGACAATTTTCATCTGTTTCGGCACTGCATATTCTCGCTGAACCGCTGTTTTTAATACAGCACACGCAATATTATCTGCACAAAACACTCCATCCACTTTTGGATAAGTGTCGAACAGCGTATTAGAGACCTTTATATAATCATCAAAATCAAACGTATTCAGTGGAATATTTATTTCTTCGCAGCGGATTCCTGCCTCACCGAGTCTCGTTTTAAATGCAATATGACGTTCATCTGAAGGTTTTGGTATTGATGTATCACACACCACCTGCACAACCGTTTTGCATTGACAACGAAGCAGTTCTTCCGCTGCCAGAATTCCCCCCTGATAATGATTAGACGATACAACAGGAATATCTGCTCCAAGGTTTCTGTCTATCGAAACCAAAGGAAGATGAAGCTGCTGATATGCCTCGCTTTCCTGTGTATGGCTGGCAATAATTATCCCATCTACCTTATTGCACTGCAGCATATCGATATAATCCTGTTCCAGTGTCTTTTGCTGTTTTGTATTGCACAGCAGCAGCCTGTAACCTGCTTCACACAAATTCCTTTCAATATGCTTTACCTCTGAACCATAAAAATTGTGACTGACATCTGGAACTATAACACCAATAATATGGGATTTTTGCTTAAATAGATTTCTGGCAATCTGACTCGGATGATAATCCAATTCATGGATTGCTTCCATTACCTTTTCCCTTGTTTTTTCTGATATTGCTCCCCTGTTATTCATGACACGTGAAACGGTAGTTACAGATACACCTGCACGTTCCGCCACATCTTCGATTTTTACTGTCATTCAGCAGGTACCTCCTTATTTTTTATCAGCCAGACCTTTAAAGAATCCAATTTCAGTCCATCTGTTTCCGCTTTCAATACCATTCTGATCCTTTGGGGTGTATTCGGAAGATGCGTTGTATAACAAAACTCTCCATCCTGCAAAAAATATTCCCACAGAAAATGGTCACATAAGCTTCGAATATCCAATATTCCATTCTCATATTGGAATGTTGCCTTCTCTACAGTAATTTTTCCATTTGAAACTGCAATTTCCTGTAACAGGCGGTCACTGCAGTCCTCCATAAAAAGAAGCCGAAAACGCAGCTTATCAGCATGATCACAATGAAGATGCATCTCAAAGGCAGCCGGAATTAACCATTCCATAGAATCCGCTTTTATACTCGCCTCTATGTAATCACAGGATCGTCCTATCATACCTGTCATTGGTTTCTGTAATAACTTTCCCTCCTCTGATATCGTAATTCTACGCGGAGTACACAGGCACCCATTCCAGTTCTCAAATTTCACCAGGTTGGGTGAGAACCATCCCGGTGCCCAGGAAAGCAACGCAAACTCTCCTTTTTTCGTCTCAATCGGCTGAGTTGCATATGCCACTGAACCATAATCGATAAGACCTTCCCTCCGTACCATTAAGCTGCATTTTTCTGGTATAAAATCGCAAAGATAATATTTTACATTACCATATGGAGAGAAAATCAGAAGAATTTCCTTTCCCATAACAAACAAACGCGGACATTCAAAGTAATATACGTTTTCCCTTGGTTTCGAAAGCAGAATCCCACGATATTTCCATTGAATCAGATCTTCTCCTTTTGCTTGATACAGCAACAGCAACGCCTCACTTTTTGTAGCTGCTGCAACGACCAGATAATACTCACCGTTATATTGAAAGGCGTAAGGATCTCTCCAGCTTTGCTCAATCTCCGGATCATCCGGCATGGCTAACACTGGTCTTTCCAGCCGTTCCCAGCTAATCAGTCCATCTCTTGATATTGCCATACACTGATCATATTTTTCTTTTTTGTAGCGGACAGATGTAAAAAATAATGCATGTGTTCCGTCTGTCCGCTCAATCACACTGCCTGAAATTGGCTTTATTTCATTGTTATCTCTGTCAGGCCGCAGCGCAAATGGAAGAGGCTCCCACTTTACAAGATCACGGGAACGAATATGTGCCCAAAAACGGTTAGGCTTTTCTTCTCCCTTCAGTATCTCTCCATCTGGCATAATTGCTGCTGAAAATCCATCTGCAGAAAACGGATCCTGCAAATAGAACAGATGATACCAGCCATCATGACATATCCCGCCATTTGGATCGTTCATCCACTGAGAAGGCGGACAATAATGGTAAACCGGACGATTCCAATCCTTTTCTGCCTGTCCCTGCGCCTGTTTTAACGCTTTCCACGCCTCCTGATCCGTACACTTACTGCTGGCTATAATCGGATAAGACATAATAATTTTCTCCTACCTTAGTTAATATGATTAATCAGATATTAAGCGGAATATTTCTTGCACAGCGCTGTTCTGCCGACTCCATCTCTGGAAATGCTTTATGCGGCTCTTTTTGATACCAGTATGCAACGCTGGAATACTCGTTGGCCTGTCCATTTCCATGGCCATGTTCAATTGTCACGCGAACAGATTTTTTAAAATGAACCGGATCTTCAATATGCCATCGATACGTTGTACTCTTTCCATAATATTCATATGGATCGCTTAAAAGCGTGATTCCATGGTAAGGGCCCGCATATTCATCACTTGGATATCCCCATGCAGCGCAAAAATAGTCTTCTGTTCCAGTGCCATGTAATGAGGGCGGCCAAATTTCGTCATCGATAAAAATCATGTCATCCCCCTCACCAGCCCATGTGTAATCCTGATTGCTGGCGTCAATATTATCGATACTCAAAACACAGCCGATGTAATGGCCTCGTCCGCTTGCATCAAGAATTATATAATTCTCTTTTCCATCAAGATTCTTTCCTGGAAGGTCTCCCACAGCTGGCTTACTGCTGCTCTTCGGATACTCCACCTTCTTACAGGGATTTTCATGACGGAACTGCGCATGAAAATACCCGTAATTATCAGGCAGTTCTTCATCATATAGCTCGTAGTCTACCATGAAAAATAAGTTATCAATATCCGCGTCCGCTTCATTGACTATTTTTATCTTTGCACCTGATTGAAACGGCATTGGAAAGTAACAGTTAAATGCTGCACAGACCGTCCCCTTTGGTCCCCTTCTGTTTTTTGCAAATACCATGTTCATTGGCAATGATGTATAATGCTTACAGTAACCATGACCAACGCCGAAAAAATCTCCCAATGGAACCTGTACACTGGGAGTTTCTTCATCATCCCAGTACATCTCAAGTAATATTTTTCTTAAAAAGTATTTGTCGCCGCACATTGCTGTCAACCATATGTGCTTAATACAGCCAGTCCCCTGAATATCGACAATTTTAGCAGTATCCCCCTTCTTTAGAAACCAGTAGTCTTTGTTCCCCCCCGTTACATCATAGCTGGGCTGCCGCTTTGATATAGCATCACGCAAAATTGGAAGTCCTCCTAATGGGCTCGATGGTGTCCATAAATCTTTCATATCCTTCTCCATTCTGCCATCGGCGTCGATGGCTTTTTAAAATTGTCAACCGGTTGTCATTTCTTTGATATCATCATTATATCTCGTTCCTATGATTTTGTCAACCGGTTGTCAATAACACTTTGCACAATATTTTCAATCAACATTTAGTGAATATCACGTAAATAATGTAATTCTATTCATAGCTTTATTCTTTCATCGTTCTCTTGCCCCCTCACTCTCCGCTTGCTATAATTATGATATCCAATTTCTGAATAACATCATCGAATCAGCACACACTGATAAATTGAAAGGAGCCTTCATCCATCATCGGCAAAGCTGTCTCACGGATGGAACAGGGCAGAAAGGCGGTATCCATGTCAGTCGGCAAGTCCACACTGCTCATAGACGTTCTTTTTCAGGAATGTCAGAGACAGTACCTGGAAGCCATGTCATTACAGGGGATTCAGAAGCCGAAGGTGGAACGCATACAGGGCGTGTCGCCTGCGATTGTAATTTACCAGACAGACAGTAATAAAAATCCGCGCGCCACCGCCGGAACTGTGACGGATGTCTACACGTTCTGCGCATTTCCCTATTCTTCTCCGGCGTCTGTCCGAAAAGAATGGAGATGCCGGAATCCTGGAACTTCTTCAGGAGGTGGGGCTGGGCTACCTCCAGCTGGGGCAGTCTCTCACCACTCTGTCGGGCGGCGAGGGACAGCGGCTGGGGCATCGATCTTGGTCCCGATGGCGGAGATTCCGGCGGACGCGTTATGTTTGAGGGAACACCGGAGGAGATGAGGCTGCGCGGGAAAAGCATTACGGCGAAGTATCTGCAACGGGATATCCCCCTCCGTAACGATTATCGGTAATGAATTTCTTTACCGATGTTGTATTGCATGCTCCTGTTCGTTATAATGGTTCATGAACTTTAACGAAAGGAGTCTGAAATATGGAAGGACATCAGGTATCGATTGATTCAACAAAATGTATTGGCTGCGGTGTTTGCGCGAAAGTATGCGCTGCACATAATATTATCATCAATTATAAAAAAGCAAAAACATTATCCGATCACTGCCTCATGTGCGGACAATGCAGCGCAGTCTGTCCAAAGGAAGCCATTTCCATCACCAATTATTCTGTGGAACAGATCGTAAAAAAGGAAGAGAACCGTCTGAATCCGGACGATGTGTTAAATGTTATCCGTTTCCGCCGGACCATCCGGCAATTTAAGCAGGAAGAAATTCCCAGTGAAGTAATCAGCCAGATTTTGGAAGCGGGCAGACTTACGCATACAGCGAAGAATATGCAGGATGTATCCTTTATCGTGCTAGATCGTGAAAAAAATCGTATCGAGCAAATGGCGGTCAGCCTCTTTCGGAAGTTAAAGCCATTAGCAGATTTGTTCAGTCCCATGGCAAGAAATAATAAGATTGATGATAACTTCTTCTTTTTCAACGCGCCTGTTGTCATTGTTATTTTGGCAAAAGAAAAAACAAACGGTATTCTCGCAGCACAGAATATGGAATTTGTCGCGGAGGCTAATGGTCTCGGCGTACTATTCAGCGGATTTTTCACAACGGCGGTTAATGCTTCGCACAAAATAAAAAAGGCGCTGAACATACCAAAAGGAAAACGAGCCGCCATGACCCTGGTAATGGGTTACTCGGCCGTTAAATTTCTCCGTTCTGCACCGCGTGAAAAATTAGACGTCAGCTATCGATAAGGAGGCCGGTAATGGCAAAAGAATGTGATGAGAACCTGTTAGAAATCGTTCATGGCTTTCAGAAATGCAGAAACGCATTTACCGCCATTGGCGATGAAACAAGACAGCTGATCCTGCTGGTGCTGTTGGAAAGCGATCTGTCCGGAATCCGAGTCGGTGAAATTGCAGAGAAAGCACATCTTACAAGACCCTCCGTATCCCACCATCTGCAAATATTAAAGGAATCCGGGATTGTTGCAATGCGGAAAGAGGGGACAAAGAACTACTACTATTTAAGTGTAGACGGAACGCAATGGAAAGAGATTGCTGATTTGATCAACCTCATTTATGCGAGCATACGTCATATCAGTTCGCAGCTATAAAAAACAAGGCGAAAGGTGATTACTATGATCTTATATTTTTCAGGGACAGGAAACAGCGAATACACTGCAAAGAGAATTGGCAGAGAGCTCCGGGACGAGGTCCTCAATTTGTTTGAAAGAATCCGAAACCACGATTATTCAGAAATACACTCAGACAGCCCGTGGGTGGTCGTCGTCCCTACTTATGCATGGCGGATTCCGCGCATCGTACAGGAATGGCTGGAAAACGCGGCGCTGACCGGGAACAGGGACATTTATTTTGTGATGACCTGCGGCGGCAGTATCGGGAATGCAGGCAGATACTTAGAAAAGCTTTGTGCTGCGCGGAAGTTTCACTATCTGGGATGTGCCCAGATCAAGATGCCGGAAAACTACATTGCGATGTTTTCCACACCGACACAGAAGGAAGCACTGGACATCATCCAGCGGTCTGAAGCTGTGATTGACAAAACCGCTCTTACGATAAAGAGAGGCGAGCCCATTCCACAGCCTGCCTTGACCGCTCAGGATAAGATAAACAGCGGTATTATAAATGATATTTTTTATCCTGCGTTTGTTCATGCAAAGAAGTTTTCCGCTGCCGACACATGTATATCCTGCGGAAAATGCATAAAAGTCTGCCCGCTGAACAACATCCGGCTCGAAGCAGGAAAACCGGTATGGGGTAAGAACTGTACACACTGTATGGCCTGTATCTGCCGCTGTCCTGCCGAGGCCATAGAATATGGGAAACACAGTAAAGGAATGCCGCGGTACGTTTGTCCAAAGACGATGTAGACGGCACTCCCCTTCCTCTTACTCTATTGTCTCATCATTCTCGCCAAAGGTTTCCACGCGAAACACTACGGGACGTATTCCATCCGTACAGCAGACGATGGTCTGTCCGTCTTTCCGGTTCCACGGTTTATACGTCCCGCCTGCTGCTAAGCTTGTGACACTGTGGTAAATGTCAATCCACGCCCAGGGACAGAATCCCTCGGGCATCTGCGCGCCTCCCTCAAAGACAAAGCTGTCTCCCACGTTCAGCAGGGCACAGGGCCCTGCCTCCCTGCCTTCCGTTAAG
Source organism: Hungatella hominis (assembly GCF_014288005.1). Taxonomy (NCBI): domain Bacteria; kingdom Bacillati; phylum Bacillota; class Clostridia; order Lachnospirales; family Lachnospiraceae; genus Hungatella; species Hungatella hominis. The sequence goes on from NZ_JACOPB010000008.1 coordinate 223,562, forward strand.
TATTCATCGGCAAAATCCGGATAAAATTCTTTTCGAAGAACTGTTATTTTTACTCTTTTCATCTTACACCTCTGTCTGCTGTAATCGTAAATTCTCCGGGTACATCAGGATTGTCCCAGGCCGGATGTTCATCAAATCTCTTCAGGATAAACTTGTTGTTTATGACGGCGTTGATAATCTCGCTGACAGTGTATTTCCTGTAGCTGCATCGCGGCATCTTCTGTCTGACACTGTCTTCGTAAAAACGTGCGTGAGCCATCTCTCCCTCAAAAACAGCAGTCGAGAAGTAGCTCATAGATGGCTGTTCCAGATTCAGGATATCCGCAATCTTGGTAAATGGGTGAAAATCGCTGCAAATCATCGTTCCGCAGGAACCGCAGATATTGGCAATCTTTCTGCCTTCATACGTATCAAAATACGCAGAATACTTTTTCAGCATCGCGGCCGGATTCTCTCTGATTTTATCTGCCTTCTTACAAGGATGCCCCTCTTCCTTAAGCCAAAACTCGTAAGCGTTATATTCCCACGCACGTTTGTTTCCGGAGCTGTAATCCATCATAAATCCGCCTCCCTGTTCTGATTTTCTTTCACCTGCAATCCCATTTCTTCTATAATGATTTATATCATAGCAGATAACAGCCCATTTTACTACATCCCGATCATATCAAACGCGTGAACTTACTCATGTGTTATACACGAGCTTCCTTTTTCAGCCATCAACACTTTCTATTCTTTATTTCACTGCGTGGGCCGGCTGATAATCTTCCACAGACTGGATCACTTCCCGCTTGATCGTTCCCGAAAGGAAGAACGACATCTTCGCACACGCCGGGCCAATTAGCTCATAGAGCACGGAGGATGACAGGATGATGGTCAGGAGCAGACTTCCGATCTCTGCCGGAAGCATTCTCTGTCCAAGGAACGCAAGATCGATGGCAACGCCGGCCTGTGGAATCAGCGCCAGGCCGATATAGCGTTTCATGGTTACAGGCATTCCTGTCATGGAGCATCCGATGTAAGCACCCGCGTATTTTCCAACGATACGGATAAAGAAATAGCTGACTCCTATGATTCCTGCCGTCCGGAGCGCCGTCACATTTAAATTCATACCGGAAATGATAAAGAACATGGACATGACCGGCGGCGTAAAATGGTTCACCTGCTTAAACAGCTTCTTATCATTGGTCACGTTCATATATGTCGCACCGAATACCATGCAGGACAGAAGGGGAGAAAGCTGGAAAAATGCGCAGATGCCCGAGATCCCCAGCAGCATCGCCACCGCCAGAATCAGGCGGTTATCCTTGCTCCTGGCCGGTGTCAGCAGCTTCGACAGCACAACTCCGCATAAAAATCCGAGAACCAGTGCCATGAGATTCCAGAAGATGGGAACCATCACATCCGTAAATGAGATATGGCCGCTGGTTCTCGCATTGACCACCGCCACTACGGCACTGAATGTCAGAAGGCATACCACATCATCCAGAGCCACCACCTGCAGAAGGACATTGACAAAATCGCCTCTCGCATGGTACTGATGAATGGTCATCATCGTACTGGCCGGAGCGGTAGCCGTGGCAATGGCCCCCAGAATCAGCGCGAAGTTCCATGACATTCCGAATATCATTCTCATGCTGATCGTCACGAGAACACCGGCCGCCAGCGCCTCGAAGATCGTGATGATAATCACCTTGATCCCTGCTTCCTTAATAACTTCCTTCTTAAAAAATTTCCCAACGCCGAAGGCGATAAACGCCAGCGCGATATCACTCATAAAGCCCATATGTCCCAGAATATCCGACGGCACCATCTTTAAGCAGCACGGACCGATCAAAACTCCGGCTATGATATAGCCGCTGACGTTCGGCAGCTTCAGCCGTTTCGTAATTCTGGTGACAATAAACCCCGCGAACAGTATGATAGACAGCGAACAGAGTACCGCTGTAGATTCATCCATCTGACTGTATAAAAGTTCCATAAAAACATCCCCTTTTTCCCCATTATTGTTGATACTATATGATTTTTCTCCTTTCTATGGTACAATTATAGCAGTCATATGTATAATAGCAAATTATGGTATCTATTGTATCTATAAATTTTTATGATAGGGGTGTGATGTTCATGATGGATTCCAAACTGGAAACCCTGATTAAGGTTAATGAGACACGCAGTTTTACAAAGGCGGCCGAGCTGCTTTCCCTGACGCAGCCGGCGGTCAGCCAGCATATCCGGCAGTTGGAACAGGATCTGGGTGCAACGCTCTTCATTCGGGGGGAGGGCCCCCTGAAACTGACGCAGGAAGGGGAAATTGCGATAAAGTACGCCAAAAGAATCCAGACGCTCTACCAGAATCTGGAGCAGAGTCTGGGCGATCAGAAGCGTCACATCACCAGGCTGTCCGTCGGAATCACCCACACCTCAGAGAGCAATATCATGGTGGAGGTTCTGGCACGTTACAGCAGCCTGAACGCAGGCTGCCGCATAACTATTATTTCTGACACCATAAATAATCTTTATAATAAGTTGAAAACTTACGAACTGGACCTGGCAATTGTCGAGGGAAAGATCGTGGATAATAACTTTAATTCCGTCATGCTGGACACAGATTCCCTGATCCTGGCAGTATCCAACCACAATCCGCTCTCAAAGAAAAGCATTGTGACACTGGAAGAGCTGAAAAAACAGCGCCTGATTCTCCGCCTGCCTGATTCTGCCACCAGAAACTTATTTATCTCCCACCTGGAGAGCAATAACGTCTCTATCGATGAGTTAAATGTGACTCTGGAGGTGGATAACGTGGCCACGATCAAGGATTTGGTGCGAAGAGACTTCGGAGTGTCGATTCTGGCAAAGAGCGCATTTGCCTCGGAACTGCGGAAAGGAAAGATGACCGGACTGCCCATCGAGAACCTGAGCATGACGCGGGAGATCAATATGGTTTACCATAAGGATTTTGAGCATACGGATCTATTGCAGGAGATTACTAAGATCTACTATGAGTACTCCAGAAGTAAGTATACTTGAGATTGTGTTTTTTCCGGTGGGATCATTGAAAGTTACGCCGCCGCAGAGTTGAGCCGGGAAAGGGCGGGCCGGAAGCATGGGCGCTTTTTAGAGGTTGGCTGCTACTGCTGTTTGTTTACAATATAGATCCCGATACAGACCAGGACCAGTGCCCCTATAGCGGTCAGCCCGAAGGCCTGTTGTCCTTCGCCCAGGAACAGGGCTGAGAGGACCACTCCGAAGACCGGGTTCATGAAGCCGAAGACGGCGACTTTGGAGACTGGATTCAGTTTCAGCAGGATTCCCCAGAGGGAATACGCTACTGCCGAGACGGCAGCCAGGTAAAAAAGCATGGAAATGGAAGGAGCTGTCCACACACTCACGCTTCCGCCGGTGAGATATCCACAGAGAATCATGATAATTCCACCGAGCAGGAACTGCCAGCCGCTCAGCATAACCGGATTATCCTCCCGGGAATAGATTTTTATCAGGACGGAGGAGACCGCATAGGCGATGGTCGAAAGCAGGATGAAGCCTTCTCCGGTCAGGGACAGGCTCATGTCCAGTCCGCCTTGGTTGATGTTGATTAAAATGACACCGGCAAAGCCGGCGATGCAGCCGATGATCTTGTGTTTGTCCAGCTTTTCCTGGCGGAAAATAAGGCTGGCTATGAGAATGGCTACAAATACGTTGGAGGCCTCAATAATAGAGGCCTTCACCCCTGTCGTGTGGGCGAGGCCGACATAGAAAAAGAGATACTGGATGACGGTCTGGAACAGGGAAAGCTTAGCGATCCGGATCCAGGAGGTCTTCCGGGGGATTAGAGGACGGCGGTTCATCAGGCTGCCAAGGAAAATCGTCAGCACACCTGCAAGGGTAAAACGGCAGCCGGCAAACAATAGCTGGCTGGAGATGTCATTGCCGTCAATCTGAAATAATTGATATCCTATCTTTATACATGGAAAAGCGCTGCCCCACAGCGCGCAGCAAATCATCGCTGTGAGGCAGACGCCCATCGTAGTCGTTAGAAACGCACTTTTCCGGTTCATCTTACAGTTCAATTCCTTTTAACTTGATGTAATCCTTAATAAGCTTCGCGGTCTGCTCCAAATCGAATTTGCTGGTATTGATGATCAGATCGTAATTGGTCCAGTCCTCCCAGCGGCCGCCTGTATAGTAACGGTAATACTCCTTGCGCTCTCTGTTAATCTTCTTCACACGTCTTGCAGCCTCTTTTTCATCCACCTTATCCACTTCCATGGTACGCCTCACCAGGGCCGGGACATCGGCATAAACGAAGATTTTTACGAGGCCCGGCACGTCCACGTCCTCGCGGCTTAAGATGTAATCAGCACAGCGTCCGGCAATGATGCAGGACTCCTGGTCTGCCAGTTCCCGGATAACCTCGGACTGGAAACGGAACAGATTCTCTGGTTTTACGATATCGCCGTCTGTAGACGGCTTCCCCAGCTGCGGCTTCATCCCGCTTACAATCTTGTAAAGCAGATTATTGCCCGCCTTTTCATCGGCCAGACGGAAAAATACCTCTCCGACTGCACTCTGCTCCGATGTCATGGTCAGAATTTCCTCATCGTAAAAATGTATTCCCAGCTCTTCCGCCAGCGCTTTGCCTACGATCCGGCCGCCGCTGCCGTACTGCCGCCCAATGGTAATGACCAGATTCTGTTTTTCCTTCATGGTACCTTCCCCCTTATTGTTCTTCCATTACCGCATCAAAACAGATGGCTCCGTAAGGACGAATGCTCATGCGGTAAGCATTGCCCTCTCCGAGGGCCTTCTCGATATATGCCACGTACTCTTCCACCAGATCGTTTGGCAGCATAGCCATGATAACACCTGCGAAACCGCCCCCGTGAACACGGCACGCGCCGCGCTGTTTCCCGGCGATGAATAATTCCGTAAGTGCTAATGCGACAGTGATCCCCTGCTCCTGATAGGCACTGTTGGTAAAGCAGTTCTGAAGCCATTTCCAGGAGGAATTGCCGGAAGCCGTGATATTGCTTAAGAAATCGGAAAAACGGCCTTCCTTTAATGCCTTTACTTCCGCCTCCACGCGCTTGTTTTCCTCAAAGAAATGAAGGGCGCGCAGCACAGAACGGTCTCCCGCATACTCTCTCACTTCCGCAAGGTGTCCAATTACCTCTTCTTCCGTAATCTCGGCGCAGACCTCTTTTCCAAAAAATTCGGCCACTTTCTTCATCTCGATCGGCACAGAGGAATAATCCGCGCTTAAATCCGCATGGCCCTTTCCGGTATTGACGATAATCAGGCTGTGATTCTGGGAGCTGAAATCAAAATCGATCTTCTCCACAACCGGAGAAGCCGGCTCCAGAAAATCGATGGTGATGAGACCACCGACCGCACAGGCCATCTGATCCAGCAGTCCGGAGGCCTTGTCCCAGTATACGTTTTCGGAATATTTTCCAATGTGGGCGTAGGCTACGGTATCCATACGGCCTTCATTAAAGAATGTATTTAAAATAGAACATAAAAGCATCTCGAAGGACGCGGAGGAGCTGACGCCGGCCGCGCTGATGACATTACTCGTAATATAGGCATTAAAACCGCCAACCTCATAGCCGGATTCCTTAAAGCCTTGAAGGAGTCCCTTCACCAGGTCAATCGTTCCCGCTTTCTTATCGCTGGGGGATAAATCATTCAGATCAATGATAAAGCTCTGATTAAATGTTTCGCTGATAATATGTACCTTGCTGCTGTTGTTTTTCGCAGCCACACCGACACAGTCTAAGTTAATGCTTCCTGCAAGGACTTTTCCATGGTTATGATCCGTATGATTGCCGCTGATTTCCGTACGTCCCGGGGAACTGAACAGGGTCACGTCTTCTTCCGCAAATTTTTTCTGAAAACTTTTCACAAGATTCTGATACCGTTCTATATTGGCATCCACCGCCGCTTCGCCGTAAAGTGCGGTCATAAGCTTTCTGGATTTTTCAGATTCGAGCATTTGGATTGTATCGCATACTTTCATGTCACATGATCTCCTTTTTTCCATACATTTTCAAAATATCAGAATACCTCCGACACCTGCGCCGCGGGAATCTGCTCTTTGACAAAAGTATATCATAACTTACGAGTCTTCTACAATATAATATTTATCGAAATCCTATAATTTCATTTGACACCCGCCCTGCCGCTTCCTTATAATGAGGAAGAACGCAAAAGGCAAGGAGGACTTTTCATGTACTGGAACGAAAAACCGTATCATTCCCTGGATTATGAGATGAAACATATCTATGGTCATAAAATATATAAACTGGCATTAGACGGCGGCATGACCTGCCCGAACCGCGACGGCACCCTGGGTACGGACGGCTGTATCTTCTGCAGCGGCGGCGGCTCCGGAGAATTTGCCGAATCCCTGTCCACCCACGTATCCGTCACGGAGCAGATCGAAGCGGCTAAGGCCCGGGTAGAAAAAAAGATGGAAAAAAAACGGCCCGGAGCTTCACCGGAATATCCCAAAGGTCGTTACATTGCCTATTTCCAGTCCTATACAAACACGTACGCGCCGACTTCGCGCTTAAAGGCGCTGTTTACTGAGGCCATCACCCATCCGGACATCGCTGTCCTGTCCATTGCCACACGCCCCGACTGCCTTCCGCCTGAAGTAATTGCGCTTCTGTCTGAGTTAAACCGCATAAAACCGGTCTGGGTGGAATTGGGCCTGCAGACGATTCACGAAGAAACAGCGCGCTTCATTCGCCGCGGCTACCCGCTGTCCGTCTTCGAAGACGCTTTTCAAAGACTCCATGACGCCGGTCTGACCGTGATCGCCCACGTAATTCTCGGCCTTCCCGGGGAGACGCCCGCCATGATGCAGAATACGGTCAGCTATCTCGGCCGCTTAGGGGAACACGGCATTGACGGTATAAAACTGCAGCTTCTGCATGTGCTGGAAGGAACCGACCTTGCCGTCTTATACCGCGCAGGTGGTTTTCAGACCTTTTCATTGGGGGAGTACCTCGATCTCGTAATCGACTGTATCGCTCTTCTCCCGCCGGAGACGGTAATCCATCGGATCAGCGGCGACGGTCCCAAAAAGCTTCTCGTAGCCCCCGTATGGAGCGGAAACAAACGGCTTGTGCTGAACTCCATGGCAAAGCGCTTCAAAGAACGCGGCGCGTGTCAGGGGGACCGGTATTTGAAGGAGCAGACGGATTGAGCAATTTCCTTCCTCCATTCATGAACGGAAAAACTGGCGGTCTCTTTATACCAGAGCCGCCACTCTCTCAAACCCATACTCATGCAGGACAAGATCATCATCAATCACCTCGTCATACACTCCCTCTGCCCTTTTGAAACCATTCTTCACATAGAGATTAATCGCCGGTTCATTGATATCCACAACAAACAGCCTTAAGTATTCAGCCCCCAGTTCTCCCGCCCGGGCAATCGCCATGTTAAGCGCAATACTGCCAATTCCCCTTCTCAGGTAATCGACGTTCACTCCAAACCGGTCAATGTAAAGGGCATTCCCCTGCTCATCGTTCCATCTCACACAGTCAGCTCCTGAGGCTGAACTGCACAGGGCAAATGCGGAAACAATTCTCTCTTCTTCCATGAGAACGTAAAGACGATTCCTTTCAATATCTTCGGCGAAAAACTCACAAGGATATATTTCGTCCCAGATCGGGACTCCACTTTCAACCATATTTTGGATGATATCTTTATATACAGCTTTAAGCTGCGGTAAATCAGTCATTTCAGCCAACCGTAAATTCATGTCAATTCCCCCGCACGGCGCCATTTTCATCAATGGACACACCGAATGAAATCCCCTGTATGTACTGATAAAACTCTGCCTTCTTTCCCGGATCGGTCAGTTCCTTTGTAAATCCGGCCCCGGAAGTGCCTGGAACCAGGGATAAATTCACCTGATTCTGTTCCAGATCCACATCAGCGCGCAAAAGCGCGGTCTTCGGAATGCTGCTTCCAAAGATAAAATTGCCGAGACTGTATACAATCGGCTTTCCCTGATAGTATTCAATCCCCTGCAGTACATGAGGATGGCTTCCAATGACGAGATCGGCTCCCGCATCGATCAGCTGTCTGCCAAGGGTCCGCTGGTATTCCTGCGGCTTTTCGTCCCGTTCGATTCCCCAGTGCATGTACACCACCAGATAATCACAGTATTCCCCGGCCGCTTCGATCTCTTTTAAGAGTATGGATGGATCGTATCCACTTACCATTCCCGGCTTTTTGCTGTTTGCCACCCAGGAAGTATCGGGATACACCCTTGAGGCTGCCAGGAAACCGATGGTTCTGCCGCGCACCTCGATGATCTCCAGCTGCTTTGCACGGTCCATGTTGGCACCGGCGCCTACATAGGGGATTCCCGCATTCTCCAGAGTCGTACACGTATCCACCAGTGCATCTGTTCCATAATCCAGTGTGTGATTATTCGCAATCGTCACGATATCGATCCCCAGCTCATGCATCATGGAGACCCGTTCCGGTGGTACCCGAAATGTAAACTGTTTATCCGGAGCCGGCGTTCCTCTTTCGCTGAACGGGAACTCCTGATTCGCCATATAGATATCCGCCCTGCTGATTTCGTCCCGATATGCCTCATCCAGCACTCCATGTATGCCCCCTGCATTATCATACGCGTTCAATACATGACTGGAAAAATATACATCCCCGCTAAAAAGCAGATGAACGACAGGATCCTCCGGTTCTGTCTCCGCCACTGCGGCCGTACTTGCTGCTTCCGTTTCCGATACTTCCAGCTTTAACACTTCCTCCGTGGCCGCCTCCGGAGCCGAAGCCGCCGTCTGCTCCCCTTCCTGCGCCGCGGGAGCCGCCGCTGTCTCCTGACCGGAGGCAAGAGTCTCCCTTATGCCGCCTCTCTGTCCATCCACCGCAATCCATACGAGGAGTGCCGCAAGGAGAAATACCGGAAGGATAATCAGAAGCTTCATTAATAAATTCGTCCGTTTCATCCCTTCCTCCTTAATTCATGATCGAATGATTCATGATAGATGCCTGACTCATAACTTTTTCTGCAAATATTTCCGTTTCTTCCTTAATTTTCGCATCGTAAACCCGTTTTCCACTACAAAAGTACGTTTCTTTCATAACCTTTAAGTCATGATACTTCAAAAATACTTTATAAATTTCTGATGCACCTTCCTGAATTCCTGCTGTGGTAAAGATGGCTACACACTTTACCTGCTGTGGGGACAGGCTCTTTATATACTCTTTCAGTTTCCCGGGAATCTGTCCCCAATAAACCGCACCTCCCAAAAATAAGATATCCGTTACTTCTTCCAGCGGAACTTCGATGGATTCCGCCTGGCAGCCCGCCATCGGTGCAATGGCTTCCGCGATTACTTTCGTATTCCCTGTTCTGGAATAATAACGCACTGCTGTCTTCATGCTTCCTGCTCCAATCTCTTGATAGTCTTTACTAATCTTACACTGAGACTGTGTATTTGTCAATTTATGCCAGATTGATCAGAGGACTGCCCGAAGGGGAGGGCGAAGATAATCAATAAATATATAGTTATTGTAGGCAACACAATAGAGTTGCATTTCAGAATAAATTGCAATATAATATATAATATAACTATACTTTTGTGATTTATTCTTTCATTACATTCTTATAATCTTAATTATCAGACTTTATCTCTTTTTTTACTTTATTTATACATGCCAAATACCATATGCTTTATTATTTTTTATGAATAAAACGACATACGATCCTCCTTTTTCATTTAATTTCTTTTAACCTCCCATCTTTTTAATACTTATAATTAAGATTATAAGTACTATTAAAAATTCATATCTATTTCATTAAGAAAACGAGAGGAGAACTTGTAAAAATGAAAAAAATATCTACCTTAATATGTGCATTTTTCATGGTAATCATAATGGCGGGAAATGCATTCGCAGGTACATGGAGGACAGGACAGGCTCCAAATCAGGATAAATGGTGGTATGACAACGGTAATGGAACTTATCCGGCAAATGGCTGGAAATGGATTGATGGAAATGACGATGGTGTCGCCGAATGCTATTATTTTAATCCGGATGGATGGTTATATGTAAATACTACAACACCAGATGGATATATAGTCAACGAAAACGGTGCATGGACAGAAAGCGGTATTGTTCAAATCTCAATTGTACCCCGGCAAAGCAGCGGCTATAATCAGTTTATTGCCGACAGTAATCAGGAAGACGGCAACGATTATGATGAAGAAATATTAATGCCCTGGTATGTGCAAGAGACTATTTTTAATCCAGACAGATCCGTACTTAAATATATTACTCTGGGCTGTGATACCGGCTGCCGCATTTATTATACGGTTGGTGTAAAGCCTGATGACCCAACTAATCAAGATGATATCTATACAACAAAAACACGCTCCGGTTTTCAATACGGTTCTCCTGCTTTAAAACCCGGCCAAACTTTAAAGGCTATTGCCGTAAACAAATCTACCGGTAAAAAGAGCGGTGTTACAGTCCTAAGATATGAGGATGCGGTTAATGCAAATAAAGGACGCTCAGGCAACATTGCCGGTTCATCTAATTATAATAGCAATAACGGTAGTAGCAATCGCAGTTCCTCAGTTATCTCTGATTCAAATTCGGCTTCCAGCAAGACTACAGCGCCGCGTCAATGTCCGGTCTGTCTGGGTAAAGGCTATACCACCTGTACCTACTGTCATGGGAGCGGCATAGGACAAAACGCTTCGTTTGGGCTCGGAGGCGGGATTTATGGGGGAGACACAGGAATCTATGACGACGGTGGAATCAGCCAGGGAATCTGTCCTTCTTGCGGCGGATCCGGAACAAAAACATGTGCCGGATGTGGTGGTATCGGAACGGTAGGTTACTAGTGCCTCCCGGCGTAAATTCGCCGGGCGGTACTAGTACAGCGTTGCATAAGCTCCGGTGAATTCTGCACTAGAGTCCTTCAATTAATAGAACATAATCCCTATAAAAATTGCCGCTATGCACTTAATCGCACATAGCGGCAATTTTATCTCTATTAACCAACAAGCCTGCTAACCGGTATTTCGCACAAACTACAATGCAACGATAATCCCGCCGTCACTGGCATATACCGTCGCCACTCCGGCCGTCTCCGTAATGATGACATCCCTAAATGACGCCTGGCGGCACATCTCGTTCTTCACCACCTCTGCACGCTCGGGATTGTTGCAGTGGGCGATAATAAGTACCTTGTCCTTCGTCTCTCCCGCTTCCCGGATCGCGATATCGGCCATGCGCGTAAGGGCTTTATTAATTCCCCTCGCCTGATCCAGCTTGATGATCACACCGGAATCAGCTCCCATAACCGGCTTAATGTTCAGTGCGGTAGCAAAAAATGCCTGAAGGCCGGTCAGACGGCCGTTCTTGCGCAGCGTGTCCAGACTCTCCAGTACGAAATATGTTCTCATATTCTTAATAAAGCTGCGTGTCTTCTCCTCAATCTCCTCAAACGGAAGAGATGCCTGACAGAGCGACTGGATATAAAGGGCGATGTTTAACTCCCCGGAAGAAGCGGAATCGGAACTGAAAACAGCGATGTTCTTCCCCTCCTGGCCATGTTCCTCCTCATAGAGCTTCTTCGCCAATACGGCGCTGTTGTACGTTCCGCTTAAATGCTCGGACAGAGTAATAACAAATATCTGCTCTGCGTCGCATTCAAATGCCTCTTTAAACCTCTCAGGCGACGGACATGCGGTCTGCGGGCACTCACTGCTGCTTCTTACCAGCTCCAGAAACTTCTTCTGGTCAAAGGTCTCATCATCTATTACCTGGGTATGCTCTACCTGCAAAGTAAGGGGAATGATCTGAAAATGCGGATCTTTCTTTAAGTCAGCCGTTAAATCCAGACAGCTGTCCCCGATAATCTTATAGCTCATATTCTATTTCCTCCTGACATATAACTTGTCATGTAGTATTCATTACTATATATTATAGGGAAGCCACGGTGGAATGTCAATAGAATATTACTCCTGAACTTCCGCATTTTGCATCTGTTCCCGAAGATCCGGGCCACTCGTCCCGTTTTCGGCCATAAGAAAGCCGGTAATCTCATTCAGGCTTTCAAAATCTGTAAAATCCACCTTCCTGCCAAATGTCTCAATCAGCCCCTGTGTCTCGGAATTCCGCTCTTCCGGCGGGATCTTCTTAACCCTGCTGTATAAAAGCCCCATCATCGCCCGGTGTGCGACGGACAGCCTGGAGTAATCCATACCTCCTCTCAGATGAAAGAGCTTCGTTTCGGCCCAAAGCGGGTCCGCCAGCTGCTTCTTTATAAAATTCTGAATATTTCTGGCATTGGTTTCATCAGCCGGGTCAGACAGTCCTACTGTGACCACCAGAAGCTTCGCGGCCGGTTCCCGGCGAAGCAGCTTTGCTGTTTGGCTCAGACCGAGAATCTGCCCGGCATAGATCCCTCCCAGGTGTATGACCACTTTACAGGAAGAGAGGGACTTTACCTCCTTGCAGTTCCTGCACGGTATTCCCGTCCTTTGTGATAATTCTTCCGCATAACGCTTCGTCGTTCCGTACTTGCTGCCATAAATAATGATTCGCTCCATATCCTTCCTCCTGTATCCTTCTTTTTCCTGTGACCGTCACGGTGCCGCCGTCATCACCTCTTCCGCGGCCTCCAGACCGTCGATTCCATCGTACAGCTTCATAAGCAGCGTAAACAGCTGCTCCATCTCCTGATCCGTGTACCCCTGAAACAGACAGGCGAGTTTTTGTCCGTGAAGCGCTGCGGCCTGTTCAAAATACTCGCCCAACCGGTCCGTTGGAAGCAGAAATAACGCCCGCTTGTCATTTTCGTTCTGTATGATTGTAACGAACCCCTTCTGTTCGAGAACTGCGGCCAGCTTCTTGATATTCTGCCTGGAGCATCCCAGCAGATCTCCCAGCTGGGTGAACGTCAGCCGCTCCTCCGACTGCCTCACCATGGTCAGAAGCATAAACTGTTTTAGCGTAATGCCGGAGCTGCTCTTATCAAATATGGTCTGAAGCCTGTTTTCAGCAATGCACAGCGTGCTGAACACGGCTTTCTCCTGCCTTTCTCTTGTACCTTTAAATCGTCTGATGAGATCTGAAATCTGCATGCGTTCCTCCATATAGTAACTTGTTACTTATTTGTCGTAAAGAGGAGGACAGGAAAGTCCGCAGGCTTCCCTGTCCTATTTTCCGGCTGGTCACCATGAGATCAGCCGGTTCGTCTTATCTGTCTGTAGATCAGTCGTCTTCCTGCGCGCCTACAACCCCCGCCGTACTGGCGGCAGTCGCAACGACAATCACGACAACAAAGAGGATCAGCAGAATAATCCCTCCAAAAAATGCCAGCATAAAGGTCGTACCGTCATCTTCCGAAGCCGTCTCTGCGGCAGCCGGTTCCGCGGCAGCCGCCACGTTTTCCGTCTCCGCATGAGAGATGAGCACCGCACCCGGGGCTGCTCCTGCTAATACTCCGATGGCCAGCGCCAGCATAAGCCGCAGCACTGCCTTCTTTATCTCCCTTATCTTGTCCGTCATAAGAATCTCCTCCTGGTTACTATACAATCATAGTACCTAGTACTGCATTGGACAAATACCAGTAAATTCAGCACCCGCTATCTACGCCAGGTGTACGCCTGCAAAGCTAGTCGTAGCGCCCACTACGCCGTCGCTTTGCAGACGCACACCTGACGCAGATATCAGGCACTGAATTCACCGGTATTCATCCAATGCAGTACTAGTATATCATAAGGGAGCGGAAAATGGTATCCCCAATCATTCTTAGTTTCTTATTCCTCTTCTTTACCCATATCTGCCATAAGGATCATGATATCGTTGCTTCTCGCAATGAATTTCGTCATGCGCTCCGGAGTCAGGGATCCGTGGCTTAATGCGGCCAGGTCATACAGCTGCTCGCAGATTTCCTGGATGTGGCCGCCCTCTCTGTGATTCAGTACGTACTGAACCAACTTATTGTTGTAGTTGAGCACCAGAGTCTCACCGCCGGCTCCAAACATGGACGGATCCATACCAGGCATGGTGTACATCTTCATCATCTCCTGCATACGACGGCTGTCTTCGGAGACCGTGATCATGGAAGAGACTGCTTCATTTTTCAGTTTTTCCACTTTTACTTCCAGTTTATCGTTGCCAAGCGCCTTCTTGAACACCTCTGTCAGCGCATCCGCATCGCCCTTCATGGCTTCCCTGGCCTCTTCCGTCATCTCTTCCTTAAAACTGTCTGATAAGTCTGAGTTGATAGCCAGGAACTTCACATTCTCATTCTTCTGCTCCAGGAAATTGATGAACGGGCTGTCGATATTCTGAGTCATATAGACCGCATCCATGCCTTCCTGCTTAAACATATTGATGTACTGGCTCTGTTCCTTCTCGTCTGTGATATAGAATACGGTGTTCTCATGCTTTTCCTTATTCTCCTCCAGGCAGTCGGCCAGAGTGAAATACTTGCCTTCCAGATTCTTGAAAATGATATAATCATTCATCTTTTCAGCGAATTTCTCGTCCTTTAAGCAGCCGAATTTGATAAATGGATTGATATCATCCCAGTACTTCTCGTAATTCTCACGGTCGGTCTTGAACATACCGCTTAACTTGTCCGCTACCTTCTTTGTGATGTAATCGGAAATCTTCTTGACAAAGCCGTCGTTCTGCAGCGCGCTTCTCGATACGTTAAGCGGCAGATCCGGACAGTCGATCACACCCTTCAGCAGCATTAAGAACTCCGGAATTACTTCCTTGATGTTGTCTGCGATAAATACCTGGTTGTTATAAAGCTTGATTACGCCTTCCAGGCTGTCATAATTTAAGTTCAGTTTCGGGAAGTATAAAATTCCCTTTAAGTTAAACGGGTAGTCCATGTTTAAATGAATCCAGAACAGCGGTTCCTTGTAGTCATGGAATACCTTACGGTAAAAGCCTTTATACTCTTCCTCTGTGCACTCGTTCGGATGCTTGTTCCACAGCGGGTGAATGTCATTCTCCGGAACGGGACGCTTTAATATCTTATATTTTTCCCTGGCAGGAGAAATCTCTACGACTTCTTTTTCGCCGTTCTCATTCTCTTTCTCCTCAGTCTTGGCTTCCTCGACGATCGTCTCGATAATGGTGTCTTTCTCGGTCAGCTCGTCCTTCTCGATGGTATCATACTGCGGTTCAGCGGAGGAATTCTCCAGATAAATCTCCACCGGCATGAAGGAACAGTACTTCTCCAGCACTTCTCTGGCGCGGTACTCGTTGCAGAACTCCAGACTCTCTTCATTCAGGTACAGCTTAATCGTGGTTCCGAAGGATGTCTTATCCCCCTCTTCCATCTCATATTCCGTGCCGCCGTCGGATTCCCAGTGAACCGGCGCCGCACCTTCCCGATAGGATAATGTATCGATCGTCACCTTATCTGCTACCATAAATGCGGAATAGAAGCCCAGTCCGAAATGGCCGATAATCTGATCCTCATTGGCCTTGTCCTTATACTTTTCCAGGAAATCCTGTGCTCCCGAAAATGCGATCTGGTTGATGTACTCATCCACTTCTTCCATGGTCATACCGAGGCCGTTATCGGTGAAGGTGATCGTCTTATCATTGGAATCCACCGTCACGGTAATCTTAAATTCCACGTCCTCCGGCTTCTGCCACTCTCCCATGACCTCAAGCTTCTTTAATTTCGTGATCGCGTCACAGCCGTTAGACACTAATTCACGGTAGAAAATGTCGTGATCCGAATAAAGCCACTTCTTGATAATCGGGAATATGTTTTCGCTGTTAATTGTCAAACTACCTGTCTTTGCCATATCCATACACTCCTTACTCTTTGCTGTATATTTTTCCATGGTTTGCCATGGTTTCTCACTCTTTGCCTGCAAAGAGTATTTTAATACTCCATTTTCCAAATGTCAATAGAAAATTAGCACTCATTTAAAATGAGTGCTAGTAATCGCCTATTCCTCCTGGAAAATGATCTCGTTTTTCTTCAAAAAGCTTCTCACCGCCTGGTCCCATTCCATATCCAGGGTCTTGTCCAATGTAAAAATCGAGACCGATGTGCCGGTCACGCAGAACAGTTTTCCTTCCTCATAACGGATATTTAAGTACAGACCATTGACCTGATCTGCCTTCAAAGGCATCTGATGGCCAGTTACAAACTTATCCACTGCCTGAGGCGGCATCTGCAGCACAATCTGGAAGCTGCCGGGAAGCTTCTTCCCCTTAATCAGTGAAAAACAGTATGGCCGGATCATCTTCCAGGAAGACAGTTCTTCCATCTGATTCTCCTCCAGCTCCTCTTCGGAATAATACCCCTGGCGGATATGACCGTCGATGGTAAACACATTAAAGGTAACAATCTCCGCTTCCTTGATCAGGAAGTGATCAAAAGTCTCTCCCACAAAGAGTTTGGCTGTAAATTGTCTGATATCTTCAATTCTTAATGCTATCATTTCACATTCTCCCCGTATTCTTCATGCATTTAATTCGCCAAAAACTGTCCACGATCTCAAATTCGATGATCAGGTCATTTTTAAAAATCGGATCGTCTTTAAAATGCGCCCTCACCGTAAGATCCTGCCACTCATACGGCGTTTCATTCCAGAGTAAGAAGCTCTCGACAAACAGTTTATGGTCGACAGAAAATTGTTGGATACACTGCATGGTAAGCGATACAAATTTCTGCCCGGTAACCGGTGCGAAGACCTCCTCCGGGACACCGGAAAAGGCCACCAGAACCGCGCCGCCGGAATGCGGCCCCCGGTAATAGCAGCAATGCTCCGCTAACCCACAGGCCACTATGGACAGTGAATGGCCGTTAAAACTGTCCGTCAGTTCAAATTCCGCAGTCGTAAGCGGCTCAAGTCCCCACTCTTCTCCCGCGGCTCTCACCTGGTTCGCCGTCTGAAGAATCTCCTCTGGAAAACCATTCACATTTTCCCAGCCCCACAGCCACGTATTGGAAGAAGACGCCTCGCTTCCAAGAAACTGCAGGGGATACTCGTCCGTTCCAAAAGCGATCACGCCCCGTGAAAAATCCACATTCCACTCCCGGTCCTTTACAACCAGCTCCCTGCACGCATCCTGAACCGCCATCACCTTGCCGAGGCAGGCGGAAAATACGAAAAACCAGCTGCTCCTGTCAAATTCACAACAGGTAAAAGCCGACTTTCTATTATGATCCCCGTTCCCATCAGTTCCCGGCGTCTCCTCTTTTTTTCGATTTTTAAAGAAGTTCATTCTGCTCCTCCTCGTCTGTATTCCGATTCATTTTCAATGGAACTATTTTACCATAGAAGGCGCGGGGACGCCATTCGTATTTTCTCTGGTAACAAATATTTATAACGAAACCTGGTATTGGTCTTGAACATGGAGTTAAAATCAGAGAATACGATACCATCGAAGACTTCTTAAACAGCGAATTGTAGACGCAGCCTGAAAAGACAGAAAGGGGGCGCATATGAGGTATTTAAATGCTTCCGATATCCTGCCCGATGAACTTCTCCGCGAGATCCAGAAATACACGCAGGGGGAGGCCATTTACATTCCCAGAGAACAGGAGCGCAGAAAATGGGGGGAGAGCTCCGGCTCCAGAAATTACTATGCGGAGAGAAACCACGAGATCGCAAGGCGGTATCGGGAAGAGAAAGCCTCCATGCAGAATCTTGCCGACGAATTCCATTTGTCTGTAGAAAGTATTCGGAAAATCATTTTTAAATCAGAAGAACCAATTCCCACCTCTTCCACTTTGTGATATACTAAAAGCTGTAATTACACAGAAAAGAGGTCAAACCTATGAATGATATGAAACAGCTGGAGCGGCTTATCTCCGCTTCTGTATCCCCGTATCACTGCATCATGACAGCCGCCGCTTCCTTAGACGGCGCCGGATTTACAGAACTCTCCCTTTCCGGTTCCTGGAAACTGGAGCAGGGACACTCCTACTATATAAAAGCGTACGATTCGACACTCATCGCATTTACCATCGGCGAGCTGGCGGATCAGACGCCGAAGCTTAAACTGGCCGCCTCCCATACGGACTGGCCCTGTCTGAAATTAAAGCCTTCTCCCGAGGTAACTTCCGGACGGTACGGAAAACTCAACACAGAGGTCTACGGCGGACCGCTTCTTCACACCTGGTTTGACAGACCGCTGTCCATGGCAGGCAAAGTCTGCGTGACCAGTGATGCGCTGTCCGGCACGAAAACCATATTCGTGGACTTTAAGCGCCCGGTGCTCACGATTCCAAACCTGGCGATCCACATGAACCGGGAGGCCAATCAGGGCGTCGCTGTCAATCCGCAGGTTGACATGCTCCCGCTCTTAACCTTAATTAAGAGTGACCTGGAAAAGGAAGATTTCTTCTTAAAGGCTCTGGCCGCCGAAGCCGGTGTGGAAAAGCAGGATATACTGGACTACGAAATCTACGTCTACAATACGGAGAGCGGCACTTTATGCGGGCTTGACGGTGAATTCTATTCCGCTCCGCGTCTCGATAACCTGACCTCCGTGCAGGCCTGCTTAAGCGGTATCATGAACAGCACTGCCGGAAATGAGATACATGTGATCGCACTCTACGACAATGAGGAGATCGGAAGCAGCACGAAACAGGGAGCCGCCTCGCTGCTCATGGACCGTGTGCTGGAAAAGCTCTTCCTGTCCCTCGGCTGCTCCAGAGAAGCCTACTTGAACGCCCTTTTTGACGGCTTCATGCTGTCCCTCGACGTCGCACACGCGATTCATCCCAACCACAGCGAAAAATGTGATATCAAGAACCAGATCCTCATGGGAGACGGAGTCGCCATCAAGCTGTCGGCCAGCCAGTCCTACGCGACCGACGCGACCAGTACGGGAATGATTGAAAATATCTGCAGAAATGCCAAAATTCCATACAGGAAATTCTCCAACCGTTCCGATATGAAGGGCGGATCGACTCTCGGAAGCATTTCCTCCAGCTATTTAACCATGCGCACCGTGGATGCGGGAATCCCGATGCTGGCCATGCACTCCGCCAGGGAGGTCATGGGGACTGCGGATCAGAAAGCACTTGTTGATCTGGTGACTGCTTATTTTAATGCGTAAACTGAAAACAGGGGGCGCCAGCTAATGGAGCCTCCTGTTTCCTTATCTCGTTCTTCTGGTTACAGTTCACTCCCCACCAGGGGCACCGCAGTCCGGTTCGGCCGGGCAGGCTTCCTCAGCCTTTTCAGTGACTTTGCAGGGTATTAGAAGTTCTTATGCCCGAAACCGGAACTGGAAAGGCTGAGGAAGCCTGCCCAGCCGAACCGGACTGCGGTGCCCCTGGTGGGGAGTGAACTGTAACTTCTTCTGCTCTCCAGCCCAACCGCTATTCACAGGCTATTCATAGTTCTTCATCGTCTCCGGCACAATCTCTCTGCCGGTTTCCAGCGGTGTGGTCGATGTACGGCTTCCTTCCCAATACCGGTATACATAGGTACTGGAAAATAAAAGTCCAGCCGCAATCAGAAGGACCAGAATAACCTTAAGCACCGCAGCAAAAACTGCCTTCCCCCTGGTACTTTTGCGCTTCCGGCTCCTGCCCCGGTTGCTCCTTCCCCCTTCTGCCATGGAATGCCCCTCTGCTTTCCTTTCCCATTATGAATTGGGAAAATGTTTTCTGTACAAGTCAAAAAAATTCGTGGTAGTCGTCTTATCGTCAATGGAAAACTTAATTCCATCCCAGATATCGTTGCTGAATGTAACCGGATTCTCTGTCTTGAACTGATTGTAGATCTGTCCGAATGCGTCCTTTTTCCTCTGCTGGTACAGGTTATCCTTTCTCGCCTGTGTGGCATCCTCGTCGTAATCGCTCACACATTTGATGATGTAGAACATGCCGTTGTCCTCCACCACCGGGCTGATCTCGCCTGCCGTCAGGGAAAATGCCGCCTCCTCCAGCGCTTTCCTCGCTTCTCCGCGTCCCAGCTGTTTCTGAATCTCGTTATCCTCTGAATACTCCCGTGCAATGGCTTCAAAGTCCGCCCCGTCTTCGTTCACCTGATTCAACACGTCCTGGGCCGTATTCCCGTCCGAGAGGACAATCTGGTCGATGGTTATGACCTTTGCCTCACTGTCGCTGATCTCCAGATTCATATCCTTTGTCAGTTCACTGACCACCTTGTTGGAAAGGAAGTATTCCTCATACATCGTCCGCACATCGTCCTCCTTCACCCCCATGTACGCGATGTCATCCTCGGTCAGAGACTCATAATACTCCTCCGACAGCTTCCGGATCTCCTCCTTCTCGGCGCTCGTGATGATAATCTCCTTATCCTTTGCCAGAAGATTCATCCATTTCATCTCCTGAAGAAATTCCTGGGCCTGCCCCAGCAGATACGTCTCAAATGTCTCCCCATCCGGCAGTTCCACGCTCCAGATCTGGCCGGTATATGCCTGCTGGTAACGGTTGCGCTCTGTCGCCACAATGATCATGGACTGCGGAAGTGTGTATGCCTTCGTTTCATTTACCTCTGAGACCATGGGAAGCCCCTTGGCGCAGCCGGTAAGAAGCATGGCGGCCAGAACAGCGGCCAGCGTTTGTTTCACTTTTTTTCTATATTTAAAATTCATGAACAACTCCTGTATGAATGAAAAACTCTCCTGTGTGTTATGCGAATCGTATTATATCATGTCCTTCGGCCATGATTCCCTCCGGGGATGCGCACGGTTCGGTCTGTGTTTTGCCATCCTCCGGACGGCACCGAACCGGCGACAGTATAATAGCTGTCGCCATTATACCATACTTTCTGTCACGATTCTACTTCCCTGATTCGTTTTTTCTACCAGAATATGGCTGCCGATCTGTTCTTTCAATTCTTCCACATGGGAAATGATTCCAACCATGCTGGAACCGCCGCTCAAAGAGGTCAGAATCGCCACCGCCTGTTCCAGGGATTCTGCGTCCAGAGAGCCAAATCCCTCGTCCACAAAGAGAGCTTCCACCTGGATGCCTCCCGCGTAGCTCTGTATCACATCGGAGGTCCCCAGCGCCAGTGCCAGCGCAGCGTTAAACGCCTCGCCCCCCGACAGACTCTTCACGGAACGGCGCTTGCCCGTATACTGGTCAAGCACCTCCATCTCCATGCTCTCCTTACTTCTCCTGTCTCTTGTTCTGTCCAGCCGGTGCAGTTCGTACCGCTCCCCGCTCATCTTGAGAAGGCGCCGGTTTGCCGCCCGGAGAATGTCTTCAAAATAGACGGATAAGACGTACTGCTCAAATACCAGATTCCGGCCATTATATCCCCCGGCCGCCCGTTCCAGTTCACGGACCACGCTGTACTCTGTCTCCAGCTTTTCCTTTTCCTCCAGATGGCCTTTCAGAGTAGCCAGTGACTGCCGGTTCAAAGCCAGAGCCGTTCCCGTCCGTTCCTTTTCCTTGGCCGTCTGCCTGCGGTCCCTCTCACATTCCGTAAGCGCCGCTTCAAATCCGGATAGCTCAACCAGCTCCGTCTGTTTTGGAACCCGGATGGCCGCCTTTAACTGGGAATAAGCCGCTTTCTGCTTTTCCAGCTTAACCGCGCAGTCCTGGTAGGCCTTTTCACACTCCCGGATCTCTTTTTCTTCCTGTTTTGTCTCTTCTTCCAGCAGGCGGAGCCTTTCCTCGATTTCGAGAAGAGCCCGCTCTCCGCCGTCCGATAAATCCATGGAGCCAAGGTTTTCTTCCATGTTTTTTACGGCGCCCACCAGCGCCGCCGCGTCGCTCGCAGCCGCCGATGCCTTTTCTAATGCCGCCTCATAGTCCGCCTTCAGCCGCCGGATCTGTTTCTCATCCGGCACATCGCCCTCCATAGACGCAGGAACCGGATGGACAGTGGAACCGCAGACCGGACACGGAAATCCTTCCACCAGGTCCCTTGCAATAATTCCCGCAGCAGCTTTCTTAAAACAGTCATCCTGATATTCGTAGATCCGCTTCTTTTCCTTTGCTTCTCCATCGAGCTTTAGATACTTTTCCTGCCGTTCAGCCAACTGTCTGCGCGCGGCCTTCCATGCGGCAAGCCCCTTTTTCTGCTCCTCCAGCACGCGTAAACCCGACTTCTTCCCCTCCAGCTTTTCCCGGCGGGCGGGGAGGCGGCCGTATGCCCTTGCCAGCTCTTTTTTCTGTTCTTTTAAGCCGTCCCGCTCCTCTTCCAGCTTTGCCAGGGTCTTCCTGTCACTTTCATACTTTCGGACCGCCTGGTTGCCGCTTCGCAGCTCCTCGATCGCCCTCACCCGGTCCTTATAGGTCTGGTCCAGTTCTCCCAGGCGGGAGGCCAGTTCTCTCTCCCGGTTACCCAGCCGTTCATTTTCCTGTTCCACAAATCCCAGAAGCTTTCGGTAATTCCGGTTTTTCTTTGATTTCAGTTCTTCCCAGTCCCCATTCTCAATGCGGAACGTTCCCGTGATCTCGTCCGCCCGGTGCTTCACCTCATCGATCCGGCCGTTTAGGGCCTTCACTCTGGAGGACAGCAGCGCCGTCATCGTATCGTAGATCCGCGTCTGGAAAATATCCCGGAATATCTGGGTTCTCTCTTTGGAGCTGGACACAAGAAGCTGCTGAAATTCCCCCTGTGCGATCATGGATATCTGGCGGAACTGGCGGTAATCCAGTCCCAGCAGTTCCGTCACCCGCTCCGTTACCTGCGTACTCCCCGAGGCCAGAAGCGCCTCTTCTTCGTAGAGCTCGCCGCCCTCCAGTTCCGTGGTCATACCCTCGCCCTTAAGCTTCGGTCTGTCATACTTTGGATTTCGGGTAACCCGGTACTGCTTTCCTCTATGGGAAAAGGTGAGCGTCACATACGTGGGTGTGGAAGCGTCCGCAAAATCGCTCCGCAGGCTGTCCTTCTCCCGGATGCTTCCGCTGACCTCCCCGTAAAGGGCAAATGTAATTCCATCAAATATCGTGGTCTTTCCGGCACCGGTCGGTCCTGAGATCAGAAACAGCCCCCGCTGCATGGCCTCAAAATCTGCCCGTTCCACGCCTTTATAAGGCCCCCATCCGCTCAAAACAAGCGCTGTCGGCTTCATGAAACCTCCTCCTCTGCCTGTTCGGCCGTCTCCCTCATCACGGCTTCCTGCTCTTCTGACATGGTCTTTCCAGTAACAAGCTCGTAAAAATCCGTAAACAGTCCATACGGACCCTTTTCCTTCATAATATCATCATGGATCACGGTATCGTCCTGCTCCACCGCCCGTTTTTCCCATTTTAACTGCATGATATTGGGATAGACGCTTCGGAGTGTTCCGATCGGATCCAGCAGCTCCGTCTCATCCGTTAAAACCGCCAAGATATAGTCCTCCGGATCCGCCGCGCTCACAACCTCCGGGAGAATTAAATCTGCCAGACGGCCCCTGATCTTTCGCATATCGTGGACCGGCGTCAGCGGAAGGCGTTCCAGCGTGACCTTCCCGTTCTCTCCCACCTCACCGTACAGCACCGACTTCCGGTGACTGCACTCGGAAAAAGAGTATTTTACCGGCGAGCCGCTGTAGTATACCGGATTCTTCCCGATCTGCTGGCAGCCGTGGATATGCCCCAGAGCCGTATAGCAGAATGGCTGAAACAATGCCGCTTCCACCTGATCCGTTCCGCCCACAGACACCCGTGTCTCCGAATCGGAGAGCTCCGGCAGCAATCCCTGGTTCACCACAAACTGATGGGCCATCAGAATATCCCTTCCTCCGGGACTGTATGTCACATGGCGGAGAATTTCCTCGAAGCTCTCTTCAAACGTCTTCATGCTGCCCTCGCACCGGTAGAGGGATCTAACCTCCACAGGCTTTGCAAACGGAGCCAGATGAACACGCACAAAGCCCCACTGGTCAGGGATATCCACGAACCGTACCGGGGCTTCCAGCTTTCCCTCCAGATAGAGTCCCCTCTTTTCCAGAATCCGGTTGGCAAATCCGATCCGCTCTCCACAGTCGTGATTCCCGGCAATGGCCAGAATCGTCACTCCCATTTCGGACAGTCCGGTCAAAAACGCGTCAAACATGGTCACTGCGGCGGCAGGCGGCACGGAACGGTCATATAAGTCACCACTCAAAAGAACGGCATCTGCCTGCCGTTCTTTTACGTAATCCATGATCTGTTTCAGTGCCGCTTCCTGTTCCTCCAGCATGGAGAATCCACTGACGGTCTTGCCAATATGGAGGTCTGATGTATGAATAAATCGCATCCTCGTTCCCTTTCGTCCCTTACTTCCCTGCTGATTCTTACGTATCCAACGGGGCTTATACCAAAAGCTTCAGAATCTTTAACACGCCGTCGTTCACATTAGTATCCGTCTGAAACCTGGCTGTGGCTTTCACCTCCGGCCTGGCATTTCCTACGGCAAAGCTGTAGTACGCCTGTTCCAGCATCTCGATATCATTTAGCTGATCGCCGAAAGCCATCGTCTCCTCCGGTTTGATCTCCAGGCTGTCCTGTAAAAGCTTCACGGCCTGTCCCTTGTTGATTCCCGGCTTCATGCAGTCCATCCACATATCGCCTGCAATGGTAATCTTAAACCTGTCTTTGTATTTCTCTCTCAGCTCCCTGGTGTATTCCTCCACCTCGGTCTCGCGGTATATGGACACCTTGATGAACTGGGAGTCCACCTTCGTCAAATCCGGCACCTGTTTTACGCGGAACTGGTATCCCTCCACCAGCCAGTCGATAAAATCCTGCTTCTCCGTCTCCAGATAGACCACATCAGGGCCGCTGAGCATCACCTCAAGGCCCTCCATCCGGCGCACATCGCGCACCATATCCATCACCGTTTCCCGGTCGATGGGATTTAAAAATAAATTCCGGCCATGGCAGCCCACATAGGCTCCGTTGTCGGATAAGTAAAATACTTTTTCTTTGATTGGTCCGAATATCGACTCAATGCTGGCCCACTGACGGCCGCTGGCAGCCGCAAACTGTACCCCGTTCTCTCTAATTTTCATGATCACATCGAGAAGCTCAGGGTTCATCTCATGGCTTCCATCCGGCACCAGTGTGCCGTCGATATCGGATACGATCAGTTTAATCATACGTTATTCCTCCTTGCTGTGAGCGTCAAAAGACTCTTCATTTCCTGGTATACACGTCCTACAGGCAATCCTACTACATTATTGTAATCCCCGTCAATCCCTTTGATATAAGAAGCGAATTTTCCCTGAATTCCATAGGCCCCTGCCTTGTCCATGGGTTCCTCTGAAAAAGCGTATTCATGGATCTCCTCAGCCGTCATCGGATAGACATGCACATCCGTCTTCTCCGCAAATGTCTTGCTGGCCCTGCCTTCCTGGCCGCATACGATCATGGTCACTCCCGTGTACACCTGATGGGTCTTCCCAGCCAGAAGCGCGATCATGCGCTCCGCTTCCTCATGAGATTTGGGCTTTCCCAGAATCCGGCCTTCCGCGGCCACCACCGTGTCCGCACCGATCACAATCGTACCTTTCGCACAACGCTTCGCCACATCAGCGGCCTTTTGAAGCGACAGCTCCTTTACAACATCCTCCGGCCTGTCGGTCGTTATCTTCTCTTCCAGCGTGCTGGGAATAATCTCCGGCACGATTCCTATCTGTCCTAACAGTTCCCTGCGCCTCGGTGACGCGGATGCAAGAACGATCTCTCTGTCTTCAGTCAAACTATCTGCCTCCATTTCTATCTTAAGTCCGGCGTTTGGATTCTTGCATGCTCCCAGGAATGAAATAAGCGGGACCCTTTACGAATCCCGCCGACCATCAATATACTTTCAGACGCCCCACGACTGACACGCCTTCCTCTTCCTCCATCTCCGCGGCCTTAAGCTGATACCGCATGGTGTATGTAAAATCCGCTACGTAGAAGGATAAGAGTCCCAAGGCCACAAGGCGTTCCAGGCCGATCGGAACAACATCCACCAGCTGGCTTACAAACCCATTTAAAAACTTGAAGAAAAATAATCCTAAAAATCCCCAGGCAATACTGCTTTCCAGACAGATAATACCCTTGTAATTGAAAGGCTTCCGGCTGTAATCCCACCAGAATGCTCCGAACAGCTTAATCATAATGTGCGCCGTCACAAGTTCCATGGAAGTTGCCATCACCACGGAAGCGAAATACAGCTCCACAGGCTGTCCTGCCAACGGTTCCAGAATCAGGCAGGCCCCCAGCGCTCCAAAGCCATATATGACACAAAACGGGCCATGTCCAAAGCCACGGTTCAACACCGGTCTCCGGTTTTCATAGCTGAGCACGGTACATTCCAGAAGGTAACCGATGAAACTAAACGCGAAAAACCAGTTAATCGTATGGTAAATCGTCATATCCATTGTACCTCCAACTTTAACAGTTTTTTAACTTGTTAAAGTATAATATGGATATCTTAAGAAATCAAGAATTATTTTCTTACGATTCACGGAAATATTCCGACTTTTTTACAGATGTTCGCATGCCTGGTACAGCATACGAATCCGCCTATCTTAATAATACTGCGCCATAAAAACGGCGAGGCCGATCCCAAGAATGGCACCTGCCGCCACCTGAAGCGGAGTATGTCCCACATATTCCTTTAACTTTTCCTGCAACACCTCTCCGCTTAACTTGAGCGGGTTCTCAAGCAGTATGCTGTTTAACAGCTTCGCCTGCTTTCCCGTCTCCCTGCGGACTCCCATGGCGTCATACATAACCACCATGGAAAGGATAAAACATACTGCAAACTCAAAAGAACCGACGCCGTAATGCAAGGCGGCGGCGGTCGTCATTCCACATACCGTTGCGGAGTGGGAGCTGGGCATACCGCCCGATCCCACCAGCCGCTCCGGATTAAAGCTTTTATTCAGGGCAAGGTCGATGATTGTCTTCAGTACCTGAGCTACCACCCAGCCGGTGACAGCGCTCATCAGAACCTGATTTGCCAGTAATTCGTCCCAAAATGTCATGGTTTTCTCCTGCTTTTTGTATCAGAGGATCCTTCCAGCCGGTTTAAGCGGTTCTTCCCGCTCTCAGGCTGTATAAAACCCACCTTTTTACTCTGGCGGCCGTCTCTGCCAGGCCGCAGAACTTATCCGCGTAAATGATGGCCATCCCTTCCCTGCTCTTTGGCGGAACCGGGGTAAGCGGCCACATATGGCGCAGAATCATGTCCTTTTCCTTATCCGTTAAGTCAAAGTACTTTTCTGCGTTGGCTAACGCCCTGCGCGGATGGGTAAATCCGTGAAAGTGTTCTCCCGTCTCCTTCGCATGGGTATGCCAGTCATATAAGAATAAATCATGCAGAAGTCCCGCTCTGGCGGTCTGTACATAGTCCCAGCCAAAGCGGCGGCAGATCCGGTAACTTAAATAAGATACCTTAATGCAGTGCGCCTTACAGGTAGTATCCCCATGCTGCATAAAACGATCCATGGATTGAAACACAGGATTTTCCAGAATGTCCTCTACACACGCAAGATACGCATCATCATCTTCATACCGCTCCTGATTGATCCAGGAAGAGTCCTCCGCCCAGCGGAGCACCTCCTCCTTTTCTTCCCGGGTAAAACACTTGTTTTTCATGCTATGTCCGCTTCCTTCTTTATCTGAACTCAATAGCCAATCAGCCAGTCATACAGTTCCTGATACTTGACAGCCGAAGTATTCCACGAATAATCCATCGCCATCGCGCGGTCAATGATCTTATTCCACTCCCGCTTCTTATCATAGTATATGCGCTCTGCATAGCGAATAACCGCCAGCATCTCATGAGCGTTGTAATTCTGGAATGAGAATCCGGTTCCACGGCTCTCAAACTCGTTATACGGTTCCACTGTATCCTTCAGACCGCCTGTTTCGCGGACAATCGGAACGGTTCCGTAACGGAGCGACATCAGCTGGCTCAAACCGCACGGCTCAAATAAGGACGGCATCAGAAATGCGTCGCAGGCCGCATAAATCTTATGGGACATCGGCTCGGAATAGAAAATATTCGCGGATACCTTGTCATTATACTTCCAGTCGTAATGGCGGAACATATTCTCATACCGCTCTTCTCCAGTTCCCAGCACAACCAGCTGGATATCGTCCTGACACATCTCGTCCAGAACACACTGGATCAAATCGAGGCCCTTCTGGTCAGTCAGTCTGGACACGATACCGACCATAAACTTCCTGTCGTCCTGAGGCAGTCCCAGCTCTTCCTGCAGGGCCCGTTTGTTCTTTATCTTTTCCTTGCGGAAATTCTTTGCATTGTACTTCTGGACAATGTAAGGATCCGTCTCTGGATTGAAATCATCGTAATCAATGCCGTTTACAATACCACGCAGGCTGTTTGCACGCGCCCTCATCAGACCGTCCAGCCCTTCGCCATAGAATGGCATCTTGATTTCCTCGGCATACGTCTCGCTTACAGTGGTTATGGCGTCGGCGTAAACAATGCCGCCCTTTAACAGGTTGCCATCCTTGTATGCTTCAAGTTTATCTGGTGTAAAGTAGTAATCCGGGAGGCCTGTCAGCCTCTTGATCGTCATGACATCCCACACTCCCTGGAACTTTAAGTTGTGGATGGTGATAACCGACTTCATGCTGCGGAAGAACTCTCCGTCATGGAACCGGTCTTTTAACAGGACAGGTATAAGCGCCGTCTGCCAGTCATGGCAGTGTACCACATCCGGCTGAAATCCAATTACCGGAAGCGCCGACAAAGCCGCCCTTGAGAAAAAGCAGAATTTTTCCAAATCACAGTACCAGTCGCCGTATGGCTTTGGTCCGTTAAAATAGCCTTCATTATCAATAAAGTAAAAAGTAATTCCCTCGTATACGTATTGAAGAATTCCAACGTATCTGCTCTGTCCCATGTAGTCCATGTAAAAATGGTTTACATACTCCATGTCGTTTCTCCACGACTCCTTCATACACAGATACTTGGGAATCATAACCCTGACATCAAAATATTCCTTATCAAAACATTTGG
This sequence comes from Hungatella hominis, assembly GCF_014288005.1. NCBI lineage: Bacteria > Bacillati > Bacillota > Clostridia > Lachnospirales > Lachnospiraceae > Hungatella > Hungatella hominis. The sequence continues at coordinate 252,490 of NZ_JACOPB010000008.1, forward strand.
GAAGGGAACCTACTACATCAGCAAGTCCACCGGTTTTAATAAAAGGTACTGCCTCCGATGCAACGAATAAAATCTTCTTCATCAAAAAACCTCCCTCATTTACAGTCACCCCTGAGGGCGCCACTCTTTGTCTTATAGTATACTGCATTTTGATTAAATAAGGAAGTATAATTGTGATAGATTTTCTAAAGTTTTTTGTAATCCAGTCTTATTTTATCCGCAATCAGGGCGATAAATTCAGAGTTTGTCGGCTTGCCCTTTCCGGTGCTGACGGTATATCCGAAGAGATCATTGATCGTATCCATCTTGCCCCGGCTCCACGCAACCTCGATGGCATGGCGGATCGCACGCTCCACACGGCTCGGTGTTGTCTGATGCTTCTTGGCTATGGATGGATAAAGGATTTTGGTAACACTGGTTAACATTTCCTGGTCCTGTACAGAGATAACAATGGCATCCCTTAAGTACTGATATCCTTTGATATGAGCCGGGATGCCGATTTCATGAAGCATTTGAGTCACGTCATTTTCCAGATTCTGTTCCATGTACTCATTCTTGTTCACATATGGCTTGACCTTCTTCATTCCTGAAAGTCCCGGTGTTTTCGCTTTCCTGTGTCCGACTCTTCTGACTTTATCGACAACAATATCTTTATTGAAAGGTTTCATGATGTAATAATTGGCGCCCATGCGGAACGCATCTTCGGTAATATTCTCACTTCCAGCCGCTGTTACCATAATAAACGACGGCATCTTAGTCAGTGCTGCATTGCCGCGCACGCGCTCCATCACCGTAATTCCGTCCATTCTCGGCATAATGACATCCAATAAGACAACATCAGGGCTCGTTTTTACAATCATGTTGTAAGCATCTTCTCCATTATCCGCCTTCCCGACGACATGGAAATCCTCCTCTCCCTCCAATATATCGTTTAGCAGACTGAGCGTCTGCAGGTTATCGTCCGCTATTGCAATACTGATTTCCGACATCTTCCTACTCTCCCTTTCTTGTTGATTGAATGATTAGTGTAAAGCCATTATAGACTTGCCCCCGAATTGCCGCAATGGAATTCTGTCGCATTTTTCGACAAAAGACGGGCGTTTTTCCCACATTTTCCTCCGATGGCCCCCGAAGTGAAATAATCACCCTTCGATCCAAATCCAGGCCTGGTCACAAAATCCGACAGACTTCATTTTTATGTAAATGTTGAAATTTGTGGCTCGGTGTCGGGAAAAACCTTCTCGCGTGATTATCGGAATATTCTACCATATTATGGTGCTTTTTGAAAGGTATTAAGATTAATTTCTGACATTAAAACGGCAAAGGCCCAGTAAATCGGGAACCTTTGCCATTCTGTGTTAAATAATTGTTTATTTATGTTGAGAGAAGAGCCTGTCTGGCAGAGCCTCGGTCTGACAGGCAGGTCTTTAAACAACCCCCAACAAAGCCAGAAGCATAGCAAGTGCCAGAACCAGAAGCATGATGATATTAATATTGATTTTCTTCATCTGCGCATATAAGCAGCCCAGAGTCAGTGACAGCGGTACCAGCCCCTTGAAGATAGAATCCAGATACGTCTGAACCGTAATTGGATCGGCATTCTCTACGGGAATAGCAAGCGCACACTTAAAGGTAACTGTAGATGCCACCATCGCTCCGATCATAACAAGGCCCAAAATACTGGCGGCCTTTGTAAGGATCTGTATCGTTCCGCTCTTTTGCATATCCGATAAAAATGTTGTACCAAGGCTGAATCCCTTATAGGTTAAATAATACCGACAGATAAACGCGGGTACATTAAAGATCAGAAGGAAGGAAATCGGAGCCAGAATCGAACCACTGGCAGCAAACGTTATTGCAATACTCGCGGCCAGAAGCCGTAGGACTCCCCAGAAAATCGAATCGCCTATTCCCGACATTGGTCCCATCAGGGAAGTCTTTACCGCGGAAATGGAGCTGGTATCAAAGGTACTGTCCTCCGATGCTTTCTTCTCCATGGAGGCAACCAGCCCCATACAGAAGGTGGACACATGTTGTGTCATGTTAAAATATGTAGTGTGGCGCATCAGTGCCTGGCGGTAGCCCTCCTGATCATCCTTATAGTAGCGCCGAAGAGCCGGCAGAATGCTGTTAATAAATCCAACGGCATGCATCCTCACCTGTCCGCCGCAGCGGCCTGATGATAAGAACATGGATCTCCAGAAAATGGAGTTCAGCATCTTTCTGTCTTCTTTTGACATTGTATTCTGTTTCATGCGAAGAAATCCTCCTCTCTGTCAACTGGTGTTATGGCTGTTCTGGTCTCCTGAAGCTTATGAAGCTCCATATCCCGCAATGCAACCGAAATTACCAGAATAATTGCCAGTGCCGCAATGGCGACCTGCGGAAGTCCTAAATATACAACCATAATGAATCCCAGGAAGAAATAGATTGCCAGCTGTTTGTTCCAAAGCATTTTCATAAGGATTGAAAGCCCCACTGCCGGGAGGAATTTTCCGGCGGTATTAAGTCCTGTCAGAACCACCGCCGGAATACTGTTAATCGTGGCTTCGATGGCTGCGCCGCCTGCCAGCAGACCAGCGAACATGCATAGAGCCACGATAAAGAACCGGATAAACCACATGGTAAAGTTCATGGTAATAAGACCCTTATCGTTGCCTTTTTCAGCGAGGCGGTCGATAATGGGCGCCGTGAAGTTATATAAAACATTGTTAATAATCATGAAAAGGAAGGCTGAAAAAACGCCTACCGGAACGGATAAAGCCAGCGCCGCGTCCGCGCTGATATTTTCCATAGTTGCCATAACTACTGCAAAGGTTGCCGCAGCTGCGGGCTCTGCCGAAATATTCCCCCCAATATTCACAGACCCCATGAAGATCGCCTCGACCGCGGCTCCCACAATGATTCCTGTCTTAATATCCCCTAAAAATAAACCCGTGATAAATCCGACCACGATCGGCCGCTCCGTCATGGACTGTGCAAACAGCCAGTTACCTCCATAACAAATAAAATACGCTAATGCTGCTAAAAATGCACGTAAAACCATTTACTGTTTCCCCCTCTCTGATCAATGCCCCTTTAACAAGTCTTTTACCGGTTTTTTAGCATCACTTGGTATTACCTGCTGGTATGCAGGAATATCCATGGCAGCCAATTCTTTCAGCGCCTCCAGCTCTGCCTTATTCACAATAATTGTACTTGATAACACCAGTTTCTCCGATGACGGCGACGTATCAAACCTGCCGGCGTTTGCCACATTTACCGACTGTATCATGCCGGGACAGGCCTTTACGATTCTCACTGCATCAGCGATACAGTTTGTTAATACGAAAATACTGCTCTCCGCCGCTCTCGGATCATGGAACAGTTTAACCGCATCATCCACGGTCTTGATTAAAAGCTTTATTCCTGTCGGAACCGCCATCTGCAGCGACACGTTCGTCACTTCATCAGTCACCGCCTTGTCATTCGCCACCACAATTCGGTTGGTTCCGAAGGCTTTGCTCCAGACAAGCGCGATCTGACCGTGAATCAGACGGTCATCAATCCTTAACGATGGTATCATTGTCTTACCTCCTCCTAAAAAAAGTCATTTTCTGTTGTGAATATGTGATTTTTCTTCAGCGCTTCAAGCGATATAACCTCCGGCTGAGCCATCTCTATCATAGCCTTTATTTCTTCCGGTGTCTTCACATCGTCCTCCACCAGAAGGCCAACGAGAAGCGGCAGATTGACATTGGTAACCAGAACCGTCCGCTTATCGAAACCGTCTAAGACGGCCATCACCTTCTGATTTACGCTCCCGGCTTTGATATCTGTAAATATGTATGCCTCATCCCCCTCCTGCATCCCACCGAGAAATAACTCCAAATCACGCTCATAATTCTCATCTGCCTCCCCAACATATGCATCGATAACTGTAATATCATCCGCTTTATTCAGAAACAGTTTCAACGCCGATTTTAATCCACTGGCTATGTGGCCATGTGTTGCAATCAGTATATGTCTCACTCACACACCTCCTTTCTCCTCGTACGATTAAATCAAAGCGATGTAGCGCCGGATTTCCGAATCTGGTGTATGGACAAAATACTGACTTTTAAATTTTTTTCCGCTGACCGTATTTTCAAGGATATCTCTGTCCACCTCCTTTAAGACCGTCATCATGTCTTTTGACACCTGCTCCTTAACCATCTCGAAGCATTCACGGAACTGTCTCTGAACCACTCCCCGCTCAGGCGGATATCCGATTCCGTGGCGGCAGGAAAACAGTTCCCGGAACACGTATTTCAGATTCAGGTTCGCACACCAGCCAAAATCTTTAGCAAACGGCATGGAAATGGCATTTCCACTGTTAATCTGTGTAAACAGAAAAGCGTCGGCAGATTCCTTCACATAGCCACAGTACACATTCGGATAGATATTGGAGGCCAGACAGGCGCCCTCCCCCGTTCCGCACCCTGTGATGACAAAGTCTGCCGTTTGGCTGTTCAATAGAATCGCTGCCAATAATCCCGCTTCCACATAGCTGATCACATAGTCTGGATCCTCCTCGCTCATACCATAATTAAAAGCCTCGTGCCCAAGAGGTTCTACCGTTTCCTTCAGTGTCTCAAAGATCAGTCTGTTTTTCGATACCTGGCTGCTCTCATTAATTAAAGCAATTTTCATTTTGCCGTCTCCTTTCGGTCAGTCGAATTCCGCTCCCGCCGTGCTCCCAAAGGTATAACGCATGCTGGAGCCAATCATACGCATATAACTCTTAATAAAATCTTTCATAGCATCTTCACAGCGCATACACAGATCCATATAACCATATTCCGGATTCTCTTTCAGAGCCCGGCCTGTCTCTGCTACCGCATGAGCCATGACATCTGTATTTACATTGATCTTGTTAATTCCGCAGGCAACCGCTTTTCTGATATTCTCTTCCCCTGCTCCGCTGCCTCCGTGCAGCACCAGGGGTATGTCAAGCGTATTGGCAAGCAGAGTAAGACGCTCAAAATCCAGTTTTGGAATCATCCCCTTCGGATAACTTCCATGGGCCGTACCTATGGCGACCGCCAGACAGTCGCAATGGGTACGCTTCACAAATTCCCTGGCCTGTTCCGGATTGGTATAATAGACACTGTTGGAATCATCGCCCGCGTCCGCATTGCCCACATGACCAAGCTCCGCTTCACAGGATTTACCACATCCGTGGGCCAGTGCTGCAATCATCTGTGTACGTCTGACATTCTCCTCAAAATCACAGGATGAGGCATCAATCATGACGCTGGAAAAACCAGACTGCAGAGCCGTCACAAAATCCTGATATGCGGCTCCATGATCCAGGTTAAAAGCCACCGGTACCGCCGCACGTTCCGCTATGGAACGCACCATGGGCGTGAGTACATAGCTGTGTCCGTGCTCTCTCATCTGTCTCGGAGAAATATTTAAGATAATCGGTGAACATTCCTCCTCAGCACTCTCCACACATGCCTTAACCTGCTCCATATTTACACAGTTTACCGCCATCACTGCATATTTATTTTCATGGGCATGGTTCAGCATTTCTTTCATTGAAACAAACATATTACAATCCTCCCTTTTCCTTGTTTCTTACCAGTTCGGCAGCGGCAGCGGCAATATCTTCGGCTGCCATGTGAAATGCATTCAAAAGTTCCTCCACATGGCCAATCTGTCCGAAACAGTCCTGCACTCCGATCCGTTTCATCGGTCTTGGCAGGTGCTCCGCCAGGCATTCCGCGACAGCGCTGCCAAGTCCATTGTAAATACTCCCATTTTCCGCAGTCACCACACATCCGGTCTTTGCTGCGCTCTCTATAATAAGCCTGGTATCCAAAGGCTTTATTGTATGGATGTTGATTATCTCCGCCTGTATCTGCTGTTCTTCCAGAAGCTCCGCCGCCTTAAGCGCCTCCGCTACCATAATTCCAGACGACAGAATTGTAACATCACTGCCTTCTCTTATTACAATTCCTTTTCCAAGTCTGAAGTCAGTCTCTTCCCCGGTAAAAATTCTGGTGGCATTGGGACGGAACAGCCGTATGTAAACAGGTGTTTCCAGATTAAGAATTTGCGGAAAAACAGCTCGCAGCTGCCGGCTGTCTACCGGTTCAAAGATTGTCATTTCCGGAATACTTCTCATGATTCCCACGTCATCCATGGCCATATGAGTGCCGCCGTTTAACTCGGTGGTGATGCCCGGATCCGAACCGCACATTTTTACATTGCAGCCTGCGTAGGCCACGCTCTGGTTTATCTGATCACAGCAACGTCGGGAAGCAAATACTGCAAAGGTATGTGTAAACGGTATTTTCCCCATGAGTGACAGCCCTGCAGCTACGCAGATCATATTGGCCTCTGCAACTCCCACATCAAAGGTCCGGTCCGGGAATTCCTGCTGAAACTTGTCCGTAGAACCGCTTTTCATCAGATCTGCCTCCACGATTACGATGCGCGGATCTTTTCTGCCGTACTCCACAAGAAGGTCTGAGTAAACCTCCTTAAGCGGTCTTTCTTCTCTCTCATAGATCATAGACACACCTCCCGGCCTTCTATTTCTGCCAGCGCTTTCACATACATTTCTTCCGTTATATTCATACTGTGGCTCTCCAGTTTATTTTCAGCAAAATATGCGCCCTTTCCCTTTGCTGTATTTAAGATAATCATGGACGGCTTTCCCTTTGTTTTTCGGGCTGTCTCAATGGCGAAATCAATTGCCCCAATATCGTGACCATCAATACTCTGCACATTCCATCCGAATGACTCCCATTTTTTATCCAGAGGCTCCAAATCATTCACGTCCCCGATATATCCATCAATCTGCATCTTATTATAGTCGGTAAAAGCAATAAAATGATCCAGTCTTCTGCTTCCTGCAAGCATAGCCGTCTCCCAGATTAATCCTTCCTGGCTTTCCCCGTCGCCGATGATTGCATAGATAAAACAGTCCTTTTTATCCAGCTTCGCCCCCAGTGCCATCCCTGCTGCTGCCGCAAACCCTTGTCCCAGACTTCCCGTCGACATATCGATGCCTCTGGTCAGCTTCCTGTCACAGTGGCTTGGAAGCATGCTGCCGAAATGGTTCATGGTCTCAAGCTCGGAAGGATCAAGAAACCCCCGCAATACCAGGGCCGCATAAACCACAGGTCCCGCATGGCCTTTGGAAAGCACGAACCGGTCCCGTTCGTCCCACAGCGGATCAGCCGGCCGCACATTCATATGTTTAAAATACAGGACACTCATCACCTCGCAGAGAGACAATGCGCCTCCAATATGGCCTTTTCCAACCTTTGCAATACTTGTAAGCGTCAGCTTACGAATCTCTTTTGCCTTTTGTGCCAGTTCTTTATTTTCTGCACAGTTCATAGAAACAACTCCTTTTCAGTAAATCGATTTCAGCATGTCAAACACCGTCTCCTCTGTCATGAACGCAGGAGTTAGCGAAAGCTGTGGATAATAATTCATTGCATCTTTCGCGATCCCTGAAAGTTCCTCTGCCTTCGCCCCGATTTCCCTCAAAGCGACCGGCATCTCCAATGATCTCATAAGATCACATACACCATCTGCCAAAGCTTCCACATCGATATATCCCAATGCCTCCGCCAGCGTCTGCATCTTCTTTCCCGCCTTCTCAGCGCTGATCCGTATAAAAGCCGGCAGTGTAATGGCACATCCGGTTCCATGAGGAACGTGGTATCTTGCTGTCAGAGGATAGCTCAGCACATGTGCACCCGTAGTCCGTGTCTGCCCGAATGCAAGTCCCGCCAGAAGGCTGGCAGTACATAAATTCTCCCGTGCAGCTCCATCTTCCGGCAAGCGGTACGCTGTAAGCAGGTTATCGAGAATCAGCTTCATCGCCTGTACAGCAAAGGAGTCACTGATCGGCTGGCTGTTTAAATTCCAATAGGCTTCTATAGCATGGCAGAATGCATCCATGCCCGTATTCGCGGTCACGCTGCGTGGCATAGTATAAGTATATTTCGGATGAATTACGGCTAGATCGGCATAAAATTCCGGACAGACCACCGGTCTCTTTTCTCCCGTCTCCGAATCGGTATAGACCCCCACATTAGTGACCTCGCTGCCCGTTCCCGCTGTAGTAGGAATCAGAATCAGACGAACGGTTCGTTTTCCGAAGCTTTTCCCCTTTCCTGCATAGTCTCCGATCACACCGCCGGATGAAGCCAGACAGGCCGCCGCTTTGGCTGTATCCATACTGCTTCCGCCTCCGATTCCAATTACGGTTTTAGCTTCATGCTCCCGGATCATAGACGCACATGCATTCACTGTATCTGTCGATGGATTAGGCTCAACCTTTGAAAAATAGGAAACGTCTGCATTTCCCAGTCTGTCTCCTGTCCGCCCGGCTACCCCCGATTCATAGAGAAATGGATCGGTCACTATGACTATGGATTCCCCTGCGATTTCTTCTCTGATATCCGGTTCCGCTTCTGTGAAAAGAATCCTGACGGGCATCCAGTATTGAAAACTTGAGTTCTGATTTTCCATTATTTTCCTTTCTTTCGTTTTTATTTCTTTTTTTCTGTTTGTTAGTTTCATTTCTTGACTTTATCTTAGCCGTTTTTTTACTTTTTGTCAATATTTATTCATTTAATCGTTATATTTTTAGTTATTTTTACATATTTTAAAATTATTTATGTATTTTTATTTGCTTTTTATATTTCGTTTTAATCGTTTTTTATTATTTTTCCTGCATTTTCTTTTCTTTTTCAAATGCATACCATCATTTTCACTAATATCTTTGGATTTTATTTTGAATTCGAAACTTTTATCTTACCTTTTTTTCGTTTTTCTCTTGTATTTTTTACAAAAATCATGTATTCTAAAATTAAATAGAAGAAAAAATAATATTAGAAAGTATACTTATTTCATTTTTGAATTTATATATAGGATACGAAAAGAAGTGAATTAATAATTGGAAGATTGAATTGAAAATACGAGATAACTTTAGTTGTTAATCGAAAAGATCAGAGTAAGAAAGGAAAATAAATAACTTATGAACAGCCGAGAAAAATATATTCTGCAGGCTCTGCAGCAAACCGGGTCCATATCCCTGTCTGAACTTTCCAGTACATTGGGTGTTTCGCTGGTAACGATAAGAAAAGACGTAGCAAATCTGGAGGCAAAGGAACTTGTCTCCAGGCAGCATGGCAGCGTTTCGCTACCCTATCAATATGAAAACAATCAAATCCCCTTCAGTCTTCGTGAAGCGTTTAATGAACAGGACAAAAAACTGATTGCCAAGGCAGCCGCCACGCTGATTCATCCAGATGATGCCATAGCTCTTGATTCCGGGACCACTACGTATATGATCGCCAACGAAATTAAATCCTTACCACCGGTCAATATTGTTACCAATTCTATCCGGGCCGCCATGGCACTGGAGCAAAGCCACCATACCATATTTCTAGCAGGAGGCCAGGTGCTCAGCCGCAGTATGTGTACCGTTGGCCCGGAGGCGGAAAAGATATTTTACCAGATCAGACCTGATAAGGTGTTCATCGGCACCACCGGTATTTCAAGTGATTTAAACCTGACTGCTTCCTTAAATATTGAAGTAGGTGTAAAGCAGGCTATGATTCAGGTCGCAAGGCAGGTGATTCTTGTCACTTCCAGTCAGAGTTTTCACAGAAACCGGATGTTTATCTTTGGGAGTGCCTCACAGATACACTGCATTATCACAACGCATCCCGAGCCGCCGGCGGAGATTCTGGAACAGATCACAGAGCATAATATTCACCTTGTCTACGCGGATGATCCCGAATCCGTGAAGAGTCTGGAGTACTGGGATAAGAATATGGGAAGGCGGAACGGCATATAAAACTTCTTAAATATACGCAAAGATCGAGGAAGCTCAGAGCGGCATCCTCGATTTTTGCATGTTACATATTTTGTTCCTATTATTCTGCCGCCTCCAGCATATTCTCAATAAAGATCCCATACCCTCTCGTACTATCCTGGATAAACACATGAGTCACCGCCCCAATCAGCTTCCCATCCTGGATAATCGGCGAGCCTGACATTCCCTGCACAATTCCCCCGGTAATTGCCAGCAGCTCCGGATCCGTCACCTTGATTACCATTCCCTTGTTCTTATGGGCTGTCGTATAATCCACCTTCTGAATCTCGATCTCATAGTCTTTTACAACTCCTGAAACATCGCTTCGGATATATGCGGTTCCCTTTTTGACATCCTGGCGGTATCCGATTGGTATCGCGTCTGCTTTTGCGGTCTGCTTAAACCGTTCATTGACCGTACCAAATATTCCCTCTTCCGTATTGGAATGAATCGTTCCCAACACCGATCCCGGACCGTAGTAGATCACTCCGCTCATGACTCCCGGCTTACCGAAAGTTCCCTTTTCGATTCCCAGAATTGAAGTTTCATATAGCGCGCCGTCCTCAATCTGGACGACTCCGCCTGTGTCACTGTCGCTGATCCCATGTCCCAGCGCCCCAAAATTACCATTCATGTCAATATAAGTCATGGTTCCAATACCCTGAGTATCGTCACGGACCCAGACTCCCAGCTTCGGATTCCCATCCTCTCCCTCCACCGGAGTCATCTTTACCTCGATCTCCTGATCTCCGCGTCGGACTGCTAAAACCGCCTCGCTGGTACCATTTTTGTTTAATTCTGTAACCAGCGCTTCCTTATCCTTTAAAGGTGTTCCATTAAATGCCTCAATATAGTCCCCCGACTGAAGCACTCCAAAGGCCGGCTCTACAATCATACCGTCTTTCTTCGTGATATCCCCCGTTCCAATTACCATAATCCCATCAGATTTTAAGTAAATTCCCACTGGAGTTCCGCATGGAATGGCGTATTTCGTATCCACCACATCCACCTGGATATCCTTTAGCTGAAGCCAGCCAAACAGCTTTAAGCCAATCTTGTAGCTTCCCTGATTTTCTGAATATACAGAAAACGGCTGGTTCACGGAAAGGTTAATCTGATCCGTCGGAATATTGGAACCATTACTTAAAACCACTTCCTCACTGTCTGAAGACAGCGTCACTCCAAAAGGCATGGAGAAATGAAACTGTTCTTCTTCTTCGGCTACGACATTCAGCTTGTCCGGTATCACCCACTTCATATAGAAATAAGAGAAGCCGATGCAAAACACCAGGCTCACCCAAAACGCAGCCACCACATATCTGTGGAATTTTTTTCCCGTCATCTCACATACCTCCTTATAAAAAATGAAAGGAGACAATTTTTTGCTCCTTTCATAGTATGTGAGAAATCGGTGAAAACACTCTGTCATATTTTAGTTGTAACTAATTTCTTTTAAAACCAGAATTGATTTTACGTAAAATCGTTCTTGTCAGAATTTGCATACATTTTTCTCTGTTTGAACATAATTGTTAACGGATATCCCCGGATATCCTCTCATCCACTTTTTCTGTTTATAGCGAACCACGCTGGCCAGAGCAGTCAGGCTCCATGTAAATCCAGTCGTCAGCCAGACTCCCCACATGCCGATCCCGGTAATCCTCGTCAGCACCATGGAAAAGAAAAAGCGGCAAAATACCTCAACAATTCCATTCATCATGGAATAGGCCGCATCTCCGGCTCCATTAGACAGGCCCCGGATTAAGTAGATCACACCCAGCGGAAAATAAAAAAAGCTTGTAATTTTCAACGCATTTACGGCGATACCGAGAATTTCTATATCATTGCCAAACAGCCGTAAAATCAAATGACCGCCAAAACGCATGAGAATTAGCATGACCACGCTGAAACCGGCGGAAAAAATAAGTCCGGTCCTTAGCCCCTGTCTTACCCGTTTGATCCGGCCCGCTCCCATATTCTGTCCCGTAAACGTCGAAATACCGGAGGCCATAGAGCTGTATGGCTGGCCGATCAGCTGTTCCAGCCTGGTCGTCATGGTATATGCGGTAGCCACACTGGGACCAAATCCATTAGCAACGCCCTGAAGACAGGAGGTTGAGACGGCTATAAGGGCATTTTGAAAGGTAACCGGAACACCGAGGCGGATACACTGGCTAAGAATGTCGCGGTCCAGAATTATATCTTTTCTTTTTACTTTAAAGTAAGGATTCACCCGAAAAGCAAAAATCATACATCCGGCCGCACTGGTTCCCTGAGCAATTACAGTTGCTATTGCCACACCATAGACTGCCATATTAAAATAGAGGACAAACAGCAAATCTAGCCCAATGTTTAAAAGACTAGCCAGCACGAGAAAAATAAGCGGTGTTTTTGAGTCGCCCAATGCCCGCAGCATGGCTGCGACTCCATTGTAGGCTGCCACTGCTGCCATTCCGCAGGATACAGTTTTTAAATATGTAACGGAATCCCCAATGTATTCCGTTGGCGTCCGGAGAAGCCTGAGTGCCGGTTCTGCCAGCAGATATCCCATTCCTCCCATTAACACAGACACGACTGTCAGTAGAAAAAATCCGTTTATAATCGTTTTTTTTACTTTAACTTCCGACTGGGCTCCGAAATACTGGGCCATGATTGTGCGCGCTCAAGATTTTTGGCAAAAATTCTCAAGATATTTGGCAAAAACTTTCCCAAAATAAATTGGTAAAAGCAGGGTTAAAAAGTTAGATTTTTTCACCCTGCTTTTTGTCACTTATAATGAGAATTCAGCCTTCAGAATTTCTCTTTCCTCTTCAGTCAGTTTCGTATAGAAATTAATAATCTCTTCAGCGGTTCCCTCGCCGTTACCGACTCTTATTTTAATAGCATTTACAAAAATAGATTTTTTCCATTCTGCCATCTTTATACCCCCAACATCTCGGCCATACCAAGGTTAAGATCATTTACATCACTTCTCAGTTCTTGTAACTGAATTTCAACCAGGCTTAATTTTGCCATAGTAACTGTTATCACGTTATCACGAATCTCTGGTATTGCTTCCTGGGCTTCGACCGCTGGCTCTAAAATCTGATTGTTTTCATCAACAACAGCCTCTTTAGCTTTTACTGCTGGTCTAGCCTCCTGTACAACAGCATCATATTTAACAGTGACCTCATCCAGTGCGGAATAATTTGAATATGCGTTCTGCTCCGCATCTCCATCAGTAAAAAGAGTCAGAATCTTAGTTTCATCATAGCTTCTAAGAATTGTCTCAAGTTCTTCGCGTGATACCTCTAACTTCGTTTCAAGAAATTGCATCTGTAAATTTCCAAAACGGTCTTTCATAACATTATCTACTGACATTCTTTTGCCAGTATTTGTGAGAATATAATCCATTTATACTCTCTCCTTTCTTTCGATTTTGATTAATTAGTGTCTTAAATATTTCTTTTTTACAACATACATTAAATAGTGATTTAGCGAACAAACTTGATAGTAGCGCTATAATTGCTCAATACAATAAACTCCAGATTGGGAATGTAAAAATACAATACGGAAAAATGGAGTGTATAGTAAATTTTAACGGGC